>CAVUGV010000013.1:0-81366 GCA_963741065.1 uncultured Verrucomicrobiae bacterium | reverse complement strand
TGACTACCCGAACAACCCGATGACGCCTAACCCCTATGAGGGGAGTCAAGCGCTGCAGCCAACCCAGCACTTTGTAGTAAGCTTTCGATCGATTATGAAACCGATTGTCAAAGTGCTGGGTGGCTTATCGCAGTTACTTTTGTAAAAATAGATGAGTAAAAATCTCTTTCTCGTTAGATGTTTCCGCTACGACCGATGAAAACATTGATATATCTGCTGATTCCTGCCTTGTTGCTCACTACTGCTTTCGCTCAGGCGCCGCCTCCGCCGGAACTGAAGGATCCATTCCTCGATAATTTTGTCGGCGACTGGCGTGTGGAACGAAAAATGGGTAACGGCCGCACAATTGAGAGCACGGTGCACGGTGAATGGTCCCTTAAGCATCACTACATCCGGCTGCATTACGGTTTTGCCGATAAGTCGCCGGACTACGAAGCGCTCGTATTCATTGGCTTTCTTGAGCCCGAAAAAACTTACGCCTGTCACTGGCTCGATGTTTATGGTGCGGGTTTCGACGCGCCCGGTCGAGGCAAGCTCGATAACGAAAAGCACTCGATTGAATTTCGGTGGGACTCGAAAGAAGGCGCACTGACGAACAAGTTCACGTTCGACTCGCAGGCGAAGACGTGGACATCGCTGATTCGTCAGGTGGAAAAAGGCGAATGGAAAACGTTCGCCGAGGAAAAATGGACAAAGAAATGAAATCGTGCGGCCACAACGGATCTAACCGACAGCGAAATTACCGACGACGATATCGTCGTGCGATATGAGAACGGCGATGTTGTCGGTTTGACTATCCTGCACGCCAGCAAACGCTGAGTCGAAGTCCGCATCGCGCCCGCCGCAGCGTCTCTCGCGAACTTTGCGGAATTCGGAGAGACGCTGTTTGTCCTTTTTCATCCTATTAACGACCATGACTAGTCATCGGGGGGCGTAGGAGTTAGCAAAACCGCGCGCACATCACCCGTGGGCGTATAGTATGCGTTGGCCACGATCTGCCCATTGTCATTGATTGCTGTGGCGGAGAAGACCGGTAGTCTTTTCCCGGCCCATAAAGCAGCGTATTCAGGTTGATCATTTGTCCGCCGCCTCTATTTGGCCTCCAGAGAAAAGCCACTTGCTGGGTGGGCATTTCGCCGCGCGCTGGGAGATAGGTGTAACCAACAACTTGGTCCAATTTGTTAACACCCAGAGCTACGCTGACATCGCTATCTGTCCCCTTCGCGCCGAGCGATCCGAGATCGATCATGCTCTTGCCATTATGCAAGAACGCGTGAAAGCGCTCGCTGTTAGCTTGAAGCGTGGAATAGCCGGCGACGTGGTTGTAGCCGTTGATGGCCATGCCATAACTGGAAAGGCCACTACCCAGCATACCCAGGTCGCGCATTTGTCCACCGGTCGCAGACGCCTGATAGATAAACGCGTGGGTCGTCACGAACATAGCCCAGGTTTGGGCCGTGCCGGTTACGAACCCAGCCTCGTTGATCGCATTCGCCTGTGCATATGAACCGCCCAGCGTGCCGATATCCCTCATGCCGGTTTGGTAGGTCCACATAAAGGCCCGGCTTTCGCTGCTATCGCGCGTCGGGCCGGAGAATCCAACCACCTGCCCTATTGCGTTAGCGGCATTAGCCCGGCTGTACACCTGGCCGTTCAAAACCCCGAGGTCCTTCGCGACTCCGCCACTGAACATGGCAGCGTGGCTTCTGGGTTCCATTGCTGGGCCAAAGAAGGCGTCCCCCACTACCATGTTCGTGGAGCTGATACCGAATCCGCGGCTGTTAAGGCCGCCGGAATCCTCCATGAATTTCTTAATAGTTAGTGGAAGGCGCAACTCTCCAACCCACTATAACCCGTGCCCGCCACGTGCCCCATGATTAATCGCGAAAACTTCGCTGGTTTGCATGTCTTTCACGACTCCGAGGTCCTCGAGGGTATACACTACTTGTCCTCGTGTCGTTGATACCCCGATGGCGAGGCACGCCATCAGGCCAATTAAAAATAAAGGTAATTTTTTCATTTTCTTTCTCTCTTTCTTTGGTTTTGAGTTTGTGTTTCCCTTTTTTCCATGGCTCACGATAACTAGAGCAATGCGTTACCTGCTCCCCCGAAGTTGCTTTTTGCTGTGCGGAACTTGCTTAGGCTTGGAAACAGCCGTTTTCCCAGCGGGGCAAGATTAGGTGAGGAATTGCCAAATTAAGAATAGCGGCACTGCCCCGGGGGCGATTAGGTAGTTTTTTGGTGATCAAGATGCCGCCCCAAGATCAATTCCGGAAAATCGCTTTACGCCAGCGAGCCGAGCCCGTCGACGTCTGGAAAGCGCGCAAGTTCATCGAAGAACATTTAGACGAAGAGCTTCCTCTAACGAAGTGGCGAAAGCTGCCATCCGCTCGCATAACGAAACGCTTGTCGTCGTCGCGATGCGCGTCCGCAATCCAGATCGTTCGGCCCTAAGAATCAATGGCTGAGACCCAGCCCAAACTCCATCCGCGTTTGCTGGGATCGTTGGCGATTAGCTCCCAATACCTCACGCACTTCTATTGCCCTTCTTTATCTTGATGGTTCTGCTAGAATCGTTTTTGATTGTCCGACGGCAAATGGATGCCATCTCGACGATTCCTGCGCAAATTCTGATTTGACCGCAGCCAGGTCGGCACTGAAGCGTTGCTGATGAAGATGAAGATATTTAAGGGCAGCGATCTGCAGTCCTTGGAGAGTAAGATTAACGAATGGCTGGAGGCCAAAGGCATTAACCTAATTCATCATATTACCCACGCGAATAACCTCAGCACAACGATCATCACGGTCTGGTGGGGCGAGTAGTGACTGGTTATACGATTCGCTCACCGATGTCGGAAGCACGTCATACCTGCGAAGTCCGCCCGCAGAGATCATCGCGGCGTTGATCTGATTTCCGCTTCCTAAATGCCGAATGATCCGGCAGGTTTCTCGCCGTGCAGCCTTTAATCGCTTTGGTCTCGCAAACGGCAGGAATGGTTACGGTGAAACTTCGCACATTTGGGTTTCTTGCCGTTGTCCTGGTGGGGCTTCTCTTTTCTTCCTGTGCGGCGCATCCCCGACGCGTCGCCATCAGCGGCCCGGCTCCCGCCGGTGCAGGCGAATTGAAAATCACGCAGAGCATCATTCCCCCAGGGAAATGCGGACGTCCCTTGCATCGGCCGATGCGTCCGACATTTATCACTATTCATTCGACCGACAATACGTCTCGTAGCGCCGACGCGCTGCATCACGCGCTCGCCATGAGCAAGGGGCTCCGAGGCCGTCACAATCGCACTGGATTTCTCACCTGGCATTTCACTGTGGACGATCATTCCATTTACCAAACCCTCCCGACTAACGAAACCGGAGAGCATGCTGATTACGAAGGCGAGGGAAACAGGTCGTCCATCGGGATCGAAATGTGTGTAAACCGGGGCAACAATCTTGACATCACCATCGACCGCACCGCGCAACTCACAGCCGGACTGATGCGTCAATATGATATCCCTCTCAATCATGTTGTGCCGCACATGCACTGGCGCATGATCCGTTACAGTGACGGCCGCGATTTGGGGTTCAAACGATGCCCAAGAATCCTGCTGGATGGCGGTGGTCTTGGTCCAAAATGGAGTGCATTCATGGCCAAAGTCTCATTTTATGCACGATGATGTCGGCAACGACGTCAGCTTTGGGCTTTCATCGACGCGAACAAAAGCTTACCGCACCCTCGGCACTACTTGAGGCGTTTGAAGCCGCGCCGAAAGTGAAAGCGAACCACCTTTACGAAGTCCGCCCGCGCAAGGACGAGCGCGGCGTCGATCTAATTTTCCGATGCGCTGCCATTCGGTCGGTTGTGGTATGGCGAGCCTAATGCGGTCAGCAACGAAGTCGGCTAGGCCAAGCATGGCAGCCCGCTCGCATGATGCTGTGATCCGCCTTTACGATGATGCGGGGAGCGTGATCGAAACGCATGAGCAGGCGGGACAAATTGAAAGAGGTGGATTCTGCTTTCTAAATGCTGAATAATTCGGCACAGTTGTGATTCAATCTGCTGCCACTTGCGCCTGTCGGAGCCGTGGCTGAAGCAACCAAAAGCCGAAAATGCGACCCTATAAAATGTCCGTTTTATTAGTTGCCGGAATGGCAGCGCTGGTCTCAACGGACGCAAATGCCAGCGAACCTTTTGTTGATGTCCGATCGGTTGATCCGACGATCACCGTCGAGTTGCGCTATGCGGGCCGAAATAATTTCCTTGGACATTCGCTTTATCCCCGTGGAACACACGCACTTGCTCGTCCCGAAGTCGCCTCAGCTTTGGCTGGGGCCCAGAGCTTTCTGCGGCGTTACCAATATGGCCTCAAAATCTGGGATGCGTATCGGCCGGTAGAAGTGCAGGCCATGCTCTGGCAGGCGTCACACAACAGTGATTACGTTGCCAATCCCGAAATCGGCGCCGGCTCGCTGCATAGTTGGGGTATCGCCGTCGACGCCACCCTGGTCGACTCACGGAACCGCGACGTCCGCATGCCAACGGACTTTGACGAGTTTACTCCCGCTGCAATGTTGCCTTACATGGGTTTATCTTTCGAAAAAGGCGGACATGTGCGTTTGCTGAAGTTTGCTGAAGCCCGCGAAATAGACGGACATGTGCGTTTGCTGAAGTACGCTATGCACAAGGCTGGTTTTTGCGGCTTACGTACTGAATGGTGGCATTTTACAATCGTTGATTGGCAAAAATACTTGCCGCCTGAAAAAGCAAAGAGTGCCGCACAAGTTTTAGGAACTCACTCGGAAGGCGGATTATGATCGACTCGATACTCCGTGGTTTGCGGTAGCCATAACACGTTTACGAAGTCCGCCCGCGCAAAGATTATCACGGCGTTGATCTAATTTCCGATGCGCTTCCGTTCGGTCGTCTGTGGTACGGCAAGCCAAACGCAATCAGCAATGCAGTTGACTACGCGAAGTTTCGCAGCCGATCACACGATGCTGTGATTCGCGTTTACGATGCGCCTGGCGCTCTGATTGAAACGCACGAGCACGCGGGCGATTTCAAAGAGCCGTGAGCGTTACGCGCGTGAAACAAAAAGCCGCCATGCAGTGAAGCGTGACGACTGATTGTGAACTTAGTGGCTCTATCTTTTTATGGGCCTGCACCGCCCATGAACACGGTGGTCGCGCCGGTATCATTGTTGAATACCTCCAAGCTTTTCGGCCAAGGCGCTGGCAGCGATAAACGGGAACGCCACCGCAACCGGAAAGCTACGCACCAACGTAGCGACGCCGCGCCGCCCAGAAAGCTCTCTGGGGACAGCGCAGCGCGCCGTTATTGCCGCCTTTCGAAGACTTATACTCAAGGCTTAATCCACATTGTGGCTGAGTTAGGTTTTCCTATTGAATATCCTGCGCCAGAGTTCAGGGTTATCACAACGCTGTACGCTTGGCGGGAGGATGATCCTCTGGCATTGGGCAACGTTTGGACGTGGATTACGCCGAAGCCCGATTGTGCGATGAAGGCCGGGGACGCAATCGCAACGTAATCAACTCCTGGGATAGCGGTGCCGCTAACGGAGAAGTTTATGTAAGGGTGGTAGGGGTTGTACGGGTTGTCACCCTTCTCACTGGACGTGGACTGCCTCATATCCAGGACGAATGAACCGATTTTTCCCCGGATAACATTATCCGTGCTATGAATAGTGACAGCCGGGAATTCCCCAGGAGGAGGAGTTGCCGATGTATCGCCGCGCACCTGCGTGATCGCGCTCCCAAGCACGAACACCAAGCCGAGGCTAAGAAGGAGTTTGCTGATGATTTTTGTTTTCATGTTATTTATTTTTCTTTCTTGTTTTGGCTTTCGGTGAACTCTCGTCTTGAGAACTCATTTCTGGCCTTTACCCTTTCCTTCGGAAAATTTTGGCGGGCATGGCAAAAAAAGGCTTACGGGAGACCGCGGATCCCCGCCTTCGCCGAAGTTTCCGCCTGCGCGCAAGGCTGCGGCGACAGGTTACGCGTAACGTAGCTTCGCGTTTACGATGCGGCTGGCAACGTGTTCGAGACCCTCTAGGGATTGTTGACCACTTGCCGCGCAGGTTTGCTCGCTTCGAGCTGTGCGCTCACTTTTTGCAAGCCCGCAGTAAGCATTTCGATCTGCCCAGTGAGAGATACGAGTGCTATTTCGGCTCTGCGGCGCGCAACCGCTTTGCCAGGGCCTGAAGAAGCTTCCACGCGATGGCGCTGTTCCTTTCGACCAGCGGACGAAACTCCCAGAAGGTGAGCCCATAGCAAACCAGGTCGGTCATAGCGGTTATCGTGGCTGAGCGGGGACCGCCGTCTATCAGGGCGATCTCGCCGAAGTAGTCGCCCGGGCCGAGGGTGGCAAGCTGGACGCCTTTGCTTGAGACCGTGGCCTCCCCGGAGTCTATGAAGAAGAAGGCGGCACCTCCGGAGCCCTCCAGAATGACGGTCTCTCCCTTCGAGAAGGGGCGCAGCTTAAGCACGCGGGCGATTTGTTCGACTTGCCTCCGGTCAAGATCGGCAAAGAGCTGGACGCGCTGAAGGGCGGCCAGGGGGTCGCGTGGGGGCGGGCCGGGCGGTGGTGCCTCGCTACGGGCCTTCCCAGTGGTGATGGCGCGGCACTGCAGAAGGTAGAGCGTCCCATTTTGGAAAGCCCATTCGATATCGCGCCGCGGGCCGTAAACCTTCTCACACTGCAGGGCGAGATCACCCAGGACGGCGAGCTGCGTGTCGTCGAGGCAGATTTGGTTTACTTGCGCGGGCGGCACTTGCTCCTCAAAGGTGCCGCCGTTCGGGAGCGAGCGGATCGCGATGCGCTTGCGGCCGGCCTTGCGCTCCAGCACTTGGCCGGAACGGTCAAGGCGGAAGTGGTCCGGGACGACAAGGCCGTTGACCACGGCCTCACCTAGACCCCAACTGGCTTCGATCACGCGCTCATCGGCACCGGTGACCGGATTCTCGGTAAACATGACGCCGGCGACGGTGGGGTTGAGGAGCCTCTGGACTACTACGCCGACGCTCGGCCGGGTGAACAAGCCCACACGCTGGCGATACGTAATGGCCGAGTCGGAGTTCGCAGACCACCAGACTTCGCGGACGGCACCGGGGACATCGGCGGCCGAATGAACATTGAGCAGGGTCAGGTGCTGGCCGGCGAAGCTCGCCGCTGCACTGTCTTCGTCAACAGCTGACGACCGAACCGCAAACGGAGGCGGCAAGGCGGCGATGGCCTTCGCCAGCTTTTCGATGGCCTTGTCGTCCCCCGAGGCGACGGCTTCGACCAAGTCACCCGACAGCGCGACGCCGGGGGGGACCGGGAGGCCCTGTCGCGCGGCGTCGCCGAGCCCGACGGCCTTGGATCCAAAGAGCGATCTCTCGCAGGCTTTCGTGAAGGGGACGACCTTTTTCACTTCTACCCGAGCACCGTGACTTCGCCGGCATCGCCGTCGACGCGAACAAGGACGCCATCGGCGATGCGTTCGGTGGCCTCGCGGGTGCCGACGACACCAGGGATGCCGTACTCGCGCGAGATGATCGCCGCATGTGAAAGGAGGCCGCCGTCGTCAGTGACGATCCCGCCAAGGAGCGGGAGGAGGATGTTGAAGGCCTCGGTCGTTGACTCGGTGACGAGCACGTCGCCCTTAACAATCCGGCCGAACTGGGAGGGGCCGGAGACGCGACGTGCGGGCCCTTCGTACACACCCTTGCTGGCGGCGAGTCCGTAGAGGACTTTTTCCTCGTGCTGCGCTTGGGAGCTGCCGAAGAGGTGGCCCAGGGCAATGAAGATTGCGCGCATGACGCGGGCGACGGATGGGGGCAGCGCGGCGAGGTCGGGTGGAGGCGGTTCGGGAGGGCCGAGGAGGGGCGGAGCATCTTTGGCGGTGTAGGCGGCACGGTATTCGGCGCGCTTGGCTAGTTCGTCTGCGGACGGGTCACCGGCGCCGGTGACCAGCGCGCACATCTCGTCAAGGCTGGCGTCCAGCATCTGTTGAGGGGCGGCAATGCCGCCGCGACTCGCGACGCGCCGGCCAGCCGCAAGGGCGGCGCGCCGCATGAGGCCCGAGGCCCAAATGTCGCTATAGACGCCACGCTCGTCGCGGAGGCGGTAGGTCAAGCGGGCCTCCCCGAGGAGCTCGTCGAACTCGGCTTGGTGCGCCGCCGGGACTTGGGTGCGGACTTCGGCAACGCGGGCATCCACGTCCGAGGCGGCCTGGGCTTCTCCGGAAACAGCGATGCGCATTGCCCTAACGAGTGCGTCCGGCAATTCGAGCGCTGTGGGCTCGGCGATGTCGAAGCCGTCGATGAGGCGGTTACCAACCAGGTCGAGGTAGCCGGAGATCGCCGCGCCTGCTTCGTCCCTGAGTGAACGCAAGCTCGCGAGCACTTGTGCGGGGTCGCCGTCGGACGCGAGGACCTTGCGGGCAGCGGCGTCCTGGGCGAACGCCCTCTTCAGGCGCTCCATCTCGTCGGAGCCACCCGCGGACACCACTGCCGAACCGCGCATCAGGTCCAGTAGCTCGGACGGCGGCAGGCCCGTCCAGTCTCCAACGTGTGCGAGGAAGTCCCCGGTTGGGATCAAGGCACCAGCGGTGAAGCGCATGTGCTGGGCGATCATGGCCGAATGGTGGTCGCGGCAGCGCGTCAGATAGGCGACCAGCTCCGCGTCGGAGAGGGCGTCCGGATCGACGGCCTGCAGCTCCCGGTGGGTGGCAATAGAGGATGGTTTGCGATTCTCGTCCCAGTCGCGAAGCTGCTCCCGCCAGAGCTTCTGCGCGAAGACTTGTTCAGCTCGCTGAAAGCGCTCAGGGATTTCGGCGTCCGGAACCGGCAATACATGGCGGTAGCCGAAGCCGTTTACGTAGCCCATCTGGAGGCCGTCGATGAGCAACCCGTAGAAGCGGGCGAAGTCGTTCGTGCCCTTCTTGAAGGCGGGGGGATGGGTCTCCTGGTAGTAGCGCGTCATCGGGCGCGGCATATGCACTGGGTCTTGCGCCCACGATCCTGGCCCAGGCGGTTCAAAATGGAGTCCGGTTGCCATGCTTGTGCGAGTCATATGTGCCTGGGGAGCGTTGCAGTGACGTTCTGCAAGCGACCTCGAGTTTATCATCTATAACACGATTCGCCTGCCTCGCGCAAATTTGAAACCGACGCGCGCTTTTGGCATGCCGCACAAGGAAACGCTTCCCGTCGCAGCAATGCGCGTCTGCAATCCAGATCGTTCGCCCGTTGGAATCAACCGTTTTGCTCTAGCGGATCAGGATGCGTTCAGCATACTACCCGCCGGCGTAATTGGGATAGCGCTCGCGCAGCTCGTGCGACAGGCGATCTGCTTCGTCGGTTTTCCCTGCTTGCCGATATGACAGCGCGGCTTTGTCAAGCGCGCGCGGAGTTATCGCTGGATCATCGTAAAGCAGCGCGACGCCCTTAAACGCTTTGCCGGCGTCATCGAAATTTCCGCGCTCGAGCTGGACTTCGCCTGCGAGCAAACGCGCTTCGGCGTTCACGCGGCCCTCCGGTTGCAGCGTCATGATTTGTTCGGCGATCTTCTGGGCCTCGTCCGGTTTATGCGCGCTGATCTTCACTCCGCCCAGCGCAAGTAACACCTTCGCCTTTCCAGCGGGGTCTTTCGCAGTCAGCAGATACCTGGCAAACGCTTCCTCGGCTTCCGGCAAATGTTTTAGCTTCGTGGCCGCGTCCCCAAGATAAAACAAATAATCGGGTTTCACGCTGCCCGGATTGTCGGTTTTTCGAAGCGCGCTCAGGTATTTTTCCGCGGCTTGGAAATTTTTCTCGTTGTAATATTCAATCCCGAGCCACTCCAGGACCTCTGGCGGCACATTTGTGTTAGGACTGTTGGCTATGAAGTCGTTCACCTCTTTGGTGAGCGCAGGCCGATCTTTCAGATAAAACTGGCACAGAATGATCCGAAGCGACGCGAGATTGTAGTACTGGTCCTTGTTGAGTTGGCGGGCGGTATTCAGCGCGGTCAACGCGGTCTTGTAATCCTTTGCCTCAAACGCCGTCTTGCCGATGTAATACTGCGCCTGCGCTGCAACGGAGCTCTTGGGAAACTCTTTCAGGAGTTGCCGGAAAGTTTCGACCATGCCCTTGGTATTTTCCTGTTGGCCAAGAATAAGGGCCTTTAGTTGCAAGGTCGCTTCGCGCTCGCGGGCTTTGGGATACTTGGCGAGGATGATGTTCAAGTCCGTAAGAGCGGCGCTGTAGTTTTGGCTTTGTTGGTATGCCAACGCACGCTGAGCGAGAGCGGCGGGCCCTTGCGAACCATCCGGGAACGTCTGCACATAATACGTGAAAGCCTCGATTACGCCGGGAGGGTTTTTCGTCTGGATGTGGCACAAGCCAAGTTTGTAAGCCGCTTCGGCGCGCAGCCGTGGGGAAAGCTCAGACGCGCGCAATTCGCCGTAAATTGCCGCTGCTTCTGTGTAATTTTGCTGTTTGTAGAGTGCTTCGGCTTTTAACAGCTTCGCTTCGTCGGCGCGCTCGTTTGTAGGATTCGTTGCCAGGAATTCGTCCACCGCGGCGTTTAGTGCCGACGGATCGGAATTGTAAACGTTGATCAGCCGCTGGTACGCAGCGTCCTTCGCTTCCTCGCGGTCTGGATAGTTCGCGATAATCTGGCGATACAGCGCTTCGGCTTCCTTTGGGTGACCGAGCTGTCGCTCACTATTTGCCGCGAGCAACAATACCTCGGCCTGCGCAGCATCCGGAAGCTTCTCGAGTTCCTTTTTGTAATCGGCCAGCAACTGCGCGTATTGGCCAGTCTGGTATTGCAACTTGCGCAAACCGACTTGCGCGATCGCCCGGAATTTTCCGGCTTCGGGCAGGCCGCGGCCCTTTTGCAACAACGCGGCGGCTCTATCGGCCATCGCTTTGTCAATCTTGCCTTTGTCGGCTTGAACGAGTTCGAGCGCGAGCATGCCGCCGCGCACAGCCGACTCCGCTTTTAATGCCGGTTTTTGAGATTCATTGGCGAGCGCTTCGTATTGTTTCAGCGCATCAACTTTTCTTCCTTTGCCCGCGAAGATGGATGCTGCCGTGACTCGCGCGTCTTCGCGATACGGATTTTGATTTCCGGCATCGGCGACTTGCACGTAAATATCAGCGGCTTCGTCCTTGCGACCGATTGCCTCGAGGCAACGCGCCTCGAAGTAGCGCGCGGAAAGTGTTACTGTCGGCTCCTTTGATTTCGCAGCCGCACGATGAAAGAGCGGAAGCGCCGTGGCGTAATCCTTGTCAGTGAACGCCATTTCAGCGAGCGCGTATGCCGCGGGTGCAGCGAACTCGCTGTCACCGTAATCGTTCAGCACTTTCTGAAAATTTGTACGAGCGCTCGAAGAATGATTGAGATTTCGATGGCATTCGCCCAGCGAGAAGTAGGCGTTGGCCCGGCCAGGACTTCCCGGGTAATCGTCCAGGTACTTTTGATATTCCGGAGCCGCAAGATCATAAAGCTTGCGAGTGAATAGCGCGTTGGCGTAATCGAGCTGACGCTGAGCTGCGTCCTCGCCTTCATGCTGTGATGGCTGTGAAGAGTCCTCCTTTAGAGAGCGGAGAACTCTGTCGATTGAATCTTGCGCGGGGACAGCGCGTTGGACCGGCGGCTCATCGACTGGCTGGGCCCGGCGAACTTCCGGCTGCGATTGGGCAAAGGCGATGCTCGCACTCCAAAGCAGCGTCGCCAAGCCTACTGATCCTCGCACGATGTACTGCCAAAAGCGACGCGGGGACGCGTGCGCACTCCAAAAGCTGACGCGAAAAAGAATTGGCGTCATGGCTGAATATCGCACGAAGTGCTTTGGGAGTGCGAGGCGTCTTCGCATCGCTTTCATTCTCAGGTTGCCGTATTCTGCTAAGGTCGAAAAAGGGCGATTCTGCCGCTCCTTTTTCATTTCGCGGTCGCGAAGGCCACGTTGCTTATCCCTGCCTCAGTGCAAATGTTTAAGACGTCGATGATATTTTTGTAGGCGCCGCCTTCGTCGCCACGAATCACCACAGCTTGCTCGGAGTTTAATTGAACCAGGCTCTTCAGCAATTCAGTCAGTTCGGGACCGGTTAGCGTGCGGCGGTTAACGACCACATTGCCGTCTGCCTTTACGTTCACGACAACGTCGCCAATCGGCGCACTTTTCTCCCTCGCAGCCGAGGCTTTTGGCACCTTCACGTCGAGTTCGTTTTCGGTGCGCGCTGCGTTCCACGTCAGCAGAAAAAAGATCAACAGCAGCAGCAGCACATCAACCAGCGGCGCCAGTTGGATACCGGGATGATGCATCGGCGCGTGACCTCGCAAGTTCATCGGAATAATGCAGTCTTACAGTTCGTCCTCGATCAACACAGGAGTTCGCTCTGTCCGCTTGCCGTATTGCAACGACAGCAAAGCCAGGACGTGCGTCGAAGCAGCTTCCAATTCTGAGATCAGCTTTTGCGCTCTGCCGCGGAAGAAAGCATAAAACATCATCGCTGGAATGCCGATTGCCAGGCCAGCGGCCGTGTTAACGAGCGCCTCGCTGATCCCGCGTGACAACGCCACGTACCGCGCCGATCCAATATCGGCTCCAAGCGCACCGAAGGAATGGATAATGCCGAAGACCGTGCCCAGCAGCCCGAGCAGCGGCGCAATCATTCCGATGTCAGCGAGGTAAATCACGCGATTATTCAGACTCGCCGCGACCCGCGTTCCCTCCGTCTCCGCAATTTCGCGAACCAGCTGGAAATCCGCATGCGGATTCTTGGTAGTGAAATCGAGCATTTTTTGCACGACCCGCGCAACCGCTTCACCGTGCCGATTGGAAACAGCGAGCAAACCCAGATAATCGCGTTTACGCAAGAGCGCGTCGGCCGTAGCCATGTAACCGCTCGAAACCACTGCGCCTCGCCGGATCGTCATCAGGTAAACGACCACGAGCGCGACGAAAAAAATCGACAACAAAAACAGCGGAATCATCACCGGCCCGGCTTTGAGGAGCGTCTCCATGATGGTCTGCGAATGTTGGGGTACCAGAGCGGGAGTAGGTTCCTGTGCAATCACAGGCGACGCGCTCGCCAGCGCGACAAACAGAACAACCCAAATCTTCATGCCAGAAATTTCGGTAACGATATGCGGGGCGATTAACGGATGCAAATGCGCGCGGGCAAGACATTGAGTATTAGAGTTCCATTTCAGTGAATTGTTCATAGATGCGCTTTGCCGGTCACCTCTCCCTTTCGAAGGGAGAGGGGGAGGTTGAGGGTTGACTACACAAAGTTGGCTTCGAACTCGAACCCCCCACCTCTGTCCTCTCCCCTTCTCCGAGAGGGGACGCGAAAACACTACCGTACGCGTGAGGCTGATTCCTGCCTGGCACCCGCAAGGAGCGGCGGTCTCTAGTTGTGGAGTCTCAAGACGTTGTTCAGGGTGAGGCGAAGTTGGGAGATGGGAGGCTTGTGTTGAAGAGCGCAGTGGGGTCGGTGCCAGTTGTAGTGGTGAAGGAAGAGGGGCAGATAGTCGGCGCGGATGCTTGAGTGCTGATAGGTGCGAGCGTAGGCCCATTCGCGCAGGCTGGTCTGAATGAAGCGTTCGGCTTTGCCGTTAGTGCGTGGTGTGTAGGGACGGGTAAAGAGCTGGCGCAGGCGCAGAGCGCTCACGCCGTTTCTGAAGAGCTTTGAGATGTAGCATGCGCCGTTGTCGGTCATAATCGATTGGACTTCTACACCCACAGAACTGAAGTAGCCAAGCGCTGTTTGAAGGAAGGCCAGCGCACTTTGTTTTCCTTCATCGGGCATGATGCGAGCAAAAGCGATGCGCGAAGCATCATCGATGGCCACATGAACAAACTCCCAGCCGGCTCCCCTGACGCGGTCTCTGCGGTTGTTGGTAACCCGGTGACTGGGTTGCTCGATTCGGGCCAGCTTTTTGATGTCCAGGTGAATGAGTTCGCCTGGAGTGGCGCGGCAATAGCGGCGCGCTGGCGGAGGCGGATCCAGCAGGCAAAGGCGATGAAGAGAATGGGCGCGCAAGATGCGCGAGACAGTGGCCTTGGACAGCCCACACTGCCGAGCGATTTGAAAGGCAGGCAGCCGTAAACGACGCAAGCAAAGCACGACAGCAACTTGGGCTGGCGAAGTTTTGCTGGGCCTGTTGTGCGGTGCGCAACAGCGATCAGCCAGGGCAGCGACTCCACCAGTGCGATAACGGGTCAGCCACTTGTGGACTGTGCGTTCGCTGACGACGAAGGCCGCCGCGGCGGCCTTCGCCGTCAGCCTTCGATTGAGGATCGATTGGACAAGAGCTTCTCGACTACGCAGGGTTAATCTGGCATTAGGATGAATGTTCATGCGCTGGGATTGGGTGGTTGGTTGTTTGCACAACGCCATCTTCCCAAATCCCCGCTGCATGAACAATCTCCTGAAACTTCACATCTAGTCCGCCGCTGGGCGATCTGGAGATCGCCCCTCCTTGACACCACGCAGACAGGATTGTCTGCGTCACTCAGCGGCGCACTAGAAAGATGTGCGCCGGTTGAATCTCCGGATCGAGCTCGACGTAATTTTGCCGGCCGCGCCAAGTGTAGCGCGCGTCGCTTAACAGATCGTGCACTTGATACTCGTCGCCTTCCATCTGGCCAAATTCTTCAATCGGCACATAGACAAACGAGTTCTGCTTTCGATACGGATCCAGATTTACAACAACGAGAATGATGTTGTCCCGTGCAGGGCTCATCTTGCCGTAAAACAGAATGGCGTCATTGTCGGCGTGGTAAAATCGCAAATTGGTGTACATCTGGAGCGCGCGATTTTCCCTGCGGATTTTGTTTATACGCGCGATCCAGTCTTTGATGTTTCCCGGCGCGTTCCAATCGCGTTCCTTGAACTGATATTTTTCGGAATCGAGATATTCCTCGCGACCAGGCAAAGCCTTGTTCTCGCACAATTCGTAGCCGCTATAGATGCCGTAAAGCGGCGAGAGCGTCGCCGCCAGAAGCACGCGAGTCATGAACGCCGGCCGTCCGCCCTCCTGAAGAACAGGCGCCAGGATGTCGGGCGTGTTTGGCCAGAGGTTGGGGCGAAAGTATTCGCTCATTTCGGTTTGAGTCAGTTCCGTAAAATATTCGATGAGCTCCCGCTTCGTGTTTCGCCACGTGAAGTAGGTGTAGCTCTGATTAAACCCGGTTTTGGCCAGCGCCTTCATCATCTTTGGACGGGTGAACGCTTCGGAGAGAAAAATCGTGTCGGGATATTTTTCGCGGACGCCCGTGATCAAATATTCCCAAAACGCGACCGGCTTAGTGTGCGGATTGTCCACGCGAAAAATCCGCACTCCGTGCTCGGCCCAAAACAACACGACGCTCTTCATCTCGGCCCAGAGCTCGCGCCAGTTCTCACACCGAAAATTCAGCGGATAAATGTCTTCGTACTTTTTTGGCGGGTTCTCCGCGTACTTAATTGTGCCATCCGGCCGTTTGTAGAACCAATCGGGATGCTCTTTGACGTACGGATGATCGGGTGAGCAATTGATCGCGAAATCGAGGGCAATTTCCATTCCGCGTTTGCCCACCTCTTTTTGCAGCCAGTCGAAATCGGCAAGCGTGCCGAGCGAAGGCTCGACTGCTTTGTGTCCACCAGCTTCGCTGCCGATCGCCCACGGCACGCCCGGATCGCCCGGATCGCATGTGATCGAGTTGTTTCTGCCTTTGCGATTGGTGTGACCAATCGGATGAATTGGCGGAAAATAAATGACGTCGAACCCCATTGCCTTTGCGTCGTCCACCCGCGGCAGACAATCGCGGAATGTCGATCCCCGGTCGCCGCGGCCTTCCGCCGAGCGCGGAAAAAATTCGTACCACGCTGCGAACAATGCCGCCTGCCGATCGACCACGACGCGAGGAGCGGGAGCATATTGCGCCGCGGCGGAGCGATCGGGATAGGTCGCCATTAGCACCTCCAGCTCGCCGGATTTCGCGATGGCGTAGATTTCTGAATTGGCTGCCGTGGAGATTTGTTCGGAAAATTCGCGCAGTCGCACCGCGTCCGCTCGAGCTCGCGCGCGCCTGGCGGCAGCTTTCACTATCGCCGCGCCTTCCAGTGCTTCGCTTCGCAGATCAGAAACGCCGCCCTCAAATTTCTTTGCGAACTCGCTTTGCCAACTGCGAAAAGTGTCTGTCCAAGCCTCGACGGTGTATTCGTGAACGGCCTCGTCATAGAGCGTGCAAACCCCGCGCCAGCGATCGTTATCGACGAAAATCATGGGCGTTTCCCGCCACGCGCGTTGCCCCAGAACGCGCCACTTCAGAACGGCCGCCACCACGTCGTGTCCATCCTTAAAAATGTCTGCCTCGACGGCGAGATCTTCGCCAACGATTCGCTTTATCGGGTAGCGCCCGCCCTCGATTAGCGGCTGCAGGTTCTCGATGACAACGGATGGAAACGCCCCAGCCATGAACGATCAATCAACCGAGATTCACGTGGAGCGAAAGAACAAATGCTGTAGCGTGCGCTGTCTCAGCGCACTCGGCACTGTCCGCTGAGACAGCGGACTCTACAGCCGTTTTGCAATGCGCGACTCTTGATCGCTCCTACGCCGAGAAATGAAACGCGCACTCGTATAGACCCGAGTTGCGAATCATTTCGCGCCGCACGCGGGTGCCCAGGACGGCTTCGAACATGTCCTGCTCGAACCGCCCAATGATTGGGTAACGCTCCAGCAGATTCAGGATCGGGGAGTGACACTCGAGAATGCGAGGGCCGCCGTCGTCTTTGTTGTTGACGAACTGGGCCATGTGGCCTTCCCCGTCGCGAACATGTGCGAGCCACTTCGCGCGCTCTGCCAGCGTGTCTCCCTTCGCCTTCGCTTTGAGCGCCGCGCTCTTCTTTTTGAAAATGCTGTAAAGGAGCTTCTCCGGCGCGTTTGGTCCGTAGATTTCCTGGGCCGATTTCAAGAGATCCAGAGTGAATTGATGACTGTCGGCCTGAAAAAGATCATGGCTCCGGCGCGTAAGCCGATACACCATCTCCGGCCGGCCCATTCTTTGCGGACGCCGCCAGGTGTCCAGATAACCGTCGCGGTGAAGGGTGATGCAATGCTGCTTAATGCCCATGTAGCTCATGTTCATTCTTCCCACGAGCTCGTTGACAGACATTCCCTTGGTGCGCTTGAGCGAGTTAATAATTTCAAGCCGCTGAGTGCGGCCAATTTCGGAGATTAGACGTTGGTTCATAAGGTGAAAGAGGTTGAGAAGAACGAGAATGCGGACTTTACACGCCGCATTCTTTAATACGCAAGCCCAAAATTTACACAAAATTCACACAACATTCGCTAAGGAGAGAAAATACGAAGCAAGGTGGGGCCTTCAAAACGCGGTGCTTCATTCTCGACGGAGCCTGTCCTGAGCAGAGTCGAAGGGCTCGGAATGACAGAAAGGCTTATGAATAGAGATACTCGTCGTGGTACTCGCGCTGGGGAGCGAACTGGACGTTCGCGTTTCCGGTTTCCGGGTACTCGAAGATTTTGCCTTCGTAATTGCGGATCACGATTTTTTCGTTGTCGTGATAGAGGATGTAGCCGGGATTAATGGGCACTTTGCCACCGCCGCCGGGCGCGTCGATGACGAATTGCGGCACGGCATAGCCAGTAGTGTGACCGCGCAGGCCTTCAATGATCTCGATCCCTTTCGCAACCGACGTGCGCAAATGCGATGATCCATTGATCAGGTCGCATTGGTAAATGTAATAAGGGCGTACCCGGCACATGAGCAGCTTGTGCACGAGCGTCTTCATTGTTTCCAGGTCGTCGTTCACACCGGCAAGCAACACGCTCTGATTTCCGAGCGGGATGCCGGCATTGGCCAGGCGTTCCAGCGCTTGCTTCACTTCGATCGTCAGCTCGCGCGGATGATTGACGTGAACGCTCATCCAGAGCGGATGATATTTCGCCAGCATCGCGCATAGCTCCGGCGTGATGCGTTGCGGCAGGAAAATTGGGACGCGCGTGCCGATGCGGAGAAACTCGATGTGCGGAATCGCGCGCAATCGGGACAAGCAGCTTGTCGAGCTTCTCGTCGCTGAAAATAAGAGCGTCGCCACCGCTCAAAAGCACGTCGCGCACCTCAGTGTGCTTTTCCAGATAACGAAACGCTTCCTCGAAATTCGTGTGCAATTCCTGTTCGCCGACTCCGCTCACCACGCGACTCCGGGTGCAATAGCGGCAGTAACTGGCGCAACGGTCCGTCACCAGAAACAGACGCGGTCCGGATAGCGATGCACTAGTCCGGGCACCGGCATGTGCGAATCTTCGCCGCATGGATCGGCCATGTCGTATGGCGACGTCCACGTTTCTTCGATCCGCGGAATCACCTGACGCCGGATCGGGTCCTCCGGGTTGTTTCGCGGCACAAGGTTAAAAAAGTGCGGCGTGATCGCCAGCGCGAGTTTGTCGCCCGACAGCAAAACGCCGCTTCGCTCCTCATCGCCGAGGTCCAAGTGCGTTTCGAGTTGAGCCAGCGACGTGACTCTGTTCTTAAGCTGCCATTTCCAATCGTTCCAGAGTTCCGGTGTCCCGCCGTCGCGGGACCAATAACCTGGCGCGTGCGAGACGAACTCTTTCCCGTTCCCTTTTTCTGATGCAGTGATCATTTTCGTTGAAAAAAGCTAAGGGCCTTAAATATTGCGTCAACGGAGGCACTTTTGAGTGCGCAGCGCACGACGGAGTTCCGGCTTCAATGCAGTGCCAACGGAAGCCGTAAGCTATTTCCCGCCAAGCACGCTTAATTCCCAGCGGTAGCCGTCAGGATCGTGGAACCAAAGGCCCATATTTTTCGATCCCGGACCTTCCGGACCAATTTCCTCGCCCGGATCTTCCATATCGGCGCCGATACTCTTCAAATGTGCGAGCGCTTTTCGCAGCGTGGTCATGTCTGGCAAATGGAACGACATATGATCAATCGTTTCAGGCGATGGTTTGCCTTTGAACAGCGCGATCGTCACATAGTCGTTGCCGACTGCGACGCCATTTTCGAAATCGAATTCCTTGCGCAATCCCAACGCGCGCTCGAACCATTTCGCGCTCTTCTTCGGATCGCACACAGCTAAACCAAAGTGGCCAACCTCCCCGAGCGTGAAGGGAACTTTCATGTGAATCGTCGAATCGCTGAACTGTAAAATCGGAGGGCTAGTTTAGTCCCCAGCCGTTTGACGAAATAAGCGGTTCCATGAAGTGCCGATTGAAATCTTCCAGCGCGCCGCGCGGCGAGTGACCTAGTCCGCTAGCGCCCGTTCGTAGCTTCGGCCCGACAAAGGCGAGCCAGATGTCGCCAACCATTCCCATTCGTGGGCGCATCCGTGCGGCTGGACTGCGCGGATGGTTCTCGAGGTATTCCTCTACGTCCTCCTTTATCACATCGGGCAGTTCTTCTATCGCAAGCGAGGTCACATCAATAGAAACGTGCGTGGCTCGCATTTTGGACGCAGAGGAGTGACGCAGGCAATCGCGCTACCCCCGTGGCATCGGCATCTTGCCGATCAGATATCGCTTGGAAGGCGGTGCCACGCAGGCAGGCGCTGGCTCACAGACGAAATGCATTTCGCGTGTGAGCTGCCAGCTTCGCTGGCTGGAGCGGAGCGACAGCGCCGGGTACGGGCGGTGCATCTTGCCCGCCTTGAGCGCTAGCGAACAGCTACATTAGTATCCTCTGTCGGTCGCTCCGCTGGCGTGCTGCTGATTCCCGTCTCCCGCAGCACGTCCCCCAGCGCCTGCACGTCCCTTCCCCTCCGCGCCCCGCACACCCTGCTTGTGTCGGCGCTCGCTTCACCGCCCCGCTGGCTCGCTTTGGGCTTTGCCTCTTAACAGAGGATATTAATGTAGGATTGCCTGCGCCACGTCAATCGCGGCCCCAAATCATGGCCACGGAAGTCGTAAGGCTGCCGCCCATGTTGAACGTGAGGAATTTTTTCGCGTTCTCAATTTGGCGCGCGCCGGCCTGTCCCGTGAGCTGCTGATACGCTTCGAACACCTGGCGAACGCCGGTCGCGCCCACAGGATGGCCGTCCCCAATCAGACCGCCGCCTGCGTTCACCGGAATTTCAAATGGCGCTTTGGATTTTTCCGTGCGCACCTGCGGCAACGTCGTCGCGCCGCTTTTCACAAGCTCCACGCCTTTGCCAGGCTCTGCGAGCCCGAGAATTTCGTAAGCGACAATTTCAGTAATGGAAAAGCAATCGTGCACCTCGGCGCCTTGCAGATCGCGCGGAGTCAGGTTTGCCATGCGAAAAGCTTTCTCCGCCGCTTTGCGTGCGGTCGAGAACGTTGGCGCATCTTTTTTGTCGAGCGGCAAATAATCGGTCGTGTGGCCGTAGCCAAACAACCGAGCGGTCTTGCTCCGGTCGCGGCCGATCTTGTCCAGATATTTTCCGGAAACGAGAACAACCGATGCAGCGCCGTCGGTGATCTGCGAACAATCGGAAACTTTGAGAGGCGGCGCGACGCTCGGATTCTTATCGGAGACTTGCGACGCGCAATCGAACGTAAGATCGGCGTCGCGCATTTGCGCGAGCGGATTCAACTTGGCGTGCGCATAATTTTTCCATGCGACTCGCGCCAGGTCCGCTTCGGTCGCACCATATTTGTCGATGTAAATCTGCGCGATGCGTCCGAATAATTTGGGAAACATGAAATCGCCGTACTCCGGCTTTTCATTGTGATAATCGGCAGCCGCGCCAAGCACATCCGAGCCATCGAGCGACGACATCGTCTTCTGCTGTTCCGCGCCAACGACCAGCACCACGTCGTAAAACCCACCCATGATCCATTCTGCCCCGAGCAACACCGACAGCGCCCCTGATGCGCACGCCGCTTCAGTATGCATCGTCGGAATTCCGCGCAATTTCGGATCGATCTCCGGAATAAACGCGCCGAGCTGCAACTGTTTCGTGAATTGCCCAGCGTTGAAATTGCCAACCGCGCCCGCCTGAATTTCCCCGGGATCAATCTTCGCATCATCGATCGCCTTTTTGCCGGCCTCGATGATGATGTGCCGGATCGTTTTCCCTTCCTTTTTCAGGTTGCGCTTAAAATCCGTCCGCCCGCCGCCGAGAATGTAAACTTCGTTCATAACTGTTTTGTTAACTTAACTAATCTCCTCACGCTGTCATCCTGAGCCGTGCTGTAGCCGCCTCGCTGCGTCGAGGCGTTGGGTTTGACGTTTCCTTGGACGCGGCGACACAGCGCCGCGGCTACAACTCGACGTCAACCGGCAAAAGCATCAAGCCCCGTTATATCGCGGCCAACGATCAACGTGTGAATGTCGTGAGTACCTTCGTACGTGGAGACGCTCTCAAGGTTCATGAGATGTCGGATCACCGAGTAGCGATCCGTGATTCCGGCTGCGCCGAGTATGTCGCGCGCCTTGCGCGCGCATTGGAGCGCCATCCAGACGTTGTTGCGTTTCGCCAGCGAAATTTGTGCGGCCCGCGCCGTTCCGGCCTCCATCATCCGGGTGAGACGCAACGCCAGCAATTGCGCCTTGGTAATTTCCTGCACCATCCAAACAAGTTTTTGTTGCACTAATTGGAAGCCGGCAATCGGACGGCCAAATTGTTCGCGCGATTTGGCGTAGGCCAGCGCTGTTTCATAGCAATCAATCGCTGCGCCAATGACGCCCCACGCGATGCCCACGCGCGCATACGACAGACACGATAACGGCGCCTTAAGCCCCGACGCCTTCGGCAAACGGTTCTCCGCAGGTATCCGGCAGTTTTCAAACCAGCACTCCGACGTGCGCGACATGCGCAGACTGAACTTTCCCTCGATGTCCTGCGCGCGAAATCCCGGCGCGTCTTTCTCGACCACAAATCCGCCCACGCGGCCATCGTCATCTTTTGCCCAGACAACTTTGACGTCCGCGATCGACGCGTTGCCGATCCAGCATTTGCTGCCGTTCAAAACGTAATGATCGCCGTCGCGTCTGGCGCGAGTTTCCATCCCGCCCGGATCCGAGCCGTGTCCATGTTCTGTTAGCGCAAAACAACCGACGCGCTCGCCCGAAACCAATCCCGGCAGCCAGCGCGCCTGCTGCTCCGGCGAGCCGAATGAATGGATCGCCTGTATTGCGAGCGCGCCCTGCACCGACGCCAGCGAGCGCAGGCCCGAATCGGCGCGTTCCAGCTCTTGCATAATGAGGCCATACGCCGTGTAGCTCACGCCAGCGCAGCCGTGCTCTTTCAGATACGGCGCATAAAAACGCAGCGCGCCCATCCGCGGAATGAGATGTTCCGGGAATTTGCCCGCGCGATGGCACGGAACGATCTCGGACAAGACTTCCTCCTGCACAAAACGCCGTGCCCGATCGCGCGCTGCGCGCTCCTCATCCGTGAGAAGCTCTTCGATGTTGTAGTAATCCAGCGAACTCATGTCATGTGTAACGCCAGTCTAGCGATCGACGGAAGCGAAGACAATGGCTCGCTCCCATTGTCGCTATTGGCAGACAGGATTGCGGCGAGTGTTGATCAGTGCCGGAGACTTCAATCGCCGCTACACGCTTGCACGCAGCGTTTTGACGTGCGGATAGCGCAGGATCAAATCGTCGGCTGTGATTAACGTCAATCTCTCAATGCGCGCGGTCGCGACCAGCATACGATCGATCGGGTCCTTGTGGAATTTTCCGGGCAGATTGTACGCTTCGGCGGCAATTTCATGCGTCAAACCGATCGTGATCGCCTGCAAATTCTCCAACGACAATTTGCGCCACTCCACGAAAGCATGTTTCAGATGCAGCAGACCGAGCTGCATGAGGCGCGCGATTTCGAGGGTCGAGATCGTGGAGACAAAACGCTCCTGGGCGAGATCGGCTAATTCACGGCGGGTTTTGCTATTGAGCCGTTCGACACTTTCCTGACTCCAGATCCAAACGTGCGTGTCGAGCAAGTATTTCACTGCACGAGGAAGTCGTTTTCGATATCCGAACGAATGATGTCACCTTTGATTTCCATCCACCCCTTGAGCGCTCCCAGCCGCACGCGCTTGTTTGGCTTCTCAATCGGCTCCACGCGTGCGATGGGCTCCCCGCGCAACGTCACGACGATTGGTTCTTTGGTCTTTTGCACGTTCTTCAACAAACCGATGCATTTGGCTTTAAACTCTGAAACCAAAACTGTCTTCATGTGCCAATCATAACTTGGTCAACCGACTAGGTCAAGTGTTACCAAGGCGGCGGCTCAAAGGCAAATCGACGTAAAGCAATAGACTTCAATCGCTCCCGACAATTTGGGTAAAGCGCAGCTTCATCGCTTGCCCATCGCAATGCTATACGTGAATCACGTATGCCTTGCCCTTTGACCGCAATGCCAGCGCGCTATTTCGTCCTTGGCAAACCGGCGGCTTTCCAAGCTTTGAAGCCGCCGGCCATGGAGCGGACGTTTTTGTAGCCCATTTTTTGCAGGCTATCGGCTGCGAGCGCCGAGCGTCCGCCTCCGCCGCAATGCGTGATGATCATTGCGTTGCTGTCCGGAACTTTTTCTTCGATGTCGAGCTCGATCGTGCCGCGGCTCAGGTGAATCGCGCCGGGAATGTGGCCTTCGTCCCATTCGTCTTTGTCGCGGACATCGACGATTACCGCCTCGCCGCTGTTCAATTTCGCGGCGGCGTCCGCCGGCGAGATCTCGGTGATGTTTTTCTTCGCTTCTGCGACCAGTTTTTCGAAACGCGCGTGTGCTGCCATACAGATTTCTAACCACTAATGGACACGAATAAACACGAATCTTCTCGCTACATTAGTGTCCATTCGTGTTAATTCGTGGTTAAGTTTTCATTCGTAGCGCAAGGCTTCGATGGGATCGAGCGCGGCGGCTTTGCGCGCGGGATAAAATCCGAAGAAAACGCCAACGGCTGCGCTGAACAAAAATGCGATCGCGATCGAGGCGATCGAAATCAGCGTGGGCCAATGTGCGTAGGTCGATAAGACGCCGACGCGCCAATGCCGCAGATGATCCCAATCATGCCGCCAACCGAACTAAGCGTCACGGCTTCAATCAAAAACTGCGTGAGAATATCGTGCCGCGCGCGCCGACAGCCATGCGCACACCGATCTCGCGCGTCCGCTCAGTCACGCTGACGAGCATGATGTTCATGATGCCAATGCCGCCGACGAGCAGCGACACGCCGGCAATTGCGCCCAGCAAAACAGTCATGACGCGCGAAGTGGCCGTCGCGGTTTCGGCGATTTCCTGTTGCGTGCGCACGGTGAAATCGTCGTCGCGACCGGGCCGGATGTTATGCCGTTGTCGAAGCAACGAGATAATTTGCTGTTGCGCTGCTGGGATCTGAGCCGGATCGCCGATTTGCACGTTGATGTTGCGCAAGGTCGTGCCGCCGATCACGCGTTTCATCGCGCTGGTGTACGGCATGACGACGATGTCGTCCTGGTCCACGCCCTGCGGGCTCAAGCCTTTCGGCGTGAGCACGCCGGTAATCGTGAACGGCACGTTTTTGATGCGCAAAATCTGGCCGATTGGATTTTCGTTGCCGTAAATCTGCGTCGCTGTCGTGCGGCCAATGACGCAAACTTTGTTCGCGCTGCGCACGTCCTGCGGCGTGAATGGCGCGCCGTCCGCCAGCGGCCATTGGCGAATATCGAAATAATCTGCCGATTCACCGTAAATGCGCGTGAACCAATTTTGGTTTCCGGCAGCCACTTGGCGTGGTTGAGACAACTTCTTCGCTCACGCCGATTACACCTGGCACTTCGCGCCGAATTGCTTCGGCGTCTTCAATCTTCAAGGTGCCGGCGCCGCCCCAGCCGGTGCGAATGCCGCTTGAGGTCGTGCTACCGGAAAAAATCAGGATCACGTTTTGCCGAGGCTGGCGATCTGCGCTTCGACCTGCGCCTTCGCGCCGTTGCCGATCCCGACCATGGCGATCACCGCGCCGACGCCGATGATGATGCCGAGCGCAGTCAACACCGAGCGCATTTTGTTTCGGCGCAACGCGCGGTAGGCGACGTTAAATGTGGGTGCCGATTCTCATCGCAAAGAGTTGGAGTATTGGAGTGTTGGAGTAATGGAGTCTTGCAATCTCATTCCGCCTTTCATCACTCCGTTACTCCATTACTCCCGCGTTGGATCTGCGCCGCTGCGTCGAACCGCTTCGTGACCGGATGATCGTCGACGATCACGCCGTCGCGCATGATGCACGTTGCGCTGCGCGTAGGCAGCGATGTCCTGCTCGTGCGTCACCATGATGACTGTGATTCCGCGTTTGTTGAGCTGCTGGAAAATTGCCATGATCTCGACGCTCGTGCGGCTGTCGAGATTGCCGGTCGGCTCATCTGCGAGCAGTATTTCGGGATCGTTGATCAACGCGCGCGCGATTGCGACGCGCTGTTGCTGGCCGCCAGAGAGCTGGCTGGGAGGATGATCTTCGCGCCCGGCAAGTCCCACTGATGCAAGGACGCGATCAGCTTTTTCGCGAAGCTGAGCGTGTGACAAGCGCTGTGTGCTGTAAACCAGCGGCAGTTCGGCGTTCTCGCGCGCGGACGTGCGCGGCAGGAGATTAAAACTCTGAAAGACGAACCCGATTTTACGATTGCGAATGTCGGCGAGCTGATCGCGATCTAATCCAGAAACATCTGCATTATCGAGGAAATAGCTACCTGAAGTCGGCCGGTCGAGACAGCCGAGGATATTCATGAGTGTGGATTTGCCCGAACCGCTCGCGCCCATGAGCGCGACGAATTCGCCGCGTTTGATTTCCAGCGACACGCCGCGCACGGCGGGCACTTCCATTTCGCCGGTGCGATAGGTTTTGTGTACGTCGATGAGTCTGACCAGCGCGCCGTTGTTCATATGGGGCTATGTTTCACGAATGTTGTAGCCGCGTCTCTGTGAGACGGCGTGCCCCAGGTGTTGCAAACACGTCAGGGCTGCGCTTCGCACAGCGAAGCGGCTACAGGAGTGCCCGAGCGAAAACAAGGGGTCTCTTGTTGCCACCGTCATGGGAACCGCCGCGCACCGCCGGAAAATGGATTGGCCGGCGGAGACGCTGCCGGAGATTTCGATGCTCAATTCAGCGGTCACGACGCGATCGCCTTCTTTCAATCCTTCGATCACTTCGGTCACCACGCCGTCGCTGATTCCTGTTTTGATCTGCACCGGGTTTGGTCGGCCGCCGGATAAAACATAGACCGTGCGCTCGCTCGGTCGGCGCTCGCGTCCAGCGCCGCGTTGCGCGCCGCCTGGCGTACGCGACGTCGGTCCGCCATCTGCGCTTTTGACGAGCTCATTCCTGCCGGGTGCTGCTTCCGCCGGCCGATATCGCAACGCGGCGTTCTTGATCTGCAACACGTTGTCCTTTTGCGCGACGATGATTGATACGTTCGCAGTCATGCCGGGCTTCAATTTCAAGTCCGGATTGCTTACGCCGATCACCGTGTCGTAGGTCACCACATTCTGCACCGTGATGGGCGCGTTTCGCACTTGCACAACTTTGCCGTGGAAAGTGCGCATCGGGAAGGCGTCCACGGTGAAATCGACATCCTGCCCCACCTCCAGAACGCCCACGTCCGCCTCGGCCACATTCGAGTCGATCTGCATTTTGGTCAGGTCGTTGGCGATCTGGAAAATGACCGGCGCCTGCAAACTGGCCGCGACCGTCTGGCCAACATCGACGTTACGCGAAATCACGATGCCGTCGATCGGCGATGTGATCGTGCAGTGGTCCAGATCCGCCTTCGCTTTGTCCAGCGCACCTTGTTTGATCTTCACGTTCGCCTCTGCCTGATGCAGATTTGCCGTTGCCTGATCCAGATCAGCCTGAGAGGAAGTTTTCCGGGCAAAAAGTTCCTGTGTGCGCGTGGCGTTTACTTTTGCGAGCTCCAGCGCGGCCTGTGCGTTGGCCACATCGCCTTCTGCCTGGGTGACCGTTGCCTGAAAAAGCGCCGGATCGATTTGCGCGACGACCTGGCCGGCTTTCACCTGTGAATTAAAATCGGCGAACAATTTCGAGATGTTCCCCGAGACCTGGCTGCCCACCTGGACGTTGACGACCGGATTGAGCGTGCCGGTTGCGGTTACTGCCTGTGTGATCGGGCCGCGCGTGACAGTGGCGATCTGATAATTTTCAGAGCCGCCGTTACGGCATTGCCGCACTACGGAAGCGACAATGAGCAACGCGACGATGAAAGCGATCCAAGGGACAAAACGTTTCATTTACGTGGCAGTTGACTACGCCTATAACTAGGAGACAGGAAGACCAGCAGTGCGGCGTTATATCGAAATCTACTCCATCATGATGCGCAACTCGCTCATTCGGGAGATGAGTTTCAAGGCGAATTTCCTGCTGTGGATGGTTGTGGAGATTCTGTGGTTTTGCGGGCAAATCGTTTTTTTCAGCATCATCTTCGGGAACGTCGATCACATCGGGGACTGGACGAAATGGGAAGTGGTGCTGCTCATCGGCACGCACCAAATCATCGCGCAACTGTTCCAGGCCGTCTTTTTTGTGAACGTGGCAAATATCCCTGAACTGGTTCGCACAGGAAGACTCGATTCGCTGCTGGTCTTGCCGATCGACAGCCAGTTCGCCGTCTCCACGAAACAATTCGCTCTCGATAGCATCGTGAACGCGGCGCTCGGCGGCATGGTGGTTTGCATATCGTTGTCCAAGCTGGGTGTCGTGCCGAGCCTGCTCTCCGTCTTGCTCTACCTCGCGGCGCTTTGCTTTGGTGTCGCCGTGCATTACTCCATCATGCTCGGCCTGGCGGCGATGAGTTTTTGGATCGTCCGCGCACAGGGACTCGTCTATGGATATTTTAATTTTCTCAACATCGCGCGGTATCCGGACGTGATTTTTCCGCGGATTTTCCGGATGATTTTCGGCTGGATCATTCCGGTCGTGATCATTGCGAATATCCCCGCGCGGCTGCTCATCAAATCGTTCGGACAACCGTTCCCGCTGATGCTTCACCTCATTGTCGCATCGACCATTGTCTTCTGGCTGTCCCGCGTTTTTTGGAGATTTGCGCTGCGCCATTACTCGAGCGCCAGCTCGTAAGTTCAAGGACACGAATTTTTTGGGAGGAGTATGCATTTGACAAAGGTGACGCCCGAATCTTGAATCACTTTTACGGAAATACTTGCTCAGCAAATTTCTAAGGAGCTGAAGCGGGCGAAGCACTGCGCCGTGTACGAGCCTGAATTGAGTCGTGTGTGGCCGCGCGATGGGGAGCGACGTAAAGCGCAAGTTGCTTTATTCGCCGAACGACATGGCTGGAGGCTTCGCTACTACAAGGAGGGATTCTGCGCAATGTTCGATAAAGCGCCCACTGCTTCGTAGCTTATTAGCGACGCTTCTTTAGCCAGACCTTTCGCTTTGCTTTTTTCCCGCTCGGTGGCGGCGGTACCCGCATAGCTCGGCGCATCGCGTCATCGAATTTAATCTTCGGTGGCAGCGTAATCAGTTTGGCCGCTGGCATGGTCGCAGATTTTTGTGCGAATCCGCTTGCGCGGTTAGGGAAATGTTCTTAATTAAGCGTCCATTTTTCCAGCGCCAGTCGATTAGAGGGCGCTTAACAACGCTATGGCTAAACGAAAGAAAAAGAAAAAAAGTTCTGCAAAGAAATCAGCTGCGCGGAAGCCGCGACCGGCGCGCAAGGTTCACGCCAAAAAGGCCCGCCTTCGCGAGGCTACGTCGCGGCAGGCCGCGTGGTCAAGGCTGCGCGCCGCACGAAGACTGCAAGACGTTCGCCGAAATCCAGACGGCAGACCATGGAGTCGCCCGCGGTGCTGCTCGGCCTGAATCATCGTGAGAAGGAAGCTCGATCCGTTTATTCGCAAGCAGAAAGAAAAACTCCTCCAGCTTCGCGACGCCATGGTGGATTCGATGGCCGGCGTGGCCCAGGGCACTCTTCGCTCCCGCGCTGAAGGCAGCGAAGCTTCGGCTTTGGCATGCATCAGGCCGACGCCGGGTCCGACGCGTACGATCGCGATTTTGCGTTGAGTTTGCTTTCGCAGGAGCAGGACGCGCTTTACGAAATCGATGAAGCGCTCAAGCGCATCGAGCTGGGGACATACGGAAAGTGCGAAATGTCCGGCAAACCAATCCCGCATGCGCGACTCGAAGCAATTCCGTTTGCGCGTTTCACTGTTGAATGCCAATCGCAGCTGGAAAAACAAAGTAGGGCGTCTCGGGTCCGTCAATCGGTCACCTCTTTGTTTGGATTGACTGAGGAGGAAGGCGGCGAAGGCGAGGAAGAGGAAGTCGCGCCCACGGAAGTGAAGGAGTGACACGAATGGCGCAGGAAATTGTCACTCTTGAATGCACCGAGGCCAAAGCTCTAGGCAAACCGCCTTCGCGCTACATGACTGCGCGAAACAAAAAAAGTCCGCGCACGCCGAATCGCCTCGAGAAAAAGAAATACAATCCATTTTTGCGACGACACACGTTGCACCGCGAGACCAAGTAACCTTCGATGCAGCCAAAAACGCCAAAACGCCGCTCAGCATTCCGTCGCGCCAATCGCCCCATGCCGCGACGCCGGATCGATATCGCGCATCGAAGCAATCGATTACAAGAACCCTGATCTCCTGAAAAAATTCGTCAGCGAAAGCGGCAAAATCCTTCCCCGCCGCGTGACCGGCATGCCAGCATACATGCACCGCAAAATCACGCGCGAGATCAAGCGCAGCCGTTCCGTGCTGTTGATGAAATAGTTGTAGCAGGCGTTCGTCCGACGGCGAAATGCTGCTACACCGCTGCGCTGGACGTTGGATGTTGAGACGTTGGGACCTTTTCCGAGCTTAGACCTTTCGCGTCTTCTCGCCTTCCTCGATAAGCTTCCAGAACTCGCGCGTCTCGCCCAGTTGCGCGTCTTCTGACACTGGTAGTTTGCTGCGGAAAAGAAAATCGCGGAAAGTGTTTTTGTGTAACACGCGGTGGACCTTGATTCCTTCGTCGGTCTTCGCGAAATAAATCCGGTAATCTTTCGCGCGATAGCGATACAATTTTTTTCCATCGCGCTCGATGACGCCGAACCGCTCCGAGTCGAGCTGATCCAGGTCTTCAGGCAAAATTTGAAACTCTGCCACCAGTTCGAGCTGCAATTTCTTCGGCAGCGCCGAGATCTCAGCAGCGCTCAGTTCGTTGAAGATGATTTGGAACATGGCGCGGTTGAACCGTTAAAGGGTTAAGCGTTGAGGCTTCAAACGTAAACAAAGAGCGACGCGTTTCCAACCAAGCTACTTTTACCCGCGACCCTCGCCGTCAGTCCTCTCCCTCGCCAGGGAGAGGCGGACGACGAAGTCGCCCGGTGAGGGTCGCGTTCAAACATAAACCCGCCGCACCCGTGCGCCAATCCGGGTAATGATCTCCCACGTAATAGTGCCGGCCTTTTCAGCGAGTTCGCGCGCAGGAAATTTCCTCGCTTCCATCGCGCCCCATGAGAACAACTTCGTCGCCCACCTGCATATTATCGATGTTGCTGACGTCGATCATGATCAAATCCATCGTTACCCGGCCAAGAAGGGCGCAACGCTGCCCGCGCACCAAGACGGCGGCGCCACGATTGGAAAGATGCCAGGGATAACCATCGGCGTAACCAGCCGACAAAGTTGCGATCCGCATTTTTCGCGGAGTGATGAACGTGCGGCCATAGCTGATGGAGCTCCCTTTCGGCATATCGCGAATCAGGACAATTGCGCGTCTTCCACGTCATTACTGGCTTGAGCAGTTTCTGAAATTCCGGGCAGCGGCGAAATCCCGTAAAGCATGATGCCGGCGCGCACGATGTCGAACGTCTGGCGGATTGAACGCGAGTGTGCCTGCGCTTTGCAGGACGTGCGCCTTGTAACTTCCCGGAACTTCAGCGCGAATCGCTCGATGATTCTTCGAAATCGGACGAGCTGGCCGCGCGTGAATTTCGCATCTTCGTTCGAGACCGGCATATGGGTCGAGACGCTGTGGATGTTGATCTTCGGCAACGCCGCCACGCGTTTGAAAACCTCTAGCGCTTCGTTTTCCACTACGCCCATTCGCCCCATTCCAGTGTCGATCTTGAAATTGATCGCCACCGGCCCGAATCCGATCGAACGCCTCCGCTTCTTCGAGACTGGAGATCGTGGGAATAAATCCGCGCTGGGCGATGATGGATCTTTCCTCAGGAGTTGCCGGGCCGAGAATAACGATGGGATGGGGGAGCGATTCGCGCAGCGCGAGCGCCTCTTCCAGATTTGCGACGCCAAATAGTTGCGCGTCATCGGCCAACGTTTGCGCCACGCCGAGTAACCCGTGACCGTAAGCATTCGCTTTCACCACCGCGAGCATCTCGGCGGACCCGATCCGTTGCCGCACAACTTTTGCGTTGTGCCGCAACGCGTTCGGTCGATTTCAGCCCAGCAACGATAAGTTTCCTTCATTCCTTGTGGCACGGGCTTCTAGCCCGAATCTTTTGTATCGGCAAGGATGCCGATTCCAGCTTCGGCATGGTGATGTGCGGCTCGCGCAAATAAATGGGCTCCAGCGGGGGCAAATGAAAGCTGCGTTGGGGCTCTCGCGCAAGTCTGGCCAGCACAAGGGCCGAAGGGATAGCGAATCACGGCGCGGTCAAATTGCCGGAGCGGCTCAGAAGAGAAGATCGGCATCGCTGGCTCGAGTGTTTCGAATTTCGCCTTTATTTCCGACTCGGAGTGAAGCGTGGGGCCTTCCATCAGTTCCTGGCCGCGGATGCTGCGCGAAGAAAAATGATTTCCTTCGAGCATCACCAATCACGCAGTATTCGTGCGGGTCGCATTCCATGGCGCAGACGGAAGGGAAACCGATCAGCCGCGCGCCGGAAGCAACTTCCAATCCGATTGCGGCCGAAATAGCAATGCGCGTACCGGCGTAGGAGCCCGGGCCAAGCCCGACAATGATCGTCTCCGGAGCACCAAACTTTTTCGTTACAGCGCCGAGATTCTCGAACAAAGCCGCGGAGTTCTTCCGGTCGTTAGGCCATTCGCGCGCGAGCTCGAGATCATCGTTATCCAGCCAGGCCAGACTGCCGCGTGCGGTGGAAAGTTCGAGGGCGAGAATTTTCATTGCTAAGAGTCAAGGAGCGGCGGTCTCTAGTTCGCCGGAGGTAAAGGGCGGATTGGAAACCGCCCTTCCTTGAACGGTAATCGCCCGCTGATTTTCCGATTTTATTTCAAACAAAATCCAGCGCGCTCGTTGGGGAATTAATTCGGGAAAGCGGTCGGCCCATTCGATTACTGAAACGCCATCGCCGAAAAAGTAATCATCAAGGCCAAGCCGCACGATAGATTCTCGATTTTCCAGGCGAAAAAAATCGAAATGGTAAACAGGTAATCGGCCTCCTCGATATTCGTGCAGGATGGTAAACGTGGGGCTGGTCACATCGGCGCGGCTTCCCAACCCGTCGACAAGACCTTTGACGAACACCGTTTTTCCGCTTCCCAAGTCGCCCCTGAGAGCCAAAATCGATCCGATGCCGATCTCCTCTGCAAATTGCCGCCCCATCGCTTCCGTTTCAGCTGGGCTGTTGGAAATGAACGTAGCCACGGGGCAGAAGTTGATGGTCCTTGGTTGAGAGTTGGACAGAGGGAGCCAATTCGAGTCAGCGGCAGATTCGGAAATTTTTTTGCCCATTGTTTCTGCAATCGAGAACGATCGCGTGGTGAAATAGCGAATAGCAATTCGTAATCTTCGCCTTCGGAAATTGCGTCATTGATCTTTGCGCCGCGGGTGAGTGGCAACTTCTCCATCTGGATTTTGAATCCGACTTTGCTGGCGCGCGCCAAACGGGGAAGATCGGTCCCCAGCCCATCGCTTAAATCCATCATCGCGTGGATCGAGAAATTTTTCGTAAGCCAACGCGATTCCACAATCCGCGGAATGAATTGCAAATGTTTTTGTTTCCGGGCACCGCCGAGTCGGCCGGTAACGAAGAGATCATCGCCCGCCTTGCCACCCCGGCGCGATACCCAGCGGTCTCTTTCAACGAATCCAACAACGCTTGTAGAAATGGCAATCGGACCCTGTGTGCTGCTCGTTTCGCCGCCGACTATGCTGACTTTAAACCGCTTCGCCGCCCGGCGCAGGCCACGATAAAGCTCTTTCACCCACGTGACTGTCGTTTGTTCCGGGGCCATAAGCGTGATCAGAGCAAATTGCGGCACGGCTGAGGTCGCGGCAAAATCGCTGAGCGGACGCATCATTGCTTTCCATCCAACATCGAATGCGTCCGCCGCCGGTGGAAAATGCACCCCCTCGACAACGCAATCGGTCTTGAGCACGAGAAGGTCGCCGCGATGATCCTGCGTTTCCACAACAGCGCAGTCGTCGCCGGGGCCAACGACCACTGCGTTTTTGAGTGAAAGACGAGGCAAAAGCTGGTCTAGCAACTGGTCTTCGCCCAGATCCCCGAGCTTCATGGAGAAAAGATCTCCGGAAATGCAAGGGCCGTAAGGGTGAGCGAATTGAAAAGCGAATGCATTGTCATCGCGACAAGAAGAGAACCGGTCCATTCGTACGCAATCGCGAAGCAACTTCCCAAAACGAACAGCGGGACAAACGAAGGAAAGTGTGAGTGCGCTGCGGCGAACAGCAGCGCGCTGAACGTGACCCCGACGAGGCGGCCGAGATAACGTTTGATGACATTGTAGAGGAAGAATCGAAACAGAAATTCTTCAATTACCGGCGCGATTGCTATTGCGAAAACGATGATCATGATTCGCTGCTGGAGCGTGCGCGAGCCGCTGAAAAACTCGACGATGTTCTGCCTGCTCGAACCGCCTCCGAAAAGCCGTTGCGTAATGATGTCCGACCATAAAATCAATGGATACGCAAAGAACAACAGAATCGCTCCGGTGCTCAGAGTGCGAAGAAAGCTGATTCGGTAAAACCCGCCTAACGAGCCAACGTCAAAACCACGAAGCCGGAGAAAAGTAACAATAAAAAGCACGAGGAAAACCATAAGGACGAAATTCCCTATAAGATTGTGCGCGCTGAACTGAATCGACGGCTGCGAAACTGATGCGCCGATGCTCACCGAAAGAAAAAGAATCAACAGCGCAGCGAGTATTGCTTCTGGCCCCCCGAATGTCCGGGCCGGTGCGTTGGCCGCGACACTGTTCAGGCTTCGCGCGCTGATCTGGTGAATCAGCGAAATATAGACATAAAGGCTGGCAAGAACGTAAAGAAGCGACAGGACGCTGAAAACAGCGTTCGGAACGGCACCGGAGGCCGCGAAAAGACTTTCATAGTGCATGGGTTCAACGCACTGTAGCCTGCGCTGTCCTTAGCGCATCCGGAGGATAAAGCTGAGCACGCGCTCGACTATCCGCCGAGGACAGCGGACACTACAGCCTTCGACTGCTTCACGATTCCTCACGGTGCGTAATAGCTTGGCAGGAAATACGCGCGTCCGCTTTCCAGTTGCGGAACCAGCTGCCTCGGAAGCTGCAGCTCAATTTTTGAATCCGAGCCTCCAAATATTCGCAAGAAACGGCCCAGACTGAATGGCGGACCGTACTTCACGACCTTGGCGTCCGGCGCGTTCCCCAATTCTTTTGCTTTGCTGAAAGCGTCGTCCAACTCACCGAGGCCGTCGATCAATTTGTGTTCGAATGCTTCTTTGCCCGAAAGAATGCGGCCATCGGCGATCGTATTGCGGAGGAGATCGGCGGGCAGTTTTCGCTCTTTCGCCACGATGCCGAGGAACTTGTCGTAAGTTTTCATGATGAAGTTCTGCACAAGCTCGCGCTCCTCCGGGGTAATTGGTCGCGCCCCGTTCAGCATGTCTTTGAACTTGCCGCTTTTGAAAACCACGGAAGCAAGTCCCACCTTGTTAAACAGCTGCTCGTAATTCAGCGTTTGAATGATGACGCCGATGCTGCCGGTAATGCTCGTTTCGTTTGCCATTAAAAATTTGCCGCCACAGGAGACGTAATAGCCGCCGGACGCTGCCAGCGACTCCATATAGACGACCACCGGTTTTCGTGCGCGCGCCTTGACCACCGCGCTGTAGATTGCATCCGACGCAGTCACTTCCCCGCCGGGCGAATCGATCTCCAGCACGATGGCTTTGACCCGGCTGTCGTCGCGTGCCTGTTGAAGCGCCGCGCGCATGTCATCGACCATCGAATCGCTCACGCTTCCCGGGAGCGAAGAACTGATCAACCCGCGCATGGTGATCACCGCGATTTTGTCGAAGCTTGCACGTGCACCTCTTTGGAGCAGAATCTCGCGGAAACGCGGGATTGATTCCGCTTCCCGGATGCCGCCGCCAAAGCGCTGAACCGCTGTGACCATCAGCACGAAGTTGACGAACAGACTGGCGCAAAGCGCGACAAACAAAAAAATACTGAGACAACCGAGCTTGCGATTTGCCGCCATGACAGAGCGAAACTGCCGGAGAACCGCCGCGCACACAAGCGGTTTTCATGGGCGCGCCAAGAGCCTTTTGAGGAGCGTACGCGCTTCGCGTGCTGGCGAGCGCGTCCTTGTGATCGTGAACTTGTCTGCTGCAATACGCGATCCGTTTTAACGATTCAACGCTCTAACGAATCAGGAGTGGTTGTTAAAACGTTTTCAAATATTCGAGCAATTTCTCTTTGTGCTCGTTGGACAGCTGCGTGCCGTACGTGTGACCCTGGTTGCCGTTCCCTTTTTCTCTCGTATCGAAAAGAAAATACCTCTGCTGCAATACTTCTATGGGTCTTGAGTTTCGGCGAAGTAGCGTAAGGCGCGTAAACTTGGCAGAAAAAAATAAGCACCACCGCGCAGCGTGACGAATTGCGGTAGACCAGAGATGCGGCGCCTCAAATTGCCGCTACCCGGCATTGTGAAATTGCCAGTAATGGGGCAACCCGGTACCTGACTCACGATTGCCCAGCAGTGGGTCGTTTTCTCCGGTTAAGCCGGAGAACTTGGTGCTTGCAATCCACGCGTTCTGCAAGAACTCAAACTGGCGCGAGATATTCGCGTTCAAACAGATGAAGTTTATCCCGCGCGGCGGCTCCTTTTCCGGCGCAGGCTCCAGCGCTTGCTCAGGTGGTAGCTCAGAACCGTACTCCCGGCCGCGCCGGAGAATACGATGGAAACGAACCGACGAAGTCAGATCGTCGTAGAAACCCTTCGGGCCAAAGCCCAGCATGATAATGAGCTTCTTCAGTGCGCTGAGGCGTCGCTCGGGAAAGTCGCTGTTACGCGGATTCGCGCGGCGAATATGTGCACCGAAAGGACATCGGACGCCAGCTGCATCGCTTTCGTAGGTAAATTGATTCTGCTTGACGGCCGTCGGATCAATCCCGGGGATTGTTTCCTCCTGGATCGGCACCAAAGAATCGCCTGCTTGTGTGCGGCCAACCATTTTCGCGCCAAGCTGGCTAGCCTCGGCGAAATTTCCATCAGCGTGTTGATAAAGGAACTGCCAAAACTTTCGGACATCCTGTTCCAACTGCCGCATCACGAGATACGTCCCGTTGCGCCCCAGATCTTTTTTCGCCGGCGCATCCACAGCGGGCAGTAATTCCGCGTTCGCCGCGTCCGGGTCCAGTAAAGGCCGATCGGTAATTTTTCCGTATTCGTTGCGATAGCCGAGCAAAAACTCACCCAGCGCGGCGATGTTCGTGTACTCCAATTGTGTGCATGGCGTTTGTCGCTGCTGCTCCCAGTCGAGCTGAGGCTGGCTAATGCCATCGGCGAAACCAAATGGTTCATCTCCGTCGAGATTGCTGGTGCCAAGCCACATCACCTCCTCGAATGCGTCGCTCCAAGAGTTACCTTTGGTGCTTTGGACAAAAGAATCGAAGTGTTCCGGCTCGGCGAAAAACATCACCAGGAGATGTGGTTCGCTCCCGGGGCCGCCCCAATCCCAATGCTCGGGGGCGTTACGACCCACGTCACCCAGCAGCCGCGTGCGGTAATCTTTGCTCATACCAGTGCGGAACTCACGTGAGAAGCCGGCGATGATTGACTCCGATATTCCAAGCGCTCTAAGACCAGGCGCTGTGAATGCGATGTTTAACGCAGTTTTTGGCGGCGGCGTCTGAGCAACCGCGCTGGTTACAGCAGCAGACCGAAGCCAGGCTTTCGCCGCAGCCACGTTTTTCACGCGCACGAGTGCATAGGATGCGCTGGTCATGCGACCGTAACCAAAGCGCATCAAACCTTGCACGTCCGCGTAATCGACCAGGCTGTATGTCATAGCAGGGCCAGCCATTCGCGGGCCTCTTGTTCGCTGATCGACGAGGATTCCAATCCTCGACGAATGCGCGTGTTCCTATCCAAATCGACGGCGGCCAAACCGGGATAAGCCTTGTACCAAACCTGCGTCAGCACGGTGTGGCGTCGCTGGAACTCCTTGAAGCGGCGTTCGTCGGCGCTGCCGCCCCGGAGCAGCCAATCGGTTCTGGGATAGCCGATGCCATTGCTGGTAAAAACATTGAGCCCGAAACCGAGCTTATTGATGAAGTCGTCCATGTAGCTCTCATTGCCGCCGTCATAGTTGCTGAAAAAACCCAGCCGCTCGGTACCGCCGATCAGCACCCAGCACGCGAAGTGGATGGTGCGGACGCGCCCCAGACGTCCCGGCTTGATAATGTGTCGCGTTGCATAGTCGATCACCAAAAGAACACCTCTCATGGTCACGAGCCGCAAGAGGCCGGGTTTTAAGCTACCCAGCGCACTGTATGGATTCGTAACATCATGATCTTCCGCCTCCGCCAAGGTCTCGAACTGGGCCTCGTCGACGACGATGTAGGGCTCCGGATCGGTCCTCTCCAAGCGGCGAAGCTGAAAGAGATAGAATGGAGCGACCAGAATCAGCAGCGGCGAAGCCAGTAACACCAACAAGGGCATGCAGATCAGGTGCAATATTTTTCTGATCCACCAGCCGAGCGGCGTCGCCTCCTCGTCGGACAAAGTGAGGCGGCCCGCGGATTTTTCAGCCTGCACGAACCGCTTTAACTGCGCATGAATTTCCCGGGCCGGCAGACCGTCAAACGAAGACGCCTGGCTCGCAAGATGGCTTTCGATCGCATCCTGCAATGCCGCTTCTTCGCGGATGCGCCGCACCGTACGTCCGCGTGTGTTCACGTAAACCGCGCTGGCAGGACTGCGCAGCAGCTTCATCCAGGCCATAAGATCGGTGTCGGACGCGAATCCATGGCAGCATGAAAAGATCGCGCGCAAGCCGTCGGACGCACGTCTCACCAGTTCGTTGAGGAATGCCTCCTCCTCGCCGTCGATGTCGCCGAGGAAGGCGAGATACAGCGGAAAGGTGCGGACCGGCAACCCGTAAATGCGCAGGTCTCCGACGGTTTTATCGTCGAGGATCACAAAACGCGCGAAATGCAGCGTGTCGAACTGCGCGAACGGGACCAGCGGGTTGTTTGGGTTGGCCCACCCCGGCGCCTCGTTCATGGAGTCGAGCAAGCCGCGCAGTTCCGCCACGCGTGACGAAACGATCGGCGCCAGAATCATGAAATTTCCCTGCGGCGTCATGGCCTCCTAGTCGAATACCTCATCACCTGTTGGCTCGTAATGAGGCACCTTGTTCATGTCATGCCGCAGCTTAGACAGCTCGTAGTACATCCGCTGCCGGGCACGGCTTTGATTACCCAGGGGCCGATGCTCGGCGATAGTATGCCAGGGGTTATAGGAGAGCTTCCTGGCGAATTCCATTTGGGCCGGCGAATCGAACTTCTGTTTCGGCAGCCGCAGCGTTGCCACTGAAACAGGTGGCGAAAGTTTCTCCGGCCAGAGCACGCCGTTATTCTCAATCGGCATTAGGAATGGATCGGTCTGCAACTGCAGGCGAAAGTCCAACTCCACGTCTCCTTCATTCAGCGCCTTGACCATTGCATCGCGCAAATAATCATCGGGCGGACGCAAAGGAAGCCGCGGGATCGGAGTTTTCTTGTTCGTCTTTGGCCAGACCGAGTATTGCATTGCCTGGGCTTCTCCCAGGAGATACGGCACACAACTAAAGTAAGGAGCTTCGAACGGGCTGCTCTGAGTTTTGACCCAGAGCCCTTGCATGATCATGTCCAGGATGTGGGGTTGCTCGAAATTAACAAAGTGAAAAATTTGCGCGTTTTTCACGCTCCACTTTTGCAGGTGCGCATTCGACTTTACGTCCTGTGTGACAAAGGTCGGGGTAGAAACGCCGAACATATCGAGCGTGAACTTCTCCTCATCCATCAGCTTGGGACCGGGCACACCCAAGAGTTTGATGCTGATGCTCATGAAGCCAACGTCATCGATATCGGGTGTTATGTAAGGACCAGGTCCTGAGAAACGCACCCAACAACGGAACGTCTGTGGTTTGGCGTAGATGCCATAACGAAACTGTGGCGGAAGATTGTCGTGGACGATAAATTCGCCTCGCACAATGCCCTGTGTTTTGGTGTTCCCGCCACGCTCGAAGCCGCCCGGTTTCCAGAGTCCTCGCATCTGCGTGGTGAAACTCTCGATGATCGAGCTAAGGTATTCTTCCTCGTTCGGCAGCGGTTTTTCCTCGGCGATCTTTAGGCCTTCGTCCTTCCGCTGCAGGTTGATCAATGCTGTGACCAGGCGCGCGATTGGATCGCGAAGGATGGCGTCGAATGGTGGGCGAAGCCAGTGATCAACCCGGCGTTCCATCTGCAAAAGGAACATCGTGGTGTCGCTCACCAAGTTTAGGAACCACGAGCCGGTATTGGCACGCGGCATTGGGCGGCTGACGTTCGAATTCACGGCACCTCCGATGGCCCCACGATCTGATTACGTGGCAGCCGGAAACTCGAGCGCGAAATCGATCAGCCTCTTTTTACCCCAGTAGACTTTGCCCGAGGTAAATGCGCGGGACTAACTTCGCGAATCTCATCGCGGATCCAATGCGCGACGAGTGATGTCTTGGAGTAATCGAGAACGATGCACTCCTTTTGTCCATCCAGCTCTTGTCCTTGTAGACTTTGGCGATAATTGCCTTGTGTCCCATAGGGCAAGATTTTGTTCCGCAAAATCCCCTTTCTCCGGGTCGAAAACTTTTCCCTTCCATGCGAAAATATTTACAAACCAGGCATTCCTCATCTGTACACGTCGTTGCCGGGCGCGATGATCGCTGTGCCTTTCCTTCCCCGCGCGGGATCTCGCCGGCTTGACTTTGCGTGAAAATTTCGTCGAGTTGTCCCCTGCGACTCTTCAGACATTCTTGCGGATCTTTAACGTAGCCATGTTTTGGCTCCTGGTTTCGTTGGTTTCGATCTTGCTCAAAATGTTTTCAGATATTCGATCAGCGCACGCTTGTCGTTGTCAGACAAATCAGTGCCGAAGTAGTGGCCCTTGTCCTCGATAAAGTCCGGACATTTGTTCATCGCTATGAGGTCAGGAACCAGTTGACGCAATTCGGCGTCAGCTGCTTCAGGCGAAAGGTTCTCGGCATTTATCTTGACCAATTGTCCCGCGACTTTGAGAAAGGTGCCCGGGCGTTGGAAGTCCGGCTGCAGATTAGCCAGCAGGTTAATCGGTGTTCCCTTGGGAATTCGTCCAATCTTTACGTAACCGTCCGGGCCTGCCAGCTTGTCAAATGGACTCGGCACAAATTCCTTGCGCAGATGGAATGAGCACTCGTTTTGGGTCCGCCAGATCGAATCTTTGTTCAGCCGTTTTTCCGGCCAGAGCAATTTCTCCACCGCATCGTTAAACGCATCTATCCGCCCGGCCACGGAAGGATCGTCGGTAAATTTTCCCAGCATGTTGTTGTGAAAAAACGGAGCAGAGCTCCAGATGCTGACGAGAGACGGCGTGCGATAATAGCCAGGCGCGACATCTTTGTCTTTCGGTCTGAATTTGATCGGATGTGTCTCGTCAAACGGGTTGAAAAATTCCAGCTCGTCCACCGGCGAGAGTTCCTTGTAAGTCTGCGAAGAAAAGTTGTCCCAGATGTGATGAGTTTTTGCGTTTGTCGCGAACGCGCGCGCTGAGTTGGTCTCAATTTTGGTCAATGGGTAACGCTTATCGTCTGACAGGAAATTATTGTCCAAGAAGTCGGGCTTCATCACCTCCGCGCGGAACCAGGCTCTCCCTTCGCCCGATCGCGGATCGATATTTGCAGGCGGTTGCTTGCTCGAATGACAAGCGGCGCAGCTTTCCGCGAAAACTTCTTTGCCGCGCGTCATCACGGATGCATCCACGGTGATGTACGCCTGTCCGCCGGGTGCGGCAGCGAGACGAAATGGTTGTAATCTCTCGAAAAACATACGGATGTTATCGACCCTTTCCTCGGTGGCGCGCCAGAAAACCGAATGCTTTTGTGCGTAGGGAATCTCGAAAGGTTTTTGCGGCGTAAGGCCAATCAAGCGGTTATGGCGCTTCAACCAGTACTCCGAAAACATGCCGATGTTGACGTAAACGCGAATGGTTGCGCCCGGAATACCGATAGAATCCGCACCGTCCTTCAGAATATGCGGCACGGGCATCTCTTCTGTTTCGCCCGGCAACGCGAGTGTGCCGCCTGCCATTTTTTCAGGAGTCGCGATTTTTGCGATCCGTTCCCGTTCGGCCAGTAGAAAGATCGCGTTGATTGCATTTGGATTATTAATGTGATCGGTCGCGATGCGCGATGTATCGGACGTACCGCGCGGCTGCGCGGCGAGCATCTCATAAAAGAATCCGCCTTTTTCAACGTTGCAGGCGAACACTTTTCCCTCGTTGATGTACTGATTGCCAATCGCCGAAGCGAGGTTTTCCCAGCGCGGATTTTCCGGCTCAGCAGGCGGATTGCTTGGATTCGGCGCGATGTGGCAGGCACCGCAAGCGACGCCAACGCGATACGGTCGAACGAGCCTATTGTCATTGTAATAACCCTTGTCCTCGTAGAAACGTTTGCCGTCCCATTTTTTGCGCGCTTCGTCGTTGAATTCCGGATTTGGAAAAAGCCGAAAACCAAGCACGCCGGAAGGTTTGCCGTAAACGGTTTCGTCGATGCCTGCCGGTTCCGATTCGGCTTGTTCATCAAGCCATAAACCGAATTCATCCGGCTTGCTCGGCGCGCGGAAACCGGGCTCGTTCACCAGCCCCAAAGTTTTGAAACGCTCGGCGCGCGGAAATTTCCGATTATCGAGCATCTTCAAAAGATCCATCAAACCGTAGCTGTCCTGTGCGACGTGATTCCAAAAATGCTGGTTGCCGCCGCTCCAGAGGTTCCAGGTATTGCGTCCCATGATTTCCTCTGGCGAAAGATCGATGCCGCCATCCATTGGCTTGAAGATGTCGGCAGTGATCTGCGGAAAATCGGCGGTACTTTTGCCGGCTGCTTTCGCTTCATCGACCGGCTCATTTTTGGTGCAGCTGACCAGAGCCAAAGATACGCATGCAAAAAGCCAGCTTCCGACTCGCACGAGACGGAGAACTTCGCCTCTGCCTTTCCCTAGCGCCTTCACCGAGCCACTATTGAAACTCCAGAGTGAATCGTGTAGCAAGAAAATTCTTAAGTGACATTTACTTAGAAAAGATCCAGCAAACGCTGGCCGACCGCGAGGAGACCGAGAGCAGCCCCGGGAAAAAGTGCTGCCCGAATGAAAGGCTGTTCAGTCAGCGGCGCGAACGCGCCCATCTTGAGGTCACGGATTTCCGCCATGAGCTCATCGAACACTTGTCGTTTGGCTTCGCTTTCCTGACCCAAGAGGCGAAACCGCCGCAGGTCATTGAGCGCGGTTTCGCGCAATTGCTCAGCCGCGCGTCTGAGCAAAATGGCGCTGCCCAGCGCCCATGCGCGCAGTGATGGAATAGATCAAAACAAGACCGGCAGGCCAAGTCCAATTATCAAAAAGAGAAGCTCGCGCGACGATTATCAAGGTGAGGACGAGCAGCGGATACCAGATCAGCGGCGCCACTACTTGTGTCCGCTGGGCGACGAAAAAGATTTCGTTATACGCAGACAGTTCCTTTTCGGTCAGCGGCGGTTGGCGGTAAGATTGCTCAACGACCTCGCGGCTCCATTTGGTTACCTCCCGGCCAAACATGCGGATGAAATTGCTGTTTAACTGAATGGCATCGACTACGTAAAAGGAGAGAAGCAGCAGCCCAACGCCAGCGAGATAAAAGACAGTGTTATCAATCTGAAAAGCCGTCTCGCCGCGCGCGGGCGACAATGGTTGAGGAAACAAATGCAAAATCGCGAAAGCGAAAATGGAATACAAAACAAAAAGAATCCCAATTCGGATGAGCCGCGGCCAAAATTTGTTCCGGCAAAGATAAGTGTGCCATGCATCTTCAGCGGAAAAGCGCATAACTCTCGGAGGCTCCTTCATCTGCCAGTGCTCGAAGCCGATGCCGAGATCCCGCCATCGAAATGGAGTCAGTGGCAAAGGAGCAAACGAAAACTCCGTCTCGATCCGTTTCGCGTTCACACGAAGATCAAAGCTCGCTTTGAACATGAAGAAAATCGCAAGCATGAGCGCAATCAGGCGCACCATTTCAGTTGGCCAGATGCTAATGCCGGAAAAAAATGCCAGCGGTTCTTCGGGTGCCCAGTATTGCGCGACCAGAGCGACGACGAAAATGACAAGCGGCCCGCCACAGATTAACCAAAACACCGTACTAACGAGCGCGCGTTTTAGACGCTCAACAGCAGTACCACCGCCGGGCAATGTGCGTCTCGCGATGCTCACACTGATCCAGGCAGCCATGCCGAGCACCGCTAGTGCGACTGATGATTAGCTGGCCAGATCACGCCCGTCGACAGCCAATCGCGAAACCACCTATTCGCATTTTCACTTCTTCCATAGCGCGGCTCGAAAACGATTTTCGATTTGCCTGGATCCCAGCGATACCAAGGCTGACTAAGATCATATTTCCCGTCTCGGCCGATCTCGAAGATGCGCGGTTGCCACGAAAGATATCTCGCGTCTTCCTCTGTCATCCGCCCGGTCGCGACCAGCGTGCCGACGTACGTTGAAGTTTGATTGCTATCGCGAAACGGAGGGATGTGTCGCCGCTCGATGAAGATTTCCGGCAGCGTGCTTCCAAAAGACGAAGCAATGACTAGGTTATGTGTAACTTCCAAATCGTCGCTGCGCTCAAAATGAGCGTCGTAGTTGTTTGTAAAAAAAATGGCATCAGGAAACTGAGGACGCAGAGCCCGCAAAATCATTAGCTTGTCATAAATGTCCGAACCGAGCAGACCAATGGCGCGAATATCCGAGCCGCCCTCTAGTCCGTTCCTTTCATCTTGCCGCGCCAAACGCCGGAGATAATCGGATTGATTCAGCCCTTCCGTCGCCTCGATTGCGACGTTGTTCTGGCCAACCTGAGTTTTTTGCTCTTGCTCCCGTTGATTGTCTTTGCCGGTGTCGCCCGGTAACCGGCCGTCAATTCCGCGAAGATACTGGTAAGCATGAATCACTGCAATGTCCGGATTCTCTGATATCATTGACGCTTTGCAGCCTTGCGCGAACGTCTTCCCCAAGGATCGTCCATAGGGAGTGTCCCATTCGCTTAGGATCACTATGTGGGCCGGCTTTGAAATAGGTCGACCGCTCGGCAGTCACTGTAGCGAAAGCGGTAATCCTGCGTCGCGCTAACTCTGTGATCATTTCACGCAAGATCGTGTCGTCTGGCGCTATCGTGCGAACAAAGTGCAGGCCACGAGGGCCGGATGCCGTGAATTGTTCAAGTAGCTGCCCTTACGGAGTCGTCTGTAGGAGCATCGGCGATGGGCTGCAGAAAGCATCGGAAGATCTGCTGCAGAGAGAAGCGTCAAGATCCGAGGCAGTTGCCCGAGGCGAAATAATCCAGACCCCATCGAGTGCTTTTTGCATCGCGGGCATCGCTGTTGACCCGCCACAACGGATCCCAGGCCGCTTCCCGAACCATGCTCTGCAAGCCCGTGGAATTTGCCGGGCCGATCAACCTGACGTCGATCTTCTCGCGGATCTCCGCGGCGCGAGCTGGTCGATCAAAGCGGCGAAGCAGCGCAATGGGTAGGGATTGAAATTTACGGCGGGCAACCATACCACGACAACCCGCTTGGTGTCGTGGGGAAAAACCTTTTTGGGAGTCGTCTATCGCTTCACATTCCTCCCACGGAAGTAGCAAGGCGCTCCACGGGGGCGCGTACATGCCGGTGGCAGCATCAGGCGACGGCGCATTGTCGGTCCGTGGCGGCCAGTTCGCAGTCACGAATCCGATGTGCTCGCCATCGACCGGAACAAATCCGCTCTCGCTTAATCCTTCGAGCACAGCTTGCCGCGCACGCAACCGCGACTCGGCTTGTTCGCTGTACGGCCCGGCATCGAGCATCACCGCCAGCAACAAAACATTCCCTGGAAACTTGTCTGCGCGCTGGTAAAGTAGACTCGGTCAACGCGGTGATGTCGTGCGATTCGGCGGCACCTTTTTTAGCTACGCCTTTCTCGGATTTGTTCGTCCAGCAACGCCTTTTGTTTTTGCGCGACGCCAATCGGATCTTGCCACAAGCGTGCGTCCACGTCCTGCGCAGCAATCACTGGAGCGGTCTTTTCGCTTGGAACCGACGGGCGTTCGCTCACGAGTGGCTTGTACTGCGCGATGACCCCGGCGAGAACTGCCAGCGAGCGGCAATAACGTCCCCCAGGGTATATCAAGCTTTGGTTTGTTGTTGTCTGCCATGGTCGCTTCGCGCCAGCTGCAATCTGCAGAAAATCGGCAGTCGTTAGGCCAGCGGCTTTCGCTTCGTCCACCAGCTCGTTCTTCTTGCAGCTGGCAAATGCCCGAACCGAGCATGCAAGAAACCACCTTCCGACTCGCGCGAAAGAGAGAAAATCGCCCCTGGCTGGCAGCAACGCCTTCACCGAGCCATTATTGATACGTTCGGGGAGAACCTTCTGGCAAGAAAATTTTGGGAACGATGGCTGCCCACGCCGTCAGTAGTGCATGTCATTCTCGCCTGCGCCGAGGCTTCGGCGGGCAGGCCCTGCGCGCCGCCGCGTGAATTGCAAAATGGAACGGCGTGCAGAGGACTGCCCGCCCTACCATTCATTCGACAAATTCTATCTCGATTGGAACGTCGATGTAGCCGTTATCATGTGCGTCAGTCAGAAATTTGCGGATAGCCGCGCGTCCAATCGCACCATAATCTCGAGTAAACTCATTCACGTACATGCCGATGAATTGACCGGTAAGTTTGGTGCCCATGTCGCGCGCGTAGGCAAGCGAATGGCGCACCGCCTCGTCTCGATGCGCCAGGCCGTAATCGATGCTTTCGCGAATAATTTCGCTGAGATCGTGCCGAACTGCTGGCGGGATATCTTTGCGCACCACATTGCCACCCAGGGGCAATGGCAAGCCCGTATCGCGCTTCCACCACTCTCCGAGATCGACAATTTTCTCAAAACCGGATTGCGCATAGGTGAGCTGCCCCTCGTGAATGATTAACCCGGCGTCAGCGCGGCCGCTTTTAACTGCGTCAAAAATTTCATCGAACCGCACGACGACATAATCGAATTTTCCCAGGAAAAGCTGTAGCGCCAGGAACGCGCTCGTCATTTCGCCAGGCACGGCGATTTTCTTGCTGTTCAAGAATTCTCGCGCTGTCGATTCGCTCATGGAATCCTCATTGGAGATTGGGCGTTGGACGCTGAGCGTTGAGCCTTTTCTCACAATGAGTGGTCCGTATCCATCGCCCATGCTCGCGCCAGACGGCAGCAGCGCGTATTTATCCGCCACATAGGCGTACGCGTGAATTGAGATCGCGGAAATATGCAACTCGCCGCGCTGTGCCCGCTCATTGAGCGTCTGAATATCTTCCAGGCGATGGTCGAAGCGATAACCACGGAGATCGATTTTATTTTTCGCGATCGCATAGAACATGAAGGCGTCATCCGGATCCGGCGAATGACCAAGGGTAAAGACTTCACGGGTGTGCTTCGCCATCTTGAACTGTAGCGGCACTCTCCGAGTGTCGCTACCCTCGGCGGTCGCAGACCGCCGCTACAGCAAAAATAAAACAGCCGCCGCGGTTTAGCGCGGCGGCTGCTTGTTAGAACTGTATCCAGGAAGCGCTGACTTCTCTTAACAGCGCTCCGGGCGACAGTTTTATCGATTCTCTACCACTTGGGGCGCTGGCTTGACCATTTCAAGCTGAGCGCTCACTTTTTGAATTTGCGTGGCCTGCTCCTCTGAGGCTGGCGGTCAGCGACTTAATTTGCGCCTCCTGCAATGCGATCGTGGCCGCTTGTTTTTCAGTCGTGGCCTTCAATTGCTGCACGAGTTGCTGCTGTTTCAGCAAGTTGTTCATCGAGAGAGGCGAACCCGCAGGCACCGTGCCGAGTTTACCGCTAGCATTGACCACAACAGGCACACCACCGGTAGCAGTCGCGCCGGAGATACCGGCGATCCAGCAACCCGTTATAAACCCAGGGTCGCCGATGCGGATGGCGCCGTTTTCGTTAGCAGTAGGGCCAGAGGTGGCACCGACATAAATGTTATCGCTGCCATCGAAGCCTCCTGCGTGCCAGCCGATGACTGTGTTAAATGCGCCGTTCACACCAGTCATGAATGCTGAGTCACCAACGGCAGTGTTCGCAGCGCCAGTATTATTCAGCAGCGCAAAAACGCCCATCGCGTTGTTCTGCGTACCAACCAGATTGTTCTCAAGCGCTGAATAGCCGACGGCGTTGTTTGAATCGCCATCAGTGTTGGCCAGGAGCGCCTGAGCACCCACGGCCGTGTTAATGTTGGAGTCGTTATCCTGCAGCGCCAGATCACCTACGGCAGTGTTTCCCGCGCCGTGCTGATTTTCGAAAAGCGCGTGATTGCCAAAAGCGTTGTTGGTGTATCCGTCAAGGTTGTTAAACAGTGCAAAAGCGCCAAACCCATCGTTGAAGTTGGCGCCCGCATGGCCGAACTGTCCGTTAAAGACAAGCGTATCGGTTCCATAGGCGCAGTTCTGTGTGCCGGTGACGTTGAGCAACATCGCCACAGCGCCAGTGGCTGTATTGGAATCGTTGGTATTGAGGACCAGCGCTCCTGCGCCAAGAGCGGTGTTGTAGTTGGCAGTGTTGCCGATCGACAGCGCTCGCCAGCCAACACCTGTGTTTCCAGAACCGCTACTGATGCCATTAAGCGCGAGGCATCCTTCCGCTGTGTTGAAGTTGGGATAGCACCCGTCCGGCGCCGGGGAAACGTTCGGAGCTGCTGGAGCTGCTTGCATTTGTGATAAAAACGCAAAGCAAACCAGAATGAGCGGGATGAGAAGGAACCCGCGCCGTAAAGGCAGCGGGCGAGCCGGATCTCGTCCGCATGAGACTAACGTTTGAATGATTGAATACATGGGATCTGTTCTTTCTCTTTCCCGGTCGTGTTTATTTTGGTTTTTTGGTCACTGGACTCCAAACAGACAAAGAACCCTACCGGGCAAAAGTCCTTTGTCTGTTTTGCAGCCACCCGCGTTCATACTGAATTTCGCCTGTCAGTGTCAATACTTTTTTTAGATTTTTTTTGAGGAACGCCTCGCCTCCCCAATGTTGTAGAGCCCCGCGCTCCAAAATATTGCATCGCCGGGCGGCTGGGCGCGGATTGCTGTTTGCGTTGCTGAGTGTGTTCCGGTAGCCTCAGGCGCAATGGCACGGTCTGGTCTCGGTAAAGGTCTTGGCGCGCTAATTGGGACGCCCTCAGTCGCCGCACGTACGGATGGGGACGAGGCGGGCGAAAGAGTGCACCAGATTGATTTGGCGGCCATTGTTCCAAGCGCGTTACAGCCGCGCAAAGATTTTGGACGCGACGCGTTGCAGGAATTGATCGATTCCATTCGGCAGCATGGCATCATTCAACCGCTCATCGTCCGCCAGGCAGGCGCGCGATTTGAACTCATCGCCGGCGAGCGCCGCTGGCGCGCCGCGCAGGAAATCGGACTTCCCACGGTGCCCGCGATCATTCGAAGCGCCACTGACCTGGAAGTGCTCGAGTTGTCCTTGATTGAAAATCTGCAGCGTGCAGACCTCAACCCAATCGAAGAAGCTCAGGGGTACGCCAGATTGGCTAACGAATTTGGAATGCGGCAGGAGGACATCGCACTCAAAGTGGGGCGCAGCCGGGCGGCAGTGGCGAACGCGTTGCGGCTTTTGGATCTGCATCCGCAGGTGCAAGTCTGGCTAGCTCAGAATTTGCTTTCGGTGGGTCACGCAAAAGTGCTGCTGGCATTAAAAGCCACCGAGGAACAACTGCTCGCTGCAGAAACAGTTCTGCGGCGCAATGCCACGGTACGTTCCACGGAGCGGTTGGTTGCCCGCCAGCTTGGGATCGGACGCCCCCGGCGCAAATCTCGGCGCGTCGGGATCGAACTCGGCGCGACGACAACGGCAATAGGAGATTTACAGAACCGGTTGCAACAGCATTTGGCCACCCACGTCACCATCCATCACGGAGACAAACGCGGCCGCATCGAAATCGAGTATTACGGAACGGACGATCTCCAGCGGATCGTTACCGCCTTGGGACTGCCGCCGGACGAGAGCTGAACTCGCTGTGTTCCCATACGTCGAACCGTTAATGGGGAAACGTCCAACGCCCAACTCTCAACGCTCAACGCCCAACTGTCTGAATTGAGCGTTGAGCGTTGATCCTTAAAAGCCCACAAACTATGACTAATCGGACAGCGTTTGCATTTGCCACATGGATTCCACTTTGCTTGTTGGCAATCTCAGCGACGAACAGCGATACGCCCAAAACCTGGGAAGAATTCTCAGGCGAGAAAGCCCTTGCCCATGTTCAACGCCTCGTTGATTTCGGGCCGCGCCCGGCTGGCTCCAAGGCTATTGAAAAATCCAGAGATTACATTGAGGATCAACTTCGTCGGTCTGGATGGCAGGTAACCCGTCAAGCATTCAATGACGACACCCCGCTGGGTAAGATCCAGTTCGTAAATTTGATTGCCCAATTTTCTGCGCGGGGGAAAGCGGCGTCCCCCTCGTTTTTATTGTGCTCGCATTACGACACAAAAATGTTCGATACCATTCGGTTTGTCGGAGCGAACGACGGCGGTTCCAGCACCGGTCTGCTCCTGGAATTAGCCCGGGTAATGGGGCAGCATCCGGATCTGGCCAGAAAAATTGAGCTGGTGTTTTTTGATGGCGAAGAAGCCTGCGAGCAGTTTTCTGAGAAGGATGGTTTGTACGGAAGCCGTTATTTTGCCAGGCAACTCCAAGGCACCCGACAATTTCGCGGCGGGCTTTTGTTTGATATGGTTGGCGACCGGTCGCTCGGCATCACGCTTCCCTCAGATTCGCCTGCGGAGATGTCGCGCGATATTTTTGCCGCGGCGGAAGCGCTCAAATTGCGAAGCTACTTCACCTACCTGGGCCAGGAGCTGATCGACGATCACGCGCCGCTGAATGCGATCGGAATTCCGACACTCGACATCATTGATTTTGATTATCCCTGGTGGCACACAGCCGATGACACAATGGATAAAATCAGCGCCCAGAGTCTTCAGACCGTCGGGTCCGTCGCCATATATTACCTGTCTGAATTCGCGTTAAAGCGTTGAACCTTTGAATCGAGCCCGCTTTAACGGTGTAACGAATCACAAGTCACGCCGGCTCGCCCAAATTTCAGGATTGCCAGTTGCAACGTTTCCCGGCAGTCTGAAAGTGAACTCTCGCCTCCATGGAGCGCCTCGCATCTACGTCCCATCCAACGCATAAGAACGTTGGCGTGATCGGCCTTGGGATCATCGGTCGCGCAGTGGCCGCGCATCTTCGCCGCAAAGCGTTTCCGGTTTTCGTCTGGAACCGTTCGCCGCGGCCCGTGCCAAATTTTGTCGGCTCGCCCGGGGAACTGGCGAACCTTTGCGATTACATTCAAATCTTTGTTTCCGACGACGAAGCTCTGCTACAGACTGTCGAGCAACTAAGCGCAGACCTTGCACCGCGTCACGTCGTCCTTGCGCATTCAACTGTCGCTCCGGATTCGATGCGTGCTGCGGCAGAAGTTGTCGAACGTCGGGGGGCGCGCTTTGTAGAGGCATCATTTACCGGAAGCAAGCCTGCAGCTGAAAAGGGCGAACTGGTTTATTATGTCGGAGGGACCGGGGCGGCGTTGCGTGAAGCGCGTCCAATCCTTGAGGCCAGCAGCAAAACGATTATCGAGGTGGGAACAGTTGGCCAGGCAAGCGCGATCAAAATCGCAACCAACATGATCACAGCCGCAAGCGCGCAAGCCGCAGCAGAAGCTCTTGGACTGGTACAAGCGCTAGGTGTGCCGTTGGAGAAATTCGTCGAAGCGATGCGAGCCAATGCCAGTTATTCTGGCACTCTGGCTCTGAAGCTGCCGAAAATGCTCGACCGCGATTTTGAGCCGCAATTTTCGGTTAAGCACATGCAGAAAGATATGCAGATCGCCAGTCAGATCGCTTTGTCGCATTATCTCGACCTGGGCGTGACCGCTGCGGCCCGCGACCAGTTGCTCGAGCAAATGCAGTGGGGTCACGGCGACGACGATTATTCATCGGTCGCGCGCAAATATTTGCAGGAGCCTGCTGCGGCATCTGATCAGCCGCCAACGGACGAGCAAGATGGCGAAGCAGGCAGCGGTCCTGCGATCATTGACTCAGCGGAGTCGGAGACGGAAAAACTTGAACCGCAAAACGCACGCGGCGCAGATTCGCAGCAGCCTTTGCTCAGTTTTGGGACAGCAGCCGGCGGCGGCGCTAATGAAACGACTCCATTACGCCGTGGGTTTCTGAAACAATTGCTGAGCCGGTTTTCGTCCGGACAGGAATGACGCAGCCGTCGCAAGCTGGGCAGGCGAGTTTTGTCGATCTGTCACCCCGCGCAAAGTTTCGCATCACCGGGACCGATCGGTTTCGGTTTCTCAACGGGCAAATCACAAATGATTTGAGCAAGGCCAGCGAAACAGTCGCCATTGAGGCGTGCGTGCTTAATGCGAAAGGCAAGATGAACGCCCACATTTTCGTTAGTGCACTGGACGAGTCCTTTTTGGTGGACGCCGAGCCGGAGCTTCGCGAAACACTCCGCAGCCGGTTGGAGCGCTACGTCATTGCCGACGATGTTCAAATTGAGGACGTCACTGATCAATTCTCGCTGTTTCATGTTCTGTCGGAAAAATCGCCAACTCCTGAGCATGGCCGGATTGCTTCCGTGCGCCGCTTCGCCGAGCTAGGTTGGGACATCTGGAGTGACGCGGCGCTTCACGATGCTGTCTGGCAACAATTGTCCTCAGCATTTGGATTTGTCGATCCTGCTGTCGCAGAGGTCATGCGAATCGAACAGGGGATTCCTCGCTGGGGCTCCGAACTGACGGAGGAGATTATCCCGATCGAAGCCAATCTGGAACAACGGACGATCGATTACGAGAAAGGCTGCTACATCGGCCAGGAAGTCATCTCGCGAATAAAGATGTCAGGCCAGACGAACAAACGCTTATGCGGGTTGATTTCGCTGGACGATGTGCCGCTCCGGCCGGGAATGAAACTTGCCGCTCCTTCGGCAGCGGGAAGAGAGGTCGGCTGGGTTACGACCGCAACGCGCAGCGAACGAATCGGAAAGGAAATCGCGCTCGGATATGTGAAACGCGGGTTTAACAGCCCCGACACCAAATTAGATGCGTCCTCGGCGAAAAATTCTGCTAAACCAATTCCGGTCGAAGTGGTCCCGCTTCCATTTCGCTGAGGCCACCAGCAACGGAATCGCTGCGTAGCTCACAGTTTGTGCAGCCAATCGCGGGCCAGCGAAATGTCGGCAGACGTTAACGCATGTCCTGCGTTGAGAAATCGGACGGTGACATCCGCACCAGCGGCTCTCAGGAGATCGACGAGACGCTGCGTTTCCGAGACTGGAATGATTGAGTCGTGGTTTCCCGCTCCAATCCAAACACGGACGTTCGCGAGATCCGGTCGTTCCTCCGGCTCGAGCGGAATCATCGCGCGAAATAGAATTGCGCCCGCGAGAATTTCGGGGCGCAGCAACAATGTGCTCGCGGCGATATTCGCGCCATTCGAGTAGCCGACCGCAACAATGTTCTTGTTACCGATATCGTAGCGATCCGCCGCTGCCGCGACAAAATCAGCCAGCTCGTGCGTGCGCTTTTGCAGGTCTTCCAGATCGAATACGCCCTCGGCCAGTCGCCGAAAAAATCGCGGCATGCCATTCTCTAAAACTTTTCCGCGTGGGCTCAGCAACGCGGCATTTGGATCAAGCTCGCGTCCGAGCGGAATGAGATCGTGCTCATTCCCACCGGTGCCATGCAGGAGTAGCAGCGTGCGATTTGACGAACCGGGAACGAACTCGTGAATAAAATCCGGCGTCATTGGTTTGTAGGAGGCGCGATCGGCGGCAAAACTTTTTCGATTTGCGCGTGAGATGACTCCAGCCACGGCGGAAGTCGCAAATTTTTGCCGAGTTGATTCAAGTCTTCATCCAATGTGAAGCCCGGCGGGTCGGTTGCGATTTCGAAAAGAATGCCGCCCGGTTCGCGGAAATAAATCGAATGAAAATAAATGCGATCGATCACCGGGGTGACGTTGTATCCAAGGGCAACAAGATGCTCCCGCCATTGCCGCTGTTCCGCGTCGTCACGCGCGCGAAAGGCGATGTGATGAACAGAGCCGGCAGCGACGCGGCCCGGGTGCGCATCGGGCATGCAAAGCAGATCGATCACGCGACCGGCGGCAGTTTCATTCTGTGAAGCGAATCGAAAACGATTATTCGACTGATTAACCAACCGGTAACCAAAAGTTTCCGTCAGCAATTTTGCAGTGCGTTCGTACCCCTCCAAAGCCGCGGAGACGCTGTGAAATCCGCGAATGGAATATTCCGCTGGTACTGAACTGCCGTGCCAGTGCTCGACGTTTGGAGCCGCAGCCCATTCAATCAATTCAATAAGAAGTCCGTCTGGATCGATAAAGCGAATCAGTTCTTCATCAAACCGGGGACTCATTCTTTCCGCCGGCACATGTTCTTGTTTCAAGCGCTCCAGCCAGTAGCCAGTCGAGTTTTTTGGAATCGCGAATGCCACAGCATCGACTTGGCCTGTGCCGCGAATTCCGCGCCGCGCGCCCGGCCACGGGAAAAACGTCAGGATTGTGCCAGGGGTACCGCGCGCATCGCCGAAATAAAAGTGGTAAGTCGCCGGATCATCGAAATTCACCGTGCGCTTGACGAAACGCAATCCGAGCACGCCAGCGTAAAAATCCAGATTGCGCTGTGGATGACTGGCAATCGCAGTGACGTGATGAAGTCCGGGAATTTTGATCTCCATAAAGCCAGAATCGGATTGCGACTTTAGTTTTTATTCGGTTTCGCAGAAGCAAGCATCTCGCGAGCACGGTCTCTGCCCATCAATGCGCCACGACGTTGCGGAGTCATCGTTAGCGCACGCTCAAATTCTGTGAGGGCTTCCTGGGGATGATCTGATTCGAGCAGAAGATCACCAAGTTGTTCGTGCGCTGGAACAATCGCCCCGGGTGTAACGGGACGCTTTTCGATGGCGTCTTCTTCATCGGCGGCCGCGCGCATTAGCTTGAGAGCTTCGTCAGCTTTTCCTTCAGCCTGCGCGACCCAAGCGAGCGCTTCGCTCATCTGGACGTTTACCTGCGTCGCCCAGTAATCGTCCCCGGCTGCGCGCAATTTTTCGTAAGCGCCCCTTAATTTTTCGATTTCCTGTCGCGCGTCAGCCGTTTTCCCGCTGCGGGCGAGTCCGACGCTTCGCGCCCAAAGTGTGACTGCCGAGACTTGCGGCGCCGCCCCATCCACTGGAAGCAGTTGCGCCGCATCTGACCACTGGCGGCGCTCGATCGCGTAGCGCGCAGGCATTGCGCTTGCCGAGTAGCCCATCTTGAAATCGCTGCCGTCAAGCTCGCTTATGGCGCGCAGTTCATCGAGCACGCGCGCAGCGTCGGCGTCACGGCCAAGTTGGAGATAGGCATAAACCAGATAATCCATCGCGTGTAGTTCCTCGCCTTTGTCGCCTTGTTCGCGCGCAGCTTTTTGTGCCGCCAGGTTCGAAGCAATCGATTCGTCCCACATTCCCAGTCGCGTGTAGATGTGCGATGGCATGTGCAAAGCGTGTGGCGCTGAGGGAGCGATTTGCGAGTACGCCCTCGCCGCAGCGACGCCCTGCCGCGCCATTTCTGCATTGTCGCAGGCGTGAATCAGGTAATGCGCGATGCCAGGATGTTGCGGAGATTTCTTGAATAATCGCTCAAGGATGGCAGCAGCCTCTTTCTGTTTTGCATGGGTCGCGTCGCTGGACGGTGCCGTGGCGATGAGCGCGAGCGCATAAAAAATCTGGCACTCGGCGTCGTTCCGATAACGCCCGGCAAGCGTGCGCATGGCCTCCGCGTAACGATTCAGCCGTTCCTGGTAGGGCAGAGAATCGGCATTTGCGTAAATCAAACTCAGCGCGTCGATGAATCCGCGCTCGCGATCCGAGCTGCTGAGCCTTTTAGCCTGTTCGATTTCGGCAAGCCCACGAGCGACGTTTTGCGGCGCAACCGGCGGCTCCCACAGCTGATGGAAATAAGTCATCGCCACACCCCAGTGCGGCGCAGCGCAATTGGGATCTTTGGCTGCCACATCGCGAAATGCTTTTTCCGCTGCCGAGTATGCAAACGAATGCAAAAGCGCCACCGCTCGCTCGAAACTTTTCTGCACTTTGCTCGAGCACGAAGTAGGAAACTGGACACTGCCAAGCTTTTCCGGTACGGGATGCTCATGTTCGGGGATAGCCGCCGTCGAGTGCGACTCAGCCAGCACAAACGACAGGAAGCAGAGAGGCAGCGCCAGGGTCGCACGTAGTTTTGGATTTTGGAGCGCCACGCCGGTCATATTAATTGTCACTCGCTAAAAATAACTCTGTCATCGATCACCGTCATCACGATTTACCTCGATCTTCCGGGCTTGACGGTTTGGGGGAGTTCTGACGTGATCGGATGTCGCACGACAATTTTTAAATCAACATGAACCACGAAATTTGTTTTGCCCTCTCCCGACCTGTTTATAGAATCATCGTTACCCCTCGGACGAGCAATTAACCTTAACCCTTTGCAGCGTCTGAACCAGACAGTTCCTGAGCTTAGTTTTGTTTTGTTGGCAGCGTGGCGACGCGCGGCTGCCGATTCGTAATCATGGCAAATTTCTTTCCACGCTGGACGAATTGGGTGCCGATCAAGCTCGTGGTTTGCGGCATCGTGATCGTTTGTGGATTGACCGCCGGCACGTGGTATTACGTCACGCCAAAGTACACCAAAGTGCGTTATCAACCGATCCAGCCGGTGCCGTTTCCGCACGACATTCACGTCACGCAACTGGGAATGGATTGCCGGTATTGTCACAGCTTTGTGGAAGTAGCGGCGCACTCGAACGTGCCCAACACACAGCTGTGCATGAACTGCCATACCCAGGTGCAAAAGGACAACCCGAAACTGGAACCAGTGCGCGCTAGTTGGAAGACGGGCGACCCCATCGATTGGGTGTGGATCCATCGCACGGTCGATTACGTTTATTACAATCATGCGGCGCACGTGAACCGGGGAGTCAGTTGTTTCAGTTGCCACGGTCCGGTCAATCACATGCCGGTGGTCTATCAGGCCAAGCCGCACAGCATGGCCTGGTGTCTCGAGTGCCATCGGCACCCGGAAAATTTCCTGCGTCCCGAGGATCAGGTTTTTAATCTCGATTGGAAACCGGAAGACGTGAAGCCGGCGGCGTTTGTCGCGAAATACGGGCAGCCAAGGGGCGCGCGCGAAGATTTTTCGAAGAAGAAAAAGCTCACGCAAGCCGAGATCGGCCAGACGCTGAAGGAGCGCTGGAATATTACTCCGCCGCAAAATTGTCAGGGGTGCCACCGATGAAACGCGTCTTCCAACATCCGCCCGAGCCAGTAAACGGAAAGCATTACTGGCGAGGCCTTGGTGAGTTAAGCGACACGCCTGAATTTCGCCAATGGTTGGAACGCGAATTTCCTTCTGGTGCCGCAGAGCTGAACGGCGACGAATGGTCGCGCCGCGATTTTCTGAAATTGATGGGCGCATCCATGGCGCTGGCAGGGGTTGGGCTGACGAGTTGTCGTCGGCCGGAAATGCATCTGGTTCCCTTTACCAAGAGCGTGGAATGGACGATTCCCGGAAAATTCCTCTACTACGCCACCGCCGTGCCGCGACGCACCGGAGGGATTCCGCTGATCGCCACGACCGTGGATGGACGCCCAATCAAATTGGAAGGCAATCCGATGCACCCGGCCAGTGGTGGCGCGACCGACACTTTTGTTCAGGCGTCGATTCTTGATCTGTACGACCCGTCGCGCTCGCAGCGCTTCGTTCACAAAGGCAAAGCGAGCAATCGCGCGGAGTTTGACACCTACATCGGAAAGCTTCGCGACACGATTACCAGCCAACAAGGCGACGGTCTTGCCTTCCTCGTTGGTGAAACACTTTCGCCGACACGTGAACGACTGCGCAGTGAATTGGAAAAAATGTTTCCGAGCATGCGCTGGTGCGTTTATGAACCACTCCTCAGTGAGGAGCAGATGACTGCTGCGCAAAGCGCGTTCGGGGCTGGCGCGCGGCTGATTCCAAAACTGGATCGCGCCGATGTCATTCTCGCTTTGGACAGCGATTTTCTCGATTGCGGTCAAGGCGATCTCGAATCGGTGCGCGCATTCACTTCGCGGCGAAGAGTGAACTCTTCGAAAGACAACATGAATCGGCTGTACGTTGTCGAGAATCGCTTCACTCTCACCGGTGCAATGGCTGACCACCGGCTGCGTTGTCCAGCGAGCCAAATCGCTGCGTGCGCCCACGCGCTCTCACAAAAAATTCTACACGCGACGAACGATGCTAGCCTGAGCGGAGTCCTGGGAACTCTCCAAACTCCTGCAGGCGGAGAAACATTCGATGAGCAATGGTTGAGCGAGGCGGCAAATGATCTTCTTACAAAACCCGGCGCAAGTTTGGTGCTGGTCGGCCCCAATCAACCGCTCGCGGTGCAATTACTGGTTTATGCAATCAACGTTGCGCTAAAAAATGTCGGCCAGACGTTGGTAGTCCGGCAGGCTCCGCAGAGTCCGCACACCATCGACATCTCACAACTTGCATCGGACATCAACGATGGACGGATCAAGCAACTTTTTATTCTCGGCGGCGATCCGGTTTACAATGCAAAGCGCGGCTTGGTGCAAGATCGCGACACGAAGCTGCCGCTTGATTGGGCCGATCTGCAGAAAAAAGTGCCTGAGATTGTGCGACTCGGTTATCACGAGGACGCCACATCTGCGCTCAGCCATTGGCACGTTCCGCTGTCGCATTACCTGGAATCGTGGGGCGACGCGCTGACCGCCGGGGGCGATTACTTGTCGATCCAGCCAATGATCCTGCCGCTCTTCGGCGGATTTTCGGAAATCGAACTGCTCAACGCGCTGCTGGCTGGTCCGAAAACAGACGGGCCCGAACTCGTGCAGGAAACTTTCCGTGCCACCAATCCGCCGGGAGATTTTCAAACTGCGTGGTCGCGTTTCCTTCATGACGGCTTTGCTTCGCACGTTCAGCCGCGTGATCAGACTGCCTCCTTCAACGCAAACGCAGTTGGGTCGCTAGCTCAAAGCTCGTGGACCATACCGCCGCCCCCCACGCCGGATTCACCTGAGATTGTGCTGGCAGCGAGTTACGCAATGGACGATGGCCGCTACGCCAATAACGGCTGGCTGCAGGAGTTGCCCGATCCAATCACGAAACTCACCTGGGACAATGCCGCACTGATGAGTCCTGGTTTCGCGAAGGCACTTGGAGTGCGTACGGGCGACCTTGTGCAAATCACGATCACAGAAAAAGGCGCTGCTGCGCAGCCGATTGAACGCGAGCTCGTCATTGCTGCACTTGTGTCGCCCGGTCACGCCGATAATTCGATCACAATTTCGCTGGGTTACGGGCGAAAGATGCCAGAGTTCTACGCGCTGCCGTATGCGGGCGGAGCACTGAAGGAAAGACCGGGAATCGCAGAGCAATCCGGCTTCAATGGTTACTTCTTGCGTACAGCGGCAAATCCGTATTTCGCCATCGCCGGCGGGAAGGGAATTGAGAGTGTGAAAGTGACCAGAGTCGGTCGCACTTATCCGTTCTCGATCATGCAGGAACAGTTCAGCATTGAAGGGCGCGGTCTGGTTAGGGAAGCAACGATGGAAGGCTATCGTGCAAATAACGAGTTCGCGAAGAAGGTTCCGGGCGAAGAGGAACTACCGCATCCGCCGCCGAGCATTTACTCGCATCCGCCACTAGACGCACCACAGCAGTGGGGAATGTCTATCGACCTGAATGTTTGCACCGGGTGCAGCGCGTGTGTTGTCGCCTGTCAGGCCGAGAACAACGTCCCTGTCGTGGGTAAGTTACAAGTGGCGCATGGCCGCATCATGCACTGGCTTCGTATCGACCGCTATTACGCCAGCCGGAAACCATACAACCAGGACCGTGGTGATTGGCCAGAGAACCCGGAAATGGTCCATCAACCGATGCCCTGCCAGCATTGCGAAAACGCGCCGTGCGAGACCGTTTGCCCAGTGAACGCGACGGTCCACAGCGAGGACGGCCTGAACGTCATGGCTTACAATCGCTGCGTCGGCACGCGCTATTGCTCGAACAATTGCCCGTTCAAGGTGCGCCGGTTCAATTTTTTCGATTACAATCAGCGGCCAGTCGGCAAAAGGAAGATCAAAGGCGCATTCAGCGTCTACGAAGAATATTTCGCGCCGCTCACGACTAAAGGCGCTCCGGACATGATCAAGATGCAGAAAAATCCAAACGTCACCGTGCGGATGCGGGGCGTGATGGAGAAATGCACTTTCTGCGTGCAACGCATCGAGGAAGCAAAGATTGCGGCGCACGCCCGTGCAGGCGCGTCTGCGGACACGCGGATCCCGCGCGATTCCTTTACCTCGGCGTGCGCGCAAGCCTGCCCCACCGGGGCGATCGTTTTTGGCGACATCAAAGATCCGGAAAGTCGTGTTTCAAAAATGAAACAGCAGGATCGCAATTACCGGCTGCTCGATTACTTGAACATCGGTGCGCGCACCAGCTATCTCGCGCGCATCCGCAATCCGAATCCGAAAATGCCGGACGCGGAGAATATCGGAGTGGCAAGTTTGGTAGAGAAATTACCAGAATGATACACATCAAACGGCGGGCCCGCTTCTCCTCGCATGTCATCCTGAGCGGAGCGAAGGATCACACACCGGCTGCGCAGGGCACGCAAATGTTCCTTGTGTAATCAATCATCGAGCGGGAGGTCCCTCGCCGTCTGCGCGGCTCGGGATGACCGCGAATTTGAATTATGGACGGAGCACCAGCAGCGCCGGAAATTGAAGAAGCGGAACGCCAGATCGCGCACGTGCCGCTTGTTCTGAACCGGCGCAATTTCAGTTGGCTGACGGAGCGCATTTCGGGTGTCGTGGAACAACCAGCCCCGCGCTGGTGGTGGGTGGCGTTCACTATCACCGCGAGTGCCGCGACGTTCGGTCTCTTTTGTCTTGGCTACCAGATTTCAACGGGTGTCGGCACCTGGGGAAACAACGTCCCGGTCGGCTGGGCCTGGGACATCACCAACTTCGTTTTTTGGATCGGTATCGGACACGCAGGCACACTCATCTCCGCGATCTTATTTTTACTCCGGCAGAAATGGCGTACCTCAATCAATCGTTCTGCAGAGGCGATGACGCTTTTCGCTGTGATTTGCGCGGCGATTTTCCCAGGCGTGCACGTAGGGCGCGTGTGGATGGCGTGGTATCTTGCGCCGTTTCCTAACAACTGGGGGATCTGGCAAAACTTCCGTAGCCCGCTGATGTGGGACGTGTTTGCCGTCTCGACCTATTTCACGGTCTCGGTCTTATTTTGGTATACCGGTTTAGTTCCGGACCTGGCGACCTTGCGCGACCGGGCAACCACAAAGATCAGGAAGTTCCTTTTTGGAATCTTCGCCCTTGGCTGGCGTGGCTCGAATCGGCACTGGCGTCATTACGAAATGGCGTATCTGCTTTTGGCCGGTCTTTCTACGCCGCTGGTTCTTTCGGTGCACAGCGTGGTATCGTTTGACTTCGCAACGTCCGTCCTGCCGACCTGGCACACCACAATTTTCCCGCCTTACTTTGTGGCGGGCGCGATCTTTGGCGGGTTCGCCATGGTGTTAACGCTGCTGTTGCCGTGCCGCGCCATGTTCAAGCTGTACGATGTCATCACGCCGCAGCACATCGACAAAATGGCGAAGATCATTTTGCTGACCGGCTCCTTCGTCGGCTACGCCTACACGATGGAATTTTTCATCGCCTGGTACAGCGGCAATTCCTACGAGCGGTTCGGGTTTTGGAACCGCGTTTTTGGACCTTACTGGTGGTATTGGTGGGTTGGCATGTTGTTCTGCAACGTGCTTTCGCCGCAGCTCTTTTGGTTCCGCTGGTGCCGTTACAACGTTTACGTCGTTTATTTCGTCTGCATGTGCGTCAACGCCGGCATGTGGTTTGAGCGCTTCATTATTATCGTCGGCGGATTGCATCGTGATTTTATCCCGTCGTCATGGGGCTTGTTTATCCCTACCTGGGTGGACATCTGGACGTACATCGGCACGCTCGGAATCTTCACTTCACTCTTCCTGCTCTTCGTTCGGTTTCTGCCGATGATCGCAATGTCGGAGGTGAAAACTGCCGTGCCGGAAGCGGACGTGCATCTTGCTACGTCTCCCGGAATTCAATCTGTATCGCCTGGCGGAAAGGAGCGCACACGATGAGAGGATTCCGCCGTTTCTGTAGCCGCGTCTCTGTGAGACGCGCGACCTGCGCTTTGCAAACAGCTCAGCGGTGCGCCTCGCACAGCGAGGCGGCTACAGCCATCGTTCATCGAAGGGAGCGGACACGATGATGCGGACTCCTGCTGGTCACAAGGTTTACGCCATGGCTGCGGAATATCCGAGCGCCGCCGCCCTGTACGAAGCGGCCAAGCACGTCCGCGATGCAGGATTCAGACGCTGGGATGTTTTTTCGCCATTCCCCATCCACGGAATGGATGAAGCGATGGGACTGGGAAAATCGTGGTTGAGCGGCTGGGTTTTGTTTGGCGGAGTTTCCGGTTTGCTTACCGCTGCCCTTGTCGAATTTGGCCCGTCGTGGGGTCTCTATCGGCTCGATGTGCACGGTAAGCCGTGGAATTTTTGGACCGTTCCGGCGTTTTTCCCCATCATGTTCGAGCTGACAGTGCTTCTCGGCGCGTTCGCCGCATTCTTTGCGTGGCAGGTAATGAACGGGTTACCGCGCTGGTATCACCCCATGTTTAACTGGGAGCGATTCAGTCGCGTAACGAACGACGGATTTTTCCTGGCAATTGAAGCGCGCGATCCGCGATTTACCGAAAACGGCGTGCGCGAATTGCTGGAACAAACTGGCGGCCAACACATCACCATCGTTCACGAGGACTAAATATGTTGCGCGCATTTGTTGTGATTTTTGTTTTGTGCACGATCGCGGTCATCGCGGTGTTTGGATTTCGTGGACAAATCAGCACGCAACCGCCGCTGGAGGTTTTTCCAGATATGGTGCGCCAGATGAAAGTGCGCGCACAAGCGCCGCTCGATTTCTTTGCGGATGGACGCGGCCCGCGTTTACCGGTCGCCGGCACGGTTCCAATTGGCTACGAAATGCCGAAGCCAGAGACGCCCGAGACGCAGGATGCCGCGGTCGGACCCTGGTCGCATCCATATGCGAGTTTCAGCGTCGGCACTGATTACTACAACACGGGCAAGATGGGAGACCACTGGGGAACTGGGATTCCGCTCGAGGTGACGCGCGAATTGATGGAGCGCGGGCAACAGCGTTTCAATATTACCTGCGTGATGTGCCACGGCGCCGCTGCTGCGGGCAACGGCATCACCAAACAATACGGCCTCGCGACCGTAGTTTCGCTGCAGGATGAACGCCTCCGCAAAATGTCGGACGGCGAAATTTTCAACACGATCACCAACGGGAAAAACACCATGATGGCTTACGGGCCGAACATCATCGTGCCGGATCGATGGGCGATCATCGCTTACTTGCGCGCTTTACAGCGCAGCCAGAACGCGGCGATTGCCGATGTGCCACGGGAACATCAGGGCGATTTGGACAAACCGGCTGAAAACAAACCGCCCGAGGCTAAACCCGCAGCAAAGCAAGAGACGCCCAAAAAATGAGCGAACGTTCACATACAGTCCCTACGCCCGAAGGCGAATATTTCGAGAGCAGCCGTTTCGCTGGGCTCTCGTTCCTCCTCGGATTGATTGCAGTGATTGCGCTCGTGCTCTGCGCTGTCGGAGCAGTCGTGAATCCGCATCAGTTTAGTTATTCCTGGCTGTTTGCTTTCGCATTTTTCTTCACGCTCTGCGCGGGATGCTTTTTCTGGACGATCGTCCATCACGCGACTGATGCGGATTGGTCCGTCGTGGTGCGCCGGCAGTTGGAGAACATCGCCGCATTGCTGGCAGTGCTGGCGCTTCTCTTCGTGCCCATCCTTCTCCTTCGCCACCATCTTTATGCTTGGATGGATATTCCACCGGGGCACGAGGCGTCGCTTGATTCCAAACGCGCTTATCTCAACTGGCATTTCTTTCTCGTGCGCGCCGTGGTATTCCTCGGCTTCTTTGCGTTTGCCGCACTCGCTTTGCGCCGGTTCTCCGCGCGACAGGACAAGGACGGCAATCCGCGTTTCACCATCGGGATGCGAAAAGTGTCGTTTATCAGTCTGCCGATGTTCGCGCTTTGCCTGACCTTCGGCGCGTTCGATTGGCTGATGAGCCTGAACTACAGCTGGTTTTCAACGATGTTTGGTGTGTACATCTTCGCAGGCGCGGCGGGCAGCTCGATGTCGCTCCTCGTGCTGGTGATCACGGCCCTGCGCCAAGCCGGTTATCTGAAGGACGTGGTTACCGTCGAGCATTATCACATCATGGGGAAATGGATGCTGGCCTTCTCCGTATTCTGGGCCTACATCGGCTTCGGCCAGTACATGCTCATCTGGTATGCAAACATTCCAGAAGAGACGCAATTTTTTATCACCAGAAACACTGAGTCGTGGTGGGCGCTCAGCATGCTGTTGGTGATCGGGCGTTTCTTCATTGCTTTTCCAATTTTGCTGTTGCAATCGATCAAGCAGCATCCGCACCAGCTCTGCATCGTCGCGGGATGGATTGTCTGCATGCAGATGCTCGACATGTACCTCGTCGTCTTGCCCTCGTTACATGGCACCGGCGTCCACGTCAGCATCTGGGATTTGCTTTCGCTTATCGCCATGGGCGCTACGCTCGGTTTTGTTTATCTGCGACTCGTGCCCAGGACCTCGCTGTTTCCTGTCCGCGATCCGCGCCTGATCGAATCCCTGAACACAGTCAACTGAAATGGCCGAGCCCGAATCTCTTCGCCACATCGCACGTTCGCGCGCCCCGTTGTCCACGTGGTTAGGGGTGGTGCTTCTCTTCGCATTGTTCGGCGTAATCGTGCTGGCAATAATTGGACCCTCGCCACGCGGAAGTGATTACGAAGAGACGCGCGCGAAAAAACGGATGGAAAATCTGAAAACGTCTCGCGAAGACGCTGATAAGGCGCTGAATACTTACGCCTGGATCGACAAGAACAAAGGCGTTGTGCGCATTCCGATCAGTCGCGCCATGGAACTAACGATTGCGCAGTTGGCGCAGCAAAAACCCGCCGCGGCGGGTCCGATCGCTACGCCCGCCTCCGCCGAGGCTACGGCGGGCAAGCCGGAAGCGCAGGCCGCTTCGCCCGCGCCCGCCGGTTCTCCGCAACCGGGCGCCACGCAGCCCGCTGCATCACTTTCACCCGCAGCGCAATCATCACCTCCCGCTTCCGCTTCACCCGCTCCAGCCAAAGCTCCATGAACGCCACCGGAATTCCTTTGAAAGAGCCAGCGATCTCTGCTGTCGCAGGGGACACAGAGCAGTTCGAGCGCGCGTACATCGACGCGTCAACGCGCGTGCCGGTGTTGATGTTTTATACGTCCGCGATGGCGTGGCTGATCCTCGGCACGCTGCTGGCCGGTTTCGTTTCATTCAAATTGCACTCACCTGATTTGCTTTCGAACGTCAGCTTTTTGACGTGGGGACGTGTGCGTCCCGCCCACATGAACGTGATGGTTTATGGCTGGGCGTCCATGGCTGGAATGGGAACCGCGATTTGGCTCATGGCGCGATTGTGTCGGACGGTGCTTCGATATCCGCTGTTGCTGGTTGCGGGCGCTTGCTTTTGGAATTTAGGAGTGCTGCTGGGTGTCGGCGGCGTCCTTCTCGGTGACAGCACCGGTTATCAATGGCTCGAGTTTCCGGGCTACGCAGCGATCATTCTTTTCGTCGCTTACACGCTCGTCGCCTCGTGGGCGGTGCTCATGTTTCGCTATCGACGCGGCGAGCAAATTTACATCACGCAATGGTATTTGCTCGGCGCGTTCCTCTGGTTCCCGTGGCTGTACGCCGCCGGGCAACTGATGCTCTTCGTCGTGCCCGTGCAGGGCGTGTTGCAATCGGCTGTCGGCTGGTGGTACGCAAACAATCTGCTCTTTCTTTGGTTCGGCGCCATCGCCCTCGGCACCGCGTATTACATGATTCCAAAGGTCATCGGCCGCCCGGTTTACAGTTACCATCTGGCCACAATCGGTTTTTGGAGTTACGCGTTGTTCTCGAGCTGGACCGGAATGCAGCGGCTGATCGACGGACCGTTTCCGGCATGGATGATTACGGCCAGCATCGCGGCGACGATCCTCACGATGATTCCGGTGGCGACCGTTGGCCTGAATCATCACATGACCATGCAGGGTTATTTTCCGCTGATGCGCTACAGCCCGACGCTGCGGTTCACCGTGTTCGGCGCGATGTCTTACACGGTCTTTAGCGTAGTCGGCGTGTTGATCTCGCTCCGCTCGGTGGCGCGCTACGTCAACTTCACCCAGGCCAGCGTCGCTTACTCGCATCTCGGTCTGTACGCATTTTTCACCATGGTGATTTTTGGTTCGATGTACTACATCGTCCCGCGTTTGATCGGCCGCGAATGGCGTTACGCTTCGTTGATCAAACTGCATTTCTGGGCATCGGCTTATGGAATCGGCCTGATGACGCTCATGCTGCTCGCGGGCGGTTTTCTTCAAGGTTCCAGCATGGAGGATCCTTCGCTCGCGTTCAGTGAGAGCGTGGAAACGGTACTGCCGTATCTGCGCGGGCGTAGCCTCGCCGGTCTTTTGCTTACCGCGTCGCATTTTATTTTCGCGTATCACTTCGGGTTGATGCTCTTGGGATTGGGACGCACATCGACCGTCCCCACATTTCTCAACCCGGTTGAAGCGGAGGCTTCCGGAGGGCACTGATGAAGGGACTCGCCCCTCTCTTTCTCGGAATCTTCGGCACGTTCGCCTTTTCGTGGCTCGGATTGACCGTTGTTCCGAACTGGCAAATCGGCCATCTCGATCCTCAATCGGACGAAGAAGGCACCGACATTTATCCACAGCCGCAATCGGGAATGTTCGAGCGCGGCGCGCACGTTTACGCCGCGAACGGCTGCATTTATTGCCACAGCCAGCAAGTGCGCGCCGATTACGCTGCGGCCGACATCGAACGAAAATGGGGAAATCGTCGCAGCGCGCCGCGCGATTACATTTTCGAACAACCGGTGTCTCTCGGGAAAATGCGAATGGGCCAGGACATCGCGAATATCGGCGCGCGTGCCCCCGCGGAACAGGCGAGCCCGGCTCCAGTCGGTGCTGTCGCTCCTCGCAGCATCACCGAGTGGAGGAAGAAGTCCCGCCGCGTCAGCTGCACCGCAAGGAGGAGCGCCAGCCGCGGGTTCGCCTTCGCCACCGAGCTCGCCAGCACAACAAGGAGCGCCGCTGGTCTCAAGCTCCGCGCAGTCCCCGGCTCCCGCTGCAGTCGCTGCGAGTGCAAGTCCGGCCGTATCACCAAGTCCCCGGCAGCAGGAGCGCCATGGCCAGTTCAAACCGCTGGCGAGCCGCCGATGTATTCCGCTGCGTGGCATCATGTGCATCTTTATTCGCCGCGCAGCATCAATGTCGATTCAAACATGCCGTCCTATCGTTTTCTTTATGAAAAGCACCGCATCCGTGACGCGCGCTCGGCGGACGCGCTGCAGCTCACCGGTTCCGACGCGCCACCCGAAGGCTGGGAAATTGTTCCCAGTTTCGATGCGAAATGTCTGGTCGCTTACTTGGTGTCGCTCAATCAATCGCATCCGCTGAAAGAAGTGAGATCAGTCGGAGGTGCACCGGCAGCGCCCGCGCCTCCAGCTGGATCGCCACCGGCGTCACCAGCTCCTTCGAAATAACAACCGATGAACGAAGAACCAAAAACGCCAGCGCGCATCGGTCAGGGAATGGATTACGGCGAACAGGCCGACGTCCAACAGGTGCACGCCGCTGTTCAACGTGAAAAACGCGAGCCACGCGTCGGCGCCGAGCCGCTCTCGATTTGGCTTATCGCGATCTACGGATTGACGGTATTTTTTGGCGGCGCATATCTCGGGCGCTACTCTGGAAATTTCATGAGCGGCGGACTCGACCCGATGGGCGCGCCGCCTTCGGCGAAAAAAGCAGCGGCGGGTCCAGGTGGCGGGGAGCAAGCTGCCGAATTATCGCCGCGCGATCGCGGCAAAAAGATTTTCGCGGCCAATTGTCAGACTTGTCATCAAGCCACCGGCCAGGGTGTGCCCGGTCAATATCCGCCGCTGGCAGGTTCGGAATTTACGAACGGCGGCTCGCGACGCATGGGCATGATCGTGCTCAAAGGCTTGCAAGGCCCTGTGAAAGTTAAAGGCCAACAGTATGGTAGCGCAGTCATGCAACCATGGGACAAAACCTTGACCGACCAAAAAATTGCCGACGTCATGACCTACGAGCGGAGTGAGTGGGGCAACAGTGCCAGCCCAGTCACAGCTGAACAAATCTGCCGCATTACGGAAAGAACTGGCCAGTCATCCCGAATCTTTCACTGAACACGACATTCTCGCAGCTCCTGACGAAGATCTTCCCGGCGGCGCGCCTGCAGGGGGCGCCGCACCAAAACCCGGCGAAGCCGCAAAGCCCGGCCAACCACCTAAACCGCAAGGCTAGAGCACGCCGGCGCCCGACGATCTCGGGGTTTGTTATGAGATACAAACTTGCGGTTTATTCCTTGGTCTTTATGAGCGCTGTGTACGCGAATGCGCAGCCGAAACCAACGGCAACATTGATCATTACCAATGCCGCTGTTTACACAGTAGATAAACAGCATCCCAGAGCCGAAGCGGTGGCTGTTATCGGCGATCGCATAGCGGCTGTCGGCTCCCGCGCGGAGATCGATTTGTGGCGCGGTCCGGAAACGAAAGTGATCGATGCCGGCCACAAGCTGGTGTTGCCTGGCTTCAACGACGCGCACGTGCATTTCATTCAAGGCGGAGCGCAGCTCGATCAAGTTCAGCTTACGGATGCTGCGAGCCCGCAGGAGTTCGCGAAGCGCATCGCGGCGCAGGTGGCCAAGACGCCGAAAGGCGAATGGATTTTGGGCGGCCGCTGGGATGAAACCAAATGGCCCAAGCCGGAGCTTCCGACTAAAGAGCTCGTTGACGGAGTGACAGGGGCCACTCCAATTTTCGTTGAGCGCTATGACGGTCACGAGGCGCTCGCTAATTCGGCGGCGATGAAACTGGCCGGCGTTGACGCCAAAACCGCGGACGTTCCCGGCGGAGTCATCGTGCGCGACGCAAGCGGAAATCCCACTGGCATTTTCAAGGACGCAGCGCAGGAACTGATCAACAAGGCGATTCCACCGATGTCGCGCGAGCAGCGGATACGCGTTGCTCGCCGGGCGCTGGAACACGCAGCATCGCTGGGCGTCACGAGTGTGCAGCACATGAATCCTGAGTTTGCTGACGTGGCTGCCTATTCCGAGCTGGCGGAAAAAGGTGAGCTCACCACGCGCATTTACGCGGCCCCGATGGAGACGGACTGGCGAGACCAGGCCAAGATTGGCACTTCGTCACGCGTGGGGCTCGAGTTATCTGCGACTCGGCGCAGTCAAGGGCTATGCCGATGGCTCGTTAGGCTCGCGAACGGCGTACATGTTTGAGCCGTTTGCCGATGATCCCGGCAACACGCGGCCTGTTGAGTGACGAAATGCATCCGCCCAGCGCCATGCGCGAGCGGTTAATGGGGGCCGACGCCGCCGGACTGCAGCTGCGTGTTCACGCCATCGGCGACCGCGCAATCTCCATGATGCTGGATATTTTCGGCGATATCGAAAAGGAGCACGGCTATCATGACCAGCGTTTTGCCATCGAGCACGCGCAGCACACGGCGCAAAAAGATTTCGAGCGATTTGCGAAGCTCCACGTCATTGCTTCGATGCAGCCTTATCACGCCATCGACGATGGCCGCTGGGCGGAAAAACCTCTGGGTCACGATCGCGCACGATACAGTTACGCGTGGCGCAGCTTCCTTGATCACGGCGTGACGCTCGCCTTCGGAACCGATTGGCCTGTCGCTCCGCTCAATCCCATGTTGGGCCTTTACGCGGCAGTGACTCGCGCCACGCTGGATGGCAAGAATCCCGATGGTTGGATTCCGGAGGAAAAGATCACGCTGCCAGAGGCGGTGGAAGCCTATACCATGGGCTCGGCGTTCGCCGAATTTCAGGAACACGAGAAAGGCTCCATTACACCTGGCAAACTGGCTGACATTGTCATACTGAATGACAACATCTTTGACCTAAAACCAGAAGCCATTCGCAACGTGAAGGTGAAAACCACCATCGTAGGCGGAAAGGTAGTATATGGAGGAGCAGGCAATCGCTGACGCGAAGATCGCCAACCAGCTTGAGCATCTCTTCTGCCTTTCGACGATGTCCCGCGTACTGGCAGAAAGGTTGACAACAACCAGATCATGACGGCTTCGGATGCGAGTTCCTAACATTCTTCTCGTCATCGCCGCCGGTCTTGCGTCTGCTGCATTCTTCTATCTCGGCACCGGGCTTCATCCGATTTGGTGGTTGCTTTGGTTGGCGCCGATCCCAGTGCTCGCGATTGCGCCACGACTTCGCGGCCGGGGCGCTTTTCTGCTCGGTGCAATTGCGTGGTTCCTCGGCGAAATGAACCAATGGAACTATGTCCGGCATGAGATGGAACTGCCGCCGCCAATCACCATTCTCTACTTTGTAGTTCCTGCCGTGATTTTCGGCTTGGGCGTTCTATTTGTGCGCAGTTTCATCCGGCGCGGATCGGTCTTTCTCGCCTCGATTGCTTTGCCCGTTTACTGGGTGACGTACGAATATCTTACCGCGATTGCATCGCCCCACAGCACGTGGGGCAATCTCGCATACACACAAATGAATTGTCTCCCCGTGATCCAGATCGCTGCGATCACCGGTCTTTGGGGAATCAGCTTCATCGTATTTCTGTTTGCAGGCGCCGCGGCAGCTCTGTTGAGCGGCGCGGGAAAACCGTGGCAACGTCGCGGGCTCGCCGTTGCTGTCGGATTCGTCGTTTGTGCTGTGCTTGTTTTTGGCAAATGGCGGTTGCAATCGAATCCTTCGGCTCAATCTGTCGCAGTGACGCTCATCGCCAGGGACGTGCCGATGAGTGTCTACCTCGGCTCTGAAGAGCAAGCCTTGGAACTGTTGCGTGAGTATGCTGACGAAGTTCGCCGTGTTACTCCAGCCGGAACACAGGCCGTTGTTCTCCCGGAAAAAATCGGGCACGTCTGAGCGAGAGCGCATTGGCAGACGTGGACTCTCTCTTTTCTTCGGCTGCGACTGCTACACGCGCGGCGATTGTCCTTGGACTTGTTCGAAAAACGACGTCCGGCGCCTTCAATTCTTCCCGTTTGTATTCCGCCGACGGAAAACTAGAGGCGAATTACGACAAGCATCATCTCGTCCCTGGCGTCGAAAAGGAAAAACCTGGCAACAAACGAGTAATTATCGATGAGGCGTCGGGACGTTGGGGACTGCAAATTTGCAAGGACATGGATTTTCCCGAGCTCAGCCGCGAATATGCAACTGAAGGCGCAAACTTGCTGCTGGTACCTGCGTGGGATTTCAATCTGGATCGTTGGCTGCACGCGCGCATGGCCGTCCTGCGCGCGGTCGAAAACGGTTTTGCCTTGGCTCGTTCGGCGCGCAACGGATTGCTAACACTGAGCGATAACCGCGGTCGCATCCTGGCGGAAACGGCGACAGTGCCCGGTCGCTTCGTCTCAATTAGTGGGAAATTAAGTGTCGCGCACGAGCAAACGTTTTACACGCGAACCGGCGATTGGTTCGCCTGGGTTTGTGTCGCCGTATTCATCAGCCTGCTCGCGTTTCCAACTGCTCGCGCAATCACGCGCCGGAGAAAAAACGCGCGCATAATAGAAGCGCGCAGAGCTACGACGCGGTCGCGCTTGCTGGAATAAAAGTTTCCGGTTCGTCGAATCGAAGTCGTTTTCGCAGCTCGTGCCGCAGCAGCAAAAGATTCACGCACATCTGAAGAACGGTCGATCCAACCGATAGATACCAGACGTGCCGGATCTCGAAGCCCGGCGTCCGCGAGATGAGCAACGCCGGCACAGCAAACAAGAATCAGCCGCGTCATCGAGCTGAACAGCGGCGGCAGCGTATTGCCGATTCCCTGAAAAATGCTGGACGTTACAAAAACAATTCCCGCCGAAATGAAATTCAACGAAACGATCCGAAGGTATTCGCTGCCGAAAGCGATCACTCTTCGGGTCGCGTGAAAAAATGCGAATGAGCGTCGCCGGCGCGAGGAATGCGAGCAACGTCAGCACGAGCATCATCAACGATGCGATGCCAATCGCGGAATAGACGGAATGGCGGACTCGATCCGCCCGGCGCCCACCAAAGTTCTGCCCTACCACAGGCGACACTGCAAAGCTGAGCGCCACCACAGGCAGAAAAAGCGCCTGCATCACGCGTGCGCCGATCCCGAAACCCGCCTGAGCTGCTGGTCCAAAGCCGCGAATAATCGCGTAAACGAGCATGATGTAAACGAAGAGCAGCAAAAACTCAGCGCCGGCAGGTACCTCCGATCCGCAGCATTCCTCCCCAAATCTTTGTTCGTGGGCGAAAAAGTGGAAAACGAAATCGCAGGTAATGATATTTCTTTTCGAAATAAATTACGATCAGCACGTCCGCGACGAGAATCGAAATAAATGTGGCAATCGCCGCGCCGGTTACTCCGAGTTTTGGCCACGGTCCAATTCCGAAAATCAGCAAGGGCGCCAGCACGATGTTGAGCAGGACGCTGAACACTTGAAATCCCACGGTCGGTTTAATGATTCCGGTGGCACGCAGGGCCGACCCCAGAGCTACCAAAGGAAACTGCAGTAAAAGCCCGGGAAGAAACCAGAGCAGGTAAGCTTTCGCCAGGGTGGCCGTCTCTGTATCCGCGCTCAGCCAGTCACAATAATGCGGGGCGCACGAATGAATCCGACAACGCCCAGAGCGAACGCAATTACGATCGACATGACGAAAGATTGATTGAACACCAGCTCGGCCTGCGTCTGGTCCTTTCGTCCGGCTGCCTGTGAAATCAATGTTGTGGTTCCCACGCCGAGCATTTGAGTAAGCGCCAGCACAACCATCGTGATGTTCCCCGCCACGCCGACCGCCGCGATTGCTTCCTTCCCGAGACGTCCCACCCAATAGAGATCGGCCAGCAAATAAAGCGTCTGCACGACCATGCTCATGGCCAGAAACCCCGACATGTGCAGCAAATGCCTCGTGACTGAACCCGTAGTCAGATCCTTCATAGATTAGCTGCGTCTACAATGCGCCCCACGTTTGAAAACTGCCCGCCCGCCATGCCGTAGCCTTGGCGAAGGCAGGTGACTGAACCCGTCGTCAGATCCTTCATAAATCAGCTGCGTATTAAGCCGGCGACGACCCGCTTTCGCCAGGCCTCTCTATGCAAGATCAGAATGATCAACCAGATGACGAACGCGAGTACACCACCGGGAAGAGTAATAAGCATTAACCAACCCAATACCCCGAGAGTATAAAGAAGGTGTCCATAATCCTGTCCGTTGATGATGCAGGGATGCACCGAGCCTTCATCTACTTTGCATCCATTCGCATTGGCAATCACGCTGCACAACATTACTGATCCAATCGGCGCAAAGGCAAAGAGAACGATCGGGACAAGCACAATCCAATAAAGAATCCACGGGAATCGTTTCCGAACCGGTAGAGGCGGCGGATTCATGACAACCAGTTCAGACGTTTGGCCACAGATCAACACAGATGGAACACAGATACAAGGCGATCTAGTAATCAGCCGCGCTGCTGCGAATGGAGCGAATGGGCGAGCAAATAGAAGGCAAAACTGCGAGGGAAGCAGCGAGTGAGTGGGGGAACGAGCGGGTTTCAATTTGCGTTAACCCAGGGCCCGCAAAGTTCCATAGAATTATTTCATCATTGCAGTTGACGATTTTTCGGCTTGTTACGATCCTGCCGCTCGAAAAATTCTGGCGAAAAGAAGATGCGTCGGCAGATAAACAGCGAGCGGGAACAGCAGCATCAAAAGAATGACAAACAGCGGCGCGGGCAAAATCTTCTGCGGATTTTGGCCGAAACCATAAACCCAGTTCACGTTCTCTTGCGGATTGCTCACCAGATAACAGAGTGGCAGGACGACCAGCGCGACAACTGTCTGCCAGACAAAAGCGCGCTGATCATAGCCGAGTCGGTGAAGTGTCCAGAGAAGCAGCAACGGCAGGACGATGTGGAAACATGACAGCCCGCGGATGAACAAGCGGGATCTTCGGATCGAACATGTAAGCGCTCAAACCAATCAATGATCTGCCGGTCGAGAGCTGGAAAAAGAAATCGGCATTCCAGAGCGCTTCAAAAAACACCACTGAGACGGCCATCATGCTGACCAGCAGCGCGTTTTCCAGCCAAAGCGCGGGCACCAGTGCGAGCAAAGCGATATCTGAGAACCAAAGGAAATTAGCCAGGCCGTACTGCCGCCAATAGATCGGCACCAGCGCGCAAACGAAAAGCGTGTAGACGATTTTCAGGGGGAGAGGAATCACGGCTTTAACAGGTACTCTGAAAAGCTGACCACCGCATCTGATCTCCGCGAATTGCGACGCGCGCAATTCTGCTGTAGCCGCTTCCCTGTGGGAAGCGCAGTCGGATCTGTTTAGCATGCGTGCGATGCGTCGCCCATAGGGCGACGGCTACAGCAAATCCCGTAGACGCAGAACGCGCCGAGATTGCTCTCGGCGCGCGCGTTAATCTGATTGCAAGTCCGCGATCAGGTCTGCGTCTTACCTTTCTCCTCTTTCTTGCACTGGGCTTTGAATTTCGCGTACTGCTCCTGAGTCAGGATTCCTTTAGCCGTTTCCATGTATTTGGCCTCGCTCGCGTCGGAGCAACCCGCCTTCCCATGCTCCGTCAAAGCTGCGTCCATCTTTGTCTTCTGATCAGGCGTGAGGTTGAGGCTCGCCAACGCAACCGTACACGCCATCTTCGATTCGTTTCCGACTTGCTTTGTGCAGTTGCCATGTTCGCCTGCGAACATCGTGCCTGCCGCAAAGAGTCCCGCCGTTACTACCGCAATGAGTTTGGTCATAGTGGCAACGTTAGACATTCCGACTTGGATTTTCATTCAAAATCCTTGAATGAATCTCAATACGGCAGCTGTAGCGCCGTCTGCGACCGCCGATCTGTTTAGCGCCAATGGCGGATCATTCATCGCTAGCCTGGGGCAACGCCCAGGGAAAATGGTAGATTCAAATTCTCAGCGCTGAAGGCGCGACTCATTAGGGAGTTGAGTCGCGCTTTCAGCGCTCGTTTTGCTATGCAACCTGAAGTCCTGGGGCGTTGCCCCAGGCTGTGATGAGTCGGCGCTTTCAGCGCTAAACAGATACGTGACCGCCAATTTCCCATGGCATGATCTACGGCCACAGATTACATGTGCTCCGAACTTTCTTTGCAGCGCGCGAGAGCACCAAAGCCAGCATTATGAGCTACACACCGCCGACCGTGAACTTGCCAATTCCCGCTGAGAAAATCGACGGACAGACTCTGAAGTTCAGGCCGGTGAGAGACGGAATTGACTCGGAAGTAGCGGGTGTAATCCAGGTGGTCGAACGCGCGAAAGGATTTAGCGTCAACGCTTCGTACGTCGTCGGTCAAAATCCACCGCAGTCTCACGTTTACTGGTTCGATCAATCTGAGATCGATGCGATCGCCAGGTCGCTGATGAAGGAAAAGCGACGCATCCTGATCGTTGATGACGACCGGGAAAGCACGCATCTGGTCAAAATTCTTCTCGAAAAAGCCGGTCACTATCTGGTGCTCGAAGAGAACGATCCCGCCAAGGCTCATCAAAGTGCCCGGAATTTTCGGCCGGATGCGATCTTGCTGGATATCATGATGCCAGTGACGGACGGCGCCGAAGTCGCGGCACAAATCGAGGCCGATCCTGAATTGCGCAGCACGCCAATTATTTTTCTCACTGCGTTAGTCACAATGCCTGAGGCAAAGAACGGTCTCCGCATCGAGGGACACCGATCTCTCGCCAAACCGATCGATATTCCCGAGTTGATCAACCAGATTGAAGAAAGCCTGCCCCGAGCGACCTGAGCGCTTCTTTACGTTTGCGACGCGCGAAAATCTCTTATCACTTATCACTCAGCTTCTCAATCTCACTGACCACCCGATCGAGCTCGCCGATGAGATCGGCATGATCACCATGCTGGCGAAACGTAGCGACAAGCGCGCGGTAATACCAAAGGGTCCCATCCTTCTTCCCTGCAAAGCGCTCGAACACGTCCAGACCATGGCGTCGAAGCTCAGCGAGGATCGCGCGCGTGTTATGCAATTTATCCGAAGCCGATACCAACCGTGTCGAAGAATCGGAATCGTTGAGATGCTGGATGTATCTTCGTTTTCGTTCCAACCATGGCGGCTTTGGCGTTTCGTAGGTATCGGTGCAACCATCCACGATGCTAGCGACGTCATCGCCAAATCTTTCCCGGATATCGCGCAACCGTTCCGCGCCGCCGCAATCTTCCACCGTATCATGAAGAAGCGCAGCGATCGCTTCGGTTTCGTTCGCGCCGTACTCCAGCGCGATTGCAGTGACGCCAAGAATGTGAGCGATGTACGGGATGCCCGTTTTCTTGCGCGTCTGATTCCCATGCGCCTGGGTCGCATAAATCAGGGCCTCCTCAAACTTTTCCGAGAGTTTCATTCGATCGAACGTCCACAGATCACGCAGAAAACTGTAGGGCGTTTGATTCGCTCACGCCAGCGAGCTTCACCCTTCGGGCTTCCCGTCTGTGTCGCTCGCGTCCCCGCGGCTCCGCTCTGTGAAACGCCAATCGGGTGGCTGATACAGGCGCCCTACAGACCGGTCTTGACGGACTCGGCTAAATTCTGATTCAATAATGTTGATCGCGATCTCATGCACGGCGGACGAATCACCAGCGAAGAAAAATCGATGATCAGCACGTACGTCGGTGTCAGCATCGCGGTCGTGCTCGGCGTTGGGGCGATCTACTTCTTCTTTCTTTCTGAGAAAGAAAAAAAGGAGACCACAGGTTTCGATCCGAACCGGCCGGTCCCGAGCGATGCCGTCTTGAAAAACCGATTAAAGGCCGAGGAATACTACGTCGTTCGGCAAGGGGGCACCGAGACGCCTTTCCAAAATGAGTTCTGGAACAAGGACCGCACCGGCATCTACGTCGATGTCATTACGGGCGAACCACTCTTTACTTCGCTCGACAAATTCGATGGCCAAATCGGGCTGCCCACGTTCAGCAAACCGATCTCGAAAGATCTCCTCGTCGAGAAGCTGGACACTTCGAAAGATATGCAGCGCACCGAGGTACGCGCGAAGCGAAGCAACGCACACCTTGGCCATCTCTTTCCCGACCCGAAATCGCCTACCGGACAAATGTACGCCGTTAATTCGGCCGCCCTCCATTTCATTCCGAAAGAAGAGATGAAAAACAGAGGTTACGAAGCGTACCTGTCGCTTTTGGAAAAAAAGCCCGGCACGCCGTAGAAATTGTAGGGCGTTTCTGTGAAACGCCGTTCGTCCCCGGCGCTTGCTGTAGCGGCTAACCGTTTTCGGCGGCCGTTGTCACGCTCGAAGTCGAACGCAGGCGGAGGCTATATGCGAATACAGCGGTCGCTGCGGCCGTTTCCCTGTGGAAAGGTGAATTAGACTTTCAAGCTTGTTTGTGATGCGTCGCTCACAGAGCGACGGCTACAACAAATTCACACAGAGCTGTAGCGGCGCTCTCCAACATCGATTCGACTAAACGCCTCTGAGAAAAATCTGCGTAAATCTGCGTAATCTGTGGATGCTATCTGGTTCTCCGTGTCCTCTGTGGTGAATTTTCCGTGGCTGACCTTTCCAGGATCCCATCTTTCGGCTTTGTTTCGGCGATGTCGGAGACCAACATTTCGCCGCCGCCTCAGCGCATTCGCGGCGTACTGGCGCCCGTAGTAACGCCGTTCAAGGCTGATCTTTCGCCTGATTGCGAACGATTCATCAGGCATTGCCAATGGCTACTTTCGCAGAACTGCGGGCTGGCCGTGTTCGGCACCAACAGCGAGGCGAACTCGATGTCAGCCGAAGAGCGAATGACGTTGCTCGATGAACTGGTCGCGGCTGGCATCGATCCGTCCCGGATGATGCCGGGAAGCGGTTGCTGCTCAATCACAGAGACAGTCCAGCTCACCGCGCATGCGGTAAAACACGGTTGCGCGGGTGTGCTGATGCTGCCGCCTTTTTATTATAAGGACGTCAGCGAACAAGGTCTCTACCGGTACTTCAGCGAAGTGGTGCAACGCGTCGGCGATACGCGTCTGAAAATTTACCTCTACCATATTCCACCGGTGGCGATCGTCGGGATCACACCAAAATTAGTCGAGCGCCTCCTGAAATCTTATCCAAACGCGATCGCCGGAATGAAAGACAGCTCGGGCGATTGGAATAACACCAAAACTTTTCTCGACGCCTTTGCGGCCCGATCCGCCCGTCCGGTCGGAGACTCGCCGTGGCGAGGTTCAATCGCCCGCGCGGCTCGCACTTTCGACGTGTTTGTGGGCAGCGAATCGTTCTTGCTCGCCAACATGCGCAATGGCGGTGTAGGCACCATTTCCGCGACAGCCAACGTGAACCCGGCAGCGATTCACAAGCTGTACGCTGTAGCCCCGAAAGCTTTCGGGGCTGTCTCAGCGGATGTCGATCTGCAAGACCAGCAGGCGCGATTAAATGTCGTGCGCGAGGTGTTCAGCAGCGGGAAATTTCCGTCCATGATCGCGGCCTTGAAGCAGGCGATCGCGATCTACGCGAACGACCCTGAGTGGACGAGGGTGCGGCCCCCGTTGGTCGAGCTCACGACAGAGCAGGCAAAGCTGCTTTCCGCAGATTTGAAAGCGATCAGGTTCGCAATGCCGGGCATCGGAACGAACGTGCTGTAGTGGCGGCTCCCTGGTCGGGAACCCTTTCGGAGTTCAGATGCGACCGCGACTTTTCAATCTCAGGAGCTGAGGTCGCCGCGTATTATTTCGCTGCCGCTTTCTTTTTCTTCGCGAGTGCCAGGCGCTCCGTCTTTTTCCGGCGTTTTGCGCGTTTCTTAGCGTTATCTCTGCCTCGGCTGTGTCCCATAAACGTCAACTTTCGCCCGATTGTCGTGCTGTAGCAACGGGACGAAACCGTGGCTGGCGTCTGCGTCCGCCTGAGTCGGACTGCGGTCGATGCGATGCCGGCGCGGGCGCATCCTGAACTTGCTTGATCTCGAACGTCCGAAAGAGCGGGGCCAGATCGATCACGTGGTTCGCGGCTGATCTCAATATGTTCCCGAGATTTGCGGCGACTGACGCCACTTCCACGCGGATCCCGTGTCGGCGCAGCTTGGTGGCGAGATAAGCGAAATCGGCGTCGCCAGTCACGAGAATCACAACGTCAGGCCGCATCTCGATGGAAAGCTCGAGCGCGTCGATCGCCATCATCACGTCCACGTTCGCCTTGTAATGACCTTCTTCGGCGGGCGAACCGTCTTTGGTCACGACCATGAATCCGTTGGAGCGCAGCCAATGAACGAACTTGTTTTTCTTGTCCCGCTCATCCTGCCACGTCGGGATGGCCGGCGGCAATCCGGCATAGACCACCATCTCGATCAAATCACGTCCAGTGTTTTGGCCAGCCAGAAAATCGCGGAGCTTTAACCAATCGAGCCCGCGTCCCGCGGTCCGCACAGAACTGCCGACATTCGATTCATCCACCAGCACCAACACCCGGCAACGCGCGTGAACATCTGAATCTTTCTTTCGCACCTGGACACGAATCAACTACATCCGCGCAGTTCTAGCGAGCATTACTTTTTCTTGAAGTCCGGCGCGATTAGGAATCCCGGGAGGCCGCTCCTTCACCCGCGTTCGGCGGCGAACTGAGCAAGAGGCTATGAAGGTCTTCGGATAACGGAGATCGGGGAGCGGCGACATGACGGGAAGCCCGAGAGTAAGCGAATGGGGAATTCGTGAATCATTTCGGATGCGATTACGCCCAGCGGCGGCCGATTGGCGCCAGACTAGCCTCCGCGGTCTCAGCGCAGATGAAATTAATTTACTCCGGGGGAGGGAGAGGGGAGTGCTGTGGACCCACTTTCGTGCGGCACCTCCATCGGCGACCCGTGCAGCGGATATACAGCCCTTGTGCACCCAGCCGGAAGGTGTAAGGATGAGGACTGGGCTTCCTAATTTCTTCCGCCGAATCGTGGGAACAGTCAGCGATGTCTCGTCGCTAAATCGGTTCGGTATTCGACAAAAAAAGAGCCGCATGATGGAACACATCACGCGGCTCTCCAAATAGCTCCGATAAGTTAGCTATGCCAAGCGTGGCAAGCGTGGGCTGATCGATTACGGATGTCACCGCCAATCCATTGTCGGCTCGGAAGGCCGCGATAGCCTCTCGGGTCATCGGCCCAGGTACTCCATCAACCGCTCCGTCGTAATAACCGTCCCGCTGCAGCTGTGACTGCACATCGACGATTACCCGGTCAGGGGCCAATCCATTGTAGCCGTAGATTGGGCCGTCGAATGCATAATAAGCAGACGCCGCATAACCCCATGCAGGGAACCAATAGCCTGCATTCCAGTAATACCAGCCGCCGTTCACAAAAACGATCCGATCGTAATGGCTTCTCCACCAACTGCGATCGTGCCACTGTCTGTTGTAATTGCGGAATGCCGCATACTGTTGGCCGCGAAACGGGGCGCTGTGGAAGTTATTGTTAATCGCAACATTCCTCCCACGATAATAGGCGTAGTTTCTGCCGCCATTGCCCGCTAAGTTGTTGCGAGCACGAAACGCGGCAGCATTGCGATCGCGATTGACCTCACGTTCCTTGCCCGATTAACTGCAACGTTTCTCTCGCGGTTGCTTGCGAAGTCTTTGCGTGCACGCAACTCGGCCGCATTACGATTTCGGTTAACCTCGACGTTCCTTGCCCGATTAACTGCGACGTTTCGCTCACGATTGACCGCAGCATTGTTTCGCGCGCGAAAATCTCGATTACTCGAGACGTTTCTCTGGCGAGACGCGCGCATCTGGGCGTCAGTGTGATTGACCACCCTGTTTGGATGAGTCCGCGCCGCCATGTTCGTCCGCTGCCTGGATGGCGCGGTCGCAGCATAATTGTGCGCGCTCCTCATTGCGGCGTTGTTTGCAGGCCTTGTCGCCCGAACATTCGCTGTTCGATGCGCGCTCGCTCTTTCAGGCTTTGCTTGTTTCGTGGCTTGACCCCACGCCGTAAGCGTCAGCGCGAGGCTACCGATGCATATTAAACATAGAGTTCGTTTCATAGTTTTGTCCCTCAATTTTTTCCCATCGAGACCTTAGACCAGGTTCTCGATTCAATTATTCAACACTGTTAACTATTCTTCGGTTGCGGCTCGGGAATCGGTCGTGTCGCACCGTTTTTGTTGTTTCTGCCAAAGGCTCAACTCTCATAAGCCGAACTCTTACAGTCGATAATGGCTGTAAATAACAATCATAATGAGTTGCCCTTGGGCTTAAGATTAGCAAGCGCGCTCGATCGGGGAGCGCACGCGTGCTGGCGATCGCGCCTCGCGGTCGCGAACTTCGTAGGTGAAGCTCCTGAAACGCTCCGACTCTTTTCGCTGTTTCTCGATCTGGAGGGCGCCGCGCGGTCGGCGACTTATCGTAAGCCGCGCCGTGCTGTAGCCCGAAAGCTTTCGGGGCTGCCTCAGCGCAGAATGAAATGAACGGAGCGAGCGGGCCGAGCGACATAGAAGGTAAAGCCGCAAGGGTAGCGGCGAGCAAGCCGGGGAGGCGCGCGAGTTTCAATTTTAGATTTACTCCCG
>CAVUGV010000012.1:0-28792 GCA_963741065.1 uncultured Verrucomicrobiae bacterium | reverse complement strand
CGTTCACTACTATCAAAACGAGGCGGCCGCGTTAGACACACTTGCACAAATTCGCGAACGAGACGCGGATGGGTTCGTAGTCCAAGCGGACGTGTTGGATCCAAGCCAAATCGCTCAGATGTTCGGCAAAGTTAAAGCCGAATTCGGTAAGCTAGATATCTTCGTCAGCAACGCGCGACCCGAAGCAGCCGCGTTCTTCTACCCACCGATGGACATCACTCTCGAACAGTGGAATGCCGCGTCCGATTCGCAGGCAAAGGCGTTTCTCGTTGGCGTGCGCGAGACGGTTCCTCTCATGGATAAAGGAGGAAGAATCCTCGCCATCACTTATGCCCAGGGAAGCCGCACTGGCGGAGTGCAACCCTGGGTTGCCATGGGTTCAGCCAAGGCCGCGCTCGAGTCTCTCGTGCGTTACTTCGCGGTGGCTCTCGCCAAACGCGGCATCACAGTCAACGCCATCAGCCCTGGATGGACCGAGGACAGCGTATTGAATTCGCTGCCCGAGCAAGTTCAGGAACTCACCCGAAATTGGCATGCGCGCGGGTGGACTCCCATGGGACGGCTGGGAACGCCCGAGGACGTCGGCGACGTTGCGACGCTCCTTTGTTCAGAGCAAGCCGCCTGGATAACCGGGCAAGTGATTTACGCCGATGGCGGCGCGTCGTTGATGAATCCCGAGGTTCCGCCAGAGATCCAGCTGGGTTGATCTGGCGAATTCCTAAAAAACGGCGCTTCGCTACTCTCATTTGCTAAGATCATCGGCCTTCGTAGCCAATCTATGAAGAAAATGCGCCAAATCTTTGCACCGTGTAAGAATTGAACCTGCCGGTTGAACAGAGAACAAAAGGCATACGTGGCTAGCATCGGTAAGGAAGCATCGGTCAATGACGTGCATTCACGCTCCCAGGCGACTCTCGGCCAAGGTGAATTGGTCGATTTGTCTTGAGTCGAGAGGCTATCATCCTCACCCTGAGATTCAGCAGCAGGTAAAGGAGAAACGAGGCCTGAATGGCGCACGATGTTTTCGTAAGTCACTCGGTAAAAGACAAACCCGTCGCCGATGCGATCGTAGCGCGACTCGAGGCAGACTCGCTAACCTGCTGGATAGCGCCGCGTGATGTTGTTCCGGGCGCCGATTGGGGCGAATCAATTATCGATGCGATCGAATCCAGTCGCATTATGATCTTGATCTTCTCTCGAAATGCGGACGCTTCGCCGCAAATCAAACGCGAAGTAGAACGCGCTGTTAACAAGGGCGTTTACATTATTCCATTTCGGATTGATGAGATTCCGCCCAGCAAGTCGCTGGAATATTTCATATCGACTTCGCAGTGGATGGACGCGTTTTCGCCCCCACTGGAACGCCATTTGGATAATCTGGCTAAAACGGTCAAGGCAGTGCTGAAGATCCCCCCTCTTCCCGCCGCCGACGTGCCGGCTCAACCGGAGAAACCATCGATCTCAAAGCCGCCAATTCGTCCGTCTGGGCCTAAATTTATTCTCATCGCTATCACAATTGCGGCCTTAGTAATTGTCGGCGGTGCGGGATGGTATCTCGTCCAGAAGAAAAAGAGTCCTCCTGAAACACCGGCTGTGACTCCAATTGGAACTCCAATGCCAGTCCCGATAACGCCGGTCGCAGTCACACCCATCCCGACCGCCGTTCCGACTCTAGCGCCGCAATCGCCACAACCGTCGACTCCATTTTCGACTCTAACGACACCGCCGCCAAGTTCGAACATGATCAACGAGGAGGAAGTGCGGAACTTTGTCACCAGTTTTTTTCGCGCGGAAGAACGGGGGGACGTCGAATACATGCTTTCGCAATATGGCGACTCATTCAGGTGGGGGCCGGAGCGGAGCGATGAAGCGTCCCGGCGCGATCAGTTAAATGAATTTCTCAAGCAGTGGCCCGTCCGCTCCTTTGCTGTCGGCGACATTCGCGTTGTGCATTCCGACATTCCTGACAGGGTGACTGCTTATTTTGAATACCGGTTTTCCTACAGAGATCCTGCGTCAGGCCGGAGCGACCGCGGGCGCCCCAGCCAAGAATGGGTAATCTCCAAAACCTCTGGCGCGCTTAAAATTGTTTCACGGAAACCTACCGCTCATCGTGATTTGCCTACGCCATCGCCACTGCCAACTCAATTTCCGACTCTAACGACACCACAGCCATCACGGACAAGCTCTGCTCCGGTGGCCCGGAGCGCTGGACCGACCGTAACCGGCGAGGAGAACACGTATTCGGGTCAGGTGGGATCTTCCGAAGCCACATTCCGATTACGGTTTGGGCCGCGGGGTCGCGTTAGCGGAACGTACACGCAAAACGGCCGCACGTTTCGGCTCGAAGGCCAGAATCCCACCGGCAAATTATTGCTCGAGGAATACACCGACGCCCAGTTGACTGCGCGCATTGAACTCACGCGCAAGAACGCTGCCGGCGATATTCGCTGGGAAGGAACGATGCATAACACCCCGCCGGACAATCGCAGTTTCCCAGTTTGGTTTTCGCGCAGCGCGGCGCCGCAAACACCGCCGCCGACAAGCTCTGTTGTGGTGGCACAGAGCGCTGGACCGACCGTAACCGGCGAGGAAAACACGTATTCGGGTCAGGTGGGATCTTCCGAAGCGACGTTTCGATTACGGTTTGGGCCGGAGCGTCGCGTTAGCGGAACGTATACGCAAAACGGCCGCACGTTTCGGCTCGAAGGCCAGAATCCCACCGGCAAATTATTACTCGAGGAATACACCGACGCCCGGTTGACTGCGCGCATTGAACTCACGCGTAAGAACTCTGGGGGCGATATTCGCTGGGAAGGAACAATGCATAACACCCCGCCGGACAATCGCAGTTTCCCAGTTTGGTTTTCGCGCCAGCGAAAATAATCTGCGGGAGAGACGCTTTCTACCGCATCCCATTTATTCTTGAAACATGAGGGCGCATGTGAAGCAAAGCTCCCAAGCCCGATTTTCGGAATCTCAAACACGCTTCTCGCCTTTGGGTGGTTTGATCATGGATTGCGCCCAATCACCGTTTTCCTTTGACAATAGAGCTTGATGATCGAAGGCGTCCGCAAATCTTCCGCTGCCTTCAATCACATCCAGTGGCATCCATTGCGCACGCTTTGCAAAGCTTAGTCCGCAATCGATTACGGCTTTGGATCTGGCTTGAACAGAAGTCCGTTCAAACCCGATCCTCTCCGTCGCATCAGCCGAACCCAACCGAAAAACCCATGCCCCCATACGTGTTCTCAAACGCAACTCCTCACGGCAACGACGTCGCCAAGTGGCAGCGATTAACGAAAGCCAATTCCCGACCCCAGGCGTCCGTTTTAAGTCGGCTAGCAAATGATGGCCTAGGCAGCAGGGGGACCAAATATCTTTATGACGGAATATGATTGAAAAACAACAAACGAGAATTATAACAAACACATGAGCAAAATCATTGGAAACATCAAAGGCAGCGATATTGTGGAAGAGGACGATGGGAGCGTGACCTTCACCGCAGGGGCACAGCTCGACGGAGACGGCGCGAACGGTCAATTCGGCAAACCTCCCTGTTATGCACCTGCAAGCTACCAGGGCCAGACACTTGATCTCCTCGCGAATGCTGGCGGTCCGGGCAACTGGTTTGGCGTCGTGACGGATACTGGGGAGGACAACGGGACGCCCATTGTCCAAGGACCGAATGATCCGTGTCCGGGGGCTTTCGTTTCGGCTACCTCGCTCCATCTGCCAGGTAAAGATGGAAAGCCGCTGCCGAAGTCGTCTCCGTTCAAATATGTTGATTCCGCGACGGTGCCCTTCGTGGTCGTGCCGCCGATGATTATTAAGGGAGTCGCGGGCGTAGTGATGGGATGCCGCGCCGTGGTGACGAACACGAAAAACAACCAGAGCGTCGAAGCGGTGGTTGCCGATGGCGGCCCCTCCAATAAGCTCGGCGAGATCAGCCTGGCTTGCGCCAAGGCGATCGGAGTCCCCGCGGGTGAGGGTGCGAAGCATCCTGCCAACAGCGGCGGAATTGACGCCAGCTCGCACGTTATTCAGTATCGGCTCTTTCCCGGTGTCGCAGCCGTAGTGAATGGTGTGACCTATCCGCTGCAGCACGGTTAGGCCGTGAGCATCTTGAGATTACTGGCGGCACTTGTCGGTCGGCCGTCTACGCGGGCGATCTTCTGCCTCGCTGTGTGCGGATTTGCAAGTCTTCCGGCCATAGCAGAGAACGAAGTGACGCCCGGCCTTGTGGGCGTGATCCGCTATCATTTCCGGGAGCGCCTGGAAGGGGTAAAGCCTGGCGGGAAACAGTATTCCGCTCCGGCTTATGAAACCGAGAAATTGCCGTTATCCATTGCTGCCTCGAACGGAGAGCAGGGGCGAGTCATCAAAGGCAAGGTCGCGCACCTGCCGTATAGCTTCGTAATCAACCTGGGCGGGAAAGGCGCTGGGACACTGGAGGTCAAGATCCTGACTGCGGACGGAAAGCCGCTGCGCGGCTACCCTAAGACGGTCGCCAATGCCTTCGACCAAGGCTCCGAAGCGACGAGCCAGGACTTCGAAATCCCAGTCACACCGGAGTTGGCAGCCAAGATTGAAAAGGATCTTCTCCAGAAAAATCAACACCTGACCCAGGTTCAACTCGTTGTGCAACCGTCGCAGTAAATGTGTTTGCGACTTGCAACCGTGATTTGCTGACTTGGCTTGTTGCGACGCCGGCCTTTTCTACGCAATTCGGCACGGTTGTTCGAGGTCAGTTCGTCTTGAGTTCCAGCAGTTTGGCTACTTCATCGCGCAACTACTTAACTTTGTTGCTTTCGTGAGCAAGCTTTTGTGCTCGGCTTGTTAAAAAGTCAGCTTCTCCTCTACGCGTCTGGGCTTCATCGGGATCACGGTCTTGTTTGAGCGCTTGATCGGCAAGACGCCGGCCAAGATGTGCGGTGACGCGAGCATTCGCGGGATCGACCTGCAGCGCAGTTCGCAGTCCTTCGATTGTTCTCTCCTTGATCCGGTTCTCCACCCATTCGGAAACTGTTTCTTGCGAGAAAGGAGAAATCGTCCGGCTTCTGCGGTTCGAGACGCTCAATTCGCCGGCTTCTACGTTGCTCGGGGACGTAACGCGGAAGAAAAGCTGAAGACCACGATCGCCCTCACGCCTGAGGCCTGTCGCGAAGCGTTGCCCTGGCGGCATGAGCTGCTCACGCCTGATTGGTTGGAAAAGCGGAATCGCTCGGGCGCGAAGTTCCCCGGCGAAATCCAAGCCCATCGATATACCTCGTTCGAGCAAGTGATCCGCGAGCGCGCGGTTCCGCCAATTCTGAGCGTCGCGATTGCGATCCCCGAGCGGGATTCACAGACTGATCCAAGTGGTACTAAGATGAGGAGGCTTTTGGATGTGTCTCACTCTGGAAAAGTGGCTTTGCGCCCAAGTGAGGAAGACCATGAGTGAATCATTGCCGCGCAGCGTCTCCTTTTGAACGGAAGCGCTTTGCCGAGGAAGTGAATGACCGTCCGTGCGCTCGGAGAACTCAGCGTCGCCACAGAGTGAATCCGATCCATAATTGGCTTTATCTTAGTGCCATTCCAGACTAACCCCAGCTCCCCACGTTAACGTCCTAGGCGCTAAGAAAGCGCCGAACAGCAAACAGGAGATAATCACGACGTTCTCCATCTATGATGGTCTACCGTAATTGAGCGCCCTCGTGGAAACAGGAACTCACTTTCCATTCCCTGCGGGTTCATCTTCGGTGGTACCTTCATTCGGTGGAAGGTTAGGAAAGGTTCGCTGGTAACGAGAATCGGGCCCTAAGTATTGATTCCATTCGACCGTCGACAGATTACGGTTCGCGATCCGACCGGCACGCACCAGCCACGAATCAAAGTTGATGTCCCATAGAATTGTCGTGCCGTCGTCGCTGCCTGAGGCCAGCATCTTGCCGTTTGGGCTGAAGATCACCTTTTCTAGGACTCCACTCTGAGGAGTAAATGGCAGGCCCAGGCGACGTCGTGACGTAACATCCCAAAGCGAGATCGTTCTGGTTGCGGCGGCGCTCACTTCCAGTAACACCAATGTCCGGCCATCCGCGCTAAACGCCATGGATAGAATCACATCAGTAATACCGGTAATCGGTTGACCGATCAGCCGACCAGTTGCCACATCTCGAAACGCTATGCTGTCCTCCCCGGTCGAGTCGTTATGAACGTAAATCGCCAACATTTTACCCTCCGGATTGAATGCCGTTGCACGGCCAGGAAACGGTTGGCTAAGCTGATGGTGGGTGGCGACATCCCACAAGATGGTATCGTCAAGGCTGCTCGACGCCATGATCTTCCCTTCCGGGGAAAAATTCAACCCCTTAACAGAACGTTTGTGACCCATCACAGGTGCGCCGAGTGACCGGCCTGTATTCACTTCCCAAAAGTGGATTTCGCCAGAGTCGTCCCTTTCCTTAGCCGTACCGCCCGATACTAATGTTTTTCCGTCCGGGCTAAAGGCTATGCAATATACGCCATCGGTTTGTATGCTGAGAGGGCACGGCGCGGCTGGCGACTGGACACATCATACAAGCAGATTTCGATCTCCTTAAAGGACGTGCCACCATCTGGCGACTCCTGGCGACTAGCCACCGCTAGTGTTTTGCCGCTTGGGTCAACTGCTATTTGTGACACTCGCCCTGTAGTGCACTTAAGCGGAGCGCCGCGTTCCCGGCCGGTAGCCACGTCCCAGAAGCGGATCTCATTCTGGTTCTGTTCTCCGGCTGTTCGTGCTGTTAGCTGAGCGCACGAAATCAATGTTATGCCATCAGGCGTGAATGCCAGGGATTCCACGGGACCGCTGTGTCCCTGAAGCAATTGGCCTAACCGATGAGGCGCCGCAACGTCCCACAGAATAATGGTGTTGTCCCCCCCGGCCGACGCCAACATTCTCTTATTGGAGCTGAACGAGACACTACTCACCCAGCGGGTGTGCCCGGTGAGGGACGGACCAATCTGCTGGCGCTTCTCCACATTCCAGAGGACAACTTTGTTGCTCCCACCGCCTGAAGCTAGAATCTGGCCATCTGGACTGAAGGCCACGGCTTTCACCCCGCGGGCGTCTGTTGCGAGCGCATCACTTCGCGGCTCGCCGGTTGCGCCGTCACAAAAGACAACGCCGCCACCACCACCAGACGCTAACGTCTTGCCGTCTGGAGTAAACGCAACACTCTCCACTTGGCCCCCACCGCCTGTCTTAACGTTTGCGGTAAGCGGCTGGCGTGTATCTATATCCCAAAGGACTATGGTGCCGTCCCAACTTCCCGATACCAAGCTCTTGCCGTTGGGGTTGAACGCCACGCTCTCCACGTTCGAGCTGTGCTGCTTAAGAGGCAGGCCAATCCGCTGACGCGTGGCGAGGTCCCACAGAATCACGCTATGGTCTCCTCCGCCCGACGCCAAGGTCTTTCCATCCGAGCCAAAAGCCACGCAATGTGAGTATTCATGAGCAAGCTGTCCGAGCAACTTCCGGGTAGCAACATTCCACAAGGTTACGTTCTGATTGTTGCCTGCCGACGCCAGTATCTTGCCGTCTGGACTAAAAGCCAAGCTAGACACGCCGCCAGTCTCCCCCACGAAGGGTGGGCTCAGGGGCAGTGCCGTATCAGTATCCCACAATGCAATGTATTGGTAGCCTGCGGCCGCTAGTGTTCTTCCGTCTGGGCTGAAGGTCACAGTCCCTTCACCGTGAGTTCCGCGAAGGAACGTACGGAGGCGAGGGTTATACTCCATGCCAGTGAAGAGGCTGTTTCGAGCTTCGAAAGTATCGGCAGCCCGGTACGCTTCCACAGCTAATAACAAAGCTAAATCGAGCCGGTCCTCATTCAACTGAGTGAGCGCTTGCGCCGCCAACTGGCGCGAAAGGGCAATCCGCGCTTGCTGCTCGGCCTCCATACGCCGCTCGTCAGCAAGTTTCCTCTGAGCAACAGCCTGCTGGCATTGGGCGAATGCGATAATAGTGAGGACTATGGACACTATCAAAGCGAACGTTACGGCGCCAGAGATGATGCGCTGGCGTCGCGCTGCGGCTTTGCGGCTGGCAATGATGTATTCGGTTTGCAGCGCTGTGGGCTGGCGTTCTTTTTGGGCGCCAGCTTCCGCCAGCCACCGCTCAGCCGAGCGCAGATCTTCACCGCGCAAAACAAAGCTGTTATTCCTGCCATTTGCGTCCCACTCAATTGCTCGGGTGAGGAGACGCGTGTGCGCACGCACCCACTTGAGATCGGTATCGAGCGCGCGGATCAGAGTATCAGTAGCTTCCTCAAAATCGTCACTGTCCCGGCAGAAAATCCAGTTCAGCTCTCCGAGCGATTTCGGCACCCTGTCGGCCACCACATCGCGATAGACGATCGGCACGAGGCGTTTATTATTCGCCGCTGCGTGCGCGATTTCCTTGCCGCAGACCTCAGATGCGATCGAATCGGGTGTGAGCACGAAGATGAACGTATGGGTAGCCTCGATCGCCCCGTAGATCGTTTTCTCCCATGTGTCTCCGGGCGGAATCCCTTCCCAATCGACCCAGGCTTCCCGATCACGACGCTTCAGTTCCTCGTCTAGCCGGCGCACGAACTCCTTATCCTTGCGCGAGTATGAAATGAAGACTTCCTCTGATCGGGGGACCTGTTGGTCGCCGGGCGCTGCTGGCATACTTAATGTGTCATCTTAAGCCAGCACGTACCGGAAGATCCGCTCACGGGAAAACCATTTACCCAGTGAGTTACTCTCCAACGGGTGATGGAAGGTCGAAGTGATGCCTGACTCGTCCCAATTCTCGCCGTTTTTCGGACGTCCCTTCGGTTTCTTCGCCTTCGCAGCGCCAGCGTGTAAAGACTGCCAGTTGCTTCCCAACTGATGGATAGAAATTGCAATTCGTGGAAGGGAATATGAGAGCGATTGAATTGTTAGTCTCCGAATCCGGCTTTCTTTTCTTCCGCCGTGGGGTCAAACGTCGGGGGTGACGAAAGCTCCCCTTCTTCAAAATAAAACTCGACGCCCGCTTTGATCTGTAAAGCCAAGAATTGATGCGCTCCAGCAGCGTGACCTTGTCCTTGGACGCTCTCCTTCTCCTTGACCCTGTCGAGTGCAGAATTCACTCGATCTAGAAAGACAACACGCACGCCCCGATCAAGATCTTCAGCAGCGGGCGGGTCCTCGATCGCGACTGAAAGGATTTGATCGAAATCTGGAGGAGCGCCGATCACATGCGCCAGGAAGAATTCCTTGTCGTTTCCAAGTAGATGATAGGTGAGCTTCTCGGGCTTCTCTAAACCGCGACCAAGCTTTGCGGCATAAACGACCTTCTTTACGTTAATATCAATGTCGGTAAGACCTGCAATCGCTTGGCCGCCGCGTTCCAAATGACCGCGAAAAACCGTGCCTTTAAATGAGCGCCGGGGCGATTGATGAGCGCCGGGTGTAAACAAGCTCGCCAGTTTGAAAACCTCCGGCTCCAAGGTGTACATCTTCGTCCCCTGATGGCTATGCCGGTCCTTGAAATAGATTTCGTCCACAGGGCTTCCTTTGTTCGTGAACGTTGCCTCCAGAATAACCTGGAAATTGTGCGGAGCCATAAACATCGGAAGATGCGACAGAAAAATGCTCTTTTCTCCAACAACCAGCATGTTATGACGCGGGGCTTCCTTTTTGTGATCGTGGTGTGGGTGCATTTTCATGGTGTTGTCATGTTTTTAGTTTCTGCCGCTTGCCGGCCCGCGAACGAACCAGTAGGTTTCATAAGCTGTGATCCACCAGCTTGGATATCTCCAACGATAGACCATATCAGCGATTCATTCCGTCGGCGAGGACAGAATCGCGACGCCTTTCAAGCGACGGAAAACATGAGCCTGCGAAGCGCGACTCAACTGAAGGACGCCAACCGTTTGCGACGACGCACACGATCCCTCGCAAATTTGCACTCCATACGCGCAGTTGTCTTTGCGTGAGTAGGAAATGAAAAGGTCCGGCATTTTTTTCGCGATTGTTTCTCTTGCGCTTTTTTGAATTCAGCCAGGCATTGTCGAATTCAGCTCCTAAGTGGCAACGTCATATTAGCAATCCTGCCGGGCTGATGTCGATCATAGTGTTATGACCGCGGATACGGCGGGAGAAGCCTGGCCGCTTCCAATCTTGGGCGAGGAACGGAAAATTGCGAAACGAAATGCCGAAGTAGCAGGGCAAGTCAAAGACCCTCGCTGGCGGAAACTACTGGAGTGGTGGAATGAGGGACGTCCGGGCGACTAGGTATCTTGCTGTCCAGGAGAATCAGCGGGTTCTTTCGGCGGGATAGGATCAGGTTGCGGTGGTGGTGTGCCTTCGTTTTTCGTCTGCGACTTATCGCCACCTGACTCGTCGCCCTTCTCTTCTTCAGCCTTTAGCTGTGCAAGCGCGTTTTCCATCCGCTGGACCCAGCCGCTTAGCTCCGTCTCAAGGACTTTCTCGGTGACTTCCACGAGCTGGTCTATGTTCTTCGGGTTTCGTTTGGCGGCAGGCGAAAGTTTTGTCCACCAGTCGCGCACGTTGGCCAGGTCGGCGGCGGACTGGTTGTAACGCACGAGCGTTTCGTCGAGCTGGCGGGAGGCGAGCGAGGTCGTCAGTGCAGTCGCGAGCGCGGTAGTCAAAGCAACCCAAAGCTCCGCGTGGACGGCGGCTAGCAGCGTGCCCACGCCGCCCGCGACGAGAATCGCGACTTGCATCTGCTTGACCTGCTTTTCGAGCTTTGGCGTTTTGTTTGAGTAATAATTGAGCTGATCTTCGAGGCGCAGCTCGATGTAGCGCTCGGGCGTGAGGAAGCTGAAGCCGTCATCGTTCTTTTGCGCGACTTCCTTCTCCGGCGGTAGCGGCCCGTCGTATGGCTTGAGCGCGCCGTGGTTGACGTCCGTCTGCATCAAACGCCGGCTGACTGGTTCCAGCCGCTCGTGAAACACATCGTCGCGTGAGTTGGTCGTGAGACGGTCTTTGCTATAATCACCAGTGCGGGAGCGGTAACGGTAAATCTCGCGCTTTATGGCCTCAGCGCTACCGCGCAAAAGGATCCACTTATTGGCAGGGCGGAATTTGTTGTAATAGGCGAGCAGTATCGCAGTAACGATCGGAATAACTATGATCGGATAACGCAGCCAGCCCAGTGCGTTTTCGAGCCTTTGATAAGGCTTGGTACTTTCAGCAGCCTGAGGCTGCTCCGTGAGCGCCTTCACCTGCTGACGCCTAACAAGCTCCAGTCCTTGTTTCTCGAACACAGCAAGGAAAACGGCGATCAATCCTAACACAAGAATCCAGAACTGAATCTTCTTGAACGCCTTTTGCAGCCGGCCTGCGTTTGCATCGTAAGTCGCAAACCGCTGCCAGGCATCGCGCAACAATTTAATATTCGGGGACTGCGAAAAGAGCATCCGCTCAAAATCCTCCAGCGCGCCGGTGATGGGAAAAATGCGCAAGTCGCCTTCCTCGACGATCTCGGCGAGCACTGGATCTTCAATCTGCGACGGCTGCTCTTTCAATGCCGCAACCTCATCAGCGAGCCGACCGCTGCCTTCAATCACGATCACCGGCCAGTTCCGCCGGACACTTTGCAGCAGCTCGTCTTTGGCAATGGCACCGCCATTGACCAAAATCGCGAGCACCGGAACATTGAATGCAGCGGCAAGCTCGAAAAGCGTTTCCGTCTCGCTGCCCCATTCGTTGCCATCTACGAGCACGAAATGCGAATGATTCGGATCCAGCGGCGCGCTGTCATCGCCGGCGACCGAGGGCCGCCCGGGTAAGTCACTTTCCCTGCCGGAGCAACGCCGAGCAGACTGCTCTTGCGTCCGCGATCTACAATGCTCTGCCCCATGATCTGCATGACGCCTGCCTGCGTCCCGCCGTCGATGATGAGTGCTTCGGCATCCGCGGCCGCGCGAGCAATACCGCGGCTGAACAATTGAGTCAGGCGAGAGGTCAGCTTTTCGTCCAGCTCATCCGCTCCTCCGATGAGTAAAATCAGGTTTTTCGGCGGCGAAATCCCCAGTGACTCAATAAGGCTGGCCATCGGCGTGCCAGGCGACGCCGTAACGAGTTTTGCGGCATTCTTATTTGGAAAAACAATTTCCTGCGGTTGTATTTTTTCGTCAGGCATGCGCGCGTGGAGTCGGTCTTGTGGAAGGCATCGGTCAGATTCAATCAGGTCATCGCGCCGATAGCAAAACAAATGTGCCGTGCAGAACCGGCGAAAGCATTCAGCCATTGGCTTCTGGAGGTGGAAATTGCCAGATGCGAGCTGCACATTGGGGGCTCGCGCCTCGAAGTGGCACAGGGAATCTGCCAGATTTTCGCCTGCGACAAAAAGTGCTAAACTTTTTCTTTACGGTTCACCTTCAATGTCATAAGACTCCATTTTAAAACAGTTATGCTTAAATATCCTCGGCTCTTTCTGACATCGCCTGGCGTTGCGATCTGTACAGTTACTCTTTTCCTCTGTTCATGCGAAACAATCACTGGACCTCGAGCCAAGTTACGGTGCAACAGCTCGAAAATGCCCACTTGGACTTTATCGATCACTATACGTGCGCTGAAGGCACGCGTCCGACCTGGGATCAGGCCAGCTTCGACAAAGAAGTGGCGGACATTACGCAGCAATTCACAGATGCGGAAGCTGCTGTGTCGAAGACCGTGCCTGCGCGCAAGGAATTCATCAGAAATTCAGCCAACCTCTTTCGGCGCGATGCTGCACTCGTTCAGAAGCAGCATTGCCTAAGCCCAAGCTTCGCCGCCAACAAAAAGAAACAGCTCCAGCAGAATTACGCTCTTCTGCTGCAAGCAAACATCGACCTGAATTCAATTGTATGTCGAAACTTCAAGATGCATTAGACCAAATTAAAGATCCCACCGTTGCCGACGCAAAAATTCAGTTCGCACAACTGATCAGCGACGGCAAGGCCGCTTCTGAAGCGTTCATCAACTCCAGCGCAGAGCAGCTCATCCTGTGATGGGCTTGCCAACCAATGAGCACGTCAATGCTTATTCGCATTGACGCTCGGCATCCGTATCAATAGAACCACGTTTGAGTGGCTCCTGGTTACTCTTGCGCGGAAAATTTGGATCGGCCTTGCGATTACGATCGCCTTCCTCGCCGCGACTATTTTTCTGGTTAGTCTCCCTGCATCGCGATTCACCGATCCGGCTGGAAGGGGGTCACGCTGCGGCGGTTGCCCGCTTCATTGTCGGATTAATCGCAATCTTCGCCATTCGGAAACTCAATTGGGATTCCGACGCGCTGAGTTCACCGTCGCCATGGGCGTGGCTGATCGTTGTGCCGGTCGCGGTTTACTCGCTGATCGTGTATCCGCTTTTGTTCACCGGAACGCTGGCCCTAAACCTGAGCCAGCCAAGCTTGGCTGGCGGCGTCGCGCTCAACGGTTTTGCCGCTGGTGCACTCGAGGAGTTGGTGTTTCGCGGCCTCATTCTATCGCTCCTCCTAAACGCTAATTCAGACGATCAGAGGCTGAGCGATGTGTGGCGGGCAATCCTTATTTCCAGCGTTTTATTTAGTGTTCCGCACGTCTTGAACCTTTTTGTCGGCCATGCTGAAGCGCGCGTCGTTGCACAATTGGTATGGGCATTTCTGCTCGGGGTCGTGTTCGCGTGTTTGCGAATTGCGGGCAGATCGATCTGGCCGGTTGCAGTTTTGCACGGCGGGATGAACGCGTTCGTTCATGTCAACCGGCTCGGAATCGAAATTCAACCATCGCTGTTGCGTGCCGCGGCACTCGCTTTCGCCCCAATACCGTTATGCATTTATGGCGCGATTCTGTTGCGTAAGCAGCGAGCTTTTGGATCGCGGTCAGTAGAATTTTTTGCAACTTCTTCCCGGATTTCCCGTAGAAGGATGCTGAGGGCCGACCTCTCAGGTCGGGGTTAGCTGGGTTAGCATCGGTATCTAGTCAGGCCCGAAGACGTGCAAACGATCATCGCGCTTCTCTTTTGCTTACTACTTGGCGTGATGGTGAAGGCGCAGGGTTGGTTCGCGTTGCTGTGGGTACCACTTGGGTTCGTTATCGGCCGGTTCGTCACTGCTCAGATTGCGCTCCCAATACTGTTGGGCTTGCCTCGCGCGATTCACCTGGTGTCGAGTGGAGAGATGCGCGCGGCGGTATATCGGCGTCTGCTGTTCCCTCCGGTTCTTTGGATTGTGCTGTTGTCTGTGATCCTGTTCCTGGTCAGATTCTTCTGGCCGTCAGCGGCAGCGTGGTTCGAGACAAATGGCGCGTTGAGTGGCGGCGTTGGCTTGGCGTGGTGGGTATCCTGCTGTCAGCGCTCTCGAAGAAGTCTCGTGCAGATTTCCAGGCAGACTTTGACCAATCTTATAGGCAGTTTTACGTCCATCGCGACGCGCATCGCTACAGGCCTAACCGACGCAGGCGAGGCTCAACTGTTCGTTCCTAGAAGGGGTGTGCTCTGTTGAAAAGCCGCCGCAAGCAAGGGGGACGCGACGCCCTCGTCGCTTTCTTTAAGTGGCGAGAAAGCGGCGAAGGCGCCACTTCTACGTCGCTCAGCCCATCTTTTCAACAGAGCCAAGGGTGTCAAGGGGACGCGATGAGTCCCCTTACTTTTCAGTGTTTAGCGCGATTTTTCTGGTAGCGAACTATCGAAAATCTGAGCAGGGTAAGCGCCACGACTATGAAAACAATCACGCTTAAGCCGTTTGCTCTTTGTCTCGCCGTTATCGGCCTTTGCCAAATCGCTTCCGCACAAAGCGATTTGAAGCTGCCTGACGTCAGCCAGGCTGCCGAGGCCAAACAGCGCATTGCGTTGACGGATATCACGGTCAAATACCACCGCCCATTGGTGAACGGGCGAAAAATTTGGGGCGGCCTCGTTCCGTACGGCAAGGTCTGGCGCGCGGGCGCCAATGAAAATACGACGATTGAATTCAGCGATGCAGTTTCGGTGGAAGGAAAGCCGCTCCCTAAAGGAGTTTATGGTTTGCATATGATTCCGAATCAGGATTCGTGGACGGTGATTTTTTCGAAAACCAACACGGCGTGGGGAAGCTACAGCTACGACCAGAAAGAAGATGCCTTGCGTGTGGATGTGAAACCCAGGCCGCTCGCCGAGCAGAAAGAGGCGCTCGAATTCGAGTTTGAAGATTTGAAACCAACTTCGACGGCGGTGACGCTGAAGTGGGAGAAGTTGGGTGTTCCTTTCACTGTCTCTGTCAACGATGCGGATCAGACGTTGCAGAATATTCGAGCTCAACTGAAGGGCGAAGGCCAGTTTACCTGGCAAGCCTTGGACCAAGGGGCGCAGTTTTGTTTAACCAGAAAGATCAATCTCGATGAAGCGTTGCGCTGGGCGGATGCCTCAATTCAGAATGAGGAAAGATTCGATAACCTCAGCACCAAAGCGGACATCCTCAAAGCTCTGAATCGTCCGGACGAGGCGAAATCAGTTTGGAATCATGCGCTCGAGGTCGCCAATGCGCAGCAACTCTATTCCTATGGCCGGCGCTTGCAGAGTCAGAAGCAGGGCGCTGAAGCGATGGAGCTTTTCAAAGACGTCGCCAAACGCTTTCCGCAGGGGGTTTATGGATATCTCGCTCAGGCTCGCATTAAATCTGCAGCAGGCGATTTCGCCGGCGCGGCCAATGACGCCAAGCAGGCACAAACTGCCGCTCCCACGGATGCACAGAAACAGAGCATCCAAGCGCTGATCACCCGACTCGACGCCAAGCAGGACATCAACAAGTAACGCCGGGCTATCTCGGACTTGGAACGATAGCGGCAATGGGACCTTCACAACCGGGAGTCCGACGTTGCACGTGATGTCCCATCGCATCACGCGCTGTTGGCGAGCAGCCGTTATGCTCGCGATCGCTCGCCGTCGTGTGCACGGCCAATTCGGCCGATGCGCCGCCGCTGTTACCTCCCGAGCAGATGAATGGTGGCGAGATTCAGCTCGCACTGCAAAAGCTCAACGTGCTTGGTCGTGTTCTTTACATTGCGGCGCACCCCGATGATGAAAACACAAATCTCATGGCGTTCTGGGCGAACGGCTCGCTCTACGACAGCGCTTATCTTTCGGTCACGCGCGGGGATGGCGGTCAGAATTTGATCGGACCCGAACTGGGCGAGCGCCTCGGCGTGATTCGAACAGAAGAATTGCTCGATGCGCGGCGCATTGACCATGCGCAACAGTTCTTCACACGAGCAACCGATTTCGGGTTTTCCAAAACGGCGGAAGAGACAATGCGCTTCTGGGGTCACGATAAAATTCTTGCTGACGTCGTCTGGGTCGTCCGGAATTTCCGGCCGGATGTAATGGTGACGCGCTTCAGTCCGGAGGATCAATTGACGCACGGCAATCACACGGCGTCAGCGATTCTCGCGCAGGAAGCATTCTCCGCGGCAAGCGACCCAAACCGTTTTCCAGAGCAACTCGCTTTTGTGAAACCGTGGCATCCGACGCGGCTTGTTTGGAACACGTCACCGTTTTTCTTTTCAAACCGGAATCTCCCTTTCGATCCGACCGGTCTGACTGTTTTGGAAGCGGGCGGTTACAATCCGCTTCTTGGGAAAGCGTACACGGAAATCGCGGCAGCCAGTGTGAGCATGCACAAGAGCCAGGGCGTGGGCCGCCCGCCGAGTCGCGGGGCGCGAAAAGAATATTTCAAACCGCTGGAAGGTCAGCCGATGAACAGCTCACTTTTCGACGGCGTCGATACCGAGCTGGTCGCGCGTTCCCAATTCGGAACCCATTGCTGCAGAAATTCGTCAGATCATTTCGAAGTTCGATCCGGCCGATCCAGCGGCGTCAGTGCCCGAGTTATTGAAGCTGCGGCAGGCGATGAGTGGAGTTCAGGATGAGTCCTGGATCCCGGAGAAAAAAGCAGAGTTGGACAACATCATCGCCGCATGTCTCGGCTTGCATGTCGAAGCGTCGACAGCGACTGAAGCGTTCACGCCAGGACAGACGGCGACAATCAAGCTGGAGGCCATCAATCGCTCGAATGTTCCGCTTACACTGCAGGAAGTACGATTTCCCAACAGCGGCGACTCGACGCAAGATTAACGCGACGCTTCCAGCGAACGAACTTATTACCAGGGATCTGTCGTGCAGGATTCCCGACAATGCCCCGTATTCTCAGCCGTACTGGCTTCGCAAACCCGGAACGCTCGGCGCGTTTGCTGTCGACGATCAACAACTTATCGGCCTGCCCGAAAATCCTCCAGCCGTTCCGGTCGAGATAGTTCTCCAGGTCAACGACCAGGCACTGCGTTACATCGTGGACACGAAGTATCGCACCGTTGACCCCGTGGCGGGCGAAATGCGGCGGCCGTTGGTCATTGCGCCACCCGTGTTCGCAAATGTCGTCAACGGCGTGTTCATATTTCCTACAAATGAGCCAAAGCCTGTTTCAGTGCACGTCACCGCAGCCACCGGCCCTGTAAAAGGAGAACTTAAACTGGCTGTGCCGCAGGGATGGAAAGTCTCTCCTGCGGTTGTCCCGATCGACTTAAAAGCGGCGGATGCAGAGACGGTGGCTACGTTTAGCGTCAAACCGCCGGATCAAAATAGCGAAGGCACGTTGCAAGCCATCGTTTCCATCGACGGCCGCGACTATTCGTTCGAGCGCGTCCGCATTTCTTATCCGCACATCGGCGTTCAGACGCTGATGCCGACGGCGGAAGCCAAAGCTTGTTCGGGCCGATATCCGCAAGAAAGACGGTCGCATTGGTTACATTCCCGGCGCCGGCGATGATGTTCCGGAGAGCCTGAGACAAATCGGTTACTCAGTGAAGATCTTGAGCGAACCGGAGATCACAGCGAAGAACCTCGCGCAGTTCTCTGCCGTCGTGCTGGGCATCCGCGCCTACAACACGCAGGATGACAATTTCCAATTGGTTGCCGGAACTGTTTGCCTACGTGAAGAATGGTGGAGTCGCGATCGCGCAGTACAACACCACTGGCGGAGCTTAAGACTAACCAAATAGGGCCGTATTCATTGGAAATTTCACGCGACCGCGTCACTGACGAAAATGCGGAGGTGCGTATTCTGGCGCCGAACCATCCGGTTATGACCGACGCCAAACAAAATCACGTCGAAAGATTTTGAGGGATGGGTTCAGGAACGCGGACTTTATTTTCCTAAGAAGTGGGATCCTGCCTGGACGCCGATCCTGTCGTGCAACGATCCAAAGGAAAAGCCGCTCGATGGTGGCCTGCTGGTTGCGAAATCAGGCAAAGGTTTCTTTATCTACACGAGTTATTCCTGGTTTCGGCAGTTGCCGGCCGGTGTCCCGGGAGCGTATCGGTTATTTGCCAATATGTTGTCATTGGGAAAATGAAGCATGCGCGATAACAAGCCAGATGCGCGTTCCTGGCGCAAAGCGTATGGCCTGGCGCTTTCCATCTTCGCAGTGGAGGTAGTGCTGCTCTACCTCTTTACCGTCCGGTTTTCGTGAACCGGCTGGATTACTTCGTTCTCATCGCCACGATTCTGGCGATCCCGCTCTATGGTCTCTGGCGAACACGCTGGCAGCTTCTCGTTAGGCCAATATCTCAAAGGCGATGCAAGTATTCGCTGGGCGACCATCGGCCTCTCGGTGCTCGCGACGCAGGCAGGGCCGATCACGTTTCTCTCGATGCCGGGCCAGGCCTACGAGAGCGGCATCGGATTTATCCAAAATTATTTCGGGCAACCGCTCGCGCTGATTGTCGTGTGCGCGGTCTTCGTTCCGATCTATCAGCGGCTGAAAGTTTACACGGCCTATCAGTACCTTGGCCAGCGATTTGATCGGAAGACGCAGCTACTCGGCGCGTTCCTGTTTCTCGTCCAACGAGGTATCGCTGCCGGCATCACGATCTACGCGCCGGCCATTGTTCTTTCCGCGTTGCTCGGGTGGCGCTTGAACCTGACCATCTGGCTCGCAGGCGGTCTGGTCATTATCTACACGGTCATCGGCGGGACGAAGATTGTCAGCATCACGCAACGCTACCAGATGATTGTGATTTTGATCGGCATGGCGATTGCATTTGCAGTCGCGATTTACCGGCTGTCGCCCGATCTGTCGTTTGAAAACACGCTGTCAGTCGCAGGCAAAATGGGCAAACTGGAGGCGGTCAATTTCTCGCTCGATCCGCACAAGCGCTACACGTTTTGGTCGGGCCTGATTGGCGGTTTTTTCCTCGCCCTATCCTATTTCGGAGCGGACCAATCGCAGGTGCAACGATATCTCGCGGGCGGCTCGCTCAAGAGAGTCGGCTTGGGACTGCTCTTCAACGCGGTGGTGAAGGTGCCGATGCAATTTTTCATTCTGCTGCTCGGCGCGATTGTTTTCATGTTTTATCAATTCGAAAAGCCGCCCGTTTATTTCAATCAACCTGCGTACGAGCGAGCGGTGGAGAACGGCTATGCGCCACAGTTAACGGAGTTGCAGACGCAGTTTGATGAGGTCTTCACGCAAAAACGCGCTGCCATTCGCGCTCTTTCCGATCGCGCTCGTCAAACGAGCGCGACGCGGCGATGAACAAAGTGCGCGAACTCGACGCGCAGGCGCACGAGTTACGCGATCGAACGAAGGCAGTTCTCGTGCAAGCGGGCGTAGACCCAAAGAGCAAGGAATCGGATTACGTATTCATTACTTTTATTCTTCAACAGATGCCGCATGGAGTTGTCGGACTACTCATCGCAGTGATCTTGTGCGCGACGATGTCAGCGACGGCAGCAACTCTGAATGCTCTCGGTTCCACCACCGCGATCGATTTTTATCGGCCGTTGATCCGCCCGAACGCGAGCGACCATCATTATGTCGTCGCCGCGCAAGCGCTGACAGCCGCATGGGGTTTGATCGCCATCGGCGTCGCTTCGTTTGCGAGTTTGGTAGAGAACCTAATCGAAGCAGGCAATATTTTGGGATCGATATTCTACGGCAGCATTCTTGGTCTTTTCCTGGCAGCTTTCTTCATTCGTCGAGTCACTGGCTCCGCGGTTTTTTTCGCCGGGCTCATTGCACAAACGCTCGTGTTCGTGCTGTTCGCGACCACGAACATCGGTTACCTCTGGTATAATTTTATTGGATGCGCAGCCGTACTAATCGTGGCGCCGATCCTGCAGCAAACCGTGTTCCGCAGCGCGGAAGCTCCCGCCGGGGTATGACACTCGTTCTGAGCCATGAATCAACCGATTATTTGTTTCGGCCAGCAACCGTGCGGATTTTTTCCGAAGCGATTCTTGTTCGCTAAAATTCTGACGGCTCGACGGCTCCAAAACGAAATCGGCGGAGACATCGTCTTCTTCTTTCACGATAGTGATCATGACCCGCGCGAAACGATTACCATTTTGCGCGACCAACACAGCAACGAGGAAGTGGCCCTGAATTTTCAATTCGAGAATCGCATCCAAAAGCAGTTTTCGCCGCTCTATGCCAAACGTGTCGTTCCAGAATGGAAGGAGAAAACTGCGCGCCAACTTCCACGTTATGTTCGGCGGCAACTGGTCGCACATTTCAAGGCAACCAACTCCTCGAATGTCGCGGATTTCTGTCTCGAGATGTACAGGCGAATGGGCTTGCTGAAAGACGTGCGGGTGGAGCGATCCAGCGCACCGGAGTTTAGAACGCGCGCTGTGGCGGTCTCAGACTACTTTGTCGATGCGCAGTACGAAGGAGAAATTGTCCGCGCGCGTTATCGTGACGGGAAATTGTTGCTGCACAAAGGAGGCGATCGGTTCCTGGAGATCCCCGGACAAGATTTTGGCCCGGAGCAAATTAGTCCGACGCGCGATACGCGTTTCCGTTGGATGCAATCAGTGATTCAATGCACCCATTACGTCGCTGGTGCGAGCGAGCAGCATTACATCAACAAGGCAGATGCTCCCCAGGTGAAATTTATCAAGCGCGACGAAATTTCCGACTCCGGCAAAGCGTATACTGAACTGGAATGAAATCGGGGCCGTTTAAAATTGGGATTGCGTGTTTTCCGTTGATCGGCGGGAGTGGGATTTTGGCGACGGCTTTGGGATCAGAGTTGGCGCGCCGGGGTCATGAAGTCTACTTCTTCAGTTATGCTCAACCCGTTCGGCTGGATCTGCCGCAGGACAATCTTCATTTCCATCGAGTGGACGTTGCGCACAACCCTTTGTTTCCGTCTCCCGATTACACTCTGCCGCTCGCGGTGAAAATGGCGGAAGTGGCGCGTTCCCAGCAGCTCGATCTTTTTCATGTTCATTACGCAGTGCCGCACGCGCTCGCCGCGTGTTTGGCCTCGCAGATGTTGGGCCCGTCAGCTCCGCGCCTCGTGACAACTTTGCATGGAACCGACACGACTCTTCTGGGCCAGGACCCCGATTATCGCACCGCCATCGAGCATGCCCTCGTGCATTCCGATGCGGTGACAGCAGTTTCAGAAAGTCTTCGGAATCAAACGCAGGAAAGCTTCCGTTTGAAAAGACGGATCGAAGTGATTCCAAATTTTTTCACTCCGAATAAACCCAACAGAAGCCGCGCAGAAGTTCGCAGCGATCTCGGTCTCACCGACGAATTTCTTGTGCTGCACATGTCGAGTTTGCGACCTGTAAAACGAATCGATCTCCTGCTGCGCACGATTGCCAAGTCGAAAAACCGGGAGCGCCTTCGATTGTTCATTCTGGCAGGCGGCCCGTTCGACGCTTATGAGCCGCTACTCGATGAATTAGGAATTCGGGATTCCGTCATTATTCGGCAAAACACAGCTGTGGTGGACGAATATTTGGAAGCCGCGGATGCGGGACTCTACACATCCGAATATGAAAGCTTCGGATTGAGTATTCTTGAGACGATGTTTTACGGGAAACCTGTCATCGCCTTCCGCGTCGGCGGCATTCCCGAAGTCGTAGGCGATTCTTGTCCTCTATATCCTTTCGACGATACGACCGCGGCTGCTGCTGGATTAGACGAGTTGATTGAATCTCCGGACTTGGCGCGAGAACTCGGCAAACGAAGCCGCATTCGCGCGCTCGAAAACTTCTCCGCCGATCGCATTCTCCCCCAGGTACGAAGCGCTCTACCGCCGCGTAGTTTCCGGCAAAGTGCACCGTGCAGGAATCGAACCTGCAACCCAGTGATTAAGAGTCACTTGCTCTGCCAATTGAGCTAACGGTGCAAATAGCTTTTTCCCAGGCTAATGCTGCACAAGCGTGTATTTTCGTGGTACCACAATTGGTAGCAAATTGGTAGCGCGAAATTGGTTTGTCGCGAAGACGTAACGGCCATGGCCTGGACGAGGAGCAGCGCGCTCCGATAGCAAGCCACGGCTAAAATACCGATTCGCTTTTTCCGTTTTCCTCGCCAAGCCATAGTTTGATTTCACGAAGGCTGGTCACAGAGCTAATTTTCTGGTATTTTCCGCCCTTTCATGTCGTCCCCAGAGGAGCTTCGCGCGCGAGAAGATTGACAAACTTTTGACCGACTGCGGATGGATCATCCAAAACCGCAGCACAATCAACCTGTCGGCTTCTCGTGGAGTCGCAATCCACGAAGCTCTTCTCAAAGATCGCGACGAAGTCGATTTACCTCCTTTTCGTCGACGGCAAAGCCATCGGCACAGCGGGAAGCGAAACCTGAAGGCTTCACACTAACCGGTGTCGAAGAACAATCCGGCAAATACGGCAAGGGCCTGCTCGACTGATAACCGCTCACAGAATTTTTCGCCTAATGGGAAAGATGGTGCGCGAACACCTTAAACCGCTTAAGAGGGATAAAATGTTCGAGTGCTTCCTGATGCGCGGGGCGAGAATGAAGTTCCACATGCAACTTCGCCGCGCGTGATAATCGAGTTGATGAAATCGCCGAAGTTGACTCCTTTCGGCCGCCGCAGACGCAGTTGAATTGCAGTTCCATTAAATCCCGCTACCTCCGAATGGAATTCGCCATTCAACGAACGAATCCCCGCTGCTCCACTAATTACGCGAAATACTCCCAGTCCTCGACCAAGTTCAGATAAGACGAACAGACCGAAACCTGAGTTCCCCAAGGATCGTTGGGATCGTTAGAAAGCTTGCTGCTTACACCTGGACGCATCGCTGCGGACAAAGCTTCCTCGTCGGATTCGAGCTGCATTTTTTTCTCAAGCGAATGGCGGATGCCACGGCCTTGATCGATCACGGCAAGCTCCACGGTGCCATCGGGCCATCGCTGGGCGCAGAAAGCGCAGCGGTCGGTTTCAGCGTGTTCGAATACGTTGCGAATGACCTCGCGCAGGCAGTAAGCGAGCGGGGCATTGACTTTCATTTGCGCGCTGCGGGTCAGCATTTTCGCTAGTCGCTCACACTCTTCGTGAATAACACTGCCCAGCGACTTGATCGTTTCAGTCATCCGGAGTCGAGTTCTGGCGGGTCAGCGTTGTCAGGGGCAGCCATGTGGCGCTGCCAGGCAACGGCACCGGGCACTTTACCAACAGGGACTCCGACCCATTGGAAGAACCCGATGTGTGCAAGATGCTCAATGGCGGGGTCGCCGGCGCGAATACCGGCCGCGGAGATACCGCGATATTCACGCTCCGTGAAAAATGTGCGCAGCGCCGCACCCAGCGAAGAATAGGCCGAAAGGCTCGCTGGCGCGGACGTCCCCGAAATCGATGACGACGTGCGGATCGGTGCATGCTGTGAGCAGATTCGCGGCTAAAAAGGAGCGTAGCTTCGCGTCGAGCGTTTCTGGTACAGCGAGCGTTACCATCGCCGATCACGCTGTCGGCAAAATCGGAAGGTGCCCTGCGGCATCAGGCGCGTGAGCAAAAAAGTTCGCCGCTTTTGACGGTCCAGCGCTTCGTGATACGCCTGATTAGCCGAAATCCTTGAGGCAGTCGTAACACGCGCGCTCGCAATGCGCGGGGCAATCGCAGATTTCGCGTGCTTTGTCCTCCACCTCGCTCCATCGCTCACGTGCCTCAGCGACAAAACCAGCTCCGCCGGGTGTCCGGTCATACAGAACAATCTCTTTTCCACTGCTACGTTCTGTGCGGCGATTGAGGAAACGCCACGAAACACCGAGATCAGAAGCATCCAGTTTCGAGACATTGGCACGCGCCTTTGTGCAACGCGTATGCGAGTGACTCGATTGAATCAACTGGCACAGTTGGTCGAATCACCAGAGCAGTAACTCTCAAACTGATGGGCGAACGCGATCCCGCGGAAAACATTATTACAGGTGCACTGCTCGGCGGCGGTGTGCGCGCACGCAACACGCGATGACCGGCTGTGTTCGCGCCTTGCATGGGCATGCTCGCGCCGCACACAGGGCAGAACATGAACCCTTTCTTCGCCGGGCCCGAGATTGTAACGAAAAAGATGGCCGCGACGGAAGTAGTCCTTAGGCAAACATCGGCTGACCGGCTCGAACTGATCTCCGGTAACGAGTCAATAAAGTGCGTGAGTGACTGGCGCTGGCGAATGAGCGTGCTCTTGGTGAAGCGCGCAGTTCTCGCTGTCTCCGACCATCGAAACGGATGCTGAATGCGCGAGGTTCAACGAAGGCACGCTTGTTAATATCGCCGATGTTACTCATGCATACCTCGCACTGCGAAGCGAGTTCGGCTTTTGTTCGCGCCGTCCGAATTTGCCCGCACGTGGGGCATTGAGCGAAGTATTTTCTTATAGGTTTGTCTTCGCTCGATGCGATGTAAAGGACCCCACTGACAAATACTCGTTTACGTGCCACGACCTGAGCGCCGGGCGCGAACTCAGCAATTGCGATTCCACGGTCGCGGCTCAAGTCGACCTGAGAATGCCCGACCACCGCGAGCGCCGTGTCTCAAAGACGCAACATCAGAGAGGGAAAAGCGTAACGCGGCAAAAATCCATTCTTTGCCAAGACACCGATGAGTCGCCTTCGGAACCGCCGCCAAGAGAGATTTTCGATGGAGCGATCAACTTCCTCAATCCGGCGCGCCTGCTTCCACGCGCTGACGTCGCTCCGCGATTAGATCGATGAGTTCCGCCCCCAACGAATTAATAAGCGCGCGATAACCTTTGTCACCATCGAGTGCGGCAGCTTTTCGCCGCAGTGATTCCACTGAGCATATCGACCAAGACATTATCTTCCGCCGAATGAAATAGATCTGTCGCAGCACGCGCTGTAAGCCAGGTCGGAAAATCGAAATGTGTTTCAGGTGGGCTGAGCTTCCGCCGGGCTGGAGGCACCTGAGCCCGCTTTTCGGGAGGCATAAATCCTTCAAGGCGAATACGCTGCTTGCGCTCGGGTAACAGCCCCTGACTATCTTCCGCTCGCGGAGAAATGCGGCGAAAGCGACCGCATTAAAATGCCGCTGGGCGATCACCGGATTTTCGAGAAACACCGTCGGCGCACGCATGCGGCCAGACATCAGTGCCTCCCGGATGCTGCCACATGTCGAGATCGTATTTCGTTCCGCGGCAGAGCGTCACGCATACAGAATTCTTGTCGTCACCGCGTCCTGTACAGCCCAACGCGCTGCACATACGCAGAGGGTGTAGGAGGCGCGTTGCGCAGGAGCACCTTTTGCAAATCACCGATGTTGATTCCCATCTCGAACGTCGTCGTGCTACTCAGCAGGTTCACGCCGTTGGCGCGAAAAGATTCCTCGATTTCACGCGCGAGATCCTTGTCGATCTGCGCGGTATGCTCCTCCGCGCGCAACGATGCGAAGTCTCGCCCGTCGGCAGCCGCGACCCACCGCGCAATCGCATTTTCATTCGCAGGATCGAACACGCGCGGCTCGAGACATCACGCGCAACCTTTACGCGGACAGCAGCCGCGCGCCGACACCGCGGTGACGATCCCGCAGCGGTTACAAACATGCCGCTCACGCGCGGCACCTACGCGAAGCTGATCAGTGAAAAACTTGCCATTTGTCGTCAGGGCTGCGCTTTAGTGCGTCTCGACTTCAGGAACCGCCAGATGCTTTCGGCGAGCACGAGTGCGGCACTAGCATCAAGGCGCGTGAGGCGCACGAGATAATCGGTGATGCGGTTGTCCGCATAGGAGCCGTCCTTCTTGAGGCGGGGTAACCATCCGCGCCTGTCTCTCCGTCTTTCCACTCGGAGGGCGAAGTAAATATCTGTGCCGACACGCCCAAACGCCGGCGCATCTGTTGGCACGCGGCTTGGCAACGTGAATGCGCGCGCTTGTCGCATGTAGGTGAGCAAAGTTTGCAACGCCCCGTCCGCATCCGGCTCGCTGAGCAACCCTGGCGGAAATAGCTCGCGGAAAGCGCGGCGCATGTTCGTCTTTACTTGATATTCGACAGCGGCGAGACCGATGTCTTCCGCCGATTCACGCGCCGAATCAGGGACGCCGAAATAAGCAAAAATTTCCGCCTGCCACGCAGCGAGATTCGCCGGTTCGTTCGGCCTTGTTTTCTCCGGCTCCTCCGGTAGCCGCGACACCGGCAGAAAAATTGCGGATCGTACGCGGGATGTCCGCGGTGTGGATCGGCAATGCACGCGAGCTCACGCCCAATTCTTCAAAACTCCAAGGCTCGCCGCGCCCGCGCAGCGAGCGTGACAATTTTGCGACCGAGATCGTGGGTGAACGTTTCTTCTTCCAGCAGTGACGGGAACGCCGCGGCGCGCTGGCGATGATCGGTGAAGGTGAGCAGCTTTTTCGGGTTAGCCGCAATGCTGCGCGAGCCGCCAAGGCCCACGCGGAAGTACCCGAGCGGCAACGCCATCGCGAGGCCAGTTTCATCTTCAGATTCCTGGAAGCGCCGTACGAGCTCCACTCCAGAGTTATTTCGAAGCGCCGCAATTTGGGCAACACCTCAGCGGCCGTTTTACCCCGAGGTCGAGATTGGCCCAATTGTGTGCCGGACATTGCCTATGAAAAATTAATAGCTCGCGCTCGCCGCCACTCGCACATGGATGCGACTGTCCCGGCTCGACCTTTTTTTCCCCACAACACGTGCAAAAGCCATTCGAAATGGATTCGCAATTAGATCCAGAGGGTCTTCCTCGTCTTCTTCGGGCCGGGACTGGCTCGGATACGGCAAATCATCCTCGACGCTGAAGAAGGACCAGAATGAATCCGCAGCCCAGCCGAGCGCCGTGTCGAAATTGTCGAACCGTTCCTCTTGTGGTGAAGTTGCGAGTTAGGGATTCTGCCGAAATCGCGAACCGCAGTCTTGCAGCGCACCATAGAGATAACCGCATTTACGGCATGATACGATCTCGATAAGCCGCGACGTGTGTCCGGCGCGATGACAGTGCAAACATTGTCCCTCGGGTGTTTCGTCGTCCGTTTTTCTCGAAAGGAAAATCGCTGGGCGCCCACCGCGGCGTGCGCGTTCAGGACAATCACGACGCAGGCAGAGGTGCATTCCTTGCTGCGCCTTGACGAAATAGTGCAGGCGCGTCGGCAACAGATCTTCGAGACCTGGCTCTCGCTTTGCCTCAGCTACAAGATCGAGTAGGGCGTGCAATGCATTTTCGGCGTCTGCTTCCGTTGCATCCGGCCAAAGTTCGCGAGCTGCGGCACGCGAGAGTTTTGGCGCATTGAGCACTTCAGTGCGCAATCGATGGAGATTTCGATCGCGGCAGAGCAGCTGAGCAAAGCTCTCATTCGCACTTCGCGAATCCAATCGGTGGATAATTTCGCCCGTCTGAATATCGGGATCGGCCCACAAAAGCTCCGCCGCCGAAATGTAATCGGCAGGCGTTGGCGTGATTGCCGGCTCGTTTAGCGCAGGCTTTGCCAGCGTTCCGTAAATCGGCGTGTCATCACCGAAGGGTGCGTCGAAAAGCCGCTCCGCGAATGCACGCACTTTTGCACGACTGTTGGGGTCGCTTCGATCACCCAGCGTCGCCGATGTGGCGATGCAGCGGACAGTCGGGTTACCAAGCCGATCCTTCAGCCGACGTAGCAGGTAGCCGATCTCGGTCGCCTGAACGCCCCGATACGCGTGTGCTTCATCGAGCACGAGAAACTGCAATTGCGCATTTACGAAAATCGGCGAATCGACGGGACGTACCCGGAGGTATTCCAGCATCGAGAAATTGGTGATCAGCACCTGTGGGCGTCTAGCTCGGATGTCGGCACGATGGCGCAGGTGATTCAGGAGTGCGCGCTTCGTGTTCCATCACCTCGCGCAGTTCCCGCTCGACGCGACGTTGAAGTTCGGGTGAATCGTCGCCCAATCCTGGCTCCGAACTTTGGATGCGCTTACGGATGGACGCGCGCAGGCGATCCTCATGATCCTGCTGATCGCGCGGAGTTTGTCCTGTGAATTTCGCGAATGTGAGCTGCGGATGTGGCGCGAGCAGCCGCTCCGACTCGTCGAGTTGGTCGTTCACAAGCGCGTTAAGCGGATAGATGATACTGCGCCAATCCCGGCGAAGGATCACGCAAGAGCGCATCGAGGATTGGAAGTTGAAAGCAAAGCGTCTTGCCGCTGCTCGTGCCGGTGGCGACTACAACGTTCTGATGCTTCTGGATGACGAGTCGCAACGCGTCGCTCTGATGTTTGTAGACGCGCCCTTGCAGCTTTCCTCGATCGCGCGAAGCGCGTCGCATGGAGCCCGAGCGCTGCCGGATTTTCACCCGGCATGTAAAGCTGAGCGCGTTCTAGAAACGGACCGTTGGCGAGCCGTTCCATCGAGAATCGCGCTCCCAGATCTCGCGAATGAAATCGAAATCCCGGTGAATGCGGAACTCAGCGCGAAGCAAATCTAGGTAGGGTTCGAAAACTTCTTTGCGGAATCTCACCGGCAGCGAATCCATGCGTGGCATTACCAAAGTTTTGGCACGATCTCAATACCCGCTTTTTGGCACGCATCGCGGAC
>CAVUGV010000011.1:0-9421 GCA_963741065.1 uncultured Verrucomicrobiae bacterium | reverse complement strand
TTCTTTCAAAAACGCTTTGAGTCGGTCTTCAAATTCGCCGCGGAACTTTGCGCCTGCCACCATCGCGCCAATGTCCATGGCGATGATTCGCTTTTGCTTTAATGAATCCGGGAGGTCGCCGCTGATGATTCGCCGCGCCAGGCCTTCCACGATTGCTGTTTTACCGACACCCGGATCGCCAATGAGCACTGGATTATTTTTTGTCCGGCGCGACAACACCTGCATGATTCGCCGGATTTCGTTATCACGTCCGATCACCGGATCGATCTTGCCGCGTCGCGCCAACTCGGTCAGGTCGCGGCCATATTTTTCCAGCGTCTGATACTTACCCTCGGGATTTTGATCGGTCACCCGCTGGATACCCGCACCTGCTGTAGCCCTTGCATGAGCTTGTCGCGCGTGACGCCGATATCCTTCAGTAATTTTGCGCGGGAACCCCGCTCGGCGGGGAGCCAGCTAAGGCGAGCAGTCATTGTTCGGCGCTGGTAAACTCATCCTTCAGTTTCGACATCTCTTTCTCCGCCGTGTCCAACACGGTGCGGAGCTCGTTTGAGAGGCGCAGGTCGGCGGCGGCTCCGTGGATTTTCGGCGGCGCTCCAGCTCTGAACGCAGCTGTGCACGCAGCTGATCTACATTTGCTCCAATCTTCTCAAGGAGCGGCCGCGTTATGCCCTCGCCCTGGTCCAGAAGAGCGGAAAGAAAATGCTCATCGTGATTTCCGGATGATTGGCTTGCGAAGCCAGATCCTGCGCGCCGTGCAGCGCTTCCTGCATCTTCTGCGTGTATCTGTCGATGCGCATCCTCTAAAAATAACCAAGGAACGGCGGTTTAACCGCCGTAGGGACAGATTTTCGTGCAGCCTCTCGGATAGGCAAGTCCGCTTTCAGGCGAATCCCCGGCAACCGATGCGCCTCCCTCCTCCTTCGTATTGCGCGACAATTGAGGAAGGACACACAATAGTGAACAATCCGGCGTTTGACACAAACGCCGCTACACGGATGAGTGTTTGCGATGAGTACGGAGGTAAAATTGGGAACTCGGCATGCCTTGCGCGTCCTGAAACCGGGTCCATTTCGCCGTTATATCATCGGCAGTGCGATCTCCGACACGGGGACGTGGATGCAGGTGATGGCGCAGGGTTACGTGATGAGCACGCTTACGAACAAAGCGCTCCTGCTCGGAATGGCCAATCTCGCTGCTGGTCTGCCGATGCTCCTTTTAACGATGGTGGGCGGCTCGGCAGCCGACCGTTTCGATAAACGAAAAATTCTTCTCGCGACTCAGTACGTCCAGATCGCGCTCGCAATTTCCATGGGGTTCTTGATCATGAGCGGCAAGATCCAGATCTGGCACATCCTGGCGTTTGCGGCCGTGCTCGGTGTTTCGAACTCATTTGAAATGCCAACGCTCAACGCGCTCGTGCCCGAACTGGTGACGCGCGATGAAATTCAAAGCGCGATTGCCATCGACCGCGCCGTGTTTCACGGCTCGCGCGTTGTGGGTCCGTCGCTTGCCGGAATTTTCATCAGCGCGTGGGGCACAGCGTCTGCATTTTTTGGAAACGCAGTTTCGTTCATCGCGCTGATCATTGCGATTCTTTCGCTGCCAGCGCGCCGGCTTGGCACGGCCGAAGAAGAGGAAAAACGGACGAGTGGAATCAAGGATGGTTTTCTTTACGTGGCAAAAGACAAACCGAGTCTCGCGATGATCGGCCTGATCGCCGCCACTACGGTTTTCATTTTCCCAATTATCACCGTGATGATGCCATTGTATGTGCGCCTGGTGCTCGGCCTCGGCGCAAATCAACTGGGCTATTTGATGGGCGCTTCGGCAGTCGGCTCGGTGATCGGCGCGATTTTCCTGATCAGCATTCCTCGCGAGAAACGTGTGCCGTTCATGATGGTGAACGTCTGTATCGTGATGTGCGCCATTTTTGGTTTGTCCCGCGCGCCAACTTTCTATATCGCGACTGGGCTGTTCATTTTTAATTCGCTGGGGTTAGCGATGAACTTCGGGCTCGCGAATACGATTGTGCAGGAACGAGCGCCCGATTATCTGCGCGGGCGTGTATCGGCTGTGTTCATGTTGAGCTTTGTTGGCCTCATGCCAGTCGCAGGGTTAGGAATTACTGGTTTATCGGATCTCATCGGAATGCGCACAGCACTGGCAATCGCGGCCGGTTGCTACGCTGTGATCGGGTTGATTGTGCTCGGACGCGTGCGCCGGCAGTGCGCGCAACCTGCCGTCGCAGAAACGCCCAGTGCCGAAACGCCCGCGCCGCCGATCGCCGCTGCTGTTTAGCGTGATCGCGTTTTCTACTTGCTGGAACTCCGGCCGTCATACCTCCGGAGACACGATGTTGCACGAAATCAAAACCGAACTTGGATTTGATTTGATCGAGCTGGGCCATGGTATCCGCCTGTCGCTGATGCCTGGAATCCAAAAAGTATTCGATGCGGGAGAAGTGCGGTTCAGCAGTTTGCATAACTTTTGTCCGTTGCCCGTCGAAGTGATGATGGCTTCGCCAGACTGCTACCAATTTTCCGCCGTTTCTTCCGGGGAACGTGAGCGCGCCGTGAAGCAGACGCTTCAGACAATCGATTTCGCGGTGCGACTAAACGCGCCGTTTGTCGTGCTCCATTTGGGACAAGTAAACATGCCACCGATCACTGACCGGTTGATCAACATGGCTAAAACCGGAGCATACTTGTCCCGCAAATATGTAGGATTCAAGATAGAGGCAGTGCAAAAGCGAGAAAAGATCGCGCCTGCTTATTTGCAGCGCGTGAAAGATTGCCTGCGACGTATCATTGAGCACGCCGCTTCAAAAAATGTCCGGCTGGCTTTGGAAGGCCGACGCGGTTACGAAGAAATTCCGACCGAGCGCGAGTTGCCGGCGCTCCTGGACGAATTGAATTCACCGCAGCTTGGGTACTGGCACGATTTCGGCCACTCACAAATCAAAGAGAACCTGGGGTTCATTGATCACGCCGAATGGCTGCGCTCGATCGGTCCGCGTGCATTTGGCTGCCATGTGCAGGACTGCGTTTGGCCTGCGAAAGATCACGAAACGCCGTTTACCGGCGATGTGACATTTGAGAAACTTGTTCCGCTCCTTCCCACAAACTGCTTATTTGTCTGGGAGATGAGTCCGAACAAACCAGCCGATGCGATTCGCCAATCGGTTCAAATTTGGAAGGAACGCTTTGGCGAATGAAAAAAATCCTGATCACACTTTTCCAGGTTAGTGTCACGATCGGGGTGCTTTACTGGGTCTATCACGACCCCAACAGGCGCGCCCAAATGGCTGAGGCGATCCGGAACGCCGACTACCGTTGGGTTGGCATGGGCATTTTGACATATGTAATAGTGGAAGTCGCCGCTGCCTTTCGCTGGCACGTTTTGCTGAAGGTCCAAAAGATTCATCTCACGCTGCCACGTCTCACAGGCTTGTTCTTTATCGGGATGTTTTACAACCAGTTTCTCCCCGGCGGCACCGGCGGCGACATCATAAAAAGCTATTACCTGCTTAAGGAAACCCCCGACAAGAAAGCGGGCGCACTGCTGGCGGTGGTGTTCGACCGCTTTATCGGGCTTGTCGCTTTGGTCGCCATTACCGCCACGCTCATCGGCTTGCGTTATGATTTCCTTTCGCAGAAACCCGAGACGCGAAGTTTGCTTTGGCTCTTACTATTCCTTCTTGGTACATCGGTTGCCTTTTTACTTGCAACCTTCGTCATCAGTGGATTCAAACTGTTGCATTCGTTACCCGCGCGGTTCCCAGGCCGCGACAGATTAATCGAAATCTCGGCAGCGTATCATCTCTACGCGCATCACTGGCGGGCGACGCTGGTCGCGTTTGGCGCATCGGTGGTGGCGCACCTTGCTACGTTCGCAACTTTTCTGTGTGCGGCCTACGCGTTGGGCGCGCCTGTGCCCCTGGTGAATTTCTTTGCGGTGATGCCGGTCGAACGCACGATCTCGGCGTTACCGATCAGTTTTGCAGGGATCGGGCTGCGGGAAAAAGTGTTGCAGATCATGCTCAACGGTCTCTGTGGCGTGCCGGAAGCAAAAGCGATTCTGATCGGGTCGCTGAGTTTTCTCATTATTCTGGTTTGCTGTCTTCCAGGGGCTGTCGTTTATCTCTTTTACAAGCCAAGCCGGCCAGCTCCCCATTTGAGCTTGCGTGAGATGGAACAGGAAGTGGTTACCTTGGAACACGAGATTGGCGAAGCGGAATGAGGAGCATTTTCAACATCCAACGCTCAACGCTCAACGTCCAACACCCAACCCTCAAATATCTGAATTGAACGTTCGGCGTTGAGCGTTGAGCGTTGGACGTTGAAAGCCTGTCGATGAAGCGGAAACATCAGCGCCCATTTGTCGTCGCCACTTTCGCCATGACCGTGGATGGTAAAGTGACTACGAAAAACTTCGCGCCGGTTGATTTCACTTCGCGCGAAGACAAGCTGCATTTATTTCGCCAGCGCGCTCTGGCCGATGCGGTTTTGCTCGGGCACACCAGTTTGAAACGCGACAACGTCCGGCTCGGCATTCCGGAGGATTTCCGGCAAGCCAGAATCAAGCGAAGGCAAGCCCCTGCCCCATTGCGCGTGATCGTCTCAAACAAGGGCAGGATCGACAGCCGATTGAAGATTTTCCAATCCACCATTTCGCCGATCCTCATTTTTTCCACGACGCGAATGCCAAAGAAGACTCAAGCTGCGCTCAAAGGGAAAGCCACGCTGCATCTTACTAAATCTGACGAAATCGATCTCTCCGCGATGCTGGAAACATTGCGAAGCAGATACAACGTGCGCGGGCTCGCGTGCGAAGGCGGACCAACGCTCTTTCGCGCGTTGCTGAAACGGGACTTAATCGATCAACTCAATCTCACGATTGCGCCCTATATGTTCGGCGGAGCCAAAGCGCCGACGTTGACAGGTCTGAGCAAGGAATTCTTGCCTGCCGGCGTCCATTGCTCATTGATCAATATGCGCGTCGTCGGCGACGAGTGCTTTCTCATCTATCGAATCAAGCACCAGCGCCGGCGAAACTAGCCGAATCAACGCGCGCCCGATTCGGCAGGCGATCCAAGAGGCGATGCAGAAACGACGCAGCAGGTGATCCATTAATTGCGCACAGCACTTGCAAAACGCTCCAGATATATCCGCCGCTGATCTTCGATGCCGAGCTTCTGCGGATTTAGATCGAACTCTACCTTTTCGATCGTGCCCTTAAAGTACTTCGGCAGGACTTTGGCGTACCCAAGTTTTGGGACGACTGGGAGACCGTTGTCGGTGCCGATGTCCATGCCGGCGTAAGCCGTAAACCGAAGCGGCACGGTATGCTCGATCTTGCCTTCGGCTTCCTGTTTCCCGTTGATGAAGAGCCGGCTTGTGCCGCTGGTGGCAAACTCGCCGGGTTTATCGGCGGTGAACTCATAGCGGACGTTGACTTTGCCTTTCGGCAGCTCATCACGCGAGGTGACGGTGTCCAGTTTCAAACCAAGGAAACTATAGGTGTGCTTCAGTCGGCCTGCTTCGACATAAAGCGAGAAACCGCCAAGGAAACTGCCTTCCGCTACGATGACGCCCGCTATTCCGGGTCGTAGGCCGAGGCCTGTTCTGCCGGGATTGTCCAAATCGGCGCTGATGCTATACGAGCGATTGTAAATGGGTGGAATCATGCCCGCGGAGATGTTTTCGGTTCCGTTGTAATAGATAAATTTCGTCTGACCAGTCGAGTCCTTGGGAAAGCCCCACAGAAAGGCAATCTCGCCGAATAACGGTGTCACCTGGTATTTCTCGGCCTCGGCCCAAAACAGCGCGGTGAGTTCGCGTACTTTGTCCGGATACTTGGCCGAAAGATCGTTAGCCTGCGAGAAATCCTCGTCGAGATTATACAACTCGCACTTGTCGTCGTCCGGGTTCCATTTGTCTGGCGCAAACCGCGCGAGCGTTGGAGGATCGAGCTTCCATGGAATCCGGTCCGGCCGCCAGCATGCAATCCAGCCGTCCTTGTACATGGCGCGATTTCCTAGGATCTCGAAATACTGTTGGGTGTGCCGCGAGGGCGCATTCGCATCATCGAACGTGGAAAGAAAACTTACGCCATGCATCGGCATCTGTGCGACGCCGTTGACTTCCTTTGGCTCCGGCAGGCCAGCAGCTTCCAGAATTGTGGGTGCGATGTCGGTACAGTGAGTGAATTGGCTCCGCAAGCCGCCTTTGTCCTTGATGCGTTTTGGCCAACTAATGACCACGGGGTTACGAATGCCGCCGAGATGCGAAGCCACCTGCTTTCCCCACTTAAATGGCGTATTCCCTGCCCACGCCCACGCTGCCGCGTAATGCGGATCCATATCGGGGCCGCCCCACTTTTCGAGGCCGCCGTAAGCTTTGATCGCCTTTAATTGCTGCTCAGCGGTGAGCGGGATGCCGTTCAAGGTTATGATTTCGTTGAACGTCCCGTTCTCCGTTCCTTCCATGCTCGCGCCATTGTCGCCGAAGATGTAAATAACGAGCGTATTGTCGGCGAGGCCCATCTCCTCAATCGCTTGCCGAACGCGTCCGACAGCGTGGTCTGTGTTCTCCTGGTAGCCGGCATAAACTTCCATCTGACGCGCATACACTTTCTTTACCTCCGGCGGTACGCTGTCCCACGCAGGAAACGCCGGATCACGAGGCGTGAGTTTGGCAGTCGCCGGAATCACGCCGAGCTGCTTCTGCCGTGCGAACGTCTCCTCGCGCAACTTGTCCCAGCCCTGATCGAATTTGCCCTTGTATTTGTCGCTCCATTCCTTCGGCACCTGGTGTGGCGCATGAGTCGCACCCGTCGAGAAGTAGAGAAAGAAAGGTTTGTCCGGCGCCTGCGCTTTCTGATTACGAATCCAGGAAATCGAGTGCTCGGCCATGGCGTCATTGAGATAAAAATTCTTCTCCTTGGGCACGCCGATGATGTTGTTGTTCTCGGCAAGGAGCGGATCGAACTGGCTGTTTTCTCCTCCGAGGAATCCCCAGAAATAGTCGAAGCCCAGCGCGTTCGGCCAGCGATCAAAAGGACCCGCCGGCCCCTGCTGTGCGTCGGGCGTAAGATGCCACTTGCCGACCGCAGCAGTGTTGTAGCCGTTGGCCTGAAGAATTTGCGCGATGGAAGCAGCGCTGGTCGGCCAGTTCGTGCTGTAGCCTGGCCAACCACCAATCAATTCGGAGATCGAACCGAATCCTACCGCATGATGGTTCCTCCCCGAAAGCAAGGCCGCGCGCGTAGGGGAACAAAGCGCCGTAACGTGAAATCGATTGTAACGCAGTCCCTCCGCCGCAAGTTTGTCAAACGTGGGCGTTGCGACGGGACCACCGAACGTAGACGGATTCCCGAAGCCGGCATCGTCAATCAGCACGAGAAGAATATTCGGCGCATCTGGAGGTGCTTTGACTAGATTAGTGAAGGCCGCTGCGGATCCCTCCAGTGTGCGTTTCGCGATGCCTTGGAAGGATTGAGCCGGACGCGGCAGCACACTTCTATCCCACTCCGTATCCGCAGCAAAATCGCCAGATATTTGGGTCGCGATTGCAAGTGCAGTTACGGTTACCAGCTTTGGCATGGCACGTTCGCGTCACGCTGTGTATCCCCATGCCACCAGGCTGGTCAAGAATGGATTACCTCTCGTCGTGCGAATCGGCTTTGAGTTGTCAACCCGTATGGCCGATTCATTGCAGCCTAAGAGGCCCGAGCAACAATCGAGATCTGCGAGCGATTGGCCAGGTCGGCAATCGCATCGCGCTCGAGAAGCAAAGTCTTTCTCGCTTCGACAGCGATCACGCGCAGTCGTGCTTCGGCAGCAATGCCAATTGTTTCCACGCCGATCACCGGCACGTCGAACCGCATGTCTTGATTCGGCTTGGCGACCTTGACCATCACGGCGCCGTTACGCGCGAGCGCACCGCCGCGTTTGATTGCCTCGTTGGTTCCTTCGAACGCTTCCACCGCGACAATCGTTCCATTTTTCACAATCACGGTCTGGCCAATGTCGAGCCGCGCGATTTCCTTCGCAGTCTTCCAGCCAAGATCGACATCCTCCTCTTCCTGGCGGGATAACTTCGCTCCTGCAACCAAGCCTGACGGTGCGAGCGAATCTTCGAGAAATGTTGTCGCCGGCAAAAGCTCGACGTCGATTTTTGCGAGTTCATCCGAGATGGCTGCAAAGATGGATTCGGCATTGCGCTCTTTTAGTTTCCCCAGCAAAAGCAACGCCTTCCAATCCGGCTGCAAATCAAAAAGATTTTTTGGTGCGATTTGTCCGGCCATGATTGCGTGATGAATGTCGTGCGTACGGAAAAATTTCAGGAGCCGGTTCAGTTGGCCAACGCGCATCCATTCGAACAGATCAACATGTCGCGCCAGGGCTGGATCGGTCTCGCCCGTGAACGCGACCGCGACGATTTTCTTAACCCCAGCCTTTCGCGCTGAATCAGCAAGCAGTCTGGGGTACACGCCGTTGCCGGCGATGATTCCGAGGATTTCCGGTGCTTGCACCTCCACAAATTAGCAGCGGTATGCCCCTGGAGAAAGATCAATGCCGAAGGTGGGAGCGGCCTTAGCGTAGCTCCGACGCCCTCGTCGCAGCAAGGTGAAAGCGACGCCCACGTCGCCGCGCGTCCCTTTGGCAAACCAAAGCGTGCGGCTGCTTTTTTTTTCACGCGACGAAGACGTCGCGCGCACACTTTGCGACGGGGCGTCGCAGCCACATTTACCCGTGGTGGCGGCGACGTTTGACCTGCAACTGGGCCAGCGCTTTTTGCAGCGACGCCTGGATGGCAGCTACTTCTTCGGCGGAGTGATCTTCCTTCATCGCCGCTTTGGCGCGCTCCACTGCAGCCTCGGCTGTAGCAATGTCAATTTTCTCTGATTCAAGCGCCATGTCGGTTAGCACCGAAACGGCGTCCCCTTTGATTTCCACAAACCCTTCGCCAATGGCCATCGTGGTTTCGCGGCCGCTTTTTACGACGCGCAGTTCGCCAGGCTTCAATGTGGTCAGAAGCGGGACGTGCTTTGGATAAACACCAAGCTCGAGCGCTTTTTGCAGCGACGCTTGAATGGCTGCCACCTGTTCAGGGGTCTGATCTTCTTTCATCGCCGCCTTGGCGCGCTCGACCGCTGCCTCGGCCGCAGTAATGTCGATCTTCTCGGATTCAAGCGCCATGTCAGTTAAAACCGAAACAGCGTCAGCTCTAATTTCGACAAACCCTTCGCCAATCGCCAACGCACTTTCGCGGCCGTTTCTTCATGAACGCGCAGCTCGCCCGGTACCAAGGTGGTTAGCAGCGGGACGTGTTTGGGGTAAACTCCCAGCTCCCCCTCCGAACCCGGCAACGTAACCATGTCCACGTCTTCAGAATAGATTTTTTCCTCGGGCGTT
>CAVUGV010000010.1:0-8168 GCA_963741065.1 uncultured Verrucomicrobiae bacterium | reverse complement strand
TTCGGCTTGGTGCCATTTTCTGCTAAACTGGAGGAATGCGAAAAGCTATCAAATCCATGCTGGCGAAGGCAGTTCCGATGTATCTCCTCCAGCAAGTCATCGACGAGGTCCGGCTTGCCACCAGACGCATGTTTACTGCTCGTTCAGTACGGAGAACACTGATTTCACAAAAGGGCGTCCGGGTGAACATCGGTTGCGGCGACAATCCGACCCAAGGCTGGATCAATCTCGATGTCGGTTCCCATCCAGGCGTGTACTTTGGGACTGCCGCTCAGACTTGCCGTTTTCCGATGGGGCTGTGGCGGCGATTTACTCGGAACATTGTTTCGAGCATCTCGATCTTGAAAGTGAGGCGCGGCCGTTTCTTCGCGAATGCTTGCGGTGTCTCCAGCCTGGAGGCGTTCTGCGCATTGTGGTGCCCGATGCTGGAGCATATCTGCGAGCCTATAGCGGCCCATGGGAGACGTTAGCGAAGATGCGGCCACTGGATGGTACCGCCAATGGATGGCGTGACAGGTGCCTGGGTCAAGTCTACCAAACCAAGATGCAGTTCATGAATGCGATTTTCAGACAGGGATACCAACATAAATATGCCTACGATGACGAGACTTTGGTTTTGGTTATGCGTGAAGCCGGTTTCCCGGATGCGGTTGTACAGCAGTTTGGCATATCAATCGATCCAAAAATGGTACCAGACAGCAACGATCGACGGACGGAAAGCCTGTACGTCGAAGCACTTAAAAGATAATGTGCGTCCCGGACAAAACTCAAGTGTCAAAGGCTACCGCAGAGCGTTGACGATCAGCGGTCAGAAGTCAGAAATCGGAGATCGGAAGTCAGTAACCAGAGGACAGAAGTCAGTAGTCAGAGTACAGAGGAAATTATGCAAATCGAATCAGCAAAGGACTTAGACGTCTATAAACTTGCAAACGAATTTGCGATGGAGATTTTCGAGATCACAAAAAGGTTTCCATCGGAAGAAAAATACGCGTTGACGAGTCAGATTCGGCGCTCGTCGAGATCCGTCTGTTTGAACCTTCGCGAAGCCTGGGCAAAGAGGCGCTACGCAGCGCATTTTCTGAGCAAGTTGACCGACTGTGATGGTGAGAATGCCGAGACTGATTCATCTTTAGACTTCGCCAGGCAGTGCGGATATATCTCGCCGGAACAACATCGTGCATTGACCGAGAAATGTGCAGAGATTGGTCGAATGCTTGGCGGGATGATCAAAAAGTCGGAATCGTTTCTTACCTCGGGCTGACCTCTAACCTCTGTCCTTTGCCTTCTGCCCAGTGATCTCTGTCCACTGTTCTTTGACATCCGACTTCTGACTACTGACTTCTGACTTCTGGCCGCCGTTCGGCGGCAGCTTCTGCGTAAATTTTTTTTATTTTCATTGCTCCCTCGCTCATATACCAGCTGTTGAAAAGCAATATGTCGCCACGCCGGACGGCGCTTACCAGAGCATCGTGATCTTCCGGCCGATCGCCGTCAGGCGCCATCAGCACGCTAAACGCCTTCGGGTAAACCAAGCGCGCGCCAACTGGCGTCGAGGTAATCTTGTGATGAAAATAGGAATTAAGCGGAGCGGAGTACGCGAAGTAACGCATCGATTCATTTTCGGGAATCAACAAGACATCGGGATACGCGTCCGCGACCGCTTTAAAAACGTCCGGATTAAGCCAGGTATATGCGGTCGCGGTTGAATCCACATAGAAGAGTGTGCAACCCCATCGCTGCTTCGCGTAGGCGATCCTTTCCCGAAGAATCTGGACCGCGTGCTCGTCCTCGGCATCCTGGTGCACCGGCCTGCCATCTACCATCGTGATTTGCTGCGGCCGAATGCAGACACCCACTTTTAGTCCGGCTGCGCGGAATTTCTCGAAGTATTCGTCAATCGCACTTTTGGCGCCGTCATTTTTAAACTCCATTTCCGGCGCGAGGGTCGGAACAAGGCGCGGATCACCGTAATAGCAGTCACCGATAAACTCCTCGCCTTCCGGATCCCAGGTGATCATTCCCTGCGCACCAGTAGCCTTTAGGACCTGAACGCTGTTATCGGCCAGCTTAAGAAGCGCGGCGCGAAAAGCCGCTTTGCCTTTGTCGTTGGTAACGTCGATCTCGCCGAAGGTCCAGCGGCGCGGATTGCTGGGCACGTTGATTTGCGCGCCGGCCAGAAAGATCGCGCCAATCGGGCGACGATCTTTCCAGTCCACCTGGAATGGATACTTGCCTGGCGTACCGTTCCAAAACGTCGCCCGAAAGATCTTGCACCCCTGCACCTGCCGGGCCAAAACGCAGCGAAACGTTGAATACCTTGGTAGTGTCCGGCTTGATATCGCGGCACGTGATCACCAACGGATAGCGAGTACCATTGGGCGGATTTGTCGTGTGCGGTATCCCGACGGAACATTCAAGATCGTCGCTGCAAAAATTGAGTGCACCGGTCCCAAAATCCGCGCGAATAATGGGAGCGCTATACAGTGGATCGGCAACCGAAGGAATCGAAAGAAGCCACCGATCCAGGGGCCATTCCGGCCCTTTGAAGCCGTACCCGAACATCCCCGCCTCGAGCGTGCCGCCTTCCGGAACACGCGGAAAGTTCAGTTCCATCAAGCGAAGGGAGAATTCGCCAAGTGGCTCTGAGCTGGTATTCGAAACCTCAAGTCTCATTGTGAGTCTATCGTCTTGTTTGCCGTACTCGCAGGACATGCGTCCCCAGCGATAACTTAGATCGATTGTGTCGTGCTGTTTATTCGCCATCGCCATTTCTGATGATTCACGAGGAAAAAGAGCGTCGAGCATCGCGCGAAAAACGGATCTCTGGGGCTGCAACTCCCCTTCTTGGGCTGAACGGAGGAGCGATTGTCCGTTGAACGAGAGTGACTCGAGACCGTGAGCGCCCACGACGAAATTTAAGCCGCGCTTCCCGGCAGGATATTGACGGGCGGGCGTTGTCCTAGTCTGACCGCTCTGTAATTGCGCGTTCGCCGGGCACGTAGGGTTGAAAATGCCCAAAACAAAGAGGCCGAAAAACCCGGGCAAAAAAAATCTTAGCACGTCAAAAGGCATCATAGAAAGCGAGGAGCCGGAAGACAACAGGCCGCTCAAAGGGCGCTCAGCCTTATTGACTCACTTCATGAAATTGTAGGGCGTTTCTGTGAAACGCCAATGGCATCTACAAACTTTTCTGAAGCCGACCACTGATCACTCAGTTCTGAGTGTCAGAATTTGCTTTCCCTTTGAACTCGTAAACGAACGTCGCGGCCTGGCATAGCCATTCGAGCCGTTGCTCGGGGGTCAGTCGATGGAATTCGGTGTGACCGTCGAAATCCTCCGGTTTGCACTGGGCCAGCGCGCGCTCAAATTCTTCGCGCGTTGATTTCTTGCGCAGATTCATCGCGACTCTTCCTCAATCAATCTCGAAAGTTCTTGCACGTCTAGAACATCCTTTGGCCGAAGGGGCGTAATCTCGTTTTTAATTTGTATGAGTAATTCTTTTGATGCAACGCGCACTTTCGCGTCGCCGATGTCGAACCACTTCGCTCCTTTGCTTAATCGTTCGAAGGACAAGGCTGGGCTTAAAAAAATATCAAGATGCCGAAGCGGGTTATTGAAATCTGCCAAACTGAAGACAAGAGCTCCTTTCTCTGTAACCATCGAACGAACGAAATCCGGGTCACCGATATCGGCCAGCGACACTGGCACCCGCGGTTGCAAATTGAGTTGCTCTACTGCGCAAATCAAACGGTCGAGATTTGGCGAATTCATTTGCACCGCAACGTCGAGATCGAGAGTAACGCGCTCAACGCCGTGCAGAACGCAAGCGACGCCACCGCCGACTACAAACTCGACGCCGGCATCCGCCAGAGTCACAAGCATTTCCTTAAGGTAATTTTCCATTCTCAGCGGGTTTCGTTCGTTCTTTGATTCTGATTACCACTTCTGATATCTGACCCATAACTTACTGGCTTACTAACTCCTAGCCTCTGGCTACTGGCAACTTCTCGCCATACTTCCAAATTAACCACGGCAGTTCCAAAGCACGGGACAATCGCGGGATGAAAACGCCCGGCTGCGCAACCAATCGCCAGAACCAGCCGAGATAAAGCCGGTCCGCCCAATCGGGAATTGCCGGCTGATCGCCCGTGATGAAACCGAGCGCCGCACCGATGCAATGGATCGCCGGCCGATACGACAGATTTTCGCGCAAATAGTATCCGAGCTTTTCCTGTGCGCCGCTGCCAATGGCGATGATCACATGCGCCGGACGATGCTGCTCAATCAGCGCAAGAAGATTTCGATCTTCGACTTCCGGTCCGTACCACGGCGCGACATAACAATTCTCCCTCTTGATTGAAAAACCTCCCCGACCCGACCAATCGAGTAATTTTTGTCGCGCGCTTTCACTGGGGAGCACCCAAAAAACTTCTGTACTTCCCTCGCCTTTCAACCTTCCGAGCAAATGTTTCAGATATTTGAGACCGGAAATGCGATGGACTTTCTCACGTTGCAGCAAGCGCCACAGGACGACCATCAAACCGCTGTCAGCGATCGCGAGATCAGCCGCCAGGACGGCGCGCCGGTAGCCATCGTCTTCGCGCAGTCGCGCAAAACAAGTGCCCGACGGAGCCACGAGAAATCCTCCCTGTTTAAACATCGACGCGAGCGCTTGATCAACATCGCCGTTGAAGAACTGGATGCCGAGAATCTGGGATGTTCGATGCATTAATAAACATCGAACATCCAACATCGAACGCCGAATATCGAGAGCAAAGGCGTGCTCAACCCAGCCTACGAGCGTTGTGAAAATCTCGGCTCGAAGCCGAGAGCAATTCGCCTCTCCTTTTGCGGCAAAGGGAGAGGATTAAGGTGAGGGATTCGACGAGCACTACTCCTGCAGCGCAAACCAGATCGCTTGCAAGACGCTGTCGAGTTCCTGGCGAACCTGGGGCAACCCCGAAATTGTGCTGCGCCGAAGGCGCTGTCTCACTACTAGCCTGAGGCAAGGCCCCAGGATTCATGGTCCCAAAAAACACCAGCGCTGAAAGCGCGATTCACTTTCTGGGCGAGTTTGATGCATGATTGGCGCTATGCCCAGTCACTGAGTATCCCGAAGGCTTTCGGGACACATCATTTTCAGCACAAAGAATCGCGAGCTTTGGCTCGATTCCAATGTGCGCCCGCGCATGCATGCCTATCTGGCGACGATCTGCCGCGACCTCGGCGCGGAACTCGTGCACGTCGGCGGGGTTGCCGATCACGTTCATATTGTCACGACACTGCCGCGAACCCTTTCCCAAGCTCAATTAATCGAACAGATAAAGAAAGCCTCTTCTAAATGGATCAAAGCGATTGACGTTCGCTATCGCGGTTTTTTCTGGCAGCGTGGCTACGGTGCGTTTTCGGTGAGCTCGAGTCAGCTCGAAGCTGTGCTGCAATACATCGAGACGCAGCCAGAGCACCATCGCACCCGCATGTTTCAGGAAGAGTACCGCGAATTGCTGCGCAGACACGGCGTCGATTTCGACGAGCGTTATGTCTGGGATTGAACACTGAATCGCGCTTTCAGCGCTTTGTCGTATGGGTAATCGAATCCTGGGGCGATGCCCCAGGCTTAAGGTTTATACAGCGCCTTTGGCGCTAAACGTACTGTCTGGCGATGCGATCCCGCATTCTGCGCATCAATAACGACATTCGTGTCCAACAGAATCATACCTCTCGCGTCATCTTCCGCAGCTCTTCCCAGCGAATCTTCGGGACGCTTTTCCAGCTTCGGATGGCTTTGAGGGCTTGCGCTTTCGCTAGTTTTTTCCGGGGCGCCTCGTGGTATATTCGCCGCAGCACCATCTCGGACCCTTTTTGCTCGCACGTAAACACGTCGCCCGGCGCCGCGCCGGGAAGCACCACGCGTTTCTTGCTGTCTGCTGTTAAGGTCATAGTGGGATTATCCCACACCGGCTCATCCGCAGTCAACCTAGCGGAGTGTTGAAAAACGAACTTTTCTCAAGTTCGGAGTTCCGCGTTCACGCGGTCCCCGGGGAAAAATCCCAAATGTTTTCGGAGAACTCCAAACTAATAGAAATCCCAATTCGCTTCGCGCGCAAATTTGGTAAGCTCTCGATCGGTGCAAAATCTGGCGACTGCGCATAAACCGGCTGATCTTTCGGCGATAACCGGCAGGCATTTTCCGCTGCCGTTTGCGCTGAGTGTTGTGTTTTTAGCCGTCCTTTGGTTCGTGCTTTGCAGAGAACTCAGTGGCGAATGGTCCGTCAATCAACAGTACAACTTCGGCTGGTTCGTGCCGTTTTTCGCCCTCTACCTTTTCTGGTTGCGCTGGCAAGACGCGCCTCCGGCGCAAATTCCGAATTTCAAATCTCAAATCTCAAATTCAACAGCGCTTGCAATGGCCATTGCTGCGCTGGTGTTGCTGCTGCCGGTGCGTCTTTTTGAAATTGCGAACCCAGAGTGGCGCCTTCTCGCCTGGGTTCACGCGGCCGCCGTCGTCGCGCTGACTCTTTTGTATTTATGGTGCGTTGGTCCCGCAGGCGCGGGATGGCTCCGCCATTTCGCATTTCCGGTTGCCTTCATTTTCATTGCAGTGCCATGGCCAACAGCAGTGGAAGTTCCCATCATTCAGGGCCTCATGCGTATCGTCGCGCATGTCGCCGCGGAAACAGCGATGCTGCTTGGAATTCCTGCCCAGGTCGAGGGCAACTTGATTCGCGTGAGCACCGGGCTCGTAGGCGTAAACGAAGCGTGCAGCGGCATCCGTTCATTGCAGACGTCGCTAATGATCGGCTTGCTTTTCGGCGAACTGAAACGGCTTTCGGTTTTGCGCCGTGTCGCGCTCGTTGTCGGTGCGGTTATCATTGCGGTCTTCGCTAATTTTGTCCGTGCGGTTTTTCTGGTAACGGTCGCAGCAACGAAAAATATTTCAGAGGTCGGCCGATGGCACGATGTCGCCGGTTACACCATCGTCGCTCTTGTTTTCGTGAGCACGATGGGACTCGCCTATCTTCTTGGAAAATCCGAAATCCGAAATCCGAAATCCGAAATCGGAGGTCAGAGATCAGAAGTCAGAAGTCAGAGATCAGAGGTCCGTGGTCGGTGGTCTGTTGTCAGTAGTCCATACGTCGCCGCGGCGCTCTGCTGGCTCTTGTTTGTAGAAGTTGGAACATCAGCATGGTATCGCGCTCACGAACGCAATCTTGTCAGCGCCATACGCTGGACCGTGCAATGGCCGGAACAGGCGCCCAACTTTCGCAAACTGAATATCGACCCGGAAATTCGCACTATCCTCCGTTTCGACGAAGGCCAGGCAGCGGCCTGGATGCTGACGCCGCTTCCGACCTCCGAAAGTTCCCCGCCCGCAAAAACGTCCGGAACGCAAGTGAACCGCTTGCCGCCGAATACGGTCGCCTGTCAGCTGTACGTTTTTCGCTGGAACCCCGGCCGAAACAGCGCGCTTCTGGCGAACTTGCACCGGCCGGATGTTTGTTTGCCTGCAAGCGGCTGGACCCAGGTGGCGGACGACGGGGTGCGGAATTATCCGGTGACCGGCGCGTTTGAGTTACCATTTCGCCATTTCGAATTTCAGCGCGCATTCGGAAATTCCGCGCGGCAGACAGCGCATGCATTTTATTGTTTATCGGAAGACCGCGCTGCAGAGAGTTCCGCGCCGGCCACTACGAGTCTGCCGAGCATGACCGGAAGGCCTTCCGAATGGACGCGGGCTGAGCGTGTTCGCGAGGTGTTGGAGGGACGCCGCCATTTGGGACAGCAGGTTATCGGAGCAATATTCGTCAGCAACGAATCGTTCTCTTCAGCGGACGCCGAATCGCGTCTGCGCGATTTGGTGCGCGAGGTGGTCGTTTTGCGTGAACCAGCGAAATAGGCGGGGGCGGTTCGTTTGTAGTGGCAGGCGTGTCGCCTGCACAATCTAAATCAGCGCAGCCGACACGGCTGCCTCTACAGATCAGGTGTGCTGGCACGCGTGCAAGTCGCATCAAAGGTGGATCGTCTTCTCCCGAAGACGATGTCTGACTCATCGCCGGAGGCGCAGATACAATCAGGCGACAGAGCCGCAATTGATTAGGCAACGCGTTGAGGAGTCGCCGCGGCGACCATTCCACCGCTTCAACTCCGAAAGCTTTCGCGAGCGAGGC
>CAVUGV010000009.1:0-5867 GCA_963741065.1 uncultured Verrucomicrobiae bacterium | reverse complement strand
GCCATCTTCCCAGCTACGCAGCATGGGAGATTCACCCGGTGATGAAACTTAGAGTCCAGTGATTCGCGTTCTCGACGAGGCGGGCAACGTGCTCGAGACGCACGAGCACGCGGGCGATTTCAAAGAGTGGTGAGCAATACGCGTGCGTGAAACAAAAAGCCGCCACGCGCTGAAAGCGTGGCGGCTGATTTGGCCAAACCGATTACAGAGCGGCCTCATTGGCAACACAGCTGGACGTTTGACGGCTCAATCATCATTTTAGCTGAGCTAGGTGCGCCTACTGCATATCCTGCGCCAGGTTCCAAGGTCACTATAACGCTGAGCGCTTGGCGGAAGGATGATCCCCTTGGGTCAGGCAACGTTTTGACTTGGATTACTCCGTAGCCGGATTGTCCGACGTGGGCCGGAGACACAAGCAGAACGTAATCAACTCCAGCGATAGCGGTGCCGCTGACCTTGAAGTTTACGTCCATTTCCACCGATTCCACCGAACATGGGTACTGGTTTCATTTCCAGCACGAATGAACCGGTCTCTCCCCGGAGGATATTCCCGGCGCTATGGATGGTGATAGTAGGGCTAACGCAACCGCCTTGAGGGCATGGCGTCGCCTGGGTGACTGGCGCAAGCGCAAACGCAAGCGCAAACGCTATGGCTATGAATACGATGTTTTGATTTTTCATTATTTATTTTCCTTTCATTTTTTTGGCCTTCTTTGACCTCTCGTCATTGAGAACTCATTTCTGGCCGTCACTGAGTAGTGCGTAGAATCCCGGGCGAGGTTACGCGGAGAGTTTCAGAGGTCGCCGTGCTGTAGAGGCAGCCGAGACGCCTGCAAAAAGACGCGCATCGGTACACAAAACCACATTCCCTCAGCCAACCGCTGGCCGGCGTCATGACTAGCTCACAAGACGTTTACGAAGTCCGCCCGCGCAAGGACCGGCGCGGCGTCGATCTAATCAGTGACGCGCTGCCATTCGGTCTTGTCATCCTGCCGCCTTTTACGGCACGCTTCCCTCTATGAAAACCATGAAGAAACTTATTTGGCTGTTGCCGCTTTTGATAATCCTGGGGCGATGCTCGTGGCCGTGGAAATGAAGTCGCAGACCCACGAAGCCATAATTCAATACGACTACGGCAATCTGGTGGATACCAGAGGTCGTGTTCATTCGGTGCGGCTTGTGTTCCACCCTGATGGTTCGGTGACTTGGCGCGATTTGACGCCTCATATTCGATGAAGCGGCCTCCAAGGAACGCAGTGAAGTTTTTCGTCGGCACGCACAACGAACCGCTTTCCGTCGTCGCGGTGCACGTCAGCAATCCAGATCGTTCGCCCGCTAGAATCAATCGCTGAGACAACGTCCCAACTCCAACCGGCTTTGCTGAGATTATCGGCGACGATTTCCCAGTATTTCAACGCCACCGCTCTTTACTGATTATTCAGGACGGTTTTCCGTGCCGGTTTGTTCACTTCAAGCTGAGTGCTCAGTTTCTGTAGGCCCGCGGCGAAAATTCGCTCGCTCACATCGCGGATCGAAAATATAGGCGCTTTCGCTCATAGGCTTTGCTCTCCCTAAATTTGTAGCTTTCAGCTTTATAGTACCGAATCTGTCGCTTAAATATTTTGCGCAACCTTTCTCTGTTTTCTAGATTTCGCTTTCGTCGGTGCAGCTCGCAAAACAGGGTGCCATGAGCTACCGGACGACTACAGAGTAAACACAATCCGGCACTCTTGTGGCGCAACTGGTATTGGCGCTGTCGTGACATTCCATTCATGCCGCTTGGTCTTCGGGTCAGGGAAACACTGGCGCATCTCCGGCGCAATGGAGGCATAACCCTCGCTCTCAGAAAATTGGCCGTGCTAGAAGGTTTACTCATTGTGAATTCGCACGGTCCTGGGCCCACTCCTACCCACCTCCGCGGTTCGCCACTCCGAAGAACGTCAGCGAGTTGAAAGGGTTCTGATCCGGGCAGCTGACGCCGAATTCGACATGCCAAGAGAACCTGGATGGACTTGCACTCGCATCGAGTGTAGCCATCGCGAAGCCTCCGAACGCCGAGAACACTAGACACCGTCGTCGTGCGAGATCAGCATCAACGCGTTGTTCCCGAACGCCACGTCATGGCGACCGTCGACGAAGACGTCGAGCGTAAGCTGAGCCGGCGTTTGTGGATCGATGACCAGGTTCCACGTGCCGGTGACAGTGGGCCTGAAATCGGGATTTTCTTCGCCGTTACAGTAGAACGTGCTGCCAGTGAGTGTGCCATGGTAGGTCTGTCCGGGCGCGGCCGGCGACGAACTCGCGGAGATGAAGAGGACTGATGGGACGAGAAGCAGTGCGGTTACGAAGCGCAGAGCTGACAGGAGATGATTTCGATTAAACCAATAATTAGTTTTCATAAGTATTAATTTTCCTTCTTTCTTTTGATTTCCTTTGTTGTTTGGCCTTCTTTGATTTCTTGCCATGAGAATCACGTCTGACCGTTCACTGAGGTACTGCGTAAAATCCGGCGCGAGGTTACGCGGAAAGTTTGGAGGCCGCCGTGCTGTAGAGGCAGCCGTCCCCGCTGCGAAAAGACGAGTTCTGCCAAAGTGCAGGCGACCCGCCTGCGACCACAGCTCTTACTTCAGCAGAATTGACTCGTCTGCGGCAGCTATAATCTGGGTAAGAAAATTGTGCGGGTTCACGGCTGCTTTTCCTCGCAGAGTTTTTGGAAGCGCGGATCATTCCGGAGCGGATCGAACATGGGATCGAGCCGAAGCAGCGCAGGAGTGAGCGGAGCGCTTTAAGCGAAGTGAGCCTGCATACGGTATCGAGAGTAGTTTCTGTAAAGCGGCGATGGCGCGGTCGGGCTCTCCCATCTGCGCCGCCACGCGAGCGAGGATCTCGATCGGAATAGGGACCAGTCACGGCGTCTTTCTCGATCGGGATTGCGGCATCGCCCGCTTCGGCCAGAGCCAACTGCGCGGCCTTGTCACCGAGACCCATATTGGTCAGCGCGAGATCTCCAATGAGCACGATAATTTTCCGGCTGTTCTTTGAGAAAAGATTCCAGTTCGCTACGTGCCTGTCGCCAATTTCCTTGGGCGGCGGCATGGTCGCCAGCGACTTCTTGCGCCCAGCCTAACCAAAAGCGCAGTTCGCCATTGAAGTAACCCAACGCTGGATCAGGCTTGGCAAGTATTTCCTTTAGCCGAGGGATGACCGGTGCAGGCCGGCGCTCCAGGATCGCCTGGTAAACCTGTGTTTCCACGGCCGTCGGTGTCGTCGGCCGCGGGATGCGAGCGGAGCGAGAAGCGCCGACGCCCGCGGCAGGTCGCCCTCGGCTTGTGCGATAGCCGCCTTCTAACCAGATGTATCGACGTCGTCCGGCGTAATATTGAGAACCTGATCAAGCTTTCGCAGCGCTTCCGGGAAACGACGAAGTACAGATATAGGAAATCGCGTGCTGAGTGAGCAGGTAACGTTGCGCGGGTCGAGCCGCTCGGCTTCGTTGAAGTACGCCTTCGCTCCGGTCCCACTGGCCTCGCCTCCGCGCGACATAGGCCAGCGATTCAGGAATCCGGCTGCTATTGGGTAGGAACTGACGTGCTTGCTCAAAGTAACGCACCGCGGTGTCGTAATCCTTCAGGCAGGCGTAGTAATAATATCCCTTGGCCAATACGGCCTCGCCGAGATTAGGCTGAAGAGTGAGCGCAGTTTCGGCTGCCTGCCGTGCCTCTTCACGGAGGGCGACCGTTGGTTGAAGACGCAGTGTGATGTAGCCGCGCGCATCAACGTATGACAGCAGCGCCCAACGCAAGAGCGAACTTCGGGTCCAAGCCGCACTGCTTCTCTGAAATATTTCTGTGCGCCGAGGGCGTTGGCGGGCTTGTGGTGCCAGCGTTTTCAGTGCTATAAGCCAGGCCACGCAGGTAAGCATCGTAAGCCTCCGGATTGTTTGTTGGTTTAACTGCTAACGCCTGCTCCTCGCGGCCGGTTAGCTTGGCTTGCAACGACTCAGCAATTCGTTTGGCGATTTCGCTTTCAACGCCAAAGATGTCAGTCAACTTCCGATCGTAGGTGTCTGCCCAGAGGTGGGAATCGGTTTGCGCGTTAATCAACTGCACATTGACCCGCACCTGATCAGCCGCTTTTTGCACGCTACCCTCAAGAATGTTCGCTACGCCAAGCTGCTTCGCGATCTCACGGAGATTGGCAGGTTTGCTCTGATATTGCTTCGTAGAAGTGCGCGAGATTACTTTTAAATCCGCAATCTTGGATAAGCGGGTCAGAATCTCGTCCTGAATACCGTCAGCAAAATACGCATTCGCTTTGTCCTCGCTGCGGTTTTCAAACGGAAGCACTGCAATGCTTTTGTCCGGCGCGGGATTCAAAGGCGCATTTTCGGATTCGCGATGGTTGAAAGACGAAAAGTGCAGACATGCCGAGAACGACGAGGGCTGCGACTGCGAGAGCGGCGCGCGTGCGTCGCACGCTGCGTGCCTCCGGGGAGCAACGTTGCAGGCGCGCTGCTAACTCGTGGGTGCCGGGCCGCGAGGCCGGTTCGAATGCGAGCATCGATTCAAGCAGCGATTTCAGGCGATGCGGAACATGCGCTGCTTTGAGTTGTTCGACTGGAAGCGCATTTGATTTTTGAGCGCGGTGGATCTCCGACAGGGTACGGCCGGCAAATGGCGTTTTTCCGGTAAGCGCGAACCAGAGCGTTTCGCCGAGCGAGTAGATGTCGGAGCGCACGTCGAGCGCAGAATGTTCAAATTGTTCCGGGCTGGCGAATGCCGGAGTGCCGACGAATCTGTCATGGGTCAGCGACTTCGGATCCGTTGCGGTGTGAAAAGCTTTAGCCAAACCGAAATCGATTATTTTCACCACGGGAATCCCGCTCTTGCGGAGCGCGCGTATTTTATTTCGCTTAGACCGGGCTTGATCGCTCCCCATCACTTCGGGGTCGTCCGCATTTACGAGCATCAGGTTTGCTGGCTTTAAATCGCGGTGGACTAACCCATGTTTTTCTGCGGCGGCGAGGGCAGAAGTGACTTGCTGTGCAATCTCGATGGTGGTGCGCGCATCGAGCGGCCCGGCGCGGTGAACGCGTTCATCAAGGGTCTCGCCCTCGATTAATTCCATCGCGTAAAAATATTGGCCTGTCTCAAGGCGCATTCCGAATTGGTAGACGGTAGCGATGTTTTCGTGTCGCAGTGCTGCCGCTGCACGGGCTTCGCGCATAAAGCGTTCGCGGGCGTCGGCGCTTCGCTCAGCGATATCGGTTTTAATGATCTTTAAGGCGACTTTGCGCTGGAGCGACGTGTCGGTGGCGCGATACGTGACGCCCATCGCTCCACGGCCAAGCTCGCAGAGACTTCCATCCGCGTGACAATCGATTTCATACACACCAAAGCGCGTGCTGCCCCCGAGAGCGTCCGGGGTTGAATCTTGCGCCACTTCTTCTTCGCTGCCGATTCCGGCGCGCAACAAACAAGACATGCAGCCGAGTCCGCCACCGGGTGTTTCCTCGAGCACGCCACCGCAGTTCGGACAGGTCGAGACTCTCTGCGAGGAGCGGGTTGCATTTGTTTCGGGCTAAGTGACGAGCTTAGTTAGACCAGACCGAGGCAACGATTGCCCGATCTTGCGCTCAATCTCCTTGTTGCGCCTCGGGGGACATATGGAGTTACCTGACGACAAGATCTTTCATAATCCCGCTGGCAGGCTATTGTCGAGAATAAAGCTGGCGACGAAACGCTGACCGTCGCCGCGATGTGCGTCTGCAATCCAGATCGTTCGCCCGTTGGAATCAATCGCTGAGACAGCAGCCCCAACTCCAACCGGCTTTGCTGAGATTGTCAGCGATTACTTCCCAGTGCTTC
>CAVUGV010000008.1:0-85930 GCA_963741065.1 uncultured Verrucomicrobiae bacterium | reverse complement strand
CTCTGTCGAGTTGCAATTCCCGGCGCCGCCTTCATCGCCAGCATCGCCTACAGCGCCTACTTGATTCAGAAACTCGTTATTAACGGGGTCGAGCAGTTCTGCACAAATCACAACATTGATCTCACGTCTGTGCCCGCGCTTCTCGGCGTCGAACTCTGCGTCTACATCGCCGCAACGATTCTCTTCCTGTCGATCGAACGTCCGTTCTTCTTCTCGAAGGCTTGCGCCTCGCAATCGACATCCGTGACTTTAAAGACGAATCAAACATGCACGCATCATGGCCGTCGAACGTGGTTCGCGAGAATCGCGCGAAGCCTAGGGTGCGGTGTGTGCCGGCTCGGGAAGATAGAAAAAGAGAATCCCGAGAATTAGATAGAGCGAGAGAAGTTGGATGCCTTCGATCCAGTTCGTCTCGCCGTCGCTACTGATCTGAAACAGGATGTAAACCGAGACCACGACCGCGACTACTTCTGGCAGGGTAAATTCCAGGTCCATCGGTCGCCCAAAAGCGTAGGAGAGAAAAATCAGCACGGGCGCGACGAAAAGTGCGATTTGCAGGCTGGAACTAATCGCGATACCGAAGCTCAGGTCCATCTTGTTTTTCATCGCCATGAGGATGGCGGTCGAGTGCTCGGCCGCGTTGCCCACAATCGCCACCACGATAACACCGACAAACACCTCGGTGAGGCCGACGGAGTCCCGAACGCTTTCGATCGTCCCGACGAGAAACTCCGAGAGCAGGGCGACAAAGGCGGTAGCGATGAGCAGGATGATAACAGCCTTGCTGCGCGACCATTGCCTCTCTGTTCCTTCGCGTTCCTCAGCGCCTCGGAAGAGATCCTTGTGGGTCCGGAGAGAGAACGCCAGCATGCAGAAGTAGGTCAGGAACATCACGACGGCGATGCCTAACGAGAGCTTCTGCTCGACCAGCGGGCTCCAGCCGCCAGGGGTGCGGTCGGCGGCGCGATGAAAGACCGTCGGAATGATGAGACCAATCGCTGCCAGCGAAAGCGAAATCACGGAGCTAGTCGCTGCGGTGCGGTTGAAACATTGTTTTTTATATTTGGTGCCGCCCATTAGAATGGAGAGGCCGAGCACCAGCAGCACGTTACCGATTATCGATCCCGTAAGGGAGGCTTTCACCACATTGGTCAGACCTTTGGAAAGGGCTATGCCGGCGATGATCAGCTCCGCGGCGTTTCCGAAAGTGGCATTGAGCAATGCTCCCAGGCCTTGTCCCACGCGAGCGGCGAGCGCTTCGGTGGCGCGTCCGATCCAGCCCGCGACCGGAATGATGCCGAGAGCGGAGCAAACGAAGAGCGCAGTGGGACTGATGCCCCCGGGCCAGAAGCGCAGAAGAATCGCCAGCGGAACGAAGATAAGAAGCCAGTCGAGGGACGGTTTGAGTTTCAGAAGTCTGAGAATTTCGCGACTTGCCTCAGCTAATCAACCCGTGAAAGCTGTGCCAAAATCCTAACAAATGAACGAAATTCTTTATCTGCTCGAAATGATGAATGGAGCTGAGGGATCAGCGACATAGAAGGTAAAGCGACAGGGTAGAAGCGAGTGAGGAAACGAGCGATTTCATGGAGTGAGGGATCAGCGACTGAGGTAAGCCAGGTTGGAGCATGAACGAGGATGAGTTTCAAAACCGCCGTTTTGTTTAGTGCTGCAGCGCTGTGGTGCATCCCGTGTCTTGCCAAGGCGCAAAGCGCAGATGAGCGGCTGCGAGCTATCTACACAGAAGAATGGAAATGGCGGCTGGAGCAGTTTCCCGGGCTCGAAGGCGTCGTAAAACCGGTTCCCGATCGCCTGCCAAAAGTCGATCCAAAGACGCAGGAGATGCGGCTACGTTACTGGCAGGATGTGCTGCACAAGCTCGATGATGTTCCGCGCGCGCAGCTCTCGCCGGAGGAGCAGATCAACTACGATGTTTATCGGCCGGAAATCGAGAATTTCGTCGCCGATCAGAAATTCCGTGACTACGAAATGCCGGCGAACTCGGATTCTGCTTTCTGGACCGATTTGGGCTACACGGCGCGGCGACCTTTCAAGACGCTGACGGATTACAAAAACTGGATCGCGCAGATGCGCGACATCCCGCGCTATTTCCGCGAACAAATCGCGAACATGCGGGCGGGGCTTGCGCGCGGCTTCACGCCGCCACGCCTCACTTTGCAGGGACGCGAGAAATCCATCGCCACCATTGCGGAGGGCAAACCCGAAGACAATCTGCTCTACACACCATTCCGGGAACCGATGGTGGGAGTTCAGCCGTCCGACCAGGACAAGCTCAAATCGGAAGCCGCACAGGTGATTCGTGAGATCGTGCAGCCGGCTTATGCGGACCTGCTCAAATTCTTCCGCGACGAATATGTGCCGCACACCCGCACGACGCTTGCGGCCGAAGCGCTGCCGGACGGGAAAACGTACTATCGCCAGAAAATTCGCGAGTTTACCACGCTCGATCTCTCGCCCGACGAAATTCACCAGATCGGCTTGTCGGAGGTTGCCAAATTACATCAGCAGATGGTCGACGCGATGCACGAATCCGGGTTCAAGGGCGAGTTTCCGGCATTCGTGCAATTCCTCCGTGACGATCCGCAGTTCTACGCCAAAACACCGCAGGAGCTGCTCAATCGCGCCGCCTGGATTGCGAAAGTATTCGACGGCAAATCGTCGCAATACTTTGGCTATCTGCCGCGCATGCGCTTCGCCATCAAACCCGTCCCGGCCGATCTCGCGCCCTTTTATACTTCAGGCCGTGGCGGTGCGGGCATTTATCTCCTGAACACATACGATCTGCCGCATCGCCCGCTCTACAATCTGCCCGCGCTGACCCTGCACGAGTCCGCGCCCGGACACGCATTCCAGATTCCGATCGCGCTCGAGCACAAGAACCAGCCGGAATTTCGGCGATTCGACTACATTTCCGCGTACGGTGAAGGTTGGGCGCTTTATTGTGAAAAGCTGGGCCAGGAAATGGGGATGTACGAGACGCCATACGAGCGCTTTGGGATGCTGGGTTATCAGATCTGGCGCGCGGCGCGACTGGTGGTGGACACCGGCGTTCATTCGAAAGGTTGGACGCGCGAACAGGCGCTCAAGTATATGCACGATTACACCGCGCTACCCGAGCATGAGATCGAAACCGAGGTGGACCGTTACATCGCCTGGCCCGGGCAAGCCCTCTCTTATTATATGGGCGAGCTCGCGATCGTGCGTGCCCGCGAAAAGGCGGAGAAAACGCTCGGAGCGAAATTCAACATCCGCGCTTTCCACGATGCTGTGCTCGAGCTCGGCTCGGTACCGCTGCCCGTTGTCACGGCGCGGATCGACCGCTTCATCAGCTGAAAACGGCAAAGGCCCTTACCCGGATATGGAGTGAGTAGGGGAGCGTCACGCGGCGATCTGCGTGCCTGGTTAGTCGAAGCGGCCTCGCCGAAACACATTTTTATCAGCTGACTGCCAATTCAGCACAAAATTTGGCGAAAAATCGAGTTGAACTCGTGGAGTCGCCTCATCCCTGCGCCGGGTTGCCTCGGTCGCTATTTCCGGGATCGATGCGATACTCTTGGATGTCTAAACGATCTGCTATCTCTTTCACACGTCGCGCGCCTGACAACCTTACCGAAGAGCTGGTCGCTGTGCTCTCGTCGAAGGACTCTTTCGAATTCAAGCCGTTATTCGAAATTATTTTGATCAATCTGCGGGAGCGAAACGCAGCCAATGGCGGCGAAGAGCTGCTGCGCTTGCGTGCTTACGAAAAGCTTCAGGGCCTTGTCCACCAGGGCGCGGTCAACCGGACAGTCACAGGGACCACGAAGAAATACAAAGGCGTTGCTAAGCGAATGGTTGTGCTGCGCGCTGAGATGAAAGCTTTGCGTGCCGCCTGCGACGAGCGCGCTCTTGCCAAGGCTGCCGCGGGTAACTGATCGCTGACTTCTGACATCGGATTCTGGCGATACCGTCCGATGCAGTTCGTGGTTCGGATAACGCTGGCGAGCCCGCGGTGGCGATATCGGCAGGCGAAGCGCTGAAGTGAATCAGCGCCGATCGCGCTCGATTGAAGTCCGCGCCGATCGCGCCTTTGATTGGACGTCCGGCGTTGGGCGTTCGACGTTCGACCTTCCTATGGCAGAGACGTCAACCGCAGTCATCGCGAGCGCGAACAACCTTTCCGTCAAGTACGGCACTCAGGTCGTCCTCGACGGCGCGACGATTGCCTTTAGGGAGGGCGAACACATTGGGCTTGTCGGCCGCAACGGCTCGGGCAAATCGACCTTCCTCCAGATCGCGGCGGGCGTGGCGCAAGCCGATTCAGGCGAATTCACACGCCGGCGTGATCTCGTCACCGGCTACATGCCACAACTTTCCGGCTTGGACGATGCGGCCACGGTCCATGCGAACATTCTCAGCGGCGCGCAGCGGATTCTCGACCTCATCGCCGAATACGAACGCGTCCCGGCGCGACAGCCCGCTCAGCGCCACGCTCCTGGAGCAAATTATCAGGCCGACGGTTGGAATTTGGAACATCGAATCAAGTCGCTCATCACGAATCTGCACGCGCCGGAATCCGATCGCGTCGTGGGCACGCTTTCCGGCGGGGAAAAACGCCGCGTCGCGCTTTGCCGGGCGCTTCTCGCGCGTCCTGATTTTCTGATTCTCGACGAACCGACCAACCATCTCGACACCGGCTCGATCGAATGGCTGGAGGACTTTCTCGCGCGTTATGCCGGCACCTGTTTGTTCGTCACACACGATCGCTATTTTCTCGATCGGGTGGCGACGCGGATCGTCGAGCTGTCGCGCGGCGAGTTCACCAGCTACGACGGCAACTACACCGATTACCTGCTCGCGCGCGCGCAACGACAAGCGGTCGAGGAGGCGCAGGAACATCAACGGCAGAAGTTTTTGAAACGGGAACTGCAATGGGTGAGAAAAGCGCCGCGCGCCCGCCGGACGAAATCGGTGGACCGCGTGGAACGTTATTTCGAGATGGCCGCCCAGGAAGCACCGGAGGCGGAGCTCGACGTCGAGTTGATTATCCCCACGCCGCCGAAGCTCGCGAATCGCATCATTGAATTGCGCGACGTGAGTGTGGAGTTGGGCGGCCGCACACTCTTTCAGCACGTGAATCTCAATCTCGCAGCCGGGGAACGCCTCGGTGTTGTCGGTCGCAACGGACTCGGCAAGTCTTCGCTCCTCAAAGTCATTCTGCAGGAACTGCCCGCCGCGAGCGGTGCAGTGGAGATCGGCGCGCGGACCCAGATCAATTACGTCGATCAAAATCGGCTCCTCCTCGACGATGAGAAAACGGTTTGGGAAGAAGTCGGGAGTGGCGGAGAACACGTCACGCTCGGCGAGCAGAGCATCACGTTGCGCGCTTATCTGCGGCGATTTCTTTTCAGCGAAGACCGCATCAACACGAAGATTTCGCAGCTCAGCGGCGGCGAACGGAGCCGGGTGCTGCTCGCTAAAATCCTGAAGCGAGGCGGCAACGTTCTGATGCTCGACGAACCGACGAACGATCTCGATCTCGGAACGTTGCGCTTGCTCGAGGAAGCGCTCGTCGCCTTCGGCGGCTGCGTCATCGTGGTGAGTCATGATCGCTATTTTTTGAATCGCGTTTGTACCTCGATTCTCGCTTTCGAAGGCGAGGGCCGCGTGGTCTATCAGCGTCGGGAACTACGATTACTACCTGGAAAAACGAGGCGCACCCGGCCCAGTTCGCGATTCATACCCCACGCCGGCCGAAGCCGCCGCCGAGCAAACGAAAAGCAAAGACAAACCGCGGAAGCTTAAGTGGAAAGAAGAGCGCGAATGGGAATCGATGGAAGCGAATATTCTCTCTGCAGAAAACGAGGTGTCGGATTTGGAAGCCACGTTTGCCGCGCCGGATTTTTATGCGAAACCGCGCTCGGAGATTTTCGAGTTGGAGACGCAATTGAAAACGGCACGCGACAAAGTCGCGCACCTCTACGCGCGGTGGCAGGAACTCGAGCTCCTGCAGAGCGTCCCGTCTCCCTAGATTTCGCTTCTTGCATCATGAAGCCGCAGATTATCGCACGACTGCGCGGAGTGAGAGGTCTCGCGGTCTGGGGAACACGCGGCTCGATGTGGTTTCGGCGGCTCGCCGTAACGAACTTTTCTGTAAGCTTATGACGGCGCCGGGATGAACACGGCACTTTTCTTAGAACCTTAGAGTTCATCAAAACTTGGATTTCGCCAAAGATGATGCGTGCCGCGGTACGCCGCGTGTCCGCGACTGCGGTGAGCGCGTCACTTCCTCCAGCCCGCTGCTGCAACGGAACCAATGTCGCAAGATCGACAGCAGATGTGGGCGAAGCCGTTTTATCGATAAGCTCTTCGGCCGCCGCTTTCAGTTCCGTCCATCGCGACAACGGATAGGCGGGCGCAAGGACGATGTGGCGAAGTATGCTGCGCCACTCCACCAGCGCTCGTTCGATATCGCCGTGACGCAACAGTTCGTTGGTGAGCTTGTGCTTGGAGCGCGGATCAGCCACCAGCGCGCGCACCACTTCCGATGCGCCGGCGCCGTATTGCACCGGCACGCCCATGGTGAGGTAACCTGGATAATCGGCCCGGCGGTAGACTCGCTGACACAAAATGCCGAGCCGCCCGCCCATCGGCGCGTCCTCGCCGGCGAAGCGCGGACCGGCGCGAATATTGGCCAGATCGAAAACCAATTCGTCGATCGGATAGGTTTCGTCTTCGAGCGCGACCGCCACCGCCAGACCTTCGCCGCCGTGGAAAAATGAGAAGATCATTCCCCGCCTCGTCGGTGTGCCGTCGGGTTCAACCAGTCCAAGATGTCGCCACGCGTACGTTGGCGAGTTCACGATCGCAACGGTTTTATCGTGCTCCAACTGATCGCACGTTCGACAAACGTCCGGCAGGTTCTCGCGCTCCGGCGGATCGATTAACGCCTTGCCAGCCGAATCGATGTGAGCGTTGACCGGCACATCGGCGTAATCGAGCCGGACCGAAAGCAGATTTCCGCGCATGATCCAGTCGACGATCGTGCCCGGCTTCACCAGTTCGACGAGCTGCGGCCGGATCTCAGTCTCAAATTGTTCATGGGTAAAAGTTCCGCGCCGCGCAGCCAAATCTTTCAGGGGTTGGCGCCTGCTCGCGATTTATCGGAGTTGGACGCCTGCTCGCGCGAGTTGCGCGCCGTTCGGACGTTTTTCCCTGGCTTCTCTTAGTTCTTTCTTCAGCCATTTCACCAATGCCACCTCTCCCGAAGCGAGCACCGTCGCGACCGGCAACTCGCGCCCGTAATGGTTCTGCTCGCGCAGCCGGCAGAGATTTCCCATGCCGACCCCATCGAGCATACGCGGCACGGTCAGCGCCCGCCGCCACCGATCGTTTTCGCGCACAAAAGCGCGACCGAGCATCACACTTTCTGCCGCCGGTTTCGCTTCCCATTCTTCGCGAGAATTCAGCATCTCGATCATTCCGCGCCGGACGAACCGCGCGCGCTCATCGGTCACCCAAAGTCCACACGGCCGCGGCCCGCTTTCGAGTGAGTGTTCGACGCCGAGCGGCACGCGTTGCACGCTGAACAATGACTGGGTCAGTTCCACCGCCGCCGCGAACGGTTGTTCGCCGCGCTGTTTGGCCGCATGCATCACGCTTATCAGACTGGGCCAATCTACCTGGGCTGCGCGTCTCAGCTGGCGCGCTTTTGTGTCGCTCAACCGCGGCAGATCGTTCGTGTAAAGCGCGTGACCGACTTCATCGAGACCACGGCGGCCGGCGCGACCAAACATCTGGAGAAGCTCGTCCGCTTCGACCTGGCGCTCGAAATTGCCGGCGAAATAACGTCGATCGGTCACGATCACCGAGCGCATCGAAAAATTGATCCCGGCGGCAAGTCCCATCGTCGCGACGACGACGTTGAGTTGTCCCGCTTTGGCGAGCGATTCCACCACGCCGGCGCGCGCGGCGTAACTGAGTCCGCTGTGATGATACGCCACACGATTCCGCAAGAGTTTCGTCAGGCTCTTCCCCGCGGTTGCTTCCTGGGCCGGGGTCAATCGCAGCGGGTCGCGCACCGGCAGGGCCGACGCGATGGCTTGCGCGATCTGTTCGGCAGCGGCGCGACGCGGCGCGAACACCAACACCGGAGCGAGGTCCGCGCGCATGGCGCGGCCAATCATGCGCGGCCAGAAAGATCCGCCAGTCCGGTAAGACTGGAGCTCGGACTGCGCGACTGAACAAATTGGGAATCGGGCAAATTTCCGAGATCAGTTTCCTCCAGCGGCACCGGTCGCGTCTTATGTTCGATGAGGACGGCGTCACGTCCGATGCGTTGCAGCCAGGCGACCACGTCGCGCGGGTTGGCCACGCTCCCGCTCAAAAAGAGCAACTGTGTTGCTTTCGGTGCGAGAGCGACGGCGAGCTCGTAATGCACGCCCCGCATCGGATCGCCCAGCATTTGAAATTCATCCATGACCAGGAGACCCGGGCCTTCGCCGCGGAGAAACCGCCCGCGCTGTGTCTCGAGCGTCGCGACCACAACCTTCGCGTCGAGATTTAGCGCGACGTCACCCGTGGATATGCCGACATCCCAGCCGCGCACGCGCCATTCCGATAATTTATCGTTAGCGAGTGCGCGGGTCGGGACGGTGAACACCGCCTGAGTTTTCAGGTTCGGATAAAGCAGCTCGAAGATGTAAGTCTTGCCCGATCCTGTCGGCGCCTGCACCACCACGTCTTTTCCCTGTTGCAACGCGCGCACTGCCTCCTGTTGCCACAGATCGGGAATAACCAACCCCGCCCCAAACCCTGGAATCATTCTTGGAACATGTTTGCACTGTGGCCTGCTTGCAATGGAGCTGATGGGATCAGCGACATAGAACACGTCAACGCAGCTAGGTAGCTGGCGCAAGCACGGGCAGTGCGAGTGATCAAGGTAAAGTGACGAGGGTAGGAGGGGGGGCAGCGAGCGAGTTTCAATCGGGATGGATCGGTCTGGGGAGCGCACGCGGCTCGCGTGCTGGTTTCGGCGTCTCGCCGAAACAAGCTTTCCGTTACCATTCGAAACGTTCGCCTCAGCTTTTAGCGCTCCGTTCCAGATGCGATGCAATCAGCTCGATTTCACGGCTTCTCAGCTGGGCTGTTGATTGCGAATGTAGCGTAACAATCCGATCCGGCGTGAACACTCGCGTATCGATATCGCGCCATTCGTCTCTTATTTTCCAATCCGTGGTGACCCGTCATTGTGGTTCTCACTTTGTAACGAACGGCGGCGGCGCCATTTGATCAACGCAGCTCGTGTCGAGATCCTTCGCGCTTCCTTTGTCCATGAAGTCGATGATGATGCGATCAATACAACCCGCGTCGCTCAATCCATCCACGCCATGGCCGGCTTCCGGGACGACGACGTGGCGGCTGTTCGGCAAATATTTTGCGACTTCCTCGCCGCGTTGCGGTGGCGTGATCGGGTCAAGGTTACCGGAAAAGATCAGCACCGGAAGATTCGACGAAACCGGCTCGCGATAATCGGCCGGAATATTTCCGCGCTGCCATAAACTGCACGCGCGCGTTTGTTGAAACACGCGATAATTCCCAAAAGGATTCCCCTCGTTCAGCTTGGCGGCTTCCGCCTGATCAATGAACGGAACGTCTTCCGCGCACGTAACGGAGAGATACATTCCGTCAGCAATGAAGTCCGGAATCCCCGGCGCAATCGCTTCATGGAGAAACGGCGTGAAATCGCCCTGCGCCGCTTGATGCACGACAAATGGAATTTTTCGCGCTTTATCCTGGCCATACATCCAGTTGCGAATTTTTTCCGCGAAAATGTCGCGTTGAATTTCCACCGTCACCGGTGCGCTCTTTCCATCTGATGAATATTGAACGCGCGCCGGTTCCCGGCCCAGTTGCGCCAGCACGTTCTGCCAGTCCGCGCGGATCTGCGGAAACGCGTTGTGACAACTCGCGTCCTTCTCACATTCCTGGAGCAACAAATCCATCGCCCGCGCTGCCGCCTGCGAGTGATAAAGCGGCATCTTTAAATAAGTTGGCGCCACACCCATGAGCGTCGCTGTGTGGACGTGTTCCGGATGTTGACGCAAGTAAACGAGCACCGCGCGCGTTCCGTACGACAATCCGAGCAAGTTAATCCGATCATAACCGAGCCAGCTTCGCACATCATCGAGATCATCCATCGCCACCGGCGTCGTGTATTGCGTGAGATCGGCGCGCTGTTCCAATGTTCGCCGCAAATTCTTCACGTAATCGATCGGATACATTTCCTTCAGATAATCCTGCGGCGCTTTGCTTATCGGCGGCGCCGTCAACGGATTTGATTTTCCCGTGCCTCGCTGATCGACCAGCACGACGTCGTGTTTGCGCCGATATTCTTTGCCTTCTTTCGCGTAGAACATTGCGGCGTTGCTCGCGGCCGCGCCTGGCCCACCCTCGATATCGAACAACGGTTCACTCTTGTTTTTCTGATCGAAGGCCGGCAGAACCACCACGTTCAGATCAATCTTCCGCCCGGCGCGCGTTTGGCGATTTTCAAAAACAGTGAACTTGCCGCAAAGCAATTCCTCGCTGATTCCCGGCAACCGGCACGGCTTCAGTCTCGTCAGTCCGCCGGAAAATTGAGATCGCTGGCAACTACTGATCGAACAGATGAACAGCACGATCGCAAATGCGATTAGACCAACAGCACACAGACGATGCGGCGCGCGCACGACTGGTATTTTCATCGCGGCGTACGATTTCGGCAACCAGTTGGCGTCGACGACATCATCCAGGCGGTCGTCGCGGCGTCCTTTACGGCCTGAGTTCACTGAGACTTTGAATGTGACTAGGAAAGCCGGGCCAACTCTTCTCCTTTTAGCCGGCTGTCGATAATGCACGGCTTTTCCGCTTGCATCATAACCCGCTTACGATGCATGGTTCAAGCCATTGAATTGTAGGGCAGGCGCTACGCCTGCCGTACGGGTCAAGAAAATGAACGAAGCTCAGAAACACATTCGCAAATATTTGGCTGAGATCGGCAAACGCGGCGGCTTCGCCAGCCGGCGCGAGCTGACCAAATCGCACGCCCGGAAAATGGTCGCGATTCGAGAGATGAAACGCGCGGCTGTGAAGGCCGGTAAACCCTGGCCGCCAAAGAATCGCAAACCGCTCAAGCTTTCCTAATCAACCGCGCGTTAATCGTGTATCATAAGCCGCTTATGATAGATGCACCGCGGCAGTAGGGTTTTAGAATTTCACGCGCGTGCGTGCGCGTATCGAAGCGACGCCTGGCGTTGCGATGATCGTTCGCGATTTAGTAGGATCGACATCGCGAATAGAAACCACGTCGATCTTCGCTGCGGTTTGCGATTTCGTCGCGCACTGCCTCCTGTTGCCACAGATCGGGAATGGAGCTGATGGGATCAGCGACATAGAAGGTAAAGTCGCGAGGGTAGGACGAGCAAGTTGGGCAACGAGCGAGTTTCAAATCTGACGGATCCGCGCACCGCACTGGTGTTCATCGGTGTTTGGTTTGTCGCAACGCGTGCGGCCTTGCTGATAGGATCGACATCGTGGAAGTCGACGCTTTTGCTCGCTCCCGTTTTGATCTATTATGTGCGCATGAGGTTGCGGCTGGTTGTCGAACACGATTCAGAAACGAAGCGTTGGGCGGCATTTTTCCCGGAATTACCCGGTTGCGCCTCCGCAGGCGACACAGAGGACGAAGCGATCCAAAACGCAAAGGAAGCTCTTGAACTTTGGTTTGAGCCGGCGCCGGTCGATTTGCCGGCCGGCGCAAAAGTCTTGGAAGTTGCGCTCACGTGAGCGAGCGCTTCCCTGTTTGCACAGCCCAACACGTCATTCGCGTCTTGCGCAAACATGGTTTTGCGTTGGTAAGCCAAAAAGGAAGCCACCAAAAGTGGCGTCATTTAAATGGCCGCCAGGTAATCGTCGCTATGCACGGGAACAAGCAGATTCCGATCGGCACCTTGAAAAGCATTATCGAAGGAGCGGGCTTAACTGCCGAAGATTTCCGCTGAAACAAATTCGCGGCCTCGCTGACGACCGCCACTTCAGCTTAGTAGACGGCGCGGCAGCAATTTTTTCATCCGTGGCACCAGCTCCGTTACGAACAGCAGTGGTTTTCTGCGCTCATCCAGTGGGAGCGTCCGCCTCTCCCTTGTTCGGGAGAGGAGTCAGGTGAGGGTGCGAGCTATGCGACCTGGCATCAGTCAGCAGCCGAGTACGTTTCGTCCTGATCAACGACTAATGCGCGCCTGGAATCCCGCATCATAAGCCGCTTATGATGCATGAGTTCACGAGGGTTTGAGTCGTTCCAACGGCAGGCGCGCAGTCACGGGATCCGGATTGGCTCGCTGGCTCGCGGCCCGCTCACGACGCTGGCTTCGATTTCGTTGCGGCTGTCTTTCGTTTGCGTGGCCGTTTCCTAGCCTTTGGAACAGCTCCGTTACGAACAGCACGGACTTTCTGCTCCTGTTCGGAAGCGGCCGCAGCGCGCTGGCGACGTTCCTTGCGTTCCTTACGCAGCTGCTTCTCGTGCAGATAGGTCTTGTACTTTTTATAGGCAAGACCACCGCCCAAACCAGCGGCGGCAACTGCCAGTGCCGCTGCAATTTTTACTGGCCCGCGACCAGGCACCATGTGCCACGGGCATTTATCCAGCGGATAGTTATCCGGAAGAGAAAACTCACAATCAGGTGAAGTACACTTATGCGCCATAGGTTGTCGTACCGCGACTGACTAGAATCGTCAAATGCGGAGGTTGCAACGCGCGCACTGCCTCCTGTTGCCACAGATCGGGAATGGAGCTGATGGGATCAGCGACATAGAAGGTAAAGTCGCGAGGGTAGCGAGCGAGTGAATGGGCGCGAGGAGCGAGTTTCATAAATAGGCAAACCCAGAGTCGAAATGGGCGGGAAGATGTTTGCAGTGCGGCCTGCTCTGCAATCGTTTGCACATCGGGCTCTGTTTGATCTTGCTGGTTCGTCCGTTTCTATTCATTTCGATCTCAGTTGATTGTATTGTATTGGGCAGTGCATCGTGAGCCTTATTACGCAATGTGACTCATAGTCCGTAGATTTAAAGGCCACATTCCGGTGAAGTGTGTGGATGTCGAATCGACACCACACACTTACCCGGTTTGGTTTAAACGTTCGTCGCCGCCGCGAAGCCGCGGGGCTTTCGCAGGAAGCGCTCGCGGAGAAGGCAGACCTCGACCGTACCTACATTAGCGGGATCGAACGCGGAACGCGCAACCCGACCATCCTGAGCGCAGCGCGCGTTGCCGCTGCGTTGAAAACGTCGCTCGCGCAGCTGTTCAATGGCGTCGCCAAATGAAGCGGCGCAAGTCCAGCAAAGCTTCGAGGACGAAAGAGAGCGCGCCTGTCTATGGCGCATCGGATCGTTTGCGCTTCGTGGACTTGTTCTGCAGAATTGGCGGATTCCGAATCGCTTTCGAGAAGACAGGCGCTAAGTGCGTCTTCTCGTCCGACTACGACAAGTTCAGCCAGCAAACGTATGAGGCAAATTTCGGAGAGAAGCCTTACGGAGATATTCATTCTGTTGCCGTCGGCGAGATTCCTCGCATGACATTCTTGCGCCGGCTTTCCGTGTCAGCCCTTTAGCATTGCTGGTGTTTCAAAAAAAGCTGAGCCTTGGCCGAAAACACGGGTTCGAGGACGAGAAACAGGGCAACCTGTTCTTTGCAATTGCCGAATCATCAACGTCCACAGACCTGCGGCTTTTGTCCTTGAGAACGTCAAGAATCTAAAGACTCACGACCGCGGCAATACGTATCGTCGGATTATGGACATCCTTCGGGACAAGCTGGAGTATTATGTTGCCCCCGCCTCAAATAATCGACGCCCGAGGGGTCGTGCCACAACACCGCGAGCGGATTTTCATTAGTCGGCAATTTCGAGGACCTCGTGATTTTCATCTTTCCGATAATGCCGCTTGGATGGCCCCGAAGGTCTGGCTACTATTCTCGATGTACCAAGCGGCCCACGATCCCAAGTATACCGCTGAAACAGAAATCATCTCTTGGATAATATTTGCGCGATTCCATGCGTGACAAACACCCGTGCTGCGGGCAATGGCTTCAGGTTTCGGTCTCGTTAATGAAAAGAACTATTTGGCAAACCTGATTTTGTTTTTCACCGTGGGCGAGTTGCCAGTCTTTGTAGATGGATGCTTCTGGCATCGTGCCACTCAGGATGTAAATTCTGTTACACACCGAAAACACGACAGGAATTCTGGCTGCCTAAGTTTGAAAGAAACATCGCGCGCGATTCGAGTCGTGAATCGGACGCTACGCAAATCGGGCTGGAAAGTAATTAGAATTTGGGAATGCGAACTCACACGAAATAAACAAGCTCGCGTGATGCAACGGTTGCGAACGGCTCTATTCGGACGCGCCGATTAAGCAGCGGCGCATAAAACCTAACCTGAGCGGCGCGCCACTGTCCGTCTATTTGATGACGGGCACGTTGACGGGGTTGTTAGGGAACAGGATTTTGCTGATGTCGCGGAGCAAGACGCGGGCTGTCGCCACGTAATTCGTTGAATCGTTGAATCGTTAAAGCGGGAGAGCTCATTTCAATCGTTCGAATGTTTTAGGCTTTTGCCGCGTGCCGCTGTCGCCAAGCTTTGGCGTGCGAAGGACTCATTACATCGTTGAATCGGGAAGATGCAAAAGTTCGCGATCGCGAGGACGCCATCGGCATTCTTACGGCCGGCGGCTCTGCGCGCAGGTTGCATGGAGTCTTGGCATCGGTGCGTATCTGAGATAACGACTACTGTGTGAGTGGCACTGCCGCTCCGCCAAGTTGTCCCTTGTATGCCAACGCGCCAACCGTTCCTCAGGTATCGCCCGACAAGCGATCAGCCGATGTGGAAACTTCGTCTCTACACCGTCATCTTCGAGCACGACACGCGCGCCGGAAAGATTTTTGATCTGGCACTCCTGGTCGTGATTGGGATCAGCATAACCGTCGTAATGATGGAAAGCGTGGAGCCTTTTCGCGCAACGCACGCGGTTTCCCTGCGCAATCTCGAGTGGATCTTCACCATCCTTTTCACTCTCGAATACATCGCGCGTCTGCTCTGTGTCCGGGCTCCGTGGGCTTACGTCTTCAGCTTTTACGGAGCGATCGATCTGCTCGCGTTTCTGCCGAGCTACATCAGTCTCGTCATTCCGACCGGAAATTACTTTTTAATGGTTCGCGTCCTGCGGCTCCTGCGCGTTTTCCGGGTCCTCAAGCTCACGGATTACCTGCAGGAAAGTCACACGCTCGTGACTGCGCTTCGCGCCAGCCGGCTGAAGATCACCGTGTTTCTCTTCACTGTCGTCGCGATCGTCCTCGTCGTCGGCACACTCATGTATCTGATTGAAGGCAACGAGAACGGTTTCGACAGCATCCCGCATGGCGTTTATTGGGCAATCGTCACGCTCACGACCGTTGGCTATGGCGACATCACGCCGCACACGGTGCTCGGGCGCATCCTCGCGAGCCTTATCATGATCATGGGCTACGGCATCATCGCTGTGCCCACCGGCATCTTTTCAGTGGAACTACACCAGGCGGCCCAGATGAAAGACGCGCGCGCCTGTCCCAATTGTCAGACGCCGGAGAACGATCGCACGGCCCGCTTCTGCCGCCGCTGCGGGCAGGCGCTTGGTTAGCGCGAATAATCTCGCTTCCGCTCAGATAAAGGCGCGGAACGAGTAGAAGTTCGTTCCCGGCGGGACGCCATCGCCAAGAGGCGAGCACGCCTTCTGGTGGTGCTCTTTGTCACCTACATCCTGCTGCTTTTTTCGGATGCGATTCTGCGGGTGATAGGTCGGCAGGGCGCGTCGGTTCTTGTCCGTGTAATGGGACTCATCCTTTGCTCTCTGGCAGTGGAAATCGTCCTGACTGCGCCGATTAAGCAGCGGCGCATAAAACCTAACCTGAGCGGCGCGCCACTGTCCGTCTATTTGATGACGGGCACGTTGACGGGGTTGTTAGGGAACAGGATTTTGCTGATGTCGCGGAGCAAGACGTTGATTCCCTGTTCGCCGTTGACTTTCTTGTCGCTGTTCATCGCGATCACGATGGTCGCGTCAAGCTCTGGGTTGTAAACCTCGAAGGTGAAATAGCCGGGGATCTGGCCGTTGTGGCCGATCCAACCGCTGTTCTCCTCGAGGCCGAATGTGTAGTGCCAGTTTGTTGAGAGAAAAAGAACAGAAAGCATCACGCGTAGGCGAGTTTTCCGCGTGGCTCAGGAATGGGGCGACCGAGTTTGCGCGCTACGTCCGCGGCTGGCAAAGACAGGAGCTGGTGATTTTTAGATCGGCTTTTGCCCAGATTTTCCGAAAACGGGCATCGGCCTCGGCGATTTCTGCTTTGTCCTTGTCCTGGCGGCGCAAACTTTCGGCCAGGCCGTAAAGTGACCAGCCGTTATCGGGCAGACGGCGCAAATCTTCGCGATACACCTGCTCGGCTTTGGCAAAGCGGCCCGCCTTCAACAGGTTCGCCCCCATGGAATGACGCACCGGAATCATCCAGGCCGGCGGCTCATGGTACTTCAGCGCGTCTTCCAGCGCCAGGGCGGCGCCCAATTGGCCGAGGCCATCATCTAACTTCCCTTCGGCAATAAGGATTTCGCCTTCCATCATGCGTTGCACGAGAGGGAGAATGGATTCGGCAGTGTTGTTGCCGACAGCAGTTTCCTTGGGCACGAGTTGCGAGCGTTCAGCAAAGACCGCCTGCTCTTTGCGCGCGTTCGTGGTGTCACCTTTGGCGGCGAAGGCTATCGCGCGCGCGGCGTGATGGAAGGCGCGCGTGAACGGCGCGTAATCAGGATAATTCTCCGGCTCGGCCAGGACGTCGTCCCACCTGCCGAACCGCACCATTACTTCCATCGGCAGCGCGAGGAAGCTCTCGACAATGACTGCGTTCTCCTTGAGGAAGTCCGGCGGCAGATCTTTCACCATGTCGCGGATGTACTGCATGGAGAGCTTACTCTGGCCGGTCATGAGCGCGGCGTAGGCGAGCATGTGCTGGTCGTGCGCGGCGTAAAATGGAATGAGGCCGAGCGGTCTGTTGCCGATGTTTTTGCGGTAACGTTTGTCAGCTTCGACGGCTTTCGCGTTGGTAGCAATCGCCTGCTGCCAACGACCGCGGCGAATGTCGATGTGCGAAGGCATGTGCACGTTGTGGGCGAGGCCGGGCTGCAACTGGCGGAGCCGAGCAGCCGCAGCATCCGCGCGTTCAGGATGCGGCGATGCTTCGACGGCGTGGATGTAGAGATGGTTCGCGAAAGGATGGTTCGGTTTGAGTTTCAGGACGGAATCGAGCGTGGCGATGATTTCTTCAGTGCCGGGATTTGGCTGACCTTCGAGCGTCCATTGGTTCCATGGCCGAAGATCCATCATCGACTCGGCGAAGAACGCGCCGACATCGACGTCCTTGGGATATTTCTTCCAAACTTCGCGCATGGCATCGGCGTAGGCTTGATCGAGCGGCGCACGATCTTGCGGCTGCGGATTGGCATAACGATGACTGAGCGCCTCGATCAGCGCGCGCTCCACGGGTGAAGCTTTGTCGGCGTGTTGCTGCGCGAGCGTGAGTTCTTTCCACGCGAGTTCAGCCATCGGCGGCGGGACGAGCGGGTAGTTGATGTGTGGACCAGCCGCAAGCGCGACGCCCCAGTATGCCATTGCACAATTTGGATCGATCTTTGCCGCTTCCTGAAAAGAACGGATCGCGGCGGCATGATTGAAACCGTGCAGTAATGCGAGACCCTGGTTGAAGTAGCGCTGGGCGAGCGGCGAGTCTGTGGTGATCTTGCGAGTGTAAGATCCCAGACCCGGGTAGAGCGGCTCGCGAGCTTCTGTCACAGCCGTGCACAAAATGAGCAGGGCTGCTGTTGTTGGGAGAGTGCGGATGAGCGGATACATGCGCGAAAGTAGACGCTTGAAGTTACTCTTTGCAACCGGCGGAAGACTCTTCTAAATCGCAATGGGGCAACACCTTCGCGCAGGCGCTCGAGCGACGGCCGGCGTGACCTGCCTTCGTTCCACTACTCCGAAAGTTGAAACTCGCTCGTTGCCCACACTCACTCATTGGCTGGTTTACGTTGATCACTCGCACGGCCCCGTGCTTGCGCCAGCTACCTAGCTGCGTTGCCGTCTACCCGCGCGATTCCCGATCGCGACGTGTTCTATATCGCTGATCCCGTTAGCTCCATTCGCCGCGGACACGCTGCTGCCATGCGAGCGGATCTTGCGCCAATCGGATCGTTCCCGCGAATCTCGCGAGATCAGCAGGGCCTTGCTCTTGCCGTTTGCCATTCACGCGCGATTCCAGGAACTGAAGCAGCCTTTTTTTCTGTTCCAGCGGCAATGCATCCGCAGCTGCTTCGATTTCAGCGAGTGTGCTCATGATGGAAGATTACCATGCGAGGCGGAGCATGCGAAGAGAAAGTCCGCGATCACGAGGGATCGCAAGATCGCCTTGGTTTCCTGAGACGCCAGAACGCCGCCTGCTTTTCTTTAGCTCATACCCCTCTCTGCTTAGGGGTGCTAATCAATGCTCTTCAGCGAAGAGAGGCCACGGGACGCCAAAGCTACCCAGCCAAGCCAGGCGCGTATGCTCCCCAGATCAGATTGCGGTCGCCGCGGCGACCGCCACTACAGCGATGCCCGGCCACAAGACGTTGATTCCCTGTTCGCCGTTGGCTATTCCTTGGGCCGTTCCGAGACGTTAAAGAAATTCCATTCCCACGTCTTGCCGTTATCTGGTGAAAAGGCCTGACCCCAGACAGGGCGGTCTTTGTTCCGCGCATCCCAGCGAAAGACGACGAGGATCGGTTTGCCATTGAGCGTGTCTTTGCCAAAAAAATGGCCCACGCCGTTTTGGTCGAACGAACCGACGACGGGAGGATCGATCTTTCCCGTGTTGCTCGCGATCCAGTAGAGACTCCAAAGTCGTGTCTTCGGGTCGAATAATCGCAAGGTGAGACCTTCGAAAAGTTTGCCTCCCATTCCGGGAAACTGCGTGGTCGAGTATGTATCCATGTCGGCCGCACCGTTTAGAATCTTCGTATTCACGTCCGAGGAATCGAACTCCGTCCAGGTGCGGCAATTGGCCAGCCGCTTATCCAGGTGCCGGTTGTGCATTTTCCATTTTCCGACCAAAAAATCGAAGTCGTTAGGCGAGGAATTGGGCGAAGCGGTCATCTTGAGTTCGCCCTGAGCGTCGAATTCCACTTTGGGAATGGGGATACTTTCGTCCGCCGTCAGCTCTTTGTTTTGCGCCGGAGCAAAATGGGAAAGCGCCAGGACCAGACTGATGATCAGGCAATTTCCAGGAACGAAAGTGTGTCGCATCGCTCAACAAAAACTAAAACCGGGCGGTAGTAAATCGCCGCCGTTGCTGCGTGTCAGGAGGACTGTGGTCTGACGGCACTTTGCACAAACGCCTCGATACAGGATGAAGTAGCAAGCCTTGCCGTTCACACTGTTTGGATGGACTCGAGCTCTTGAATGTAGTCGGCTGGTAGCTGCCAGTGTTTGCACCTGCGACAATAAGGTTTTTGTATTCGCAATCGGGCAAGGGTGGATTGGGCTGCGGATGGCCGCGATAGAGTGGAGAGTGCTCTTTGTTGTTTCAGTGGAACCAAATTCGCCCGCGTGGAATGCTGGTATTCGTGACGGTGATTTCATTGTAGCGTTCAATGGTGTGTCCGTTGAATCTTCCGACGATCTTTTTAAAATGCTGACTGAAGAAAAGATCGGAATCTTTCAGGACGTAACGGTGATTCGTCACGATAAGAAAATTGATCTGCGGGTTACGCCGGTGGAGGCGCGGATGCGTGCGTGATGTAGGAAGCATTTATCTTGCACATATGATTGATGTCTCTTTCACACCTTTCCCATTTCTCACAACGGAGAATTACGCGCTGCGGAATCTCATGCCAGAGGATGCGCAGGAGATTTTCGCTCTGCGCTCCAGTGACGAGATCAACAAATATCTTGATCGCCCGAAAGCAAATACGCTCGATGATGCACGAAACTTCATAACCAAAATCATAAACGGCATTGCAAAGAACGAATCGATATTTTGGGTAGTGACACCAAAGGGTGAATCAAAATTTCTCGGATCAATTTGTCTCTGGAAAATTTCAAGAGAGGAAGCGAAGGCGGAAATCGGCTTTGAGCTGCTTCCGGAAAATCACGGCAAAGGAATCATGCAGGAAGTGATTCCAAGAATTATTCAATTTGGATTTGAAGAGATGAAACTACAAACCATCGAAGCAGAAGTTAGCCCGCGAAATCTGAAATCGGTTCGGCTGCTTGAGAAAAATAATTTCACCTTGGCAGCGGTGAATGAAGAGAATCCTGATTCGGAACTGTATGCGTTGAGGAGGTGAGATGGCGACAGAAAAAATCAGAGCGCCACACCACGTACGCTCGAGAATTGGGGTCAGGCAACAAATCTTGACAAGTCTCCGCTGACTAACTGACGCGACGGTTTTTCGCTCCGATGAAATCCATGAAACGTCACGACGAAAGTGAGCGGGAGGCCCATTTCACACCGCCACCTTTGCGGGGCGCTTGATCCGTCGTTCGTATAAGGCAGATGAAAAGACAACGGGACCACTGACCACTGACTGCAGGACCAAAGGGGCAGCTGCCGCGGGACAGATCGGTGATATTCGCTTGGCTTGAGTAGGCTTCGAGAGCATAGTTTCGCTCGTGAGCAGCGTCGCACCGCAGCCTCCGTGGGCCCCGCCGCTGTCGCAAGATCCTGAAATCCTCGGAGGCGAACCGGTTTTTGCCGGGACGCGTGTCCCGGTAAAGAGTCTGTTCGATCATCTGGAGGCGGGCGATTCCATCGAGGAGTTCCTCGAAGGATTTCCCAGTGTGAAGCGGGAACAAGTCATCGCGCTGTTGGAAGAAGCACGACAGCACGCAGTCTCCGCGCGTTAAATGCGGCTGCTCTTGGATGAAAATTTGGATTGGCGATTGCGCCGGGATTTGTCGGGGCATCAAGTGGAATCGGTGCCGTTAATTGGATGGGCTGGAATTGAGAACGGTGAACTTCTGGCCAAGGCCGTTGATGCTCGATTCGATGTGCTCGTGACCATGGACAGCAACATGGTGCACCAGCAAAACATAGCGAAATACCCGATAGCAGTGATCGCACTACGCGCGCCGTCGAACCGACTGGCTGACACCCGTCCGTTGATGCCGGCGCTTCTCGCGTTGGTCCCCAAGGCTGACTCAGGGACCGTAACGTTTCTTCCCCCCGAGTAGTTTCCCGAAACGAGGAACTTGCCCCACGGGCCACGGGAATGCATCGTCCCGGCGTGGTGGCGCTGGTGATCGGCGGCTTTGGGTTAGCGGTCCTCGCGATCGTCGTGAGTTCGTTGCGAGAAGCGGCGGCGATGAAGCGCTGGCCTGTGGCGGAAGGCCGAGTGTTGTCGGCGAAGGTGGAGAAGTACCGGGAGAGTGTCAGCCGTGGAACCGGAGGCCCTCGGGACCGCATGACGCTCTACCGGCCGGTATTGCTTTACGAGTACGAGGTGGCAGGAAAACGCTTCCGCGGCAGCCGGATTGCGCAAAGTCCCGGGCTGGACCGTGGCGTGCCGGAGTTTGCGCAGAAGGTGGTAGACCGTTATCCGGGCGGGAGCGCGGTGGCGGTGCGCTACAACCCGAGACGGCCGGATGAGTCGGTGCTGGAACCGCGGGTGCCTGGCAGCTGGATCTTCGGAGCCGCGATCGGTGTCGCGCTGCTAGTGCTGGCGGCCTACATTTACCATAGAGGGAGGTAAGGCGCGGGCTGTTGCGAGCTCTGACACAGCTTGATGCGCGGCAGTGCGCTCCCGAGAATTACGATAACCGCCTCCTGGCTTTCGACGCTCGGCCTGTGAGAAAGATCGATGTAAAGCGAATCTGTGTCTGGAAAATAATTCAATTTCATGGCCGGAGAAACAGTTGATGAGTTGAGAGCTAATAGTTGATCGACTTGAAATCAGGACGCACGCGCCAGTGCTGGCGCCGGCGGTTTGATACCTTTTTCAACAGCGAGTTCGAGAGCGCCTTCGAGAGCAAGTTGAATTTCGCGTGCGGCTTCCTCGCGAGTGTCCCCATGCGCCATGATGCCGGGCCATTCGACCACTTGCGCGATGAAGCATTCGTCGCCCTTCTCCGCCGAATACCAGATGCGGATTTCGTAGTCGCGAGGATCGGGCTGCATCGGTGTTTTCATCGCCTGTAGACATCCTTCCGATGACGCACGCGTTGGATTTCCACAATTCTCGTGTCGCGAAGAACTTCGTAAACGACGCGGTAATCGCCGATGCGAATCCGATAGGTGCGTTCGGAACCGGTGAGTTTTTCCGAACCGTGCGGCAATGGTTCCTCCGCCAGCTTCTCCACTTCAGCTATGATGCGGGATACGGCTTGACGGGGAATTTGGCGCAGGTCTTTTCTCGTCGATTTCCGCCACTCGAGATTAAAGGATGCCATCGCGCTTGAGCTCGGAAACGAATCGCTCGTGCGGAATGGTCGGTTCGTCCCGGCGCTCAGCTACAACTGCCAAGTCTTCCAGATCTTCCAGTAATTTTTCGTAGTCGGCGATTGGAAGGACGACCGCCGTGCGCTCGCCGTGATCATCCGTGATGTACTTCATAGGATCCCTCACAGCCAGAGATTAGCGGAGATAGAGGCAATCCGCAACGCAAGCAAACAAAGCTTCGTCTCCGCGGGGGCTGCTCCCCAGAAAGAATAGTTTCCGGCTGGCAGCCGAAACCAAGTCGCCGCGGCGACTGCTCCCCAGATTATTTCATCCGCGCGATACGGTCACTTTTGCGCCCTCCTCCGCCAAGGCTACGGCGCGGCAGGCTCATAACCGAGGCGGCGAAGGAATTCTTCGCAATCCTGCCAGTGCAGACCGAATTCGGCGACCCGTTCGACTCGCTCAGGGCAGGCTATCATTGCGCGTTCAGCCCAATCGACGAGCTCAGCCTGGCTGGTCGTTGAGAGGAGAACTGATCAGCGCTTCTGGTTTCATTCGGGCAAAATTCGACGAAGCGGCGTTTTATTTCGCCGTTCACTGCCTGACAAACAAACCAGCCTTTCTCAGGCGTACCGTCGTGGTTCGAGCGCACGCGCGAACAGCATCTATCGGTGGTGATGATCGAGTGCCGGAACGTGCGTTCAGTAAACCCGTGAAAGTGGCCGCAGAAGACGGCTTGAATGTTCAGCCCATAACAGCGTTGGAGTAAGTCGTCAGCATTGAGGGGCCGGGCCATGACGGAGTCGCCCAACGGGAAATGAGTGAACAGGATGGTAGGGCGACGAAGGTCCAGTTTGGACAGATTTTGATCGAGCCAGTTAAGAGTCGTGGCTGATATTCGGGTCTCCCTCGCCTTCGTTCCTTCGCTGGAATCCAGGCCGATGATTTGCCAGCCGCGGTGAGTAAAGAAGTAGTTGATTTGTTCTGGAAAAATCCGCTCATATGCTGACCTATCGGTAGCCGATTGGTGGTCGTGATTGCCCACCACTGCGTGACATGGAATGCCAAGCGCGGAGAAGGAATCCTTGATCAGGGTCAATTGCGCAGGCGTGCCGTTATCGGCAAGGTCGCCGCCGAGAAGGCAAAACTCTGCGGTCGGCGCGCTCGCTTTCATCTGGCGCACCACGTCATCGAACCACGGGCGGCACGCTTCTTCGAGAGTGTGCAGGTCGTTTACCGCGATGAATGTGAAATCGTGGGTGGCAGGAGCGTCTGCGCCGCGCAGGCGACCCGGCCAAAGACCAAGCGAAAGTAGCGCGCCGGCAGACAGGCGGAGCCACTCGCGACGAGTGAGTGCAGTGGGCATGAGCAACGCTATTCAGGGTCGGGACGAACGCCACTGCCTTGTGACATTCGTCAGGCACACGGATGATAGTTGAGAGCGTAAAGCTCCGTTGGAGCCACGCACCTTTACGGAGTTGAGAGTCATTGTTGAGAGGTCAATCAGTCAAGCGGTGTTTCCAAATCTGCCTCACCCATCGCTGCTGGCCAGACTCTGCCAATGATGATGGCGTCTCCGCGGATTGTGTAAACAATTTTCCATCGCCGGAAAATGAGTTTCCGCCAGCCGCCTTCGCGCAACTCGTCCAGAATCGTTCCCGCTTCGGGATGCGGAAGAAGAATTTGAGCGCGATCGTAAATGCCAAGTCCGATGCGTGCGGCGGCGCCCGGATCACGACGCGCGATATAGCGGACGATCGCTTCGATATCGCTAGAAGCTTTCTCGGTCCAGACTAGTTTCCGGTCCATTCACCGATGCGAGCTTTCATTTGCTCGTTCGTGACCAAGCGACCTTGCTCGATGTCGCGCTCGGCTTCACGCACGGCGACGAGAAATGCAATCTCGTCCGCGGCGTCACGATAATCAATGTCATCTGGAAGCCGGTTGATCGCTTGGAGAACTTGTTCTTTAACGCTCACGGTTAAATGTTAGCGGAACCGAAAGCAATCCGCAACGCAAGCAAACAAAGCTTCGTCTCCGCGGGGACTGCTCCCCAGAAAGAATCGTTTCCGGCTGGCAGCCGAAAACAAGTCGCCGCGGCGACTGCTCCCCAGATTATTTCATTCGCTGGATACGATCACTTTTGCGCCCTCCTCCGCCAAGGCTACGGCGCGGCAGGCTCATAACCGAGGCTGCGAAGGAATTCTTCGCAGTCTTGCCAGCGCAGACCGAATTCGGCGACATCGGCGAGGCCGAGTCGCCCGACGATCTCGCTGAGAAGATCGGCGTCGGCTTCGTCGAAGTCGGCGTCCATCATCGCGCGTTCAGCCCAATCGACGAGCTCAGCCTGGCTGATCTTGCCGTGCAGGTAGTCGGTAATTTTATCCGCAACGATCTGGCGGGTGATCTTCATTGACTGGATTTTACAACTCTTTGTGGCCCAAATCGACGCGAAATTTCTGATTCGCCAGGCGGCTCAGGTTTGATAAACTGGATGACGTGAGTTTGGACAAATTGGAGCAAGCGATTCTTGACCTGAAGCCTGAAGAACGCCAGCGCTTAGCGGTGTGGTTCGAGGAGAACCGGCCAGACTTGCTTGGCGACGAATCGGATGAGCTGACCGAAGACCAGCAGGCCGAACTCATCCGCCGGCGCGATCTCGCTCTGGCACATCCCGAACTGCTGGAGCCTTGGGATGGCACCATCGAGCGCGTGCGCGAGCGACTTCATGAGTTTGGTCGTCAGAAGGCTTCCACTCGCTGAACAGGACACACTCGACGCCGCAATCTGATATGAGCAATATCAGGCGGGCTTGGGCGAGGACTTTCTAAGCGAAGTTGATCGCGCCGTTCGGATGCTGAGTGAGTCAGCGCTGCTTCATCGCATCCGGTTTGCGGACGTGCGCCGGGCGCCGATACATCGCTTCAAGTTCTACGGAGTCTATTACATCGTCCGCGAAGAGGAAGTGTGGATACTCGCGATCTTTCACGGCCGAAGGCACCCGCGCTGGCTTGCAAGACGGCGCAGACAAATAACCTAAATCCGTTTCGGCTGGCAGCCGAAACCAACAGGCTGGCAGCCTGTGCTCCCCGATTTCATTGCGACCACACAAGCCAACGATATAAGATCACATTATGAATGCTCCTGTGAACCCAAATAAAGCGCTCTGGGAAAAAGGCGATTTCACGCGCATCGCCGACACCATGCGCGAAAGCGGCGAGGCGCTCGTGAAGACACTCGGAATCACGAAAGGACTTAAGGTGCTGGATCTCGGCTGCGGCGATGGCACCACCGCGTTGCCCGAGGCGAAACTCGGCGCAGACGTGCTGGGCGTCGATGTTGCGACGAACCTGGTCGAGGCCGGGAAGAGGCGGGCGGCGGAACAGGGCCTGACCAACCTTAAGTTTCATGAAGGTGATGCGTCGAACCTTGCGCAGGTGCCGGACAAGACCTTTGATCTCGTCGTGAGTATTTTCGGCGCGATGTTTGCGCCCAAGCCGTTCGAGGTCGCCAAAGAGATGGTGCGCGTGACGCGGCCGGGAGGTCGCATTGTGATGGGCAACTGGATTCCCAATGATCCGACACTCGTGGCGCAGATTTTGAAGATCAGTTCAAACTATACGCCGCCGCCGCCGGAAGGTTTCGTTAGCCCAATGACGTGGGGCGTTGAGAGCAATGTGATCGAGCGTTTTGCTGCGGCAGGAGTTCCGGCGGAGAACATTTCGTTCGCCCGGGACACGTTCACCTTCAACTTCCCGGGTACACCGTCAGCGTTAGTGGATGAATTCAGGAAATATTATGGGCCGACCATGAATGCGTTCGAAGCCGCAGAAAAGAACGGCCGAGCGGCTGAGCTACAGAAAGAACTGGAAGAGCTGTTCAACAGCCAAAACAAAAGTCAGGATGCTACCTCCATTCCTGCAACCTTTCTGCGCGTTACGGTCGAGCAGAAAGTGAGAATGGAGCGAGCGGGATGAGCGACATAGAAGGGTCCGAGCCGGACTGGCACTTAGCTGCGAGGGTAGCAGCGAGCGAGTGCGGGTAGCGAGTGAGTTTCAACTAAGAAGGAGAACGGCGAACGTCGTGACAGTGATCGTGTGACGAGATTGTAATTGCCTCATTGCTTGAGTCGAACAGGCGCGATAGAATCTGGGTGTGACCGCGAGCTCAGATCATTGAAGAAATCAAGCGGCTGCCTTTGGAAGAAAAAGCCGAGGTGCTGACCGCGTTGCTTCGTTCGCAGACGTCGAAGCGTCAGCTATCGGGAGACGAACTCGTTGCGTTGGCAGATCAGATGATCGCGACCAAAGATCCTGGAGAAGCAGACCGACTGGAAAAAAAGATTCTTGCGGGCTTTTACGGCCGCTGAGCAATGCCTCGTATTCGGCGCGAATGCATCCCCGAGCCGCTGATGGCGCACCTCATCAGGCGAGTTCGAGAGCGCGAGATTTCAACGTCGCAGCTGGGGCTGCTCGCATATTGGCTCGCTACAGACCCAGAAGTCCCAGAGGGTCAGTGGTTCAAACGATTTCCAGAGATGATTGTCTGCGGGGGGCGCACTGGTTAAAACGTTCTTACGGCCCGGGCAGGTTCCTGCGGGCGAAGAAGTGATTTAATCGCAACGGAAGTTCGCGACCGCGAGGCGCGATACCAGCTGACGCAGACGTGCGGCCCCAGAAAAGCGTTTCGGCTGCCAGCCGAAACCAACGTCACCGCGGCGAATCCGTCCTGTGGCGGACTAGCGGCCTGTGCTCCCAGAATCAGAATCATTTCATTCGGTCGAAAGTCTTTTGCAGGATTTCGACGTCGGAAGCGTTTCCTGTTTTTTCTCTGCGTCGTCTCGATCCACTTTTTCTCTAAAGAATTTTTGGTTGGACGATCGGTTTCGTAGAAGACAGGGCAGAAAAGTTGATGGTTGAGTGTTGAGAGGTTGAGGAGACGCAGCGCGTTAAACAGCCGGTCACAATCGCTCCGTCCAGCGACGATCGTGGCGTGCGCCGTGGAGCACAGCATGAATGTAAAGTATTTCGTCGACGACAGAGAAAAAGATCCGATAAGGAAAACGCTTTGTGAGAACGCGCCGAACGTTGCCGCCGCGACGGACGATGCGAAATAATTCCGGATTCTCCTGCGCACGACGCGTCGCAGCCAGTATCTCATCGATCAATTGCCCACCAAGTCCGGGGGCATGTGCTTCGTACCAGGCTGCGGCTTCGACGACATCTTCCACCGCTTGTGGGCGGAAGATCACAATCATTGCCAGTTCAGACGCCGCGAAACTTCAGCTTTCAGTTGACCTGCGGGGATGCCAGAGTTTGGATTGCGACGGAAATCGTCGAGTCGCTCATCGAGGATTGCTTTCTCCTCAGGCGTGAGGTCCGCATCCTCGACTTCGATCGCGCGGCGCACCAACTCCTGTCGTTCCGCGAATGACAGCTTGGGAATCTCGGCGAGAATTTCGGTCAGACTCATCGCGACATCATTTAATTCTGTCGAAAGTTTTTTGGAGAATTTCGAGATCGCTGGCGTTGCCAGTCTTCTCACGAGTGGTTTCGATCCACTTCTTTTCCAACGCGTTTTTGGTCGGGCGATCGGTTTCGTAAAACACTCCGAAGACGCCGGGGAACGGGAGCGACGCCAGCTTGTACGCGGCAAGCTCGTCGGTCACGTCGTGTCGGAGCTCGTCTTCGGATGTATTGTCCCATTTTCTTTCCTGGATCACCTCGAAGCTGCCGCCTTTCTTCGGATTGGCCGGATCGAACACGTCGGGGAAAAATTCGACGCATTCGCTCAAGCATTCGATGACGCTGAAGCCCTGGTGATCGAACGCGCGCTCGATCATTTGGATCATGTGAGGTACCTGCGCGGCGTGCGTGCGCGCGATGAACGTCGCCCCGCCGGCGATCAATTTTTTCATCGGGTTGACCGGCTGATCGATCGCGCCGGTCGGGTCGGTCTTGCTCTTGAACCCGATCGGCGACGTCGGCGAGGTCTGTTTCTTGGTCAGGCCATAGACGAAGTTGTCCATGATGAAATAAGTCATGTTGATGTTCTTGCGCGCGCCGTGATCGAGATGGTTGCCGCCGATGGAAAACCCGTCGCCGTCGCCGCCGAATAGGAACACGTGGAGATCGGGCCGGGCGAGGCTGATGCCGCTGGCGAGCGGGACAGCGCGGCCGTGAATGTAATGCGCGCCGTGGCCGTTGACGAAATACGGAAAGCGGGATGAACAACCGATCCCGGCGAGGGTGACGATCTTTTCGTGCTCGAGGTTGCGTTTCTCGAGAACTTTGTAAAAGGCGGCGAGCACGGCGAAATCGCCGCAGCCGGGGCACCATGTCGGTTGATCGGCGGTAATCGCCTTCTTGGTTAACTTTTCTCTCGGCGGCTCCGATGCCGGAGTGGCGGTTGCCACAGCGGTGGCGCCGTCGCCGTTTCCTGTTGTTGTTTCACTCATAAAGTTTAGTTCACCCTCACTTCAATCCAGCAATGGCGTCTGACCCGGCTCTTCGCTAAGAGCTGCGGCGTGGCAGGCACAGACGCCCTACAATTTAATCAACCATCAACTTCAATAAATATTTACCATACGGCACGAAAAACGCGAGTAGTTCAGAACGAAATGGCTCGCAATAGACGCTTTTGGCCGGCACGCGGCTGGGTGGGACTGGCATTGGTGGCGGTTTGCTGGCCGCTGAACTGGACGCTGCCAGGTGTGCGCACCGCTTATCTGTTCTTCCCGCTTTGGCTTGGATACATTTTGGTTGTCGATGCTCTGGTGCAGAGGCGCGTGGGAAATTCGCTCTGGACGCGATCACCCAAAAATTTTGTGCTGCTCTTTCTGCTTTCGGCGCCGGTGTGGTGGTTGTTCGAGCTGATCAATCTGCGCACTGCGAATTGGGAATATGTCGGGCGCGAATTGTTCACGCCACTTCAGTTCAATTTGCTCTCGACGATTTCATTTTCAGTCGTGGTTCCAGCAGTGTTCGAAACTGCCGAGCTGATAGGCAGCTTCGGTTGGATGAAACGTTTCGCGTCGGCCTCGCGCGTGCCTGCAACGCGCCGCGTGTTTGTGAGTCTCCTCATTATCGGACTGGCAATGCTCTCAGCGATGCTGATCTGGCCGAGAATTTTCTACCCGTTTACCTGGATTGCGCTCGTGTTCATCTTGGAGCCGATCAATTACTGGACGCGGCGCCCATATTTTCTGAAGGAACTGCGCCACGGCGATTGGCGCACAGTTATCTCCCTGTCAGCTGGCGCGCTGGTTTGTGGCTTGTTTTGGGAGATGTGGAACTACTATTCGTTTCCCAAGTGGATTTATCACATCCCGGGCCTGGCGTTTTTGCGAATGTTCGAAATGCCGTTGCTCGGCTATGGCGGTTACATCCCGTTCGCGCTGGAGCTGTACGCACTCAAAAATTTTGTCTGGCCAAATGGGCCGCGGCTGGAGTCGCGCGGATGATTAGACGAAGGCGTGGCTAGAGCGGCACAGACGCCCTACAATTCGACGTTGGGCGTTGTTGTAATCACTAACTGGATGAGAAAACAGGCTGGAAGCCCGTTTGCGCACAGGCTGGAAGTCTTGTTCCGTCTCAGCCCACTCCCTGCGGCACGACTTCTTTCAAGTGTTTCACATTTTCGGGCGCAGTACCATGATGCTGCACGTCGGCGCCCTCGCGCGGGATGTGTCGCGCAAGGAAGGACTTGCCCCCGAACACGCCGTCCAAAATTTCTTTCACCCGGAACGTGAGACCGTCGGTCTTGGTGAAGCTCGTAATTTTCGGTTCGCAGTAGCGGGCCCGCAAAATTGTCGCAAGCTGGCCGTAGCCGTAAACGCCCTGGTCGTTCATCTCGACTGTGACGATGCGCTTGAACTTCTCGAAAATTTTCTCGAGACCGTTCGGCAATGGATGCAAATGACGCAAATGCAGCGCGCCGACTTTTTCGCCGTTCTCGCGCGCCATCTTCGCCGCGTCGTGGATCGGGCCGTAGGTTGATCCCCAGCCGACAAGCAACGTGTCGCCTTCCTGATCGCCATAAACTTCCGGCACCGGAATTTCTTCGGCGAGTTTGCGCAGCTTGTTTCGGCGCTTTGCCGTCATCGCCATGTGCAACTTTGGGCTGCCGGTCGGATGACCCATTTCGTCGTGCTCGAGTCCGGCGAGAAGCGGGTATTTTCCATCGAGAATGCGCGTGCCGGGCGGGACGTGCTGCGTGATTTGATCGATGGGATACGGCTTGAACGTCTGTCGCGGCGTCAAATCCGGTTTCGGATTGACCATCAACTTCGACAGATCAGGCTCGTCGAATGCTTCGATGCGCGTGGCCAGCGACGTATCGCTCAAGATGAAAACGGGGTGCTGTATTTGCGCGCGATCCTGGCCGCTTCGATCGCGATATAGAAACAATCTTCCACACTCGCCGCCGCCAGCACGACGCGCGGGCTGTCGCCGTGGCTGCCATAGATCGCCTGGTGCAGATCGCTTTGCTCGACGTTGGTGGGCAAACCGGTGCTTGGGCCGCCGCGTTGAATGTTGCAAATGATCAGCGGAATCTCGGCCATTGACGCCCAACCGATCGCTTCGGCCTTGAGCGAAATGCCCGGACCGGCGCTGCCGGTCACGGCGAGATAACCTGAATAAGAACAACCGAGCGCGATCGAGACCGAGGCCAGCTCGTCCTCGGCCTGGACGAAGATGCCGCCATATTTGGGCAGTTCGCGCCGGAGCGTTTCCATCACCGATGACCACGGCGTGATCGGATAACCGGCGCCGTAGCGCACACCTGCCGGCGATCAGTCCGTACGCGAGCGCCTGGTTGCCGTCCATCGTGATCTGAGCGCGGCCGCTCGCTCTCGGAATGTGCTCAAATCGATAATGTTTCGTCAGCACGTTGCCGACCGGATACGCGTAGCCGGCTTGGAACGCCATCAATGCCGTGTTGACTACGCTCTCGTCTTTGCCGGAGAATTTTTCGCTGATGATTCTCTTCAGCTTCTCGGCATCGAGATTGAAAATTTTTGAGATCAATCCGAGCACGAAAATGTTTTTACCCTTGTCCCTGGCCGTGCCGCCGAGTGCTTCGACTGTAAGACCGGTAATCGGCACGCCGACGTAAAAGAAACGCTTGTCGTCCAAATTCGGCTCGACGTTGTCCGAATCGTACAGCACAACGCCACCCTCTCGCAGGAAACCGATGTGGTCCTGGTAACTGTGCTGGTAAAACGCGACAAGAAAATCGGCTTCGTCACCGGCCGACAACACTTCGCCCGAACCGATCCGGACCTGGAAAATGGACGGACCACCCGAAATCGTGGCCGGAATTGTCATGTAGGTCATGACATCGTGCTCGCTGCGTCCAGCCAGCCGCGCGAGAAACGCGCCCGGCAGTTTGAATTCCGTCCTGCGAATTTCCCGCAAGCCGGATCACGGCGTCCTGAATGCTTTCAGGGCGCAAATCGGCTCTCTCGCCGTCTGGCGCGGCTGTTTGTGCGGCAGTGTCCGAGCGTTCGCTCACGGGATTAGAAACCTAACAGATTGAAGCATCATTTCCACAGGCAATTGAGGCTGTACTGGCGCTTGTCCCCAGGCGCAAAGGATGGCCATACACGCGGCTGGCACTGCGAAAGCTTTCGCGAGCGAGCAGCCGCCCTACACCTCCTGGCGGATCTTGTGATTGCGCGTCGCAGGTCCATTTTCCCGATTGCCAGGAGTGGAGTCACCGATAAGTTGCGAGTTCACTCGAGAATTTGAGCCTTATATGGCCGAAGTGAGCACAATTGATTCCGCTCGTCAGGAGGAGTTCGTTGGAAAAGTGGTTGAGCAGATCAGTGGCACAATGACGACGCTGCTTGGCGCGTTGGCGATCGGTTGGGACTGTTCAAGAATCTGGCGGAGGAGGGGCCGGCGACCTCTGCCGATCTAGCGTCGCGAACAAAACTGAACGAACGCTATCTTCGGGAGTGGCTTGGCGGCATGGCCACGGCTGGTTACATTAATTACGACGCACCGACAAAGCGCTTCAGCCTTCCAGCCGAACACGCCTCGGTTCTGGCACAGGAGAATGGCCCATTTTTTGTTGGCGGCATGTATCAAATGTTGCCTGCGTTCACGGTGTGTTCGACCAAGTTCTGACTGCATTTCGCAGTGGCGGTGGCGTTTCTCAATCGCAATACACCGATATGATGTGGGATGGCCTGGAGCGATTCACGTCCACGTGGTTTGAAAATTTGCTGTTGCAACAATGGATTCCCGCCATGCCTGACGTGAAGGCGCATCTGGAACGCGGTTGTGACGTGGCTGACGTAGGATGCGGACGGGGACGCGGACTTATCAAGCTGGCACAGGCGTTTCCGCGGTCGCGCTACACTGGCTACGACAATTTTGGTCCGACCATCGCTCGCGCCACTGCGAACGCGCGCGACGAAGGCGTAACAGATCGGGTGCGTTTCGAAGAACGCGATGTCTCGAAAGGGCTGCCGGCACAGTTTGATGTGATCACGACATTCGATGTCGTACATGATGCGGTCGATCCGCTTCAGTTATTACAATCGATTCGGCGCGCGCTTCGGCCAGGCGGCGTTTACGTCTGTCTGGACATTAACTGCTCTGACAAACTCGAGGAGAACACGAACCCGTTAGGCGCGATGTTTCACGGCGTAAGCGTGTTCTACTGCCTGACGACGTCGCTGGCGAACAAAGGCGCAGGGCTGGGCACCCTCGGTTTTCATGAAGCGAAAGTTCGCGAGCTTTGCGAGAAGGCCGGGTTCAGCAGCATCCGACGCGTGCCGCTGGAAAATCCTTTTAACAATTTGTACGAAGCAAAACCGTAAGGTTCTCGTCGCTGCGGCGGTTTCTTCTGACCTTTTCGCATGTCAGGGATGTTCGCCTCTTTACCGAGCGAAAGGAGGCGCGGTTCGCTAACCGCGCCACTCGAATTTGCCGCCAACGCACCGAAAGTTTTCACTAGCAGACAACCGCTTCTACACCGACTCGCGAATCTTATTCGTTAGGAACCAACCACCTGGGCCTGAAGACCATGAAGAATGCGAAATCGGTGATCGCCTTTATTGTTCTGGTCATGCTTTGGATGAGCATTACGAGCGTTGAATACGATCTCGTGATGCGCTTTGGAATCCTGTTTAACGTCTTCGTCAGCGTTTTCGCTTTATTCGTGCTGCTTGTTGCACTGTTTCGAGCCCCCGAAGGCTACGAAGACGAGGACGGGTTTCATATTGGTGCGCTAGCGGATGTCGTCCCGCTGTAGCCTCTCAGTCTATCCGCCGGCTCGCTCCATTCTCGCTCTGCGCGCGATCGAGCCCGCGCCGTTTTAGCAACGGCTCAATGTAGGGATCGCGCCCGACGAAATTCTTGAATAGCCCCAGCGCATCAGCCGATGCCGCCGCGCGAGAGCAACATCTCGCGAAAACGATCGCCGTTCTCCCGTTTCAACCCGCCGTGCTCCTTTATCCATTCCACTGTGTCCGCGTCGAGCACTTCGCTCCAGATGTAGGAGTAATAGCCAGCCGAGTAACCGGCAGCGAACGCGTGCGAAAAATAAAAACTGCGGTAACGCGGCGGCACCGGCGGAAAATCGACGCCCGCCTTGCGCAGCGCGTCCCCTTCAAACGCGACGGCGTCTTTCGGAAGCTCGCTTGGATTCAGTTGATGCCAGGCCTGGTCGAGCAGCGACGCCGCCAGATATTCGGTGGTCTTGAATCCCTGATTGAACTTCTCCGCGGCTTCGACCTTATCGAGCAACGCCTGCGGCATCGGCTCGCCCGTCTTGTAATGCTTCGCGTAATTCTTGAGGACGTCCGGCCAGCGCGCCCACATCTCGTTCACCTGCGACGGGTATTCGACGAAATCCCGCGGCACGCTCGTCCCGCTGAAGCGCGGATATTTGACGTTGGAAAACATGCCGTGCAGCGCGTGACCGAACTCGTGAAACGCGGTGCGAACTTCATCCTGCGTGAGCAACGTCGGCTCGCCGGGCGGCGGTTTCGGAATGTTCAGATGGTTGGCGACGACCGGTTTCGTGCCGAACAGATCGCTCTGCTGGACATAAGCGTTCATCCACGCGCCGCCGCGCTTGGATGGCCGCGCGTAATAATCGCCGATGAAAATCGCCAGCGGTTTGCCGTCGCGATCGAAAACATCGAACACGCGCACGTCTGGCTGATAAACCGGCAGATCGTGGCGCTCCTTGAATGTAAGTCCATACAGTTTTCCCGCGGCGAAAAAGACGCCGTCCATGATGACGTGATTGAGCTCGTAATACGGACGCAGCTGCGACTCGTCGAACGCGTATTTCGCCTTGCGCACTTTCTCCGAATAAAAATCCCAATCGCACGCGCGCGATTTGAAAGCCGCCTTTTTCTTCATCCACAATCTTCTGCATGTCGGCGGCTTCGCGTCTTGCGTTCGCCACTGCGGGCGGCGCGAGTTCGGCGAGAAGCTTGTTCACGGTCGGGACGTCGTGCGCGGTTTGATCTTCGAGCTGATACGCCGCCCAATTCGCATAGCCGAGCAACTTCGCTTTCTCGGCGCGCAATTGCGCGATGCGCAGGACGATGTCGCGCGTGTCGAACTCGCCGCCTTTGCTGTTGCGCGAGAGCGACGCCTGCATGATCCGCTCGCGCAGATGTCGATCCTGCAACGAGCCAAGCAACGGTTGCCCGCTCGTGTTCTGCAAGTCGAATGACGAACTTGCCTTCCTTGTGCTCAGCTTTCGCCGCCGCGGTGACGCCGGCCATTTGATCGTCTGTCAGACCGGCCAGTTCTTCCTTGCGATCGACCACCACCGACGACGCATTCTGTTCCTTCAGCACGTTTTGCTCGAACTGCGTCTGTAGAGTCGCCAGCTCGGCATTGATCTTCTTCAGTTTTTCTTTGTCGGCCTCGGACAGCTTGGCGCCCGCGCGGACGAAATCTTTGTAATACCGCTCGAGCAAATAAGCCGACTCCGGATCGAGCCCGAGCTTATCTCGCTTGTCGTAAAGCTCCTGGACGCGCGCGAACAACTTCGGATTCAAGAAAATCTCGTCGCGATGCGCAGAAAGTTTCGGCGCCATTTCCTTCTCGATCTTCTGCAGCGTCGGATTTGTGTCGCACGCGTTCAGGTTCGAGAAGGTCCGCTCGCGCGCGGTCGAGCAATCGTCCGCTGCGCTCGAGCGCGACGATCGTGTTATCGAACGTCGGCTTGTCAGAATTGTTCGCGATCGGGTCGATCTCCTTCAGTTCCTCGCGCATTCCGGCCTCGATCGCGGGCACGAAATGCTCATCCTTGATCTTGTCGAAGGGCGGGTAGTGATAGGGCAGCGCGCTTTCAATCGCGAGCGGATTGTCGTTAAGATCGGCTGCGGACACGGCGGTGATTTGCGCAAGACCGAGCAAAACGCAAATGATGAAGAAGTGGTTACGTAGCATAAGAAGTTGTGATTTACCGAAAAACGTCCAACGCTCAACGCCGAAAGCTCAACGTCCAATGAAAAGGTTTCTGCTTTTCCTGATGTCGATCTTGTGTTTTCTGCCGAGCGGCGGGACTGCAGCCGGCCCGCTTTCACAGAGTTCCGGCGCGGCGAGCACGGCTGCCACTACAGAAGAAAAGACATTCGACGCGAAAGCGGCCGATCGTTTCGCCAGGCTGGCGCTGGCATGCGTGCACAAAGAATATCCGAACAAGATCAGCCACGTGCTCAACAGCGATGTGGATGTCGCGCCGCCGCGGAAGCTCACGCCTGCGTTCTGCGGCTGTTACGACTGGCACTCGTCAGTGCACGGGCATTGGCTGCTCGTCCGGCTGCTGCGTACGTTTCCCGATGCACCGTTCGCAAAACCCGCGCGCGAAGCGTTAAAAAAAAGCCTGACCGCGGAGAATCTGAAACAGGAAGCGGCGTATCTTCGGGGAGAGGGCCGCGCTAGCTTCGAACGCCCGTACGGACTCGCGTGGCTTTTGCAATTATGTGCTGAGCTGCGCGAGTGGGATGACGAGGAGGCGCGCGAGATGTTGGCAAACCTGAAGCCGCTCGAGGATGCCGCAGTAGAGCGATTGACCAAGTGGCTGCCGAAACTTTCGCATCCGGTGCGCATCGGTGAGCACGATCAAACCGCGTTCGGGCTGGGGCTCATGCTCGATTACGCCCGCGGCAAAGGCGACGAGTCTTTTACAAAACTGGTGAGCGATTCCGCGCGAAAATTCTTTCTCGCGGATAAGAATTGTCCGCTTTCATATGAGCCATCAGGCGAAGATTTTCTTTCGCCATGCCTTGCGGAAGCCGACGTGATGCGCCGCGTGCTGACACAAAAAGAATTCGCCAGCTGGCTGAAGGATTTCCTGCCGCAAATTCCAATGAAAGCGACTGCGGATTGGTTGCCGGTCGCGGTTTCGCCCGATCCCAGCGATCCGAAGCTTGCGCATCTCGACGGATTAAACCTGAGTCGCGCGTGGATGCTGGAAAATATTCTATCTACCCTTCCCGCCGATGATCCGCGTCGTCCTGCGCTGGGAAAGGCAGCGGACGCGCATCGCCGTGCCGGCCTCGCAGCAGTAACCGGTGAGCATTACGAAGGCGGACACTGGCTCGGCAGCTTTGCGGTTTATCTCACAACGCACCGCGGCATCCAAAAGTAAGGAGTGACGGCTTCCCAGCCGTCACGTTTGGTGCGCAGCAACATTCTGACTTGCCGCATGACTCGATAAATAACAGCATCTCGCCTCGACGGCTGCCCAAGCCGTCGCTCCTTGGGTTTCGAACAGCTTGCTCTGCCTAAAGCTCAGCCGTGAGCGTTCGCTCCGGTTCGCGGCGAGGCTTCCCTCCTGCGGGGTCCCATCCGCGCCGTTGCCAGAATTCTTGCAATGAACTTTGGCTTCCGCGAAAGATGTTGAGTTCCGCCTTCGCAATGTTCGCGATCCCTGTGGGGTAAGCGGAGCGCGGAAGACGGCATTTACCGTCTCCGCAATATTGCCACAGAGCCCAAAAGCTCCACGGCGCCGTAGCGCGCGGCTCCTTGGAATAATTTGCAATCCACAACCAACAATTTGTCAGCGTTCGCCTCTGTGCGTTTGTCACTTTTGGACTGTTCAACACCTGCCGCAGATAATACTCGCTCCCATAAATGCCAGGGTACACGCCAGTGCGTTCTCTAATTCGTTCGACGAACGCAACTGCCTGATCAGCGCGCATAGTGCCACCCGGGTAGTGGCCATTCTTTTCAAAATCGAGCACCAACAAAACACCAGCACTCGGCCGCGTCACAGGATTAGCCTGGGCCCAGGCATTTGAAACAACGCTTACGAAGTGATCAGCCTGCCGGATTGGATCGCCTGCGTTGGCGTAGTGATACGCGCCCCAGAGCAATCCCGCCTGAAGCGCCCCCATCTGCCGATCCAGATATTTCGGGTCGCGCACGAAAGACGGGTACGTGGCTTCGTGGATTACACCGACGATGCCTTGGCGTTTCATGGCATCGAAATCCGGCCGCATCATGTCGTAATGGGACAGATTCACTACGTTGGTTGCCGCGAAGGCGCACGCCGGCAATAGAAAAAACAAAGCTGCGCCCTTCGAGAATGACTTCTTCATCACCATGCCAAAATGGCCGTGCACATATTGAACAGTTATAGTGAATTTGCAAGCGCAGGTTTTCATGGAGTGCGATTTTTGTGCGCTACGAATGCAAGGTGGAACGCGTTGTCCGCAACGCGTTGGCTGGCGGCGTTGTCGCTGGATTTGATCTTTGCGCTTATGGCGATGAACATCGTCTTCCACCCGGCGACCTCGGAGAAGCCGATCCACCTTGCAGCTTCACGCAGATTGCAGGTCAGTCATTTCGTTCACGTTAAGAAAGAGTGTTTTCTCCTGCTCTTTCACGCGCACTTCTCGCAGTTTTCCACTCTCGACGAGGCGGCCGGTCAGGGTCTGTAGTGAAAAATCGGTGCCTGCCAGCGCGCGACGAAAATCGGCATCTGCTTCGCGCGGATAAATCGCCGCCAGCGGTTCGGCACGGTCATCGATCTTCGGAAGAACGCCGCATCCCGGCTCAATGTGGTCGCAAAGATAGCGCAGGTAATTCTCGCTCATGAACGGCATATCGATGGCGAGCGCCAGCAGGTGTGTGGTGCGCACTTTCAGCATCGAACTAGCGAGGCCGCTAAGCGGTCCGCGCGATGGCCGGTCGTCTGCGACGAACTGAACATCGGCAGGCCGCCAACGTGGATCAGTTCTTGCCGACACAAAAATCGCCGCTGGTTCCAATTTGCGCAGAAGCTTGAGTTGAATTCGCCATAGGGGTTTTCCGCGCAAGCGAATCGTTGCTTTGTCCCTGCCCATCCGCCTTGATTCACCACCAGCGAGCAGCACAGCAGTGAGATTCATACGCTAGATTGTCATTCCGACCCGCTACTTGATTGATTTCTGCGCCGGGCAAATCTGATACCGTTCCAAGTAGCTGGGGAGGAACCTCACATAGGCTGGTGGATCACGCTCGCTTCCCAGCGTGCTGCAATCTCGATAGGTGAGGTCCTTCTCCCGCGACTGCGGGATCAGGATGACCGCTAGCGGAACTTGATCGGAGTATGCCGTTCGTCAAAATTTTCGCGCGCAAACCGCCGCGGCCCTTTAGAAATTCTTCCGCGCCAGGCGCGATGGCCCCGTTCATCCAATAGCATGGCCGGCACTCCTCCATGCCGTGAAAACGGACGCCTTGCACCTCAAAATCCTGGTCGATCAATTCATTAAGATCGATACCGCGCACGATGATGTTGCGCCGCGCCTCGGCCGGCGATTGCTGTCGCACCCCGAGCGTCTGGCAAAGCTGATCGAAAACATCGAATGAAAAAAATGTGATCTGCCCTTTGTAATCGTCTTTGAAATCAAAGTAGCGATCTCCGCGAATGCCGCGGCCAGCCACACATTCGATCATCGGCACTTCGATCATCGGGTAAGCGCCGGGCTCGCCACCGTGATGCCCGACAAAATTGTGTCCCGGCGAAATGTAAAGATGGCAGATTTCCACTGCCCCCATGATACCATTGAGTGGCTGATTTCCCATGAAACAAAGCGGCGTTGACTCGCAGAAAATCATCCGGCGAAAACAAGACGGCGAGCTGGAGTATTTGCCCGACGATCTGACTATTGAGGAGCCGCTTGAAATTTGCATCGGCCGCAAGGTCCTCGCGACCACGATGCGGACGCCCGGTCACGACGAAGAACTCGCGGCCGGGTTTTTGGTGTCAGAGGCGATCGTCCGGGCGCGCGACGAGATCGCGCAGATTTCGGCAGATCGCGATAACAGAGTGATTATCGATCTTAAGGAGGGCGTGAAATTAATACTGAATTCCACGAGGCGTTTCGGAACAATTTCCAGCAGTTGCGGACTCTGCGGAAAGACAAGCATCGACACCATCCGACAAAATTTCACGGCGATTACCGCGAAAGAAATCCGGGTCGATATTGAAACTCTGCTTTCGCTTCCAGAAGAACTGCGAAACGCGCAGAGCGATTTCGCGCGCACCGGCGGAATTCATGCCGCTGGAATTTTCGGTATGAACGGCGAATTGAAAGTTGCGCGCGAAGACATCGGGCGCCACAACGCCGTGGACAAGGCGATTGGTCGAGCATTCCTCGACGGATCACTTCCGTTGGATCGACATCTTCTTCTGGTCAGCGGCCGCGCTTCATTTGAGATCGTGCAGAAAGCGCTCGCCGCCGGGATTCCCATCGTCGCTGCGGTTTCAGCGCCTTCCACCCTCGCGGTGAGTTTTGCACGGGAAAGCAACCAAACACTGATCGGGTTTTTGCGCCCGCCGTCGTTCAACATTTACTCGCACATTCAGCGCGTGATTCTGAAGTAGTATCTCACCTGACTCCGAGTACACAGTGCGGTTCACGCGCGAATTTGAAGCCTGCCAACTTCGGCGCCGCGGGACCGACCCGCTTCACGCCCGAAGGGCAGCCGATTCCTTGAATCGGCTGGGTCGCCCAGCTCCTTCCATCACTCGCTTTATCATGACGGTGTCGTTTTGGTTGAAGGAGCTGCCCGCTTTCGGCGGGTCCGGCGACATTTTTTGATAGCGCGAGCACTTGAAAAGCTCGCCCGAGCATTTCCGGATGGAGCAGCGTTTGCAATTCGCGTTTCGCCCGTGGCGAATCAGCTAGCGGCGATTGACCCCAATTGGCCGCGGTCGGTTCGGGTGAACTGCCCCCACCAAGTTCGGAGATGATTCCGGTCAGGAAATGATGTTGATCCGTGAATCCGGCTATGAGTAAGCAGTTTGCTTGCGCGCGCTCGGCTATGCTCCGCCAATCCACGTGCATCGTGATGTCGGCATGCCCGATTTGCTCGAATGGCGAATCAAGATTTCGATGTCGCGCGCGGAGTTGGGCGTCTCCCTGAAATTCGGCGTCCGAACGTCCGTAATCGATCGTGATGATGTAGCCGCGTTGCAAGTTCGCTGCGACCTCGTCAATCCAGTCGAGCGCGGGCTGATTGAAAGACCCTTCATCCCTCGGCAGCCTGGCCGCCTCCGCCAAGGCTACGGCGCCCGAGGAGGCAGCCGCTCCTTGGCGAAGCAGGCGCTCGATGAAGACAAACTTGTCGCCCTGCATACCGACAAGCTTTTCCACGCCGCCGCTGATTAAGCGCACGGGCATCGCGTCCAGCAGTTCGTTGGAAAAATGGACGCCCACGAAAGGTTGTAGCGCATCGCACCATTCAATCCTGTCGCGAAATGGTTCCAGAGTCTGTGCTTGTCGCTCTTGCAAAACCAGAAATGGCTCGACTATTCGGTAGCGCAAAGCTTCGAAGAATTCTGGCGCCTGTTTTTGCAGAGATTCGAGAACGTCGCGCGCGAACTGCCCATCATGCGCGCCCTGCTCGACAATCATGAAGTTGTCGATTTTGCCGAGTCGCTCCCAGATTTCCACGAATTGCGCACCCAACAGTTGCCCGAACAGCGGGCCAACACTCACATTGGTGAAATAATCGCCTTTCCGTCCAATCGCGCAGCGTCCAGAGGAATAGTAACCGTGCTCGGGATGGTAGAGCGCCTGATGCATGAACCAGGCGAATGAAATCGGACCCTGCTTCTCGATTTCAGCGCGAATTAATTTGATTAGCGCGGGGTTGCCGTTGCGGGTATTCAACATCGAACGCTCAACGTTCAACGCTCAACGTTCAACTTCTGCAGTTTGAATTGGACGTTCGGCGTTGGGCGTTGGACGTTTCGCTCTTACATTCTCCAGCTTTTGAGACCGTCCACCACATATCTGAGGCCCCCACCGGGTTACCGTTTTCGGCCGCCTTGGTACTCGAGGCCGTGGTTCTATGTTCCCGTCGGCATCATTGCCGTCCTGGCCGTCATCCTAACTATTTACGCTTCCAGTCTGATCACCGAGCTCAAAGCGGAGGCCAAAGCGTTCGACTTAAACCAGCTTCGAACAAATGGAATCAGCCAGCGTGATTCTGGATCGTAACGGCAAGATCTTCGGCCAGATCTATGTTGAAAACCGCGACACGGTGCCTTACGAGCAGTTGCCGCAGGATCTCATCAATGCGGTTATCGCTGTCGAGGACGCAAAATTCTACCAGCACCATGGCTACGATTTGCTCGGCATCGTCCGCGCAGCGCTAAAGAATTTTACGGCCGGCCGCGTGCGCCAGGGTGCAAGCACCATCACGCAACAACTGGCGCGTAACAGTTTTTCGTTAAAAGAAAAAACCTATCGTCGCAAGCTCCTGGAGATTTTTCTGGCGCAACGAATCGAAGACCAGTTTCGGCAAGCAAAAAATCATGGAGCTATATCTGAACCGGATCTATTTCGGCGGCGGTCTATACGGCGCGGAAGCGGCCGCGCGAGGGTACTTTGGCAAGTCCGCGCGCGAAATGTCGCTGGCGGAATGCGCCACGCTGGCGGGTTTAGTCAAAAGCCCAAACAGATTGTCTCCATGGACAGACCGCGACAATTCGCGCGAAGTGCGCGATTACGCGCTCGATCGGATGCGCGACCTCGGCTTGATCAGCCGGGAACAGTGCGCCGCCGCCCGAGCGCAACAGATCGTGGTCAGCAGCCGGCAGAACGCGCAAGGGCAAAGCTACGCGGTCGATTACATCCGCCAGCAGGTCATTGCTGCCGTAGGTTGGGACCGGGCGAAGAACGAAGGCTTTCGCATCCGCACTACCATCGATGTGGATCTTCAGAAGGTGGCCGAGGATTCTCTCCGGGCTCATCTCGAAGCGGTGGAGCGAACGCCCGGAATACAATCATCAGACTTACGCCGCTTACGCGGCCTCGTTTCGCAAGGCCAAAGCAAATGGTGCGGCGGTGCCGAACCTGACCAGCCCGCGCCCGAGTATCTGCAGGGCGCAGTCATTGGCCTGGACAACGCAAGCCGGTGATATTCTGGTGCTGGTAGGCGGGCGCGATTTTGAGCACAACCAGTACAACCGTGCGCTGCAAGCCCGCCGGCCCGCTGGAACTGCAATGTTGCCGTTCGTTTATGCGGCCGCTTTCGAGAAAGGAATGTATCCCGGATCGCTGGTGGAAGATTCGCCGCTGGATAATCGCGCGGTCATGATCGGCGGCACAACGGGAATCCTTGGTGAATGGGGTCCAGAAAGCGCTGAGAACCGTTATGAAGGCGCGATGACAGCCAGGCAGGCGCTGGTCAAATCAAAGAATGGCGCAACGGTCCGCATCGGAATGGACGCGGGAGTCGATGCAGTGTTGCACCTTTGCTCCGCGGCGGGCATCCGTTCGCCGCTTCGCCCTTTTCCAGCCACTTTTCTGGGAAGCAGCGAGGTCACGTCTGGCCGAGCTTGCTCTCGCATACACGATCTTTCCAAACGGCGGCTGGCGACCAAACGCGCCGCACATTTTGGAGCGCATCGAAGAAAAGGACGGAACACTGGTTTGGGATGGGAAGCAGCAGAGCATCCGGAAACTGGTCACCAAACCTGAAACCGCGTACGAAATTCATTCCTGCCTCGCGGACGCACTTCAATCAGGCACGGGCAAAGCTGCTTTCACAGCAATTTGGCCTGAAGAAAATGCCCGCAGCGGGAAAAACCGGCACAGCTTACGATTTCACTGATGCGCTGTTCGCTGGATACGATTCCAATTTCACCTGCGCGGTGTGGGCAGGCTTTGACAAGCCGCAAAAAATTTATCGCGGCGCGTTTGGGCGCGAGCTCGCGCTGCCGATTTGGGTCGATATCATGAATGCCGCTGCCACGAGTTATCCGCCGCGAGAAATTAAGCGGCCGGAAAATCTGAAGGAGATTGAGATTTGCTCTCGGTCCGGCTTGCTGGCTACCGACAAATGTTATGACGCTATAAAAACCGCGAGCGGCGATACCGTGCAGCGGCGCGCCACTTACACGGAGATTGCGACGCCCTCACAAGCGCCCACCGAACTTTGCAACGTCCATGGTGAGGCGCGTGCTCGCCTTGCTCGCGAGTTTCCCGCCAGTGATTTACCGCGTGCTGCGCTGGCTGTGGACCTAAGTGAGGTCACACCGGTTGTCATAAGAAGTGCAACGTTGTTAGCCGACAAGGACCCCTATAATTCTCTCAAGCCGACACTGAAACCCGAACCGGCTCCACAGCCGGCACCGGAAACAGCCGGAGATCAAAAGGCCGAGAATGTGACCAGCCGAACTGAAGCAGAGACCGCAAGTAACTCCGCAGCCCCAGAGCCAATCGAGTCATGAAAGAGCACAATCCGCTCCCGAGATCCGGAAAGCGATCCCAGTCCAGCCGCAAGACAAGAAACCGGTCGAGATCCGGCGCGCCATACCAGTCAAACCGCTTGACCAGGAAGATCTGGAGCACACGCTCCTGAAATCCGCGGCGCGGCCGCCTGGCGATCTCAACGAATAGGTGGTTCAAACCGCCCATCCAGCAACTGATGACATCGCAAAGCGCGGAACATTTTCGCCTGACTGTTCTCAATCCGGGTGGACGTGATCCGGAACAGAAGTTTCATAATTGCCCGGCCCAGGTGAAGGCGCGCATCCGCCGATCAATTTTCATGCTTTTGCCGCGTGCACGCTGGGAGCTTTTCATTTCAATCCGCGTCGTGCGATCACGGAGGACACACCGGTCCTTCTTCTTTTGCGCAGCGATTTTCGCGCTTCAGAGCGCGCGTTGCACGATCTAAAAAAGCACGGTCGCACCGTCGCCGTTTCGTTGAAGGAGACTGGCCTGCACCAGATCGCAAAACAGTTGTGCGACCGCGCGAAGTTATCGCGCTTCATGAAAATTGTGGCGCAGGCCGATGGATGCATCGCCACAACTCCGGAAGCCGCGGAGATTTATCAGCGCGTCCACGGCAAACGCGATCCGGCGACAGTGGCTTTTATCCCGACACCTTATCCGATCGAGGATCAACGATGGAATTTTTCTGTGCCCGCAAACGAGCAGTCGGGAATTTTCGTCGGCACACGTGAATGGGACGTGCCAACGCGCAATCATTTCGCGGCGCTGCTGGTGGCGCGCCAGCTTTGTGAAGCAACAGGCGAACCGGTAAGCGCGGTTAATCTCGATGGACATAAGGGGCGCCGATTGCTCGACGAGCTAAAATTTCCCAAGGGAAAACTCCGCTTGATTGAGAAATGGAAATCCTACCCGGATTATTTGCGCGATGTGGCTCAGCATAAGATTGTTTTACAACTCGACCGCAGCCATGTGCCAGGTCAGGTAGCAGGCGACGCTCTTCTGTGCCGGGTCCCCTGCGTAGGCGGCGATGGCGCGATCGAACGAATTGCGTTTCCGAAAACTTGCGGCGAGTGCCGGACCATTACCGAGATCACTTCGATGGCGCTCGACCTGTTGAAAAATGCCGATTTACGCGCGGCAATTGTCGCCGAATCGCAGGAGCGCGCACTGGAGCAGCTCTCATTTCAGGCGACACGATCGCAATTGGTAAAATTTTTTGCGCGATTCCGAGGAGGGACGGCTTCTTAGTCGTCCTTCAGACATGACGGCCGCCTCCAGCCGACCGTACCCTGCATCACGCGACCAGAACCGACACCGCGTCGTAAATTTCCCAAGCATCTGAACACAGGTCTTGGAGCACCGTCGCGATCAAGCCGCCGATTGCAGCCCAAGGTTGGCTACCATTGCTTTTCGCTCTTGGCGCGAGGAAGCGGCACGTTTCGAGCGCCGTTACTGCAGCGGCGGTGCGATTTTCGACATTGAGCTTGGCAAAAATATGTTCGACGTGTTTGCGGATGGTGGCTGTCTTTGCGCCCAGAATTACGCCGATGTCATGGTTGCTTTTGCCCTGTGAAATCCAGAAGAGCACTTCGGCTTCGCGAGGCGTCAACTTGAGCGCCGCGAAAGCCTCGACACTGCGCTGATCATACTCCGAGACGGAATGCATCTTGTTGTCTCTGTTTTAACAGAATGTCCCGGCATCGCGCAACAGAATTCGTACACGCTTAGGCGTATTCCTAAAAATCGCGAACAGCGTCAAAATCCCCACATGATGAAAACGATAATCCTTAAAAATCAGAGATCAGACATAAGAAATCAGAGGTCAGTTCTTATTTTCTTTGCGCTTTGCGGCTTCGCGCTTTCCCCATTGGCGCAAGCAGCTCCGCAAGTTGTCCCGCCGCCGGACGGGTGCTATCCCAACTTCACGACAGCGGAAGGATGCAATGCGCTTCAGTCCCTTGCCACTGGCGCTGGAAATACAGGACTTGGTTGGCGTTCACTCTTTTCAATACGGACGGCAGCTACAACACCGGTGTTGGCGCTGGAACGCTGGTCCTCAATAACGGGAATTCCAATACCGCAGTTGGCACTGTAGCGCTGTTGCTCAACACCACCGGCACAGAGAACACGGCCGTTGGAACTGACGCGCTCGTCTATAACGACAGCGGCAGCAGCAATACAGGTGTCGGCTTTTTCGCGCTTTTTAACAATACCACGGGCGGCGGCAACACCGCCAATGGCCATCTAGCGCTCATGAGCAACGTGGGTGGCTTCAGCAACACAGCTGTCGGTCGCGTTGCGCTAACGAACCATGAAAGTGGTTCGTTCAACACGGGGATAGGCAATCAATCGCTCGAGAGCCACACGAGCGGTGATGGCAACACAGCCATTGGCAGTATCTCCCTTTCCGACGTTACCATAGGCACCAACAACACGGGCCTGGGCCGTGGGGCCGGAGATGGTATCACCGAAGGCGATGAAAACGTGTGTGTGGGTCACAATTCCGGGACTTCTATCACCACCGGCAGTAACATTATCACCATCGGCCCCGTCACTGGTGTCCACAGTATTTTTGGCCAGGTGAGTGACAGGACCTATATTGCCAACATCCTTGGGGCAGGGGTTGACTCCGCTACGGCCGATATCGTGTACGTCGATGCCGATGGAAGGTTGGGTACGATCCCCACTCCTGCTGGACCCGAACGCAGCGTACCTAGACCTACTACTCCCAAAGGCGTCCGGCCCCAAGGCATGTCCGACACCGCCAAGCAAGCTATGCTCAATCGCAAGGTCGAGAAATTGGAAGCCACTGTCGCGAAACTGACAGCGCAGCTCCAAGAGCAGGCCGCGCAAATCCAAAAAGTGAGCGCCCAGCTTGAGATGGGCAAACCTGCGACGAAAGTAGTTTCCAACAAGCCGTAAAACTATTCCCTCAATCCGATAGCGAGCTCCCCTGTTGGTTTCGGCGTCACGCCGAAACAGGCCTAGTTCTCCCGATCCGATAGTCGGCGGGACTCGATCTGGCCAACGTGGCGAACAGTTCGCTTTCGCGATCTTCGCGCTCGGCCATCACGCGCGCCGCGTGCAACTTCAAAGCATAAATCAAAAGAGGATTTCGAAGAGTTTAATGCCCTTCCATTTTCCCGGGACATCTGGGTCGAACGAGGTGCTCTCCACCCATGTGCCGTAGCGGGGTGGCGCCCACGGATTGAGCATCTGGAAAGGATTACGCGAGTCGCTAAATGCGCGCGGAATCACTCCCTCAACGGGCGGGCGTTGCAACATCGGCGGCGGCGTGGGCATCGCTCGCACCGGTTTTTGCGGGCCGATTGGTGCTCTGAACTCTTGCGCGGAAGCAGTGCTCACCAGTGCGGCCGCGATTGCAATCAGGAACATTTTCATATTTTTCCTTTCGTTCGAGGCGGGCCACAGACTAACGTCTCAAGTTCCAAATCCCAAGCTCCAAATTCCAAAGAAATCTCAAGCGCCAATCCTCAAATCGACTCGCCACGGCGTTTCCTGGTTTCGTCATTGCAGTTTCTTTGGAGCTTGGGTATTGGGATTTGGAGGTTTCGCCCTCTTGAGGGCGGCCTTGCCCACATTATACACTTCGATGGACTATCTTGAAAAGGCCGGACGCGTCCTGGACATAGAAATTTTTGAGCTCAAGCGACTCCGGGAGCGGCTGGGTGAAAATTTCTCCCACGCCGTCGAATTGATCAAGGAAACCGTGGACGCGCGGGGCAAAGTGGTTGTGGTGGGCGTGGGAAAATCCGGGCACATCGGCGCAAAGATCGCGGCCACTCTTACAAGCACCGGGTCGCCTGCCGTGGTGCTCGATTCCTCGAACGCATTGCACGGCGATCTGGGTGTGATCGCCGACGGCGACGTCGTGCTCGCCCTGAGCGCGAGCGGGGAGACTGAAGAGTTGCTCCGGATTCTGCCGGCGATCGCGCGGTTCCAGGTCAGGATCATCGCCATATGCAGCGATCCGAAATCGACTCTCGCACAAAACGCCCACCTATTTCTCGATGTGAATATCGAACAGGAAGCTTGTCCGCTAAATCTCGCGCCGACTTCGAGCACAACAGTAATGCTGGCGCTGGGCGATGCGCTGGCCATGGTGCTGCTGGAGGCTCGCGGGTTTAACAAGGAAGATTTCGCCAAGTTTCATCCCGGTGGAATGATCGGCCGCAGCATGCTCACGCGCGTCCATCAAATCATGCGACCGCGCGAAGCGATGGCGATCGTTTCCACTGACGCATCGGTCCGCGAGGTGCTCAAGGCGATGACCGGAGTGCGCGCCGGCGCAGCAGTCGTGACCGGCGAAGATCAAAAATTAGTGGGAATTTTTACCCACGGCGATTTCGTCCGGCATTTTCAGTTCGATTCAAAGATCGGCGAACGCCTTGTGGCGGACCTGATGACTCTAAATCCCGTCACGGTGCATAAAGACAAACTTGCCGTTGAAGTTCTTAATTTGCTGGAGCGCCATCGTATCGACGATCTCGTAGTGATCGACGACGACAATGTGCCCGTAGGCATTGTCGATTCGCAGGATCTGACGCGCCTCAAGCTTTTGTAAAACCTCCAAGCATCAACATCCAACATCCAGAGAAGCACGAAGCTCCAATAATCAAAATGGTCACACACAGCTTGTAGCTTGATCATTGGAGCTTCTCTGGAGCTTGGATGTTGGAATTTGGAGTTTGAGCGCGGTTGCGCTCACGCGCAACATGTGTAAGATCCGCCTCCCCCTTCAACGCTTGCATGGGCCGCCGTAGCCTCCACGAAGGCGGCAACGTTGTAACGATGTAACTTTTGTAACGAATCACTCTTCATTCATGCCTGCAGCCAACGATCTTCGCCGAGGAATGGCCATAAAATACAATGGCAACACTGCCATTGTGCTGGAGGTGCACCATCGCACGCCAGGAAATTTGCGCGCGTTTGTGCAGGCGATCATCCGCTACATCAACACCGGCAAAAGCGCCGATGTCCGGTTCGGTTCCACGGACAAGGTGGAGCTGGTCGAGATCGAGCGAAAACAACTCGAGTTCAGTTACAATGATCGCAACGGCTACCACTTCATGGACCCGGAGACGTACGACACCATCACGTTGCAGGAAAACCTTATCGGCGACGCGAAAGATTATCTGGTGGAAAATCTCTCCGTGCAGGTCCTCTATGCCGGGGGCAGCCCGGTGCAGGTCGAGTTGCCGGCGTCCGTGAGTTTGAAGGTCGTGGAATCACCGGAGGGCTTGCGAGGCGATACCGCCAGCAATGTCACCAAGCCGGCAAAGCTGGAGACCGGCAAGACCATCAACGTCCCGTTGTTCATCAAGGAAGGCGAAACGATCAAAATCGACACGCGCACCGGCGTGTACATGGGGAGAGCGTAATCGCGGCGCTGTTGCTGTAGGGCGACCGCTCCGGTTGCCGACGCTGGCAGGCGATGCGCCTGCCCTACAATCCCGTGCTGTCATGTTGAGCGGAGCGAAACATCTCTGTTTGTTCGCTTGGGGAGGTGGGAAAAATAGTCAGAGATCCTTCGCTCCGCTCAGGATGACAATCGTGCGGGTTGGGCTGGGATTTGGGCTTCGTCATTAGCGGTTCCGTCTTGCTTTTCTCGTCGTAACGCTGCGTAATCTGCGGCAACTTTGGCTGCACTAAAGCGAAGATCGAAGAACAATCGCGGAAAGCGTAAAGGACGCCGCACTCAAAAAATCGTCCGCAATGTTGCGCGGACGGGGCGAATCGTGCCCGCGTTCGAGCCGCTGACGATTCCGACGCGCTGGGTCAAATTTGTGTTCGCGATTTTCCTGCTGCCGATCTGCGCAATTCTCAGTCAAACATTTTTCACCGCTTTCGCGCGCGCGACCGTGACGCAACGGCTCTGGGCAGGCGAGGAATTTTGGTTTTTCTCATTGGGCGCAGTTCTCTGGCTGATTGCTTTCTTCGGCCTTCCGCGCCCGATCCTGATTTATGTTTTCGGACACGAGCTGACTCATGCGCTCTGGGTTTGGTTGATGGGCGGACGCGTTAGCCGGTTTCGGGTGAGCAGCGATGGCGGACACATCGTCACCAGCAAGGCCAACTTCTGGATCGCGCTGGCACCTTATTTTTTCCCGATCTACAGCATTCTGGCGATCGCCATTTACGGAGCACTCAGCCTGTTTCTAAACGTGCAGCCCTATGGGCGATTGCTCTACTGCGTTATCGGGATCACTTGGGCGTTCCATTTCACATTCACCTGCTGGATGATCCCGAAAAATCAAACCGATCTCAGCGACCAAGGCACTTTTTTTTCGCTCGTAGTGATCTATTTGATGAACCTGCTCCTGCTCAGCGTGATGCTGATCCTTGCTTCGCCGACAAATTACATTTGCAGGTTTCGGCGCGGATTTGCTGGCGAATCTCGGCAATTTCTCAACGTGGCTGGTCGATCTTTTCCAACAATTCGCGCGGCACTATTCTCTGTAGCGGCGCTCTATGAGCGCCGGTCTCACGTTCGGCGGTCATAGACCGCCGTTACAGTTACAGATTCGTGATCACCGCGAAGGGCAGAACCAACAATGCGTCGGCAATCTTTAACTGGCGATCTTGCAGAGAGACAGGCCGGCACGTAAAAAGATCATGCGCGCGCTCGAGTGAAAGCGTTTCGGGTAATTCAATAGCCGTGTCTTTCCACAATTCCCCAATCGGCGGAAAACCGATACGCGAAGAGAGTCGCGGCGCGATCACGACGATCCATTTGTTCTCGAACCGCCGAGCGAAACTGACGCAGCATTCCGCAAATGTCCCACTCGCTTGAATTGGCAGGTATTCGCCGCGCTCGAAAAGATCCGGGTGTTCGCGGCGAAATCGCAGCACCCGCTGAGTGAGAAACATTTTGATCCGGCCATCCGGCCAGGTCGGCATCAATTCATCTGGCGGCGCGGTTGCCAATCCATCGAGCATTCTTTCGCGCAGCTGATAATCGACCGGACGCCTGTTATCGGGATCGACCAGGCTGTAATCCCAAATCTCGTTGCCCTGGTAAATGTCGGGCACACCCGGCGACGTCAGCTTCAGCAATGTCTGCGTGAGCGAATTAATCGCGCCGAGACGCGCAATCTCCTGCGCAACGGGCAGGAAAATCGGGAAGAATTTGTTTCGCGGTGAAGAGTTCAAGATTTTCGCGATGAAATCTCGCATGGCGGTGTCCCATTCTTCGTTCGGCTGGATCCAGCTGGTATTGATCTTCGCTTCATGGAGCGCCTTGGCCATGTAAGCTTGAATTCGTTCGATGTAATCAGGCGCCGGCAGGGATTCTGGTTCGCCGTTTGCCTGCACCGGCCACGTTCCCAACAAAGTTTGATAGAGGAGGTACTCTTCAGTTGCGTCCGGCGCCTCCAAGTCATTGATCATCCGCTTCCAGCGGCGATTCACTGCACGCCAGCGCTGCAACGAACGCCGCCAAAGCTCAGGGACTTCGGAAATCGCCACGATTCGCGCACGCACATCTTCAGCGCGTTTTGTGTCGTGCGTGGAGGTAGCGAGCAAGGTCGTCGGCCAATTGCGTTGTCGGTCCAGATTCCGGTCGTGAAACGTCTCCACGCTCGACCCAAACTGTTGCGGCTCACCGCCCACTTCGTTCAGGGCTGTTAAGCGGTTGTAAATGTAAAACACAGTGTCCTCCAATCCCTTGGCCATGATCGGCCCGGTGGCCTGCTGAAATTTCAAAACGAAATGCGTGTGCGCGGCGCGTTCGGCAGCATTCAAGTTAGGCGGAAAACGAAGGAGCAGCACGTCGCACAAATAATTGAAGATCGATTCGTCCATTCCCGGGTTGCGGCGCTTGGCCGCGGCGATTGCGCGCTCAATGATTTGTCGATCTTCATCGTCCACAGGCCGATCAGGCGCGACATAGGTGCGATAAACCGGAAAGCAGGCGATGGTCTCGCGCACGGTGCGCGAGAGTGCTTCCAGCGTGAAATCGCGATACCATCGGTTTTGCTCGGATAGCCGGTCGAGCATGTTCCCCAGAACATCGACATCGTTCGCCAGGGCGAGTTTCATTACTTGCAGCTTTTTCGCATACAGCAGATGCCCAAAAGGCACAGAGTGACCAATGAAACGATGGAACGTTCTTGTGATCGCCGTTTCCGCCGAGGAATCGACCAGCAACTGAGTCACTTCATTCGCAAAATCGTAGCCTGTGGTTCCGTGCACAAGCCAGTCCTTGCGCAAGCCTTCAGAGCCGGCGAGGATCTTTTCTGCCACCATGTAGATGGCGCGCCCATCCTTGGGCAATTCGATCGCGAGCGCCTTCGCACAGCGTTGCTGAAGTTTCTCGAAATACTCGCCGGGCAGGTACAGACCATCCGGATGATCGATGCGAAGGCCTGTCACTGCGCCTGCGCTTACCAAGTCGAGAGTTAGCCGGTGAACAGCATCAAAGACCTGTGGCAACTCGACCCGAATTGCGGCCAGATCGTTCACGTCGAAAAAACGGCGGTAATTGATTTCTTCGGCTGCAACCCGCCAAGACGCGAGCCGATACGACTGCGCGTTAAGCAACTCATCCAGCAAGTCGAAACTGCGCGGGTCGCCCGCCTTTCCATTGATCTGGGCCAGTGCCTTGTCGATTGCCTGTTGTACTTGCGGCGCTTCGGCACACCGACGCTCGAGCCGCCGTTTGATGATTTCCTTTTCGCGAATTCGTTCTGCTATTCGTTTTGGATCGGTTTCGGTGCGTTTCGGCAAATATTCGAGTGCGGTCAGAATGCTTTGCAGTTCTCCGTAAAAATCTTCGTTTTTTTGGTCGGCGAGATTTTGTAAAGCAATTTCCAGAACGTAACGATACGTGCCTGGCGCGATCGGAAGTCTGCGCTCGCCGTAGAGCAGATAAAATGTTCCTTCTTCATAGCACACCCTTAATTCGCCGCGCTCCAGGACACGCCCGTATTGGTCGCTCAAAATCGGCAGGAGAACTTTGTCGCGGAGATCAAATTTTCGCGGCTGCCACTCGATGTCGAAATACGGCGCGTAGCTGGAACTGGGGCCGTTTTCCAGCACGTCCATCCACCACTCGTTGCGTCCCGCGCGTGCGGGAGCGATGCCGACGTGGTTCGGGACAAAATCCAGCACCTGTCCCATGGAGTGCGCGTGCAGTTCCGCGATCCACGCATCGTACTCCGTGCGCGAGCCGATCGCCGCATTCAGCTTGTTGTGGTCGGTAATGTCGTAGCCGTGCAGGCTGTCCGTGCTCGCTTGAAAATATGGCGACGCATAAACATCGCTCACGCCAAGTGCGTGCAGATACGGACACGATTTCGCAGGCTTGAGCAAATGTGAACCAGCGATTGAATTGCACTCGGTAGGTGCAAGTTGGAATGCGAGGGTGCTCCTTTTTCACAGCAGGAAACAAACGTCCAACGCTCAACGCCCAACGTCCAACGCCGAAATTACAATCTGACTTAGAGATTGAGCGTTCGACGTTGGGCGTTCGGCATTTTCGTTACATCCTTTCAGGCACTTTGATGCCCAAGAAGACCGAGCCCGCACTGCAAAACGCGCCCGGTGAGGTCGCACAGTGCCAGTCGCGAACTGCGAGCTGGTTCCCCTGATTTCAGAACCGGGCAGGCTTCGTAAAATGTGTGAAAGCTGTTTGCCAATTCGAACAGATAGTTTGCCAGAATGTTTGGACGAAAGCCGTTCAACACCTGTGGAACAATCTCGGCGAACTCACACAAACGTTTGGCGAGATTGATTTCGGCGGAATCACTGAGGTGAAGTGGCATTGGCTTCCAGCCAGTCTCTTCATCGGCAGGATGCCGATGCCACGTGTCGCCTGCTTTACGAAAGATTGAACGAATTCGGACATAGGCATTCTGTAGATACGGCGCGGTGTTCCCGTGCAGAGAAAGCATCTTTTCCCAGGAAAAAATGTAATCGGTCATCCGATACTGCGAGAGATCGGCGTATTTGACGGCGCCGATCCCGATCTTCTCGGCAATGTCGATCTTTTCATCCTCGCTTAGATGCGGATTTTTCTCGTCAACGATTTTCCGGGCTCGCTTGCATGCCTCTTCGAGAAGGTCACGCAACGGGACGTTTTCGCCGGAGCGCGTCTTCATCAGTTTACGATCTTCGCCGAGGATGCTGCCAAATATGATGTGGCGGAGATCGGCCGTGTACCCTTCGCGCCGTGCGATCCCGAAAATTTGTTTGAAATGCAAAATCTGCGGCGCGCCGACCACGTACCAAATCGTGTCGGCTTTTAATTCGTTGACGCGATAATCGACTGTGGCGAGGTCGGTAGTGGCATAATTAAATCCGCCGTCCCGCTTGCGAATGATGAGCGGTTTATCGACCAGCTCAGGATTATCGCGGAAGAAAACGACAACTGCGCCCTCGCTAATCTCGGCGATGCCGGATTTGAGCAGGCGCTCGACCACGCCGGGCAGCCGATCGTTATAAAAACTTTCGCCGCATTGGATGTCGTAATGGATATCGAGCAATTTGTAAACGTGCTCGAAATCCTGCATTGAGAACGCCACGCACTCGTTCCAAATGTCGATGTTTTCCTTGTCGCCCGCCTGCAGCTTAACCAATTCCTGGCGGCAGGCCTCGCGAACCTGTGGATCATTTGTCGCTTGTTGGTTTGTCTCTTTATAAATGCGCACGATCTCAGCCAGCGGATTGCGCTGAAGGGTTTGTCGATCCAGCAGATTTTTCCAGCCATAAATGACCATCCCAAACTGCGTCCCCCAGTCGCCAATGTGATTGTCGCGGATCACTTCGTGCCCGAGAAATTGCGCAATGCGCGCCAGTGCGTCACCAAGCACGGTGCTGCGGATGTGACCGACATGCATCGGTTTGGCGACGTTAGGCGACCCGAAATCGATCACGATGCGTTGTGGTGATTCTGTCTCCGCAACTCCCAGTCGTTCATCTCGCAGCATTTCGACCGCCTTTTTCTCGATCGCGCCCGATCGCAATGTGAAGTTGATAAAGCCGGCGCCCGCGGACACTGGCGGTTCGCAAAGATCGCCAACATCAAGGTGTGCGACAATCTTCTCCGCGAGGGCGTGCGGATTTTCGCCACGCTGTTTCCCCAGCACGAGTGCGACGTTGGTCTGATAATCGCCGAAACGCGGATCCGTCGCTGGCGTTAATTCGCCTGCGGTCGGCAGACCTGCCTTTGCCAAAGCTTCGGAAAGCTTTTTTGCCAGGAGTGACTGGAAGGTTTCCATTGAGTGAAGCAGACAATCATGTCTGCTGCCAACTTTCAATCTTCGCAGGCACGATTGCCTGCGTCACGACGTTACGAGCGCTCGCGAAAGATCGACAAGATTTCGTCAGCAGATTTTGCGCTAGCCAGGCTTTCGCGCACCGAGCGATCGTTCAGAAACTTCGCGATCGAGGCCAGCGTGCGCAGGTGCGTTTGGAATTGATTTTTCGGGACGATGAAAAGAACGACGAATTTCACCGGAGCATTATCGAGCGCATCAAACTCAATGCCGACGGTGGATCTTCCGAACGCAGCCACGACTTCCTCGAGCCGATCGGAAGAACAATGCGGAATGGCGATCCCGAATCCGATGCCTGTGCTCATCGTTTCCTCGCGCTGTTTAAGCGCGGCAAGAATCGGGTCGCGATCCGGGGATTTAATTTTGCCAAGTCCAACGAGCAAATCAATCAGCTCGACGATGGCCGCCCAGCGCTCCGTTGCTTTCATCTCGGGGATGATTTGCTCGGCAGAAAGTAAATTGGCCAGCGACATGCGAATTCCCAGTGCGGGAGGCCAAGCTTAGCGGCAGCCTTTGGGTTGACAAGCGTGTTTTGCCATATATCGCGTCCGCACCCATTCGTCACATTTTATCGCGCACCTTGTAATTCAATCGCCGGGAAAGCAGCCAGCGCACGCCGAACATATCGATTGTCGCCCGCACAGCGCGGTTGCCCAAGCCGTATTTGCTTTGACCGAAGCGACGAGGCCGATGATTCACTGGAATTTCCACGAGCCGGTACCCTGCGCCTTTGACGAGCGCGGGAATGAAACGATGCATTCCTTTGAACGGAACCAGCGCGCCGACGCATTCGCGCCGCATCGCTTTAAGCGTGCAACCGGTGTCGCGCACTCCGTCTTTATGTGAAACGGCTGCGAACAGCATTGGCAATCCAGCTGGTCAGCCGCTTCACCAGCGTGTCTCGCCGTTGCGCGCGATAGCCGCAGACGAGATCGGCGCCGCGCGAAATTTCGGCAAGGAGTCTTGGAATGTCAGCTGGGTCATTTTGCAAATCGCCGTCGATGAGAACCGCAGTCGCGCCGCGGGCATGTTTTGAGCCCGGCATAGATCGCCGCGCTTTGCCCGGCATTTTTTTCAAACCGGATCACGCGCACATTCGCCTTCGGTTCAATACGTTCAACTGTGCGATCGACTGATCCGTCATCGACAAAAATGATCTCGTAATCGAGGTCTTTCAGCGCTGTGCTCAACTCTGATTGCAAGATGGCGATGCTTTCTTCCTCATTGAAAAGAGGAACGATAACGGAAACTGCGGGTGAGCTTCCGCCTGAGTCATAATAATGTCGCGAACAGCATGCGATCTCGTGTCGAACACGTGTCATCCCGAACGAAGTGAGGGACCACACCTTCGGAGTTTGCGTCACGCTGTTTTTCGAGTGTGATCAGCGAAGCCTGTGTGTGGTCCTTCGCTCCGCTCAGGATGACCCACGTAGAGAAGTTGTAGGAGCAGCGTCTCATAACGGAAGTGTGCGATAATTTCGGCAAAGAAACACTTCCCATGTGCGCAATAACCTGCCATAGCGCCGCACCTCGATCGTTCCCACTGGCTCGATCGATTGAAATGCAGCCTGGATGTTATGCGGCACGTGTTCCTTCTCTCCGTTCCGGATGAACAGCGCATCGCGGCCCGTGAAGAGATTGATCCCGTTCTCTTCAGTGTAAGCTTCGCTCTCCGGTCGCGGCATGCCTGGTTTTAGTTCAACAAACTCATCGTAGCGCGGCCAAAAGGAAAATTGATTCACCATGTCCTGCGATTCGGGAATATAAACCGGCGGATGACCCGGGCCTTCCACCCGTCTATCGCGCAGATAAAATGAAATCTCCGACGCGCGATCGCGAGCGTCCGCAATCAAAAAAAGTTTCTCGCCCAATTTCGCCTCCAGATCGTTACGCATTTTTTCCAGCGCGCTCGTAGCGCTTTTCCATCCGCGCATCCGATCGCTGGGATCAGGTCGCTCCAAGTTGTAACGCCGCCACGCGCACCAAGTCTGTGTCCAGCGCGATCACGCTCATGATAAGCCCAACCAGTATCGCTACGACCGCGCCCAGTCGTAACATGACGCTGGCTTCGAGTCGTTCCCACCAGAAATAAATCGCCAAAAGGCCGAAGCCCAGAAAAGCGAGGCCATCCCAATTCGGTGCAGCGGCCTTGTTCACTGAAAGAAGCAGATAAAAGAGAAACACGGGCAAGCCAAACCACATCAGAAACAGCACCTTGAATTGCTGATTGACGCGCCGCCAGCTTGCGATGACGCCCCAGGCTAGTGCCAGAAAGAGAAATGGCGAATAAACCAAAAAATGCTGGCCGAGAAACGAAAGAACCTCGACCGGATGAAAACCAAATCCGTGCTCCAGACTTCCCCGCGAACGCAGATGCACCAGCGTGATCCAGGCATGTTGAGCGTTCCACACTATCGGTGGCACGGTGCAAAGGGCGAAAAGCGCGATCAATGAATACAAGCCGGGACGTTTAAACTCCTGTCTGAGCCGCGGAGCCAAAGCGAGCACCAATACAATCGAAACAAGCTCAAGCGCATTCGTGTATTTGGAAAGAAACCCAAGCCCAATCAGCAACCCGGTAAGCGGCCAATACCAGGAGAAATGCGGGCTTTTTTCCACCGCCAGCCAGAACGTGAACATTGCAGCCAGCCAGAAAAAAACCGACAAGGCATCAATCGTCATCAGGAACGCACCGATGTTGAAGATCGGGGTGACATTCAGCGCGATGACCGCCCACATAGCGGCGGTCGTGTTGAATAAGCGGCGGGCGAAATAAAACAGGAGCAGACTCGTTCCTGCTGCCAGGATCGGACTGAAGAAGCGTACGCCGAACTCATTGGCGCCGAAAACCGCGGTGCTGGCACGCATGACAAACGCAATGGCCGGCCCCTTGCTGAAATATGCCGGCGCGAGCCGCTCCGACCACATCCAGTAATGCGCCTCGTCAAATTCCAGATCAGTCGTCGCCAGCAATGACAATCGAATCGCCGTTAGCGCGAGGATGAAAAACCAGACAGCGCGCGTGGTGCTCATACGCAGCGTTGCAGCGCGCCTTGCGGTCGCGCCCTGCCACCCAACGCAATCAAACTCGGATGGCGCGCAAAAAGCCGGGGCATCCATTTGCGGGCTGCGCTCCTCCAGATCAATTCGAACAGGCCCAGCAGAAGGAGTGCTTCACCAACGCCAAGAAAAAGCGTAGCGATCACATCACTTGGCCAATGCGCGCCCAGATAAATTCGCGAATAACCAACCGCTGCGGTGATGAACCAGTAGAGCCATCCGCGCCGCCGATAAAAGAGGGTGCAGCACGTCGCGATAATCGTGTTGGTTACCACGTGCCCCGATGGAAATGACGGCCCCGCACGGTTGCGGTCGGATTGATCGGAAAAACGGATCACCGGTTCCTTGAAGAGCGTGAGAAACGCCGGCCGCGTCCTTTGCAGTTGCGACCATGCGAACGCTTTCCACCTGTTTGGGTCTATGGCGATCAAATGCCGTCTTCAATATTCCCGTAACCGGGTCCGCCAAAGCCAGGGCCAGAAGCAAGCAGACAATGAACGCGCGCCCCCTGAATCCGCCAAAAAGAAGCGCGGCGAGCGCGATCCCAATGAACAGGGGCTTCCAAATTTCGCCGTTGCTGAGCGCGGCCATGAACAAGTCGAGCGCCGGACTCGTCCATTCTTCGTTGATGAGGTGAAAGAGAGACTGGTCCATGCGATAGGATGAAGCGATCTCTAAGCTTTAACTGCTAGATTCTAATAAACAAACGCGGGCAAATGACGAAGCACGAATGACGAATGACGAAGGAATGACGAAGCTCGAATCCCGAATGATCAAAACGGCGCGTCGGCGAGCGCATTCGTCATTAGAGCATTCGGGCTTGTTTCGTCATTCGTCATTCGTCATTCGTTATTCCGCTATAGCCGCCTTTTTCGCTCTTGGCTTTTCCCTTGAGGGTCAGCCCTCGCCTTCGGCGAAGGACATTCTCACTTCAGTCCGAATGGTCGAGTCAAAACAGCAACTCGATCTCCAGGGACAGCTTCGACAAGATGATGTCGTAGTCCCATTTCGGCTGGTCCAAAACGGGCCGTTGATTCGTTATTCATTCACAAATCCGGAAGAGGTTTTGCAGTTGCGTCTCGGTGAAAATAGCTCGCGTCTCGATCTTGTCAGCGGCGCTGAAACTGAAAAATTCGCAGCCTCGAAGCTCAATCAAAGAATCCGCGACACTGGCGTGACCTACGAGGATCTGGCTTTCAAATTTCTCTATTGGCCGACTGCGCGCGTGTTGGGCGAGGAAAATGTTCGCACTCGGAAATGCTGGAAACTGCAACTGCGCGCGCCCTCGCGCGAATCGCAGTATTCGAACGTGTTGCTGTGGATCGATAAGGCGAGCGGCGCGCTAATGCGCATGGAAGGCTACGATTGGAACGCGCAACTCGCGAAACGCTTCGAAGTCGTCTCCGCGCAAAAGATCGAGGGTCGCTGGTTTCTGAAACAAATGCGGGTAGAAGAATTCCAGCCAGGCACGAATCACGTGCAGGCGAGGACGTATCTGGAGATCAAGAGGTAGGGACGCCGCGCCGCGGCGTCCGGTCGGCGCAGCGCGCAGACCCTACCATTTTAGTTCGCAGAGGAAACGCCTTAATGCGCCTGATGCTGGTCGGATTTTGCTCCGCTCACCACCAGCCTGCGGCCGAGGAATTCCTTGTCGTGCAGTTCCTCCACGGCGCGCTTCGCTTCCTCGATGGTTTGCATCTGCACAAAGGCAAAACCTTTTGAGCGCTGGTTGTGCCGGTAACTTACAACCTCGGCGTTTTGCACGTGCCCCACGCCGTTGAACAATTCAAAAAGATCGCTCTCGGTTGCGTCGAAGGACAAGTTGCCAACGTAAAGACGCGGCGAAGTGACTTCTATCCGTTCAGGCTTGCGCGCCGGTCGCGAAGGCTGTGCGCCGTTGCGCGGCTGCGCCGCGGTTTTCCTTTTCTCCCCGCCGTTTCCGAAAAATTCGGCAACCCGTTGCCAGAATGTCTTTTTCTGCGTCTTCGCTGCTCCCTGCGGGGCTCCAAAGCGTTCGTGATTTCCTCTGCTGCGTCGGCCCCCACCGCGCGGGCGGCGTGAGCGTCTTCCGGATGAATAAGAGTTCATGTTGATTCTTAGGTTTAGTCCAATTGTTAAAAGGGCGGAGCGCCCCGAAAAGACTCGGGACACCGTCCGCGGCGCGCCTATCGTCAAGAGTCCAGTCAAACTTTCTTCTCTGCGACGCCAATGGAAACTCCGCCTCTGTGTGTCGGAAATGGCCTTGTCTCGAACCGTAAGCCGGCGCACTCAACCAACGAAGCAGTGATGCCGCAAATATTTGCCGCATCGCTTCAAGGAATCTGAATCGTCGTAGAAACCGGACGTTCGGAATATCGAAGAAGATTCCCGACATCTCGGCCGGATTATGCCTTAGGTGGCGGCTGATTGCAAGTGGAAGGAATCGGGAATGACAAATGACGAATTAAGCCCGAATGCCAAATGACGAAACCACTGCGTCGAATTCGCCCGACATTCGGATTTCGTCATTAGTCATTCGGAATTCGTCATTGAATCGCGGAGTGAATAGACCCGCGACTTCACGTATTCCCGCGGGCGCTCGCCGCGAATCGGGCGCACAAAATATCGCAGTTCGCGCCGGCTCAGTTTTGGCTCGTAGTCGAACTCCGGCATGAGGTCGCGGCAATGCCATTCTATCCACCCGATTTCGTCTTCGGAGAGTTCGCGCTGCCAGCGTGTCACGGGTTCGGTGCTGATCTGCGAGAAGTTAATGCGTGCGGCGGAGTTGCCGCTCCAGAACTGACCCACTTTCGTCGGGGTCAGCACAGTGTCCGGATCGAACTCGATCTCCAGGTAGGCGCAAACTTCTTGCATTGTGCTGGCAGGTTCGCAGACCAATCTCTCATATGGCACGACAAGGCCAGGCACCTCCCCGTCGTGCACGCGCATGGCCAGCCGGGCGGCTACCCGCCAATGGGCAATCACGTAATAGGTCGAGAACCGTCCGGTCCGCCTTGTTTTCTCCAGCGCGATTTGCGCGGCCAGAATGGCGCGCGGATCGCGCATGGTGACCAGGATCTTTGCATGTGGAAAGCGAGTAAGGATAGCGCCGATGTAATTACGGTTGGCTGGAGTTTTTTCCACCCAACGCGCGACCGTGTCGAGCGAGCGTCCCAGCGTGGCGGCGTACGCTTTGACCATGAGAACCAGCAAATCCGCGTGCGCGTTCGCAGGATCAAATGCCGCATCCTCAAACGTCTTCAGGAATCTCTCGCGTGGAAACGTCGAGTAATTGCGCTTGCCCCACTTGCACGGGCCGCCGAACAGCACGTTGGAAAGCGTTTCTTTGGTCAGATACTCAAACTGCGCGCGGCGACCGCGTGGCGCGTATTTCGTGAGGACCGTAGGAAAATAAGCGGTTTCTTCCGGCAACACCAGTAGCTCCGGGTGGTTATCGAGTAGCGCGACCAAAAGCGTAGTGCCTGACTTCGCCTGGCCCGCGATAAAACAAGCGCGCTGCTCGAATGGCAGAGTTTCCATCGATGTCAATTAGTGCACGAATTCACCGCGCCGTTGTTTATACTTTTTCGCGTGTCATCCCGAGCGTAGCGAGGGACCTCGCAATTCCTGCTAGCATCACGCAAGGTAGCTAGCGTGACCACCCGGGCAATTGAGAGGTCTTTCACTACGTTCAGGATGACAGCGCGTTTATTTCAGTGACTTCAAAAACCAATCGACGAACTTGGGCAAGCCCTTGCTGAACTTGGTCGTTGGGTTGTAGCCGAGCAATCTTCTTGCTTTGGAAATGTCGGCACAAGTCAGGGGCATATCGCCGGGTTGCTCCGGCAGCCGGTTAACTTTTGCCTTTTTTTCAAGCGCATTTTCTATCGCCAAAATCAACTCTTTCAGCTGAATGGTCTCGCTCTCGCCAAGATTAAAAATGTCGTAACGCGGGCCTTCGTACTCGAGCGCCGCCATCGTTCCCTGAATCACGTCATCGATGTAAGTGTAATCGCGGCGCGTGCTGCCATCTCCAAATTGATCGATGGGTTGGCCGGCATAAATGCGCCGGGTGAATTGATGAATGGCCAGATCGGGCCGTTGCCGCGGACCGTACACGGTGAAATAACGAAGCGCCACGACACGCATTTGGTAGAGATGCGAATAGGTCGAGCAAAGAAATTCGCCCGCGACTTTTGTCGCGCCGTATGGGCTGAGTGTCTGAGTGAGATGTTGATCCTCGGAAAACGGGACCGTTTTCGAAGCTCCGTAAACTGACGAGCTGGATGCAAAGATGAATCGCTCGACTCCAGTCACGCGCGCCGCCTCCAGCAGATGCAACGTCCCGCTGACATTTGTGTCGTAATAGAGTTGCGGGTGTTGAATCGATGGTCGAACGCCCGCGCGCGCAGCCAGATGCGCGATTGCATCAACTTTCTCGCGGTGAAACAAGTTTCGCACCGCCGCGCCGTCGCGAAGATCGACGTGGCAGACGGTTACGTCTTTGGTGAAACCGGCGATGTTTGCTTGCTTGATCCTCGGATCGTAAAAATCATTGAAATCGTCGAGGATGACCACGTCGTGCCCGGCCGCCAGCAGCGTCTCGACAAGATGCGACCCGATGAAACCCGCGCCGCCTGTGACCAAGATTCGCACGGGGCCAAATTAGCCACAGATGGAACACAGATGGACACAGATTTTGCGGGGAGGATTCATAGGAGCGTCGGCTTCGGCAGCCTGGCGTTTCACTAGAAACGCCCTACAATCAAAAGTCGCGCCAGTGCGAAAGCAGGTAAATCCAGTTTAGCGCGAGGGCTAAAATCACAGAGACACGCACGAACGTTTTCGCTCGTTGGGTGACAAAGGAGATTCGCAAACGCGGCGCGCGCGTTGTGAGTGTTGCAAAGGCGTAAAGGTCGAATGCCATTACGCTGCATAGCGCTGTGAAGACAAGTGGATTCCATTTCAATGCAGCGAGAAAGTGACCATGAAAGAATTGAATCGCGCATCGCGTCATTCCACAGGTCACACACGGCAAACCGGTAAGCTCGTGAAAGACACACCGCGGCCAAGGCAAACCGAGCGTAAACCACGCAACCGCCATGCCGAGCGAAGCAAGCGAAGCGCCCAGCCAGACTAACTCGTAATCGATCTCACTCCGGTCGAGCCGGCACGCCAAAATCCGCACAATTCAGTGGCTCCAGTTGTGTTGAAGGGCCGCGAGCCCGCCCGAACATGACGCAGGAGCAACAATCCTCCCCCGCAACACACAATGACGGGCAACAAAACGGCAAGTGTGGCTCGTCCTGTATCAATCTCATGGGTACGCGCGATACCGATGCAATTCGCGACCAAACACCAGACAAGCGCGACTAGCCCACCGCAACATGGCACCAACTGGAGCGGGGCGCTGGACCCTTGCGAGAACGAGATGACGCGAAAGGTGGTCTCGAATGTTTTCTTCGCGCCGCCAACCAGCATCAGCGACATGTGAACCAAGCCGCCGAAAATGAATGGTGCCGCGGCCACAGCCACCAAGCGCCACACCAATACCATGAAGCTCACAGTCATTCCCAGCATCGAGGCGAACCCTGTGTCGCGAGGAGTAAGAAGGCCAAGCGAGTTTAGCAGGCAGCGAGAAAATGAACCACACGATCACTCCTATGCCGCCGCCGATGATGGCGTACAACAGCGGCTCGCCGAAGCCGCCCTCGCGTCCGCATCACCGAGAATGCCTGCCCGGTTTGGTCAGAACCATCGCCAAGTTTCGACGAACGCGCTGAAAAATCCGCGCTCTTCCCGGCGCTCCCATGGCAGGCCGCCGCGCGGCGCAGCAGGTTCTGAGGTCGCGGCCGCGCCGGTCTGAGGAGGGGGCGCCGCAGGCGCAGCCCATCCCAACTCTGGGAACTGCGAGAGTGGCTGCCAATTCGCCATTCCCTCGCGCCAACCGATGTCGGTAGGAACAAAGCGGCCTGCGCGCAGACCTTCGCGGACTTCTTCTTCGGAAAATACGCCCAAACTTGTTGCGCCCCGGTTCACGTGGATCGTGGCCATAATGCACTCGTTCTAATAAGGCGCGGCGCGGAGCGCAAGGTTAAATGCGCGTTTTGCGCTGGTTAAACCGTTGAAGCGTTAAATCGTTAAAGCGGCAGATGAACCCTTTGTCATTCTGAGCAAAGCGAAGAATCTCTGAACATTTCTTCGAGTCTCACTTGCCGCAAGTCGTAGCCAGAGATGTTTCGCTCCGCTCAACATGACAAACTGGGATGTCTGAACGCTTTCAACGATCATTATCCAGCGCCCGCCAGAAGTACCAAGCTGCCACTGAGCGATACGGACGCCATTTTTCTCCGTGCTTTATCAGTTGTTTCGGCGTGGGAAGTTTCCGTTTGCCGAACGTTTTGGCGAAACCTTTGCGAACACCGTAATCGTCAACCGGCCAGACATCGGGGCGTCCGAGATCGAAAAGGAGAAGCATCTCGACCGTCCAGCGGCCGATCCCGCGCACAGTTGTGAGACGCGCGACGATTTCGTCATCGCCCATCCGCAGAAGTGCGCGACTGGATGGGACCGTTCCATCCAATGTTTTCGCAGCAAGGTCCTTTATCGCTGCGATCTTCGCGCGCGAAAGACCAGCAGCGCGAAGCGTTTCGTCCGGTGTGGCGAGAACTTTTGCAGGATCGAGCCGTTTTCTTTTTGGATAAAGCGCGCGGACGCGGTTCCAAATCGCGGCAGCGGCTTTGCCGTTTAGTTGCTGATAAGCAATGGACTCGGCCAGCGCGTCAAAGGGACGGATCGACGCGGCCGGGCCAATTTCATAACGCCGCGAGCGGGCGATCAACGCCGCCATCCGCGGATCACTCGCGCGCAGGAGTTGATGGGCGTGATGGTGATTCATGAAACGCAAAAGTACCGAAACATAACATGCTTGAAAAGGCGCAATCGCTTTCCAGTTCGGGGAGCGCAGGCTGCTAGCCTGCAGCGTTCGGCAGCTTGCCGAACGTATTCTGGCGCAATTCAGTCTGCGGGTGCGGATCATGTTCGCGGCAAGCTGCCGCGCACTACAGGCTGGCAGCCTGTGCTACCCAGCTTGCCGAACCAACGCTTTTCAGTTTGGTGACTTTCATGGAAACGCAACTCACCTGGTACGGCCAGTCGGCTTTCAAGATCGTTACGCCGAGCAGCAAAGTTTTGCTCGTCGATCCGTGGTTGACGAATCCTGTCTTCGCAAAAGCGAAAGACGAACTCGCCGCGCTCAAACATGTTGATCTAATCCTGGTTACGCACGGCCATTCCGATCACGTCGGAGATGCGGTTGAAATCGGGAAACGCACACGGGCGAAACTCGTAGCAACGTTCGATTTAGCTGATGCAATGGTGAAACATCTCGGGTATCCGGCGGAGCTGGCGCAAGCGGATACGATTGGTCATTTTGGCGGCGAACTAACGCTGCTCGATGGAGACGTTAAGGTCCTCTTTGTTCGCGCCCATCACGGCTCTGGCGTGTCGGCTGATGATCAATCCGGAGCGAGACACGGCGGGGCGCCGGGAGGTTTTGTAATTACGATTCGCGGAGGCCCAACCATTTATCACACGGGCGACACAGATCTGTTTTCAGACATGGCGCTGGTATCGCGTTTTCACAAAATCGATATCATGCTCGTTTGCATCGGCGACCATTATACGATGGGACCTGCGCGTGCGGCGGAAGCGGTCAGGCTGGTCAATCCACGTGAAGTGATTCCCATGCATTACGGAACGTTTCCACTGCTCACCGGCACGCCTGAAGCGTTCGAAGCGCGAACTGAAAAAGCGCAAATCAAAGGCCAGACTGCGCGTCATGAAAATCGGGGAGACACTTGCGCTGAGCGCAGGTTAAATCGCTAGCCGCCCATCTGGGATACTACCGAACGCTCGCGGCCAAGCGCGCGCGCCAGAGGCGGCGCGCTTCAAACAGTTGCCAGGTAATGAGTCCGGGGATTCCCAGAATGAGTTCGCGCACCCGTGCAATTAAGGAGAGCGCAAACGCGGCATCGCCAGGGATCCCAAGCAGATTACCGACGACAACATAGCCGCCCTCTTGCACTCCCAGTGCGCCCGGCACGGGAAACATCGCCGAGCGGATCGCTAAAATCACGCTTTGAAAAATAAGCGCGTTGACCAGCGTCGCTTGCCGACCAATTGCGTGAAGTGCAATCCAAATTTCGCCTGACCCAAGAACCAGCGAAGCAGCTGTCCACACACAGCACCCAATGACACCGCGCCGCCGCGCATACAGTGTGCGAATAGTTCGATCCAGAGTCTGCCCGCTGTTTATGAGCGAATGCCAATCCGATGAATTCGCCAGTCGCGAAATGATGACGCCGATAAAACGGAACATTCCCAGCCGCTGGACGATGTAGAATCCGACAATGGCAATGATCCCGAGCAGCGCTCCGATTAAAGTCGGTCGCACAAAGCCTTCGTGGCCCGTGACACTAACGATCAGTGCGAGACCTGCCAATGTAAAAGCAATCTGGACGAAAACTCCGAGCGTAATGTCCACGAGCACGCTTGCCGCGGCGATCGGTACCGACGCGCCATGAAGCGCCGCCAAGCGCGCGCGGACGACATCACCACCGACGGCCGCGGAAGGAATCAGAGTGCTAACCGATTCGCCGATCCAGCGCATCCAAAACAGCCTCCGCAGCGGCAGACGATCAGATCGTGGAAAAAGGACCCACCATGCAATCGCGTCCAGAAACACGGGCACCGCAAGGTGGTAAATCACTACTGCGGCAATCGCCCACCCCGCGGACACCAACGCCGCGCCGACTTGTGGTGCGCCCTGACGAATAAGCAGAACGGTAAAGAGACCGGCCCCGGCGAGACCCAGCAACCATATGGTAATCTGGATTTTTCCCGACGCTCTCATCGTATTTGATACTCATTCGGACGCACGCGACAAGATGCGTCCATCTCAAACTGAAAAGCAACTCTGGTGTCAGATGTGCGTGGAGCCATGCAGCGATCTCCTAATCGGGGTAGCAAAAGGATTTGCCAAACCGAGGAGTTCTGAGTTCGGGAGACGAATCGGGAAGCTCCCTGCAACTAAGGGAGATCAGCCTATCTCCGCTCGCATTTGCGAATTACTCCTTGCCAAAATATCCCTATGCCGATACACGAATATCGCGTCGCTCATCCGATATCTCCATGCCCGGGTCGCCTTAACCGTGAAAAAAAATATTGCTGCATTTTCAACTGCACTATGGCTTAGCGTTACTGCCGCGGCTCTTGCCGGTACGCCGACGTTCGAGGCCCAACCTTCGCCCTTGCCGGCGGACGAAAACTCACATGATCTTTTCTCGTATGAGACGACTTACACATTCCAGAGCGACTTCACGGAATCCAAACTAGGTCACGGTGATTCGCTCTACGATGATTTCAGCTACGACCATCGCTTCCTGATTACCGGCAAATGGTACCTCCGCGCCGGGGTCGAATATGAACGCTATGATTTCGGCGGCAGCGACAACGGATTGCCCGATCATCTGCAAGCAGCCTCTGCTCACCTAGCGGTGGAGTATGTAGTGAAGAACTTTCCAGCCGTAAGCATCGAGCTTGATCCGGGAGTTTACTTCCAAGACAACGTCAGCGGGGATGCCTTCGACATACCAGGGAAAGCTTATGTGACGTTCCCCTTAAAGAAAGACAAGATCTTTGCCGTTGTCGGTTTGGCCTGGGGGTTGTTTCAAGATCCGCCCGTCGCCCCCGGTGGCGGTATTATCTGGCTTTTTAGCGACAAGCTGCGCCTCCAGGCTGTCTTTCCGAAACCGGCGCTCGTTTATCAACCAAACGACGATTGGGACTTTCGGATCACCGGCGAGCTTAACTACACCAGCTTTCGCACTGACGATGTGCTGACCACCGAGCGGAAACTGCAACTGCACAACGCCATCGTCCAATACAGCGAGGATCGAGCCGGCGTGGAGGTAGGTTATTCTGGCTTAAAACCTTTCAAATTGATCGCGGGCGCAGGCGTCACAGTCGAGCGGAACTTTGATTTCTTCCGCGCCAATCAGTCCAAGAGAACGGATCCCGCTCCGTACATCAGAGTTGCCGCGGAAGCCAAATTCTAGGGAAACATTTCCCCAAGTTTTCTTGCTACTCCCTGGTCGCCGCGAATTTTTAGTCGGCCAGTAAGATACGCCCAGGTGCCACCGAGTTGCCCGTTGGAAACGGCCACCCAATCCTTGTCTTTCGCCACGAAGGTCACACTCGGATTGTCGATTTTTCCTTTGCCCATTTTGTAAGTGCCATCGTTCACGTCGATCCACCATTGGCCGCCGTTGGGGCCGCTCAAGTCCCATTGATAACGGGCGTGTACGCCTTTTGCCTTCGCTGCCTGGAAACTACCGCGCATCGAGTCGAACACCTCCTGCGGCGTCGAGTCCAAGTGTTCGGCCAGGGCGGCCGTTGCCGCGCCAGTACAAATCGCCACAGCGACACACGATCGGCAAACCTAGACAGCGCTTTGCTGTAAAACGGTCGGGCATTTCGTCATTCCTTCGCCATTTGTCATTCGTGCTTCGTCATTCTCCCGGCCTCATTGCTCAATTCGTTTCAAAAGAAAAGCTGCGCCGAGAAACGTGATGAACGCTCCCGCCAGTAGAACGACAAGATCACCCACGTAAAAGTGCGGGGCGGCGTGATACATGTTCACCAGCCGAAAGGCGCGGCAAAAATGTGTAAGCGGGAAAAGCTCGGAAATGTAACGAACGGCTTTTGGCAATTGCTCCAGCGGCGCGAACGCGCCTGAAAGCACGAACACCGGCAGCAGAAAAAAAACCGAAAACTGGATGGCCTGGGTTTGCGTGTGCGAGAACGCCGAGATCAGCAGCCCGAGCCCGAGCGAGCAAAGCAGGAAAAGGAGACAAATCACCGCCAGCGCGGGCAGTTGATAAAACGCAACGCCAAAATGCAACCTGCTCACGAGCATGATCACCACGACCAAAAGGGCAGATACAACCAGATACGGTAACATTTTCCCGATCACAATTTCGCGGCGCCGGAGCGAAGTCACCATTAACTGATAAAGCGTGCCGGACTCCCGTTCCCGCGCGATCGTGCACGCCATCAGCGTCACCGTTAGCAGTTGCAAAATCAGGCCGATAATACCTGGGACAACGAAATCGATGACGCGCGCTTTCGGGTTGTACAAGCACCTTGCGATCGACCGTCCACATTTCCATCATTGAGACGAAGCGTTTGCGGATTTGCACCGGAAGCTGCTTGCCCAGCTCAAACACTTCTTCCGGCAACGTCTCGATCATTCGGTCGCGTTGTTTCAACTGAAAGTCGCCCAGGCTCTGTCGAACGCTGCCTTCTACGGCGTCGGCGGTATTGATGTCGCCGCCGTCGAGATAAAGCAGCAACGGTTTCGGATCGCCGTTTTCCAGACTCTCATCCCAGCCTTTGGGAATCACCAGCGCTGCACGCACGCCATGTGCGAGCAAATCCGATTCGTTTTTCGTGTCAGGTGATCCGCGACGCCAGTGGAATGTCTTGTTCTTTGAAATGATTTCGATGAACTCCTCTGCACGCGGCGTGTTGTCCCGATCAATCAACAGGCTGGGCACGCCCGTGAGTTCGCCCGTTTCAAAGGCATGGCCGAAGAGAAGCGTGAACAGCGGCGGCAAAGTCAGCACCAGCAGCAGCACCCGCCGGTCGCGATAGATGTGCAGAAATTCTTTGTAAGCGACGCTGGCCGTCGCTTCGAGTGACAGCCATTTCATCAAGTGGATTGTTTCAAAATGCCGTCGTAACCCTTGTGAATACGCAGTGAAAACATCTTCCATGTCCGGTTCCACCCAGCGTTCGCCTAATAAGCCGAATGTCGCGAAACGGCCAGTTTTCGCGCCATCGCTCCATCAGCTTTTCGGGTTCAGCTGCGTAAAGGCGCAAGCTCCCGCTGCGCAATGAGACGCCCAGCAGCTCCGGAAGATCGCGCAGACGAACCAGCGCAGGCATCAGCGGCTCCACATCGATCTCGAGCAAGCGCGTGCGAAAACTCGATTTCAAAGCGCGTGGAGATGCTTTTGCCAGCAGCCGTCCGTCTTCGATAAAGCCGACTTCGGTGCAGCGTTCCACTTCGTCCATGTAATGCGTCGTGACAAAAATCGTTTTCCCTTCATTGCTTAGATCATAAAGCAAATTCCAGATCTGCTGCCGATGAACCGGGTCGAGGCCCACAGTCGGCTCATCAAAAAACAGCAGCGACGGGTTGTGCACCAGCGCGCAACCGATCGCCAGCAGTTGCCGCATTCCTCCAGATAAACTCTGCGCTGCTGTGGTCCGCTTCTCCTGTAAATCAGTGACACGAAGCAGGCGCTCGATTCGTTTATCCAGCTCAGCGCCAGGCACGCCATAGGCACCGCCGAAAAAGCGAAAATTTTCCAACACGGTCAGGTCACGGTAGAGACTGAAGCGCTGCGGGACATAACCAAATTTGGTGCGCACCCGCTGCCGCTCTTTCCAGACGTGAAGGCCATCGATCGTCGCATCACCGCCGGTAGGATGCGTCAGGCCGCACAACATCCGCATGGTGGTGGTCTTGCCGGCACCGTTTGGGCCAACGAAACCAAAAATGGTTCCTGCCTCGATTGTCAGAGAGAGATCCTGCACGGCATGGACGTTACCGTAACTCTTGCTCAAGCGGTCGAGTACGATCACTGGTTCGCTCATCGTGAAACCTTATTGCGATGATCCCGAAAATTTGCAACCATCTGACATTGGAGCGTCACCCCTTATTGCTCATGAAACCTAAAATGTTGAGTCTCCCGCGGCCCTTCTCTGCAAAGGCGTGCGGCCTCTTGTTGTTAGTGTCGCTCTTGCGCCTGGGGCTGACAATCGCACGCGCGGACGCCGTTTCCGAACTGGCTTCGTTTTCTATCTTTGACAAGGTCGATCTGGCCCAACTGGCGAAGAGCGACGTGAAAACTGCGCATGGGCCGCCCATGCGGAATCCGCGATTTCTGGCTGTGCAGAGCTGCTACGTCGCGCCGGGCTCGCCTGCCCAGCAAATGGAGGCGTTGCGCCGATGGGACGCGACAAGACATCGCGAACTGAAGGTGTTTCTGCATACTGACCTGCCGTCGAACCCGACACCTGCCAATTTCGAAAAATTGAAAAACGCGCCTGACAACGCGTCCGTGCGCTCATTCGTCGCAGCGACGCAAAAGCTCAGTTCCGACCTGCAAGTCAGTAAGGATGAAGCAAAGAAGTTTTCCGCCGGAACTGGAGGCGGAGGGGCGATGCCTGCGCCGGTGGCGGCGTTCTGGGCAGATGTGCTCACTGCGCGAACGAAAAGCTTCGTGTCCGGCGGAATGTCCGCACAACCGCCTTACGATCACGCCGGTCCGTCTATTCGATCGAGCGAGGAAGTAAATGGATTGTTGCGCGAGCAAGAAAAAATTCGACGGCAGTTTTCCGGACTACTTGGAGCCACTGGAATTGGTCGGGGTGCCGGATCGCTCGGGCGAGAACTTTACTGGGAACTTCTCGACGTGGACGACCAGGGCGTCGTGACTCTGGGCGCATCTTACAACCGCAGTGGGGCCAGCGGAACCTATCAGTCCGCGGACGTCCTCTATTACGCCAGCGGCGGTTATTACGTCGCGCTCACGCTTTATCAGATGTGGCCGGTAACAGTGGAAGGCAAACCCTCAACGCTTGTCTGGCGCGGCGACATGATCTCCGCCGCCTCGCTGGGAACATTGCACGGGGTGGAACGGCTCGGTTCGGAGTCCGTGATGATGAAAAATATCACCAAGGCTGTCACCCTGTTTCGCCGGGACAGCGGTGGAAGTCGGTGAACGAATGAAAATTTCCATGCCGCGATCTCTTCTTCTGGTTCTGTGGGCGTCACTTTTGTTTGTGACTTGGGCCTTTGCCCAGGAGACCAACACTAATTGGTTCTGGCCCCTTACGGGCGAGTACGTCGCTGAAGGAACGTACGTCGGCGAAGGCGGCGTTGAGCGCAACTCTCGCAAAAGAGTTGAGGATTTTGATGAGATCGATTCGAATCATGCGTCTCGTATTAACGCCGCGAACCAATTTTGGCGTGTTGCGATTTGGCGCCGAATGGGAGCGGTTGTCGTTTGGTCTCCCGGACGGCGCGCAATTGCCGAACACCCTACAGTCCTTTAGCACGATCATTGGACTGGATATGCAGTTTTCAGATTCGATCATCGTCAGGGCCGAAGGTCAGCCTGGCCTCTATAATTCAGGCTTGGGCCATTTGGATTGGGACGATTTCAATTTGCCGTTCATCATTGGGGGCACGTACATCTACAGCCCTAATCTTCAGTTTGTTCTCGGCGTGGGCGTTGATGTGGAACGAAACTACCCGGTTCTTCCTGCTGCGGGAGTTCGCTGGAAAATTGGCCCGCAATGGCTGCTGGACGCCGTGTTGCCGACGCCGCGTCTGCAATACGAAATGAGCCGCTATATGTCCCTCTATGCAGGTGCGACCCTAAAAGAAACCAATTACCGCGTGGACGATGATTTTGGAACCTCCCATGGAATTCCCCGCCTCAACCATGCGATCGTCACCTATACGGAGATCCGGACTGGCGGAGGCTTCGATTGGAAAATTTCGCCGAGCGTGACGTTCACCGGTGAAGTTGGCTATCAGCCATACAGAGAGTTCGATTTCTATCGCGCCGAGGTGACCTATCATCAGGATGGCGGCGCTCCGTACGGAATGATTTCACTGCACGGCACGTTTTAGTACTGAAGCCGGCATCGTTGATGCCGGCCCGGGGTCACCGACCCCGGCTACAGCAACATCACCGCAGGTTCCTGTCCAACGCGCCGATCTTTCGTGTCTCCGGCCAGCGCCACGCAACGCCCAGCACGACCAGGATCGTTCCGATACCGCCCGCGACGACCGAAATCACCGGACCAAACAGCGCCGCGGTCAATCCCGGATTCGAGCGCGCCGAACTCGTTCGATGTGCCGATGAAAATATTGTTCACAGACGAAACGCGCCCGCGCATTTCATCCGGCGTGACCAGTTGGACGATCGAGCCGCGGATGATCACGCTCACACTATCGAACGCGCCGAGAAGAAATAACAAGCCAAGCGATAACCAAAATATTTTGGATAATCCGAAAAGAATAGTCGCGATTCCAAATCCCGTGACACACCACATCAAAGTCTTGCCGGCCTGTTTCATCGGGGGCAGATGCGCCACCACCAGCGCCACCGCGAAAGCGCCGATCGCCGGCGCGGCTCGCAGCCACCCGAGACCAACAGGTCCAACGTGCAGGATTTGATCGGCAAAGATCGGCATCAGTGCGGTGGCGCCGCCGAGTAACACCGCAAATAGATCCAGTGTGATCGTTGCCAGGATCACTCTTCTGCGAAACACGAACCGGACTCCGGCGATGAGACTTTTCCACGTGTTCGCCTCAGTGCGATCTCGTACCTGTTTGCTGTGGCGGATCGGAAAAACCAAAAGAAAAAACGCAAACGCACACAGCGCGTCCAGCAGATACACAAACGGGAACCCAACATACGCGACCAACAATCCGCTGAGGGCTGGTCCGACAACACATCCGATTTGAAAAACGCTGTTGTTCCAAGTGACCGCATTCGCGAACGCATCGCGCGAAACCAGAGTCGGAAAAAATGAACTACGCGCTGCCCAATTAAATGTGCGGGCGACCGCTCCGATGAAAAGAAGCAGATAAATCAACGGGACTGACGCGTCATCGAAATGAAAGATAGGGTGATGGCGCTCGAAAACCGAGGCGACAGCAGCCAGCGCGTGATTGCCTGCCCGCAGAGGTGCGATCTGAGGAATCGCGAGATGTTTCCAGGAAACGAGAGCGAGCGCCAGGGACGTAATCGCGCTAAAGATCTGCGAGACAAGGATGATGTGTTTTCGACTGACTCGATCCGCCAGATGGCCGGCGGGCAGCGACAACGCGACCACTGGCACTGCGATGACCAATCCAACCAAACCAAGCGCAGTCGCAGAATGGGTACGCGCGTAAATCTCCCATTCAACGGCCACGGCCAGCATCAAACGGCCCGTGATCGAGAGCAGATTACCAGCCGTAAACAGGGTGAAGCCGCCGAAGCGGAAAGCCGCGTAAGGATCATGCGGCCGGCGCTCCAATTCGACGGGCGGCGTTACCACCGGTCGCTCGCCTTCAGGCGATTCGTAGGATCTCGGGTCGATTGATCGCGGCATGTTCGCAGCCCGCTACTTGTTAAGAACACGCGCATGAGATTGTAGGTTGAGCGACAGGTGCCGCAACCTTCGGCGGTCTCAACTTTTCATTGTGATTCCGAACGAGGCGCACAAGGAGGGACGGCTTGGGCAGCCCCGAAAGCTTTCGGGGCTGGGAAGCCGTCACTCCTTGGCAACCGATTTATGATTTCGTGCGGCGACAGGGCGCCGGTTCCGAAGAAGCAAAAGATCTCACTCAAGGTTTTTTTGCTCTACTGCTCGAACGCCGGGATCTGAAAACGGTGCGCAAAGAGAAAGGGCGCCTGCGTTCTTACCTGCTGACATCGCTCAAACATTTCCTGACAAACGAGCCTGGATTAACCATTGGATCAATTGGTGTAAATTCGTGCTGCAACGGACGCGAAGCGACGGCCAGGCTTTCCAATTGGTGTCTCGATTCTCGGGAGTTGATTCTGCGAAAATTGCGTTGCGTGTAAGCAATGCTTACATCATCATATATGCGTGCATGCAACAATTTATGGTCGAGGACAGATGGTGATACCGGCCGAGGCTCGAAAGAAAGCCCGGATCGACACCGGGGACGTCGTTAACGTGCTGCCCGAAGCCGACGGTCGTCTGGTTCTGGTTCGAATGGAACGGCCGAAGCCGAAGCCACGGAACAAGGTTCGAATCATTCGTCGCAAAGGCAAACACTCACTGCTTTCCATTCGCCGGAAGATTTCGCGTGAGGAAATCTTCAAAGCGCTCGAGCAATTTCCACCGTGATTTATCTGCTCGATGTCAACATGCTGATTGCCGCGATCTGGCAGGACCACGAAGACCAGCCCATGGTTGAGGCGTGGTTGCGCGGCAAGCAAACGGCAACCTGCCCAATAAGCGAACTGGGCTTTTTGCGGATCAGCAGCGGCGACACGTTTCCATTTCGGGCCGAACCGCAGCCTTGCCGAGTGGCTCTTTCGGAATTTGTCCGGAAACATCGCTGCCGGTTTATCCCGGACGACTTTTCACCGCGAAGGGTCGCCGCGAAATCAAGCAGGCAATTCACTGATTTGTATCTTGCCGAATTGGCCGAGAAACACCGCATGAAGTTGGCAACACTCGACACCCGCATCTCTCATCGGGCGGTTGAGGTTGTTTCTTAGGGGCTCGTAGGCGCGAGCAAGCTTCCCGTGAGCGACAGGTGCCGCAACCTTCGGCGGTCTCAACTTTTCATTGTGATTCCGAACGAGGCGCACAAGGAGGCTTGCGTTTGGCACGGAATTTTGGTTCGATCGCCATGTGAACCCCGAAGCGATCGCCGATGGGCAAGGCAGCCCGGATCGGTTTCACACGACGCGCTGGAGCGTGGTTCTTGCCTGCGCGGGTTCAGGCGCTGGCGAAGAAACGGCGCGCAAAGCACTGGACCAGCTTTGCAAGACTTATTGGCGGCCGGTCTTCGCCTTCATCTGCCGGTGCGGCCATCCCGTTCCCGACGCCCAGGATCTCACGCAGGATTTTTTCGTTATGGTCCTTAAAGGTCATCTCCTCCAGCGCGCCGATCCGGATCGCGGACGATTTCGTTCGCTGTTGCTCAAAGCGCTGAAAGATTTTCTTGCCAATGCTCGCATTAAATCCCGGACCCTAAAACATGGCGGCGACGCGCAGTTTGTGTCATGGGACGAATGGATGGCCGAGGTGCCGTCGCGTTTGTCGATCTCTGCCAGGGAAGCTGAGACCTGGCCTGCGGAAAGAATTTTCGATGTGCGCTGGGCGGCCACCGCGGCCGAACATGCACTTCGGCAGTTGGGAGAAGAATGCGAAGCTCGCGGCCGGCGCCGCGTGTTTGATGTGTTGAGCGATTGCCTGGCGGCGGAGCGCCAGGATGTTTCGTATCAAAAATTTTCGAAGACGCTCGGGATTCCCGAAGCGTCGGTGAAATGCCTGGTCCACGAATTGCGAGTCCGTTATCGCGAGCTTTTGCGCGCAGAAGTCGCGCAAACCGTGGAGAAGCCGGAGGATGTGGATGAAGAGCTGCGCTATCTGTGCGCGGCGTTAGCCGCGGTCCTGGCATAGACAACCACGAATGAACACGAATGGGCACAAATATGTTTTGGAAGTGCGGCGACACGTCGCCGCTTTCAAAGCGCGGACATGTCCGCGCACTCTAAACCGGTGGCATGTCGAGCGAGGTATTTCGGCGAGGGTGCCGGAAAGTGCACGCGAGGCGCGTGCGCTCTCCACATTCGTGTTTATTCGTGTCCATTAGTGGTTGAAAGGGAAGCACTGCATGACCGACATTTCCGATTCCGTGCGGATCGAGGCCGATGTCGCAGCCTGCGAACAGTGTGGATCGACAGCGCGCGTCGGGCGTGGGCTTTGTCTGAATTGTCTGCTGCTGCGTTGTCTCGGCTCTGACAGCGAAAATAAGAGCACTCTCAAGAGGCTACTCGACGAAATCGACGTGCGTGATGCTGATTGGCGGATCGGTAACTATCAGATTCTTGAAGAAATCGGACGCGGCGGCATGGGAGTAATTTACCGCGCGCGTCAGCGACACTCGCGCCGCATCGTCGCCCTGAAACGGATGCTGAGTTTTCAAGCCGATTCCCAGGAAACGCTTGCCCGTTTTCGTCGCGAAGCGGAAGCAGCAGCGAGCCTCGATCATCCAAACATCCTGCCGATCTACGAAGTGAGCGAAGGCGAGGACGGCCTCCCGTTTTTCAGCATGAAATTCGCGCCGGGCGGCAGCTTGCTCGATGCCGCTGCCGGCATTACGCAACGAACCGCGCCGGAGCGTGGAGTTAATGGCGAAAGTGGCCCGCGCCGTTCAATACGCGCATGGCCACGGGATTCTGCATCGCGATCTCAAGCCCGGAAATATTTTGCTCGACGGTCGCGGCGAACCGCTGGTGAGCGATTTCGGCCTGGCCAAATGGCTGGACACAACGAGCGACGTCACGCGCACGCTGACGATTTTCGGGACGCCCGGGTACATCGCGCCCGAGCAAGCGAAAAGATCGGCGGCCAAGCTTACCCCGGCAGCCGATGTTTACAGTCTCGGCGCCATCTTGTTTGATCTTTTACCGGGCGCCCGCCATTTCTGGGCGAGCACGCGCTGGCCGTGATCCAGCAAGCGTCGGAAAAACCAGCGCCGAAATTGCGCTCGCTCATTCCAGGATTCGATCGCGATTTGGAAACCATCTGCGCGAAATGTTTGGAACGCGAACCCAATGCGCGTTATCGCTCAGCTGGGGATTTGGCCGAGGACCTCGAGCGCTGGCTCGAAGGCCGACCGATCAAGACTCGCCGTGTGTTACCTTCGACGCACGCCTGGCGATGGTCGCGGCGCAATCCGGCGCTCGTAGGAACGGCCGCAGTGTGTTTGTTGTTGGGAGCCGCTTCTCTCTGGCTTCTCAGGGAGCCAGATTGGACGCGTCAAATTTCCGCCGCTACAAAGAAACTTTTGCTGTCGCCAGAACAAGCAGCGGAGCAGGCGAAACTGCACCAGGCGCTGATTCAATATCCGGAGGCACAAATCGAAGTTGGGCAATCGCACTTCATGCAGAGTCCAGCGGCGGATAGAGGAGCGGCTTTACTCCATCCTCGCAACCGGCGTTGGGCTCGATGCGAAAATCCTCACCGATAAACTGCCAAAGTTCAGCCAGGCCGTAAAGCGCGATCCAGATGCGTCTAGTTATGAGCGAGCATGTGCAGCTTATCTCGGCAAGGATTACGCCGAGGCGGAGCGCTTGTTCTTAACAACAGCGGACGAGGCTCAACAAGCCATCCCAACGAAGACCGTTGATATAATCCGAGCCCTGAAGTTAGCCGGTTGGTCGGCGCGAAAATTAGACGAATTTGTTCGGGCAAGAGAACATTTAGCCGAGGCTGAGAAGCTGACTGATCGCCAGCGTAACCCGCGGGAATGGGCGGACGTCCAGTATGCGATCGCAAACGTCTTACTTGCAGAGGCAAGACCATCCTGGTGACGCTGAAAAATTGCTTCGCGCCGTGATCGAAGTGCGAACGCAGATATTCGGCCCGGAGGATCGTGAAACACTCAAAGCTCGGCGGCGCTTGGCGCTGTCGCTACACCTCCAGGCGAGATACCTGGAAGCGGAAGCGGAGTTTCGCGAAGTAGTCAACCTCGACGAGAAGATGCTCGGTCCTGAAAATCCCGAAACGCTAAGAAGTCGCTGGGATCTTTTGATAGTTCTTGTCAGGAGCGACAAAACTGCCGACGCGCTGATCGAGTCCCAGCAAATATTGAAACTTCGAGAAAAAGTGCTTGGGCCGGAACATCGAGAGACGCTCGCCAGCCGTACTAACGTCGCCAATAGTCTGGGTGATTTAGGCCGCTTTTCAGAGGCGATCCCGCAATGGCGTGAACTGCTTAAGGTGCAAGAGAAGGTACTCGGGCCGGACGACGAGCAGACGCTCAAGACAATAGGAAATCTCGGTTATACTTTGGCGCAGGCGGGTGAATACCGCGAAGGCGAGTCGATGCTGCGCCGGGCCTACAATGGTTTGGAGCGAACACTTGGGCCAACCCACGGCAACACACTCTATTACCGCCACAATCTGGTCCTGACGCTTGCCGTGCAGGACAAAGATGTCGAAGCCGAAGCGGAGGCTCGCGAGATAGTGAAGATCACAGACAAATCGCTCGGAGCCGAGCGACAAGGTTGGCCTCGCGACCTACTTGGCGCCGTCTTGGATAAGCAGGGAAAGCACAAAGAGGCAGAAGTTCAAATCCGACAGGCGCTGCGCCTAAACGAGAAAGCGTTCGGCATTGATCACAGCGACACTCTGGACAGCCGCGGCAATCTGGCGAGAAATCTTTGGTACCAAGGAAGAAATGCTGAAGCCGAAACCCTGCTCCGGGAGCTGATCAGGGCAAACGAAAAAGTGCTGGGAGCGCAAGTTTACCTTTTAGAGAACAATGTGAGTTCGCGGGTCGATGAAATTGATGCGCTTACTCCACTCGAGTCTCGAACGCTCTTCGCCAACACGCTAAGAGACCAAGGAAAGTATGCTGAAGCCGAAGCTCAGTACAAGCAGGTCATCCAGCTTGAGGAGAACGTGCTCGGACCCGAACACCGTGATACGCTCAATGCCTGTTATAATCTTGCCTACCAATTAGGGCAGCAAGGAAAGCGAGATCAGGCAAAGGCGTTGGCCGAGCGGGCTGCGAAAGGTGCGGCGAAAGTTTTGGACGTGAACGATCCTTATACCCGCGAATACGCAAAATTCCTGGAAGAACTGGAAAGCGGCCATGCGATCACGATGCCTGCAGTAGAGTTCCGCAAGACTTTTGTGTCTGGAAACAAAGTTGTCGAACAAGGTCCGCGCTAATTCTACATGCTTGATCAAGAGCCGTGGGCCACAGTCGAGCGCGGCATTGCGTCACTCGCGCCCGGCGGACTTAAAACATTAGCCAGCGGATACCGCCCATCTTGCGCGGGAGACCGAACCTGGGGGCTTCAAGGACGGGCGGCAATCAGTTCACTAGCTACGAGACTGGCGCGGTATTTCAAGGGGCGCCGGTATATCAATTGGGTTTCGTTAGGCCAAAAATCAGTGCCTTCCCCCGGATAGGCAGCAGGCGATGCAGTCGAGCGAAATGCCTGGACCAGAGTTTCACGATTTTTCCTACGTCGGGAAGTTTTTTTCCAACTTCGGCCGGCAAATCTTGGAGAAAGATGATGAAAGGAAATAAACACATGAAAACAATAACTTACCTCAAATCACCGAGTCGCCGGCATTTCCCGTCGCTCGCGCTTCTGTTCGCGGCAGTTACCCTGCTCGCGTTCGCACCTCAGCCAGTTCGCGCTGGCCCCTCATACCCGTTCCAGGCGAGATTCATCACTGAATTCGAAAGCGTCGTGGAGTTCCCGTATCTGCACTACACGGTGAACGGTCAGGGACAGGCGACTTACATGGATAGGCCCAGTGTCTATACAAACGATCAAGTCGTTAATCTAATCGATGGCAGTTTTACTGCGACCTACACCTTGATCCCCACGAGCCGAAGGGCTAACGGTGGGTCCGGACCTATCCAAGATACGCTTGTGCTGGCCCTCGTCGTTCCCGTTGGCGGCACGATCAATATGGAGGGGGGAGTTCTTTTCTCCGGGAGCTATACAATTACCGGAGGCACCGGCCGATTCACCGGCGCGACCGGCAGCGGCGTTTTTGGGGGTTGGGCCTCTATCTTACCGAAACCGATGGTATCGGCGCGTTTGCCCTCGCGGGCGGGATCTCCTTCGGACCGGGGGATTGAAACAGACAGGAATTGATCCCGGGCCGAATTCCATCCCGGGCCCGGGATCAGGGCAGGACACACTTACTCGCACAAGAACATCAGCGACATGATTCACGAACTCTGCTTGTGCCTTTTGGCGGGTTGGGCCTCTATTTTACCGAGACCGGTGGTATCGGCGCGTTTGCCGTCGCGGGCACGATCTACGTTCTCCCCTGAGAAGTAGGCGGCTTCCCCGGAGCAGAGTTCCCCCAGAGCCAGTTTGTCTTGCGTGTGTGAGCGAAGGCAAACGGTGGAGGGACCCGCTTCCGTGTCTGCAGGAACATGCGGAAGCATCCCTCCACTTCGCCGATGGGTTCAGCGCGTGGCGACTCTGTAGCCTCAGTCCTTCACACTTTTTTTTGCAATTCCGCATGCGCTTTCCTTTTGGAAACAATGAAGACACACCGTGTTTAACCCCGACCACAAACTTAGAAAGCAGAATCCAATATGATAACGATCACCCTAATCACGGCAATTTTCCTGATCGCGAATGCAATTCCATTCGTAAGAATCTGGTCTGGGCGTTGGCCTTGTTAACACTTTCTTCCTTTTTTTGGTTGAGCATTCTGCTTGGGATCCTGCGCCGCTCGGGGGCAAGCCCTTGAGGCGGTTACTGCAGAAGAGCCTTTCGTCCTTAATGCTACGGGAGTTGCGTCCCCTCTGTCCTGGATTCTGGATGCTTGACGACAAAACGAGCGTTGGGCCGCGATCACCGCTCGCGGCTACAATTCCGCTATCCGCTCTTTATTTAAGCTTGCCTGGCAATTATTTAATTAAGATGCTGGTCGGCTGTGAACCCCGAAGCGATCCCCGATGGGCAAGGCAGCCCGGATCGGTTTCACACGACGCGCTGGAGCGTGGTTCTTGCCTGCGCGGGTTCAGGCGCTGGCGAAGAAACAGCGCGCAAAGCACTGGACGAGCTTTGCAAAACTTATTGGCGGCCGGTCTTCGCCTTCATCTGCCGGAGCGGCCATCCCGTTCCCGACGCCCAGGATCTCACGCAGGATTTTTTCGTTATGGTCCTTAAAGGTCATCTCCTCAAGCGCGCCGATCCGGATCGCGGACGATTTCGTTCGCTGTTGCTCAAAGCGCTGAAAGATTTTCTGGCCAATGATCGCATCAAACACCGGGCCCTAAAACGCGGCGGCGACGCGCAGTTTGTGTCATGGGACGAATGGATGGCCGAGGCGCCGTCGCGTTTGTCGATCTCTGTCAAGGAAGCTGAGACCTGGCCTGCGGAAAGAATTTTCGATGTGCGCTGGGCGGCCACGGCGGCCGAACATGCACTTCGGCAGCTGGGGGAAGAATGCGAAGCTCGCGGCCGGCGCCGCGTGTTTGATGTGTTGAGCGATTGCCTGGCGGCGGAGCGCCAGGATGTTTCGTATCAAAAATTTTCGAAGACGCTCGGGATTCCCGAAGCGTCGGTGAAATGCCTGGTCCACGAATTGCGAGACCGTTATCGCGATCTTTTGCGCGAAGAAGTCGCGCAAACCGTGGAGAAGCCGGAGGATGTGGATGAAGAGCTGCGCTATCTCTGCGCGGCTCTGGCGGCCGCCGTAAGATCGATATGAGCGCGTGCGACATTTTCGATTCTGTGCGGATCGAGGCCGATGTCACAGCCTGCGAACAGTGTGGATCGACATCGCGCGTCGGACGTGGGCTTTGTCTGAATTGTCTGCTCCTGCGTTGTCTCGGCTCCGAAACGGAAATCAGAGCACTCTCACGAGGCTGCTCGACGAAATCGACGTGCGCGATGCCGATTGGCGGATCGGCAACTATCAGATTCTGGAAGAAATCGGACGCGGCGGCATGGGCGTCATTTATCGCGCGCGCCAGCGACACTCGCGCCGCATCGTGGCGCTGAAACGGATACTGAGTTTTCAAGCCGATTCCCAGGAAACGCTGCCCGTTTTCGACGCGAAGCGGAAGCCGCGGCGAGCCTCGATCATCCAAACATTCTGCCGATCTACGAAGTGAGCGAAAGCGACGACGGCCTCCCGTTCTTCAGCATGAAATTCGCGCCGGGCGGAAGTTTGCTGGATGCGGCGCGAGCCCTTCGCAAAGATCCGCGCCGGATCATGGAGCTGATGGCCAAGGTGGCGCGCGCCGTGCAATACGCGCATATCCACGGGATCCTGCATCGCGATCTTAAGCCCGGAAATATTTTGCTCGACGGCCGCGGCGAACCGCTGGTGAGCGATTTCGGCCTGGCCAAATGGCTCGACACGACGAGCGACGTCACGCGCACGCTGACGATTTTCGGAACGCCCGGTTACATCGCGCCGGAGCAAGCGAAAGGATCGGCGACCAAGCTTACCCCGGCAGCCGATGTTTACAGTCTCGGCGCCCTCTTGTTTGATCTCTTTACCGGACGCACGCCATTTCTGGGCGAACACGCGCTGGCCGTGATCCAGCAAGCGTCGGAAAAACCAGCGCCGAAATTGCGCTCGCTCATTCCCGGATTCGATCGCGACTTGGAAACCATTTGCGCGAAATGTTTGGAACGCGAACCCAAGCGCGTTATCGCTCCGCTGGCGATTTGGCCGAAGACCTGGAACGTTGGCTAAAGCACGAGCCGATCCGCGCGAAGCGAAGTGGATTTTTCAAACACGCCTGCAAATGGGTGCGACGAAATCCAAGCATTGCAGCCGTGATTGCCGTTATCGCTCGCGTTCGCAGCAGCCGTCTGAGTGTGATTTTTTGGAAACGCCAATCTCATTTCGTGCTTCCGAAAAGAGCATCGCTGTGCTTCCCTTTCAAAACCTCAGTCCCGATCCGGATAACGCTTACTTCGCTGATGGTATCCAGGAGGAGATCCTGACCCGACTGGCTGGCATCGCGGATTTGAAAGTAATTTCGCGCACTTCCACGCAGCGCTATCAGAGCAAACCTCGCAATCTTGCCCAAATCGCGAAGCAGCTTGGCGTAGCCAATATTCTTGAGGGTAGCGTGCAAAAAACGACCGACCAGGTGCGGGTCAGTGTGCAGTTGATTAACGCGCAAACCGATTCCCATCTCTGGGCCGACACCTACGATCGGAAGTTGACTGACATCTTTCTGGTCGAGAGCGAGATCGCGAAAGGAATCGCGGAATCGTTGGAGGCGAAGCTGACCGGTCGCGAGAAGCAGGCGTTAGCAGTTAAACCAACAAACAATCCTGAGGCTTATGATGCCTATCTTCGCGGCCTGGCTTTTGAGGCACGCAACTACTCCAGCGCTTACTCTGACGATCGCTAGCGAAAGCCGCGAGTTTTTTTGAACGAGCGGTGCAGCTTGACCCGAACTTTGCAATCGCTTGGGCGCGGCTTTCTCGCGCGGAGGCGCGGATTCACAGCCATTACCGGCGCTGGGGGCGACGCATCCAAACGTGCTTTGGACAATGCGCAGAAACTGGCGCCGAACTCGCCCGAAACCCTGCTCGCCCTGGGCTATTATCAATACCGGGTGCTGCGCGATTACGGGGCCGCCGAAACCACGTTCGTTCGCGTCAGCAAAATGTTACCAGGCAACAGCGAGGTGCTACTGGCTCTCAGCCAAATCACCCGCCGCCAGGAACACTGGGATGAAAGCCATCGCCTATTCCGAGCAAGCCCTCGCCTTGGACCCGCGTAACGTGGAGTTACTCATGGACGCGGCAATCACGTATGCACAGCTTCGACAGTTTCCGACCGCGCTAAAGCTGTATGATCGAGTGCTGGACATTACGCCAACCGATCCGGATGTGATGGCGTCAAAGGCTCGTGATTTATCAGGCTCAGGGTAACCTGCAAGAAGCCGCCAAGTTGTTATCAGAAATAAACTGGCAGACTCCTAATGAGGAATACCTTCTCAAGTCAAGATCATTCAGTTGAAACTTGAACGAAATTACGGTGAGGCGATCCGATTGCTGCAAACCCGACTGGCTCAATTCCATTTTGATTCTGAGCACGACAAGAGCCGATAATCAGCTAACCCTTGCTTTCACGCAGCGCCTTGCCGGCGATGCCGTTGGGGCAAAAGTTACTGCTAACAGGCGCGTAACATATATGAGCCGCTCCACAAAGAACAACCAAACGATGCCTACCTTGCGATGGCTTTGTCTCCAGCTTATGCGGTAATGGGGGAAAAGGACTTGGCCCTGAAGTTAGCGGAGCGTGAACTCATACTGGACCGCGCTAAGAGTCCGCTGTCGCACGTATGGACAGAAGAGCATCTGGCAATGATTCAGACGATGGTCGGCGAGAATAGCCGTGCGATCTCGATTCTCACCGAGCTGTTACAAAAACCCTATTGGAGCTACTCGTTACGGTCCACCGGCCATTACCCCGGTGCTTCTCAGGCTCGATCCGCTCTGGGACCCTTTGCGCGCCGATCCCGCTTTCCAAAAACTCTGCGAGGAAAAGCAGAGATAATTTCACCACGGATTACACGGATAACACGGATGTTTGGAGAGCAGTCGCGGTTTTCGCCAAATTTCGTAAACCGTTTATCTATCCGCCGAGCGCGGCGAAGGGGACCGGGAAATCCCGCTAACCACGAATCAACACGAATCGAACTAATCGGTTTATCAATTCGTGTCCATTGGCTGGTTGAGACTCTTCGTTTGATCGCGGGAGGCAAATAGGACCTTCCCACCTTCGCCTTCTCAGCTTGTTGGTCATGGTCGGCGACAGTTTTCGGAGTTTTCTTCTATTGAAACCTGATCCGTGACATAGGCAGCAGGCGATGCCGTCGAGGCAAATGCCTGGACCCGAGGTTCACGATTTTTCCTACGTCCGGGAAGTTTTTTCCCAACTTCGGCCGGCAAATCTTGGAGAAAGATGGTGAAGGGAAATAAACACAT
>CAVUGV010000007.1:0-124787 GCA_963741065.1 uncultured Verrucomicrobiae bacterium | reverse complement strand
TCTGAAATTGACCAACTCTACGAGGCATGGGGCGAGGCTTTTCAGCGCAAAAGCCTGCACGCCATTCTAGACCTTCTCACGCCAGACTACGTGCTCTGGCCAGCGGGCGCACCCGCAATGAGCCGCGACTCACTTGTTCCGAGACTAGTTGCGACCTTGAGCGCCTACGACGTTACGCCCTCCTTCGAGCGAGACGAGCGTCTGGTGTCGGGTGACTTCGCCTTCGAACGTGGCTGGGACATTCAACGGGTTCGTCCGTGTACTGGTGGCGATGTGAAGACGCACCGGCAGCGCGTCTTTCTCGTGCTCCAGCGAGGAGCTGACGGCAGATGGCGATTTGCTCGAGGCATGTCACAACCAGGACCTTAGATTGCATCATTTCACGGCTATTCATGAATTGTCTGAACCATCTACACCAAGGCGTTGACCGGTGAATTTCTTCGTCGTCATAATTATTGGTGCAGCGCTCGGCTTCTTGGACGGCGTGGGCATTTTCTTTGAGCCCAGGGAGCCATACAAATGGCAGATCCTTTTTGCGGCCACACTGAAGGGTGTCCTGGTTGCGCTTCTTACAGGATTTTCGTTGGCCGCGACTACGCGATGGTGGTCCGCGATGGCCACCGGCGCCTTCTACGGACTCGCCTTCAGTCTGGTGATTTATCTTGCCAAGGGCGGCCCGAAATCGGGTGACGCGCCATATGTGATCCCGAGCGGGATCATCACAGGAGGATTGATTGGCCTTTTCATCGTCATTTGGGCGATTAAAAGGATCTAGCCAACCCAGCACTTTGTTGTGAGCTCTCGACCAATGTGCGTTTCAATTCTCAAAGTGCTGGGTTAGGTCATGCGCATGGGGACTTAGTCGAATTCATCATGAAAAAGCTGATGGGATACGCCCCTGCGCTGATCGCGTTTCTGGCGATGTTCGTCGGGTTGTTGGGCCCGAGCCGCAGCGCGGACAAGACGGGGCTGCGCGCCATTACGCCGTTCGGCTGGACATCGTGCGCAATCGCGGCGGCGAGCTTGTGCGTGGCCGTTTACGCGCAGCGCGTAAAGAATGCGGAGCTGGCGGCGGCGCTGGCTTCGAAGCAGCAGATGCAAACGGCTGTTTTTCGCGAACTGCAGGCGTCGCTCGATTCGATGCGGGACGTTCTTCGCCACGCGGCGCTGATGCCTTACAGGACAAACGCAGAGATGGCGGACGGCGCGCCGGCGAAGTTGCCCTACGAAAGAATACGCGGAGTCGCATAAGGCATGGGATATCGACCTGCGCTCGGAGGAGGCGATCCACGTCCTTGAGCGGCTCTATTTGTCTCCGACTGCAAGATTAAAGTCACCGTACGCTCCAGGCTCGGTGCCTTTCGGCACGGATACGCGAACCTCGATGCGAATCATCGCCGAGGAGTCGGACGCTGCGGCACGGCGCGTCGAGTCCTGCGTCCAGAAGTATGCGGCGGTCGGGCTGACGCCGGAAATGATCGCGGCGGGAAGCGAGCTGGTGACGGCGCCGTTTCTCAAGCATCTGATCAGCTTGCGGGAAAGCTGGGCCCGTCGCTCCAAGATGGAAGATTCCGAGTCGGCGAGGTCGCTGAACTTTCGTTTTCTGAACAGCGGACTGACAGGCGGCTACACGAAGGACTACCTGGAGTTTGTCGAGCGGCTGGATCGGTTATCGCTCCTGCTCGCGGGCGAGCGCAAGTAGTCGAGATTATGAGCACTTATCGACCTTGAATGCCACGGAGGATAGGGCGATGCGCGTCGCAAGCGTGGGTCATGCGGTCTTTGCCGCAACCATGATCGCCCTCGGAATCTTTGGCCTGGCCCAAGGCGATTTCACCCCAACATGGACGGGAGTGCCCAAGAGTGTGCCCGTGCGTGAGGCACTGGCCTATCTGTGCGCCTTCGTCTCTCTGGTGACTGGCATAGGCCTACTCTGGCAACGCGCAACCGTCGTCGCCGTGCGCGTGCTGCTCATCTATCTCCTGGTTTGGCTGCTGCTGTTCAGAGTGCCCAACATTTTTCGCGCTCCCACGGCGCTGGTTACGTGGTGGGCTTTAGGTGACACCGCAGTGATGACAGCGGGCGCTTGGGTTCTGTACGCCTGGTTCGCCGGTGACCGGGACGTGCGCCTCGGTTTCGCCACCGGCGACCGGGGTCTACGCATCGCGAGGTTGCTCTACGGCTTGGCCTTGATCCCCTTCGGCGTTGCCCATTTTACCAATCTTAAGGACACCGCTGCGCTGGTGCCTGGTTGGCTGCCATGGCACGTGGGCTGGGCGTACTTCACCGGCTGCGCCTTCATTGCAGCGGGCGTGGCGGTGCTCATCGGTGTGTATGCACGGCTGGCAGCCGTGCTTTCGGCGTTCCAGCTGGGCCTGTTCACGCTGCTCGTATGGGTACCCATTGTCGTGGCAGGCCCCAACGCCTTCCAATGGAGCGAGTTCCTCGACTCCTGGGCCTTGACGGCCGGCGGTTGGTTGGTGGCGGATTCGTACCGCGACATGCCCTGGCTTGCGGTGGGCAAGCGCTAGCGCCGACCCAGCATTTTGTTGATGCCCCATCGAAATTACTCAACTGTTGACCGCAAAGTGCTGGGTTTATGCTTCTCCCGTGGCTCACTTTCATCGTGGTTAGCCTCATCGTTTACGCTGGTTTCGTGAAGCTCGCCGCTCGTCTTCTTCGCTACAAAGTCTCGTGGAAGTCCACTTTCTTTTTCGCCGTCATTATGCTCATCATTGTAATGGTCGTTCACGTGCTCGATTTCCGGCAGCCTGCGGCCATCAGGATTGGACACGCCGCGTTGCTGCTGATTGGCCTGGTCATCTTCGGTAGCTGGTTTTTCAGCAAGCGGGGCACGGATCGCAGCGGCGCTGTTCTGGGGTGGCGCGGCGGCATACGCCTGACAGCGCTAGCATTTGCAATGATGGTTGTCGTGGCGTTCGCGCTTGTCATCCCCGTTCAGGCTCTTGTCAGATGACCACAAAGAAGTCGAAGAACCCGACGACGCCGGAGGTATGTCCATCCTGCGGCGAAAATGTTCCTCGCGACGCGTTAGCGTGCCCTGGATGCGGCGCTGACCATAATTCAGGCTGGCGAGAAGATGCTGATACTTACGATGCCGTGGATTTGCCGGATGAGGACTTCAACTATGAGGAATTTGTTAAGCGGGAGTTTGGATCCTCTCCCAAGGCAGCGGCTATCAAACCAGTGTGGTGGATTACGGCTATTCTCCTGATCGTAGCGCTTATTGTGATCTACTTCTATGCAGCTCGCTGATTAAATCGTGCTCTCATGCTGGAACTCGATCTCGACACACAAGTTAAACTCGCGATCTACGACATTACCGCGGAGACCGGTAGTATTCCAACTTCGTCACAGGTTTCACGCAAGATTAACATTGAAGAAAACAAAGTCCTCGCCGCTTTCCGGCGCCTGCATGCCAAGCGTCTTCTCTTTCGGGAACCCGGCGATCCGCACCGAATTCGAATGGCGCCACCGTTTTCTGGTGTGCCGACCAAGTTTCCAGTTGAAGCGAACGGCAGGCACTATTACGCGAATTGTGTTTGGGACGCCTACGGAATCGCAGCCGCGTTGCATTGCGATGCGATCAGCCACGCTTCCGATGGACAAACCGGCGAACCGTTGATGCTCGAGGTGAAAAAGGGTGCGCCGATTTTGAGATCTGTACGTCGCGCATTTCGCCGTGCCAGCGGCGCATTGGTGGGACGATCTCATTTTTACGTGAGCAACTATGCTCCTCTTCCGGTCGGAAGAGATCGTCAATCAATGGTGCGCGGCGCACAACATTCCGCGACGCCCGCTGGTTAATCTGGAGCAACTTTGGCAACTGGCTGTTCACTGGTACGCGAATCGACTTACCGTCGAATCACGCCGGCCAGCACCGGATGAAATGGTGTCTATCTTCGAATCACTCGGTTTAACTGGCCCATTTTGGGATCCAAAATCGGATCAATAGCGCTGAAGTTGAGTGTTGATGGGTGCTAGCATCTAGTCGCTTGATGAAGCGAGTGGCCCTATTTGCGAAACAGGTATGATGTTCGCGATCAAAGCCGAGGTTAGCGATCCGTGGGCGGAGACGTTCGCATTCAGCGCGCAGAAGACGATGTATGGTGGCAAGCACATCGCCAAAGGCGACACGATCTTCATTTTCGCGAGCGAGAACGAAGGCGGGCCGGGTCTCATCGCCAGCGGCGTCGTCACCTCGGCCAAAGCGATCGCAAAGAAACCCGGGATCGCCCGGCAAACGCCGCGCGTAAGCATCACCATCAGGACGCACCGCGCTCGCGAAGCGGCGCCTGGGGCGAAGCGAGCTCAAACTTTTTTCCGACTGGAACGACGGCCGACCCGAGACCGAACTCAATTTCAAATTCTATCGTCAGGCAACGAATAAGATCGTCGGCATCTCGGATGAAGCGGCGGCGTTCCTCCGCGGATTCTTTTACCCCGTGAGATAGTTTTTCAGTCGAGTTTTGATGTATCTTTTTTCCCAGGCCGTCTTCGTGGAATTAATCAACCCTCGGTTATGTGCTTGTATGCGCCCGGGTAGTTTGCGAGTTAATCCAACGTAGAACTGACGATCCAAAACGGAACCCAAAACTTAACGTAGCAGTATCGTGACATTCTGGTTATCTCACGGGGTAAACATCTCCGCTAAAAATTTGCTCGCGTCGAACGGCGCGAAATCGTCAAGTTGCTCACCGGTGCCGACGAAGCGAGTTGAAATTCCAAGTTCATCCTGAATCGCAACGACGATACCGCCTTTGCCGCTGCCATCGAGTTTTGTCACGATCAAGCCAGTTAGTGTCAGGGCGCTGTGGAATTCGCGCGCCTGACTAAGAGCGTTGCCGCCCGTGGTGGCATCGACCACGAGCAACGTCTCATGCGGCGCATCCGAATCGAGTTTGCCGAGAGTGCGTTTCACTTTTTGGAGTTCGGCCATGAGATTCGTTTTGGTGTGTTGACGGCCAGCCGTGTCGCAAATCAAAAAATCGATTTTATTCGTCAAGGCAGATTGATAAGCGTCGTAACAAAGCGCGGCTGGATCGGCACCGTATTGGCCGCGGATCATTTCAACTCCGAGTCTCTTTGCCCAAACATCAAGCTGCTCGATCGCGGCAGCACGAAAAGTGTCTGCTGCCGCTAATAGCACGGCGTGCCGATGTTTCTGAAAATAATGCGCGAGTTTCGCTGTCGATGTGGTTTTGCCGGTTCCGTTCACGCCGGCGATCAAGATTACGGTTGGTTTGCCGTTCGTTCGATGGATTGGCGTCGGACGCGGTGGCAAAATGCGCGCGATCTCCGCGCGCACGGCTTTGATCACGTCGCCGATTCCAAGCAAAGCCCAGGCCTCGCGTTCCTGGAGTGTTTTGATGATTCGCATTGTCATTGGCACACCGAGATCGGCTCGGATTAATGCTTCTTCCAGATCGTCCCAATCGATCGGCTTGCCCGTGAATTGCTGGGCGAGGGTTTGAAGAAAATTCATGTCGATCTTGTATTGTAGGGCAGGCGCATCGCCTGCCAATCTCGGCAACCGGAGCGGTTGCCCTACAATTCTTTTTTCACCGCCTCGCGCGCCGGTCGGGTGAGATCTTTTCGCACCCGATCGAGAATGCCGTTTACAAAACGACCCGATTCCGCGCCGCCAAAAGTCTTTGGCCAGCTCGATCGCTTCGTTGATCGAGACGACCGGCGGAATATCGTCGCGATAAAGCATCTCGTAGATCGCGAGCCGGAGGACATTGCGATCCACCGCGGAAATGCGCCGGAATTCGTAATTCTCACAGTAACGCCGGATGCGTTCGTCGATCTCCGGGAGATGCGCCACCATTCCTTCGATAAGCGGCTGGGCAAACTCGCGCACGCGCGGCTTGGCTGGGCAAAATTCCCAGAAATCGTCGATCTTCTCCGGTCCTTCGCCGCGCTGGAGATCACGCCAGAAATGATATTGGATTGCCGCTTCTCGGGCGCGGCGACGTTTACCCATGATCTCTCGGCGGTTTGCCCGCCTCCGCGCCGGGGCCGCTTCGGCGCGGGAGCGAAACCGCCGCTCCTTGTTTGTCGCGAAGGTCCGAAAGCACATTCGCGATTTCGACTGCCACCCGCGCGGCTTCGGTGCCGCGATTGATTTTTTTACCCAGGCAACGTTCGCGCGCCTGATCTTCATTGTCGAAACTGAGCACCGCGTTGATGACCGGTACGCCATGTTCAACTGCAATGCGTTGAAGCGCGTCGGTAACTGAGCGGCTCAGATTTTGCGCGTGATTCGTTTCTCCCTGCAAAATCACGCCACAGGCGATGATTGCGTCGGCATTATCGTGTGACGCCAACTCGCGCACGACCACGGGGATTTCGAATGAGCCCGGCACGCGGAAGAGAGAAATAGTCGCGTCCGACGCAAGGGCTCGCAGTTCTTCCGTAGCGTGATCGACGAGCCCATCCACATATTGAGGATTAAACCGGCTCGCGACAATGCAGAACGTACGTTTCCTGCTTATCCCCTCGCAGTCGACTTGGCGCTGCCTTCGACATCTAGAAATGACGAATGACCCGCCTTCGCGGGGCTACGGCGTGGCGGGCAAATGACCCGCCTTCGCCAAGCTTCGGCGTGGCAGGCGAATGGCAAAATAATGATGAAACCCGAATGACGAATGATGAATTGCGCGTCGTTTTGAACTTCGTCATTTACAGTAAATGGCCCAGCTTCGTCCTCTTTGTCTCGAGATATTTGGCATTATGCGGATTGGCCGCGGTGCGGATCGGCACTTGCTCGATCATTTCGAGACCGTATCCCTCCAGACCGACAACTTTCTTCGGGTTGTTAGTCAGAAACCGGAACTGCCGGACGCCGAGATCGAATAGAATCTGCGCGCCGAGTCCGTAATCGCGCAGGTCGCTGGGATACCCCAGCTTCGCGTTGGCCTCCACGGTATCGAGACCTTCCTCCTGCAATTTGTAGGCGTGGATTTTTGCCGCGAGTCCAATGCCGCGGCCTTCCTGACGCATGTAAACCAAAACGCCGTTGCCTTCCTCGGCAATTTGCCGGAGCGCGGCATGCAGTTGGTTTCCGCAGTCGCACCGGCGCGACGCGAAGACGTCACCGGTGAGACATTGGCTATGCACGCGCACCAGTGTCGGCTTGTTTTTGTCGATCTCGCCTTTCACAAGCGCGAGATGATGCTGCCCATCGAGCTTGGAGCGATAAAGGTGCAAATCGAAATCGCCGTAATCAGTGGGCATTTTCACGATTTGCTCCAGCTCCACGAGTTTTTCGCGAAGGCGGCGGTAAGCGATCAAACTTTGGATCGTGCAAATGCGCAGCCCGTGTTTCTTGTGGAATTCCATTAGCTCGGGCAACCGCGCCATGGTGCCGTCGTCGTGCAAAATTTCGCAAAGCACACCGGCCGGTTGCAGGCCCGCCATTCTTGCCAGATCCACGACGGCTTCGGTGTGACCCGCGCGCCGCAATACGCCGCCGTCCTTCGCACGCAGCGGGAATACGTGCCCGGGTTGGTTGAGGTCCTCCGGCGACGATTTCGGATTGGCGATTGCCAGGATCGTCGTCGCGCGGTCGTAGGCGCTGATGCCGGTGGTCACGCCGCGCGCCGCGTCCACGGAAACAGTGAAATCGGTGCGATGTTTTTCGCGGTTCTGTACCACCATTCGCCGCAAGCCAAGTTGCTCGGCGCGCTCATTCGAAATGGGTACGCAAATCAAGCCGCGTCCGTGCGTCGCCATGAAATTGACGGCTTCAGGCGTGACCTTTTCCGCGGCCATGACCAGATCGCCTTCGTTCTCGCGATCGGCATCGTCGGTCACGATCACCATGCGCCCTTTGGCGATGTCGCTCAGCACATCGTCAATTGCATCGAACTGGAATGTTTCAGTGGTCTTTGCGATCATCGACACAATACCATTACGTCCAGAGCTGCTCTGAGCAACTCTCTAAGTGAAAGGGAGAGGGCCAATTTCGCTTTGTTAAGCTTCGGCGAGCGCCTAACGCCAAAGGCGCTTTCTTAATGTAAGCCTGGGGCATCGCCCCAGGAATTCAAAGGTTGTTTAGCCAAGCACTGAAAGTGCGATTCAGTGGATTCAGTAAAGCGCGCTTAGACCTTCCCTGATCGGCTTTGGGACATTCGGTTGTAGTTTCATCTGGCTAAGAAAGTTGGCGTCATCGGCGACAGTCAACGGATCAAGCCTGATTGGTTTCAATATCGTAGATAACGGTGGTGCGGACTTGGCGAGCACACGGGGGGCACGCCTCGGACCCGTGAAGTCATTCGGACCGTCATATGGCAGACGCGGAGCCATTTCCACGCCGCAAGAACAAATCTCATCCAGCGCCAGGGACCAGACCGGAGTGGGCGCCGCATCGAGAACGCGTGCTGCACGAACCGCAGGTCGCGGCTTCTCGATTTCTTTCGCTAGCTTGGCGATGTCATTGAAGGCAATGCGCAAGGCGTCGGTTGCCTCGCTCAAGGAAATCTGGCCAACGTCCGCGTCCGCGGTCTCCTGTTCCAGGAAAAGCGATCGCGTTTGCCCGCCGACCGTTGTGGTTTGGTTGTTCGGCGCAAGTTTAGTCATAATTTCCGGCCAACCATAGCGGGCAACGCCGTTGATCATCACCAATCGGATATCCGTTTCGCTGGCATTCAATAACGCTTTGTAAGGGTCAGTGGCCATGCTGTCGATCACGAGCAGGTCGGCGCGTGCGCCGGCTTTGATTGAGCCCAGCACTTTGTCCCATTTCAAGATGCGCGCGGCATCGCGTGTGGCCATCGCCACGATTTCCCGGGCTTTGAAAAGTCCGTTGAGATTTTTTTTGTTGTAAAGCCATGCGACTTTTAATTCGCCGAGGAGGTTTTTGCTCCCAGTGGGCGACCAGTCGCTGCCCAACCCGATCAGCACGCCAGCGTTTTTGGCGGCGTCAACCCGTGCGGTGCCACCGTATAAAAGCAGATTGCTGAGCGGCGACCACACCATAGAACTTTCGTGACTCGCAAGCACATCGAAGTCCGCCGGCAGGAGACCGGCGGCATGGATCCCGGTGAACGTCTTGTCCAACGCCCATTTATTCTCAGCGATTTCGAGCGCGAGAAAATGTTTCCTCGCCTCGGAAAGCGGATTAGCGGGATCGGTAACGCCTTCGCTAAGGTGCAACAGAAAGCAACTATCTTCCGCATTCAGGCGGGTTAGGAAGTGAGCAGCATCCTTGGCCGCGAAATCGGGGATGCGTGCCTGGGCTTCGGGCAAGTCCACATCATCGGTCTGTTCGACGTTACGGACAATCCCGCGGTAAAATCGCTGAACGCCAGCGTTGCTGGAGAGTTTGATGCCTTGACTGGTAGTAACGCCGCCGAGTAGGCATTTGCATTCAACGTAGCGAACCAGCGGCGCCAGGAGGGGATATTTACCCTGCCCGTCCTTATATTGCCCGAGCACGGTCATGGGGCCGCTGACCAGCGGACGATAGTCGCTATGATTGGGCCACTGTCCGCGATTGTCGAAACGTTTGGGCACCGGTGACCATGCCGGTAGCGCATTATAACTGAGATGATTGTGGAGTTCGATCAGGCCGGGGAAAATCGTTCCTTCGGTTTCAACGACGGTAACGCCAGCGAAGTCCGCCGGGGCAGGCTTCGCACGGTCTTGCACGACAACAATGCTGCCCTTGTCAATATAAACGACAGCATCGCTTTTGGTCGAAAACGCGTCATCCATGGTGACTACACGTCCCGCCAGCGCGAGTTTAGGACCCGAAAGCGGATCAATCGGGCCTTTCTTCTTGGCTGCGGCAAGAGCCGCAGCGCGGGAAGGGATGACCGCTCCGGTCAAAGGAAACCAAAGGCGTGTAGCGCTCATGGGATAATGCCTTTCGGAACGTTGATGGTGATGTTTCGGCGCTTCGCAAGGTCATCATTTCCCCGGCGCGCGGCCCAGCCGTCCTGCTCATGCATCCAGGCCGGCAATCCCGCAGGAAAATCTCTTTCCGGCATGGGCACCCGGTCACCCTCCGCCCATGCTTCTCCATAAAGTTTCAGCGGAATGGCTGTGTCTGGATGCGCGATCGAGGCCGATAGCGTCTGAAGCCCGCTGTTCCAATTGGCGAGCATCTTTTTTGTCGCCAGCGCTTTCTTGGTCTTGTCATTTTTGGACGAGCTTTCCGGTTGCGTCGGGTGGGTGATTGCCGCAGACGCGACAGTAGATGCCAGCCCACTAGGCGTTGTCTTCCAAAACCCCCAGGCCTCTGCTGCCGCTGTGCCCAGCGTCACGACCGCCTCCACTTTGCCGCCGTCCATAATGGCATCAATCCATTGGTTGCGATAGCCAACGAGCAACGGGCTTTTTCTCGTCGCGGCCTTGACCGAGCCCCAGACGCTATAGAGGTATGTGTTGATGAACACGTAACTGGTCGTGATGCCCAATTTTGCCAAAAACCCCTGAGCTCGCCGTCCAGCTTCGCCCACAAGGATCCGCCGGACGATGGTTTCGTGCTGTGCCGGGTCCTGGCCGATGATCAACACCCGTGCCGAGCCGTCCAACCGCCCGCGATGGAAGATGGGTCCCCACTCCGCGCGAAATTGGTTGGATGGATATACATCCGCTTCTGGATACTCTAGGACCAAAGTGCGGAAGGGTTCTTCAAAATAGCCGGCGTCGAATGGATGTTGCATAGCATTTTCAATTTTTCACTATCCTATTATGGACTGTGCACTAGCGTTAGTCAGGTTAGAAGAGTTTGCAATTGCTGGTAAGAAAGCCTTCAAATCTAACGACCAGAAAAGCAGCTGCCTTGCCTGAAGGCGTGCTGCGGCCCGCGATCGGTCGTGCCGAGATGAAACAGATTCTGGAGCGAAACAATGTCGAGCAGGAAGGGAAGCGGAATTTCTTCATCCAACAGGTTAGCGGGAAACTTTACACCGCAGCGATGCAACATCCGCCGGGCAAGACTGTCATCTCGAAAATCAAAGCTGACGGTCGCGCCAACTGGGCAGGGTGGATTGATTTCGATCGCGAGGTGTTTGATTCCGGATCGACCTCGGCATCTTTAGACGTCCGAAATCCGCAGCGTTCGCATCCATGGCTCTCATCGTCGCCAAAATTCCAAACCGCTACGGCGATTTGTTGGATGGAAACTGCTAAAGCAGTTATGCCTTTGGCCTTGGCGCCTGCACTCAGCTAAAGGAGCGTGTAATGGGAAGTGCTAATTGCGTGACGTGTGAAATCGGAAATGCTAGAGCGAATTGCGAATGCAGATCATGGGTAAATCCGACAAGATTTTCGTGACTGGCCATCGCGGAATGGTCGGGAGCGCGCTCGTTCGAGGACTCGAACCACAAGGGTTTAGCAATTTGCTGACGCGAGATCGCTCAAAGCTCGATCTCACGGACGAATCTGCGGTTGCGAAATTTTTTGCACAGGAAAGGCCGGACGTCGTCATCGTCGCCGCAGCAAGGGTTGGCGGGATAAAAGCAAACAACGATTACCCGGTCGAATTCCTGCTCGAGAATTTGCGGATCCAGAACAACGTAATCCGCTTGTCACACCAGACCGGCGTGCGCAAGCTGCTCTTCCTTGGAAGCTCTTGCATTTACCCGAAATTAGCGCCGCAACCGATTCCGGAAACCGCGCTGCTCAGCGGCTCGCTGGAACCCACGAATGAAGCGTACGCAATCGCGAAGATTGCCGGCATCAAGCTTTGCCAGGCGTACGCTCGCGAATACGGGGCCGATTTTATCTCTGCGATGCCGACGAACCTTTACGGTCCCAACGACAATTTCGATCTGGAGACTTCACACGTGCTTGCCGCGCTTCTGCGCAAGGCGCACGAAGCGAAAGAGCGCAAGGATCAAAAACTGATCGTCTGGGGAACTGGAAAACCGCGCCGCGAATTTTTGCACGTGGACGACCTTGCCTCCGCATGCCTCTTGCTACTGGAGAAATATGACTCACCAGAGATCATCAATGTCGGTTGCGGCGAGGACATTTCGATCGGCGAACTTGCGGAATTAATCTGCGACGTCGTCGGTTTCGACGGTGAACTCGCCTGGGACACGACGAAGCCGGACGGCACGCCGCGCAAGCTTTTGGACGTCACCAAGCTTCGCGCGCTTGGTTGGAAGCCGGCGATCACGCTTCGGGACGGCATCGCTCGCACGTACGAGTGGTTCCGCGCGAATTGCGTGTAGGAGATAGGGACGCCGCGCTGCGGCATCCGGTTGGCCATTGATGACTGTGTCAGTTGACCACAAATCTTTCCGGCGTTGACCCCGAAAGCTTTCGGGGTTGACTGCTCTTAAGGGATGAAAGATTTGCGCATTGGTGTTGTTGGGGTGGGTCACATCGGAAGTAATCACGCGCGGCTGTATGCGGAGATTCCGTCCGCTGAGTTGACCGCTGTCTATGATATCGATCCGATCACGAATCGAACCATTGCAACCAAGTTCGGCGCGACGCCTGCCAAGTCGCTCGATGAATTCATTGGAATGGTTGATGCGGCTTCGGTGGCGACACCCACCAACACGCATTACACAATCGCGCGCTCTCTGCTCGCGAAGGGCAAACATGTGCTGGTCGAGAAGCCGATCACCGACAACACTGCGCACGCCGCCGAACTCTCAGACTTGGCCGCGCAAAACGGCGTGATCTTGCAGGTTGGCCACGTGGAACGTTTCAACCCGGTCCTGGGCGCTCTTGAAAAAAATCTGACGCATCCGCGGTTCATCGAAGCGCATCGGCTCAGACCCTACCCGGAACGCGGTACCGATATCGGTGTCGTTCTCGATTTAATGATCCATGATCTGGAAGTCATTTTGCATTTCGTGCGTTCGCCTTTGTGGAGTATTGATGCAGTGGGCGTGCCCGTGCTTAGCCGGAGCGAAGACATCGCCAACGTGCGACTGCATTTCGAAGACGGTTGCGTGGCAAATGTGACCGCGAGCCGGATCAGTCCCGAGCGGATGCGCAAGATCCGCGTTTTTCAGGAAGACGCGTATCTCTCGCTCGATTATCAAAATCAAAGCGGCGAAATTTATCGGCGCGTTGGGAGACAAATTTGGCGTGACAGGGTCGAGATCGAACGCGAAGAACCGCTGAAGCTTCAGCTCACTTCATTTATCGAATGCGCAAACACCGGACGCCAGCCGCGCGTTTCGGGTTCTCAAGCGACGGCGGCCCTGGAGTTGGCAGTCAAAATAACGAAGCAAATCGCGTCGAGTGGTAGAAGTCAGCGTGCAACTTCTTCCTGTTGTGGCCGCGTGCCACCTGCATGGCGTGCTGCAGCTCTCGCTATAGAAGAATGACCATCTACTTCGTCGCCGGCGAAGTGAGCGCAGACAATCACGGCGCCGCGTTGATGCGCTCCCTGCGCGAGTTGGATCCCGAACTGAAGTTCATCGGGCGCGGGCGGTCCGCAAATGCAGCAGATTGCCGGCGACCAATTCAAAAACTGGATCGGCGACGCAGCCGTTCTCGGCTTGTGGGAAGTGCTCAGGAAGTATGGTTATTTTCGAAAACAATTTCGCGGAACACTCGAAGAAATTCTGGCGAGCAAGCCCGACGCAGTCGTGTTGATCGATTACCCCGGATTTAATTTGCGGCTGGCCCGTGCATTGCGGAAGAAATCGCGACGACAAAAGATAATTTACTACATCAGCCCGCAGGTATGGGCTTGGAATCCTGGCCGCATCAAAAGAATGGCGCGTCTGCTCGATCTCGTGCTCTGCATTTTTCCTTTTGAGGCTGATCTCTATAAGAAATCTGGCATGCCTGCAGTATTCGTCGGTCATCCGATGATCGAAAGATTGCAGGCCCGGAAAATCGATGCTGAGCGCGATCCAAATTTAATTGGACTTTTTCCGGGCAGTCGCTTGCGCGAGGTGCGGAAAATCTTTCCGATAATGATCGAAACAGCGCGCCTGCTTTTGCAAGCCAAGCCTACTTTGCACTTTCAAGTTGCAGCGGCGTCCGAAGAGCTCGGGCGCGAAATGAAACAGATGTGGCCTCGGCATCTTGCCGATACAGCTGAGGGGATGGAAGCCCCTGCCACGATTCAAATCAAAGTCGGGGAAACAGCAGAGATCATGCAGCGCGCGTCGGCCGGAATTGTTGCCTCGGGAAGCGCCACGCTGGAGGCTGCTTATTTCCGGATGCCGTTTGTGCTCGTTTACAAGGTGGCCGTGGCCGACTTACCTGGCAGCCCGCCTGGTGGTAAACGTGAAATATCTTGGCATGCCCAATTTGCTCGCAGACAAAGAAGTGGTTTCGGAATTTATTCAGCAACGGGCAAAACCGAGCTGCGATCGCCAAGGCCGCACAGCCATTGATGGAAGATGCGCGCACGCGCGAGCGAATGATTTCCGAGTTTGATGCGATCATTGGCAAATTGGGCGGCAGTGGCGCCAGCGAAAGAGCCGCGCGAGCAATTCTCGAAGAGATTGGAAGATCGGCATGAGACGAATTAACTGATCACGCGATGAAAATTTGGGATATTTCACGGACGCTTTCAGATAACTTCGCGGAATGGCCCGGTGACGAGCCGTTTCATTATCGATTGACGAGAGAGATAGCCAAGGGCGAGACCGTGAATCTGGGCGCGATCACCATGAGCGTGCACAACGGCACACACGCCGATGCGCGATTCCATTTCGATCCAAAGGGCGAATCGATCGAGAAAGCGCCGCTCGATACTTATCTCGGTCGCGCAACCGTGGTCGATCTCGCGCAAACATTTTTCGCGTTCGAAGGAAAAGCACCTGATCACGACCGAAGATCTTAAACCGCATGCCGAAGAAATCGCAGCGACCTCGCGACTTCTCGTAAAGACCGGTCGCTGGAGCGACTCCACAATTTTTCCAAATCAAATTCCCGTGATCGCAGCCGATGTCCCGGCGTGGCTGCAGAAAAATGGCGTTAAACTGTTGGGATTGGATCTGCCATCAATGGATGAGATCGATTCGAAATCGTTGCAGAACCATCACGCGCTTGCCCGTGCCGGCGTTGCAATCGTTGAATCGCTCGATCTAAGCCAGGTCGCTCCCGGTATTTATAATCTTGCGGCGCTGCCTCTGAAAATCGCCGGTGGCGACGGCGCGCCGATGCGGGCTATGCTTTGGCGCGACTAAGACCACATGATTGTCATTCCGAGCGAAGCGCAGCGTAGTCGAGGAATCTCTGGATTCTAACAATTAGAGATGTCTCGACTGCGCTCGACATGACAAAAACCCTGCTCGAAGACCGGCGCACTCTTTGGTTTGTCGCCAGCTTAACGGTTCTCCTATTCGCGGTCGCCAACCTGCCGTGGCAGCTCGACGACTACGATCAGGCCAAGCAGGCGTTTACTTCCTTCCAGATGATCAAGGAAGGTCGCTGGTTTTATCAGCAGACCCCACACGAACATGTGGCTACCAAGCCGCCACTCGTTGGATGGATTTCTGCCGGCTTTTTTGCGATAACCGGCTCGTGGGATGTGGCATGGCGGCTGCCTTCGTTGCTGGCTGCGATTGCGATCGCGATGTTGCTATTTCGTGCTGCCGCGTCGGCTTACGGCGCGATTGCCGGCCTGATCGCGCTCAGCGCGTTTGGATTGAATCTACTAAGCCCGCGCCTGGCTACGCTCGTGCGCACCGACATGCCGCTCGCACTGGCGATTTTTCTGATCGGTTTGCTGATCTGGCAAAAAATTCGGGCGGAAACCGAGTGGACACGGCGAGAGCGGATCTATCTGTTTTTCATTGCTTACAGTGGCAATGTTGATCAAGGGCCCGATCGTTTATGCGTTTCTGCTGCCGGGCATCGCCATCTTCGAATGGTGGCGATCGCGACAGGAGCGCCTCCACACAGCGAGGCGGCTACACAGCGCGTGGTCTGGTCCGCCACAGGACGGATTCGCCGTGGCGAACTGGTGGCCATGGATCGCTTCGCTGGCTGTCTTTCTCCTGTGGGTAATCGGCGGGATTTTGTTTACGCCTGGTTTCTTCGATCAAGTCGTGATTCGTGAATTTGTTGCGCGCTTTGGCGAAACCATTCATCGGCCGCAACCGCTTTATTTTTATTTGCCGCATCTGCTGCACAAGTTTGCTCCATGGAGCGTGCTGATGATCGGGGTCGGCATTTTCGATCTTGCCTCGCGCCGATGGAGGATTGGCGGCGTGTTACGGGACATGTCGACTGAAACTTTCTGGCTGCTTTGCTGGAGCCTGGGCGGCCTCCTCGCGATGTCGCTGATTCCATCAAAACGCGTGGACAGAATTTTTCCGATCGTGCCGGCGCTCTGTTTGCTCCTGGCGGCGCAGGTGCACGGTATAATTGGCGCGCTGCGGCGACGGGACGCCCCAGCAGTGCGTCCCTACCTGGCTATCGCGTTGGCCTTCTCAATCTTTTCACCGGCGGCTACACAATTTTCAAAATCGTCTCTGGCTACCGCGATCATCTCGATGCGCTTGTTGTCTTTGGAAGGAATGTTCGCCATGAGGCGGAAGCGCATCATTGGCGTTACGAAGTGGTGTCCGCGAAGGATGAAGGGCTGCTTCTCTATTTGCGGAAAACGCATTTCATCGAACCAGATCGTGCGGTCATTGAATGGAACCGTGGCAATCTCGATGCGCTCGTTGCGTCAACAGAAAAGGCGCCGGCTTTGGTTCGGCGAGCTTCGAGACGCTTCTCTTTCCAGTTTGAAATCAAATGAGAGAAAGAAAGAGCAGGGGAGAGACTACGTTTTGATTACGCGCTAAGCTGCTCCGTCCTCGACGCCACCTATTGCTATCGGCGTGTTGAAACCAAGCGTAGCGCTTACCGTTCCAGTAGATCAGCGCGCCGGTGCGCGAACAATTTGGAGCTGGCGGAAGGCTGATTGGGCTGTAGTCCTCTCGATTATCTTCGAGCTTAGAAACTAAGTAACGCGCCGGCTGCAACGCCAAAGGCTGCTCCGAAAGCGACACCCATCGCGACGTTATGCATGGCAGCGCCTATCGCTGTTCCAATGGCTACGGCGACAGCAATACTGATTCGCATCGCCGCTCCTCGGCTACGACGCTGCTTTGTTGTCGGTTGTTCTGATTGCATATCTTTGTGTGATGTCCAATGAGGCCTAACGAAAAGAAGGGCATGAACTAGGACGATTCACTTGATGTTGACAGCAATTGCTATCGTGGGGCTGGCCATCGCATGGGCGTGATGCGGATCCTGCTGTCCCTTTGGAAGGAAATACCAGACGCCAGGCTTCATTTGGCCTCGTTCAGGTAGCTGTTGCAGCCGCGACGGATCCAAGCCTGCCGCGATCAGCCCAGAGGCTTCGAACTCGTACACAATGTCTTCTGGAGTGTGTTCCGGTTGGGTAGCGAAGTGAACCATGGTACCGAGGCCGCTGTTGAAACAGTATTCACCACTCGCCGCCGTCTGATCGATCGCGATCTCGGGCTTTGCACGCAGAATCCTGGCGATGGCAAGAATCTCGCGTTTCGATGTGCCCTGAAGGGCCAAGACGTCGGCGTAATCACGTTTGAGTATGGTGAGTTCGTCTTCGGCTACCGGTTGCTCCCCGGCAAGAAGGCGACCGGTCACAAGGGACATTAGAAGTATGAAAAGAATGCGTCGCATAATGGTACCTCCGTATGGTGTTTGAACAGCCCAACTATATTTCGGGTGCAATTTACAGTCTAATTCTTGATTGCATTGGCCGAAATGCTGGCTCGACTTTCCCGAAGATAAAACTACTCTCGCGGAATGGGAAGCTGTCAGCTTCCCCTACAGAAGGAACGATTCCTAGATGGCGACGGAAGAATTTCCAAAGATAGAATTGGAGACGCTCTGGGCTCCGTGGCGGGTGGAGTATTTCGAAAAGGAACCGCGCAATCTCAATTTTCTCTCCGAGGCGGCACAGGCGAGCGATGACGCTGCGCATTTGGTGATCGCTCGGCGAAAGAATGCGTTTCTGATGATGAACCGCTATCCGTACTCGGTCGGTCATCTCATGGCTGTGCCATATCGCAAGGTCGCGGAGCTTTCGGCGCTGGGCGATAATGAAGTTGTCGAGCTCTGGAATTTGGTCGTGCATGCGCAGGCGCTTTTGCGAGCCGCGACGAAGGCGCAGGGATTCAACATCGGTTTGAATCTTGGCGAATGCGCGGGCGCGGGTGTGCCCGATCATTTGCATATCCACATCGTGCCGCGCTGGAGAGGCGACACCAATTTCATGCCGATCCTTGCCGGCACGCGCACGCTCTCGGACGGGTTGCGCGCTTTGTATGACAAATTGATGGACGCGCAAGCGAAGCGGCAGCGAAGTGATCTGTGATCAGTGATGGGTGATCAGCAGTTTCAATTTCTGACAAGCTATCAGATTCGCTTCTCACTCATCACTCGTCACCAATCACTAGTCACGTTGTATGAACACCTGGGTCGAAGCGCCGCCGCGACAAAAGGGTCCGGGTTGCTTCGCCAGGGGTTGTCTTATTCTTTTGGTGTTTGCGATCGTGCTGGCGATCGCTTGCTTTGCTGGTGTGTATTGGGGATTTCAACGACACTCTGCGATCGTTCACGGTATTTATTGGCTGGCGAAAACTCATTCCATCGCCGAAGGGGCGGTGCCGGTGCCTGAATTCACCGGCTCGGACACCCAAATTCAAAGTGTCCGCGAACGCTGGCAGGATTTCGAACAGAAGACGCGTGCAGGTCAAGCGGGCGAAATCGAACTGACAGCAGATGACATTAACGCTTTGATCGCCGCAAACCGGAATGCGTGGGGCAAAGTTTTTGTCTCGATTGAAGGCAATCAGCTTCGTATCCAGGCGAGCACGCCACTTGGAGAAATTCTTAATCGGCCAGGTTACTATTTTAACGGTGAGATCACGGTCCAATTTAAGGGCGCGGAATCCTTGGACAATCCGCAGTTGAACCGAATTGTGGTAAACGGCGAGCAGGTGCCGAGTGATCTTTTAAATTGGAAGTATCGTTCCAGGCGGTTGCGCGAATACCTCGCTGATTACCGGAACAGTAACGACATCGGTACGATTGAGGTGCGCGATGGGAAATTGATTCTCCGATCGCGGACTGAGTAAGAAAACGGCCACAGATTAACACAGATTCACACGGATAAAGAGACGCTCGAATTCGAGCCTGACGACCAAACTTCATTTCCGCACAAAGAGATCGCCGAGGCAATCGTCTGTGTTTAGCGCCAAAGGCGCGGCATCCATTACCAGCCTGGGGCAGCGTCCCAGGAATTTAATCGCCACAAATCGTCAGCGCTGAAAGGGCGATTCAATTCTGGTGTCATTTTGTTTTCGAGGAGCGGCATGTTTGGGATCAGGAACGGGCAGCGAACTGACTCGCGCCTTCAGCGCTCGGGTGCTTGGACGATTAGATTCCTAGGGCGATGCCCCAGGCTAGCATTGAGACGGCGCCTTTGGCGCTAAACAGAGACTTGCGATGCGCGGACGATCAGCCGGCCGCCCCTACGACGCAGCCCGATCTAGTTCGACTGCATGATCTCGCGCACGAAGACGTTAAGCTGCCCGTCTTCCTGTTTGCGAACTTCGGTGATCTCGTAAGGCCGCAGCTCGTCGCGACTTACCGTTGCGCCCTGCGGCGGAGGAGTATAACCACTCGGAAATTCCACAATGATGCGCGTAGATGAACCGCTGCCAAAGTGCAGCACTTTGTCTGTTAGTTTTGTGCGTGGACGCAGCACGGCCTTGTTGGCCTCGGAAAAATTCACAACGAATTGTCCTTTCAGATACACGCGTTCGCCGGCGAGTCCGTGCTCAGCGACATCTGACAGATCCCCTGTCCCGATAAGCCGTCCCAGCGGCATTTTGCCCGGTGGAAATGTTTTCCAACTGCCGCCGCCGGCGTTCGATGCCAGAGCCACGTTGGAAGCATCGGCTGGAACAGGCTTCGCGGGCAGAACGGGCACCGGCGTGGCGGTTGGGATAGGTGAAGCCTGGGCTGACAGGTGCAGTTCCTTCAGGAATCTTCAGCGCCGGCGCGGGTGCAACAGCAGGAATGTTTGGAACGCTTGGTGGCGTGCGCGCGGACACAACTGCGAATGGCGTCGTACTTGGCGCGCCTGCTTTCTGAGCGACCATTGGCGGAGCCGGAGTCGAAGCCGGTGGTGGAGACTCGAGTTTTTGTTTCTTTCCTTTTTTACCTCTCGGTAACGGCGTTGGCTTGGCCAGCTTGTCGTTCTTCGCTAACACAGGTGGCGAAAACGCCTGAACAGGCTTGGCCTGTTCGACGCGCACTAATTCATTCTCGGCGGGCGGTGGTGGCGCGCTGGGACTCAATCCAGGTATGGGCACTGGAGCTCCGTGGGTTGTTGCGGCTTTTTGCCGGTTGTCCGCGAGCCGTTGCTCGATGGCGGCGCGTTCCTCTGCCTTAAATAATGGCCAGCCCGCAGCCAGGTTAAGACTAAGCGGTGGCTCAAGACGAAAAGTTCCCAGACCGCGCGTCACAGTATAGCTTCCGTAAAGCAGCGGGACGGCTGTGATCATCATGCGCCCATCAACCAATCGCTCCGCGTGAATCACTGCAGAAATGTCGTGTGTGCGTTCCAGCTTGACTTCTAATCCAACAGTGAGCGTCTGCTTCATGAGAGGCAGGGCTTCAGGTTTCGCCGGGTAAAGGTGTTCCATGACGAGCTCGCCGTTATCGATGGCATTCATCAGCGCCACCATGCCGGACGTAAACACGTCTCCGGGAGCGAGCTGGCGTGTCGCAACAATCGTGTATCTGCCTACGACGTACGGCACAAGGCCGCGCACTCGCTGGTAATTTCGAATGTAATCGCGTGTCAGTTCAGCGTTCGCCCTGGCAAGCTCGGCAGCGCCCATCCCCACATAGCGCTCATACAGCTCCTGTGGATTTAAAAATTCACCAGCCGGTGCAGCAGTCAGCTCGAAACGCTTCGGTGGTTCAATCTTGTGCAGCCTTTGTAAGATCCGGTAGCTGTCAGGCCGTTCCGGTTGATCGAAGATATAAAAACTGCCCAGCCACGCTGCCAGCGCGAAGCCGGTCAAAAGCAAAATCGCAACCGTCCAGGCGAAATAATTGATGCGCCGCCGTGGACGGGTGTACGGATCGTCGTACGGATCGTAAGGAGAAGTGTCATAATCCATCAGTCCAGTGCGCGACGATTCTCCATTTTCAAGCTGATCGCGTTGTCTCAAACGACGATCCGCATCCGCAGGTGCGCGATGCGTTCGGATTAACGACCCGAAAACCGGCGTCGGTCAAACCGTCGCTGAAATCCAGAGTCGCGCCGCTCAGGTAGGGAACACTATCGCCATCGATAAAAAATTGCATTCCATCGCGCTCCACCACTGCGTCGCCCTCTTTTTTTTCATCGAGCGTCATTTCATAATGCAGACCTGAACAGCCGCCCTTCGCGACCTGCACCCGCAGGCCTTTTCGCGAGTTTTCCGTCCGCTGTGAAAGCAAACTCTGGAGCTGTCGAACAGCGTTTTCCGTGACGTTAATCATCTCGCAAAAATACGACTGCGGCGTACCCAAGTCAAAAGAATGACCAAATTCCAATATCCAAGCTTCAGAGAAATTTCACTTCTCAACCCGCCTCGCCATATAGTGTCATGTTGAGCGAAGGGAAACATCTCTGACTGCCTCTGATTGTTTAGCATGGAACGGGAAGAAAAATGGCAGAGATCCTTCGCTTCGCTCAGGATGACAATTGCGTCATTGGATTCGGAGGTTGGAGTTTCATTGGATGTTGGAGGTTGGGATTTGGAGTTTTCTTAGTTGGTTGTTTTTCTTCGCAATCGGCAATCCGGAACCTACAATTTGGAACACAAAATGGGCCGGATTCGATTGTTGTCTGAGACAGTGGCCAGCCAGGTGGCGGCTGGCGAAGTGGTGGAACGCCCCGCGTCAGTAGTGAAGGAACTGATCGAAAACAGCATCGACGCAGGCGCGCGCAAAATCGACGTCATGATTCGTCGCGGCGGAATTTCGCTGGTTCGCGTGATCGATGACGGCTGCGGCATGGACCGTGATGATGCACTGCTTTCGCTGGAGCGGCATGCCACCAGCAAGATTCGGACTGCGACTGATCTTCAAGCGGTCTCTACGCTGGGATTTCGGGGCGAAGCGCTGCCGAGCATCGCCAGTGTATCGCGATTTCGCCTGACTACCCGCGAAGCTCGCGCAGTCGCAGGAACCGAAATCATCGTTAACGGCGGCAAGCTCGACGTTGTACGCGATGGCGGGGAAGCCCCGGGAACGCAAGTCGAGGTCCGCTCACTCTTTTATAACCTGCCCGCGCGTCGCAAATTTCTTCGTTCCGAAAATACCGAAAGCCGCAACATCGAGCATCAAATTCATTTGCAGGCCATCGGTCATCCTCAGATCGGCTTCTCCTTATTAAGAGACGATCGCGTGTTATTTCAGTTACCGGCTGCGGTGACACTGAGTGATCGAATCCGGGATTTGTTTGGGGTTGAGCTGTTGCAGCGCCTGGTCGCGGTAACGAGCACTGGTTCGTCCAAGATTCGGATCAGTGGCTTCATCGGGCAGGCAGGCCTCAGCCGACAAAGCCGAACGCAACAGCTCGTTTTTGTAAACGGTCGCGCGATTGAAAGCAGCGTCATCACTGCCGCTATCCGTGAAGGCTACCATACGGCTCTCATGAAAGGGCAGTATCCGGTTACGTTCTTCTTTCTCGAGATTGATCCGGCGAGCGTCGATGTAAATGTCCACCCGGCAAAACGCGAAGTGCGTTTTCGCGACCCGACCGGAGTGCGCGAAGCGATCGTTCAATGCATTCAACAGACATTGGAAGCTGGCCGGGCCGCATGGCAGGAAAAATTTCACGCGCCAGTCAGTGTGCCGAGTGTAGTAGGAAAAGCAGCCCCTGATCTGCGATTACGGCCTGAGGTATCGGCTCCACATGAGATTCATCGCGAGTTACCGCATTTTGGTCCGGCTGTTGCAGCCGGTGCTAGCGTTTCCAGCGCCGATTCAGGCCTGGAGATTGTAGGGCAGCCACGTCGCGTGCCGGCTTTGCCCGCTGATTCGGCAACCCCGAAAGCTTTCGGAGTTGCCCTACAACAGCAGGCCGGCAGAGCTGCTCAGCAGCAGTTCCAGATCATCGGTGTGCTTAGCAAACTTTATGTTCTGATGGAAAATGCGGACGGCCTTGTTCTGGTTGATCAGCACGCGGCGCATGAACGCATCCTTTTCGAAGAGTTGCGGCGAAGAATGGAAGAGCAGGGAGTCCCAACGCAAAAGCTGCTGCTGCCACAGACGTTCGATGTGCCGCCACGCGACGCCGACTGGATCGAGCGCAACCTGTCAATCCTGCAAAGAATGGGAATCGGGGTTGAGAGTTTCGGGCCCGGCACATTCAAGATCGACAGTCTGCCGGGTTTCTTGGACGTCTCGGATCCGGCGCAATTCATGCGCAAAGTGATTGATGATCTGAAGAGCGCCAGCAATACCGCTTCAGCGATGCGTTTAGGCGAAGAGATGATTGCCAAGAGTGTTTGCCGCCACGCAGTGAAAGCCAATGATCCGTTGCGTTACCCTGAAGTGGAAAAACTGATCCGCGATTTGCTCGACTGCGATCTGCCTTACTGCTGCCCACATGGACGGCCAACCATGATCCAGATTTCGCTGGTTGAGTTGGAGAAAAAATTCGGTCGAAAAGTGTGATGCGGTGGGGGAAAGCAAGGAGCGGCGGTCTCCAGTCCACCGCCCCAGAGTAGTGCAAACGTCCCCGCTTGCGAAATTTTCCGGAGGGTGGACTAGAGACGGCCCCTCCTTGGCTGGTCGCTTCAGCAAATCCGTCTGCTTGCCATTTGGGAGGCAGGCGGGTTTAATGTGGCGCCGTGAAGAAAATCGAGGCCATCGTCAAGCCGTTCAAAACCGAGCCGGTGAAAGAGGCGCTAATGACAGCCGGCGTTGAAGGAATGACTCTCAGTGAGGTAAAAGGATTTGGCCGGCAGAAGGGGCACAGCGAAATTTATCGCGGCACAGAGTACACGGTGGATTTCCTTCCGAAAACAAAATTCGAAATAGTGATTGCGGACGATCGCGCGCAGCGTGCGGTGGAAGCCATTTTGGGAGCAGCAAAGACTGGAAAGATCGGTGACGGCAAAATCTTTGTAACCGAGGTGGAAGAGGCGGTGCGCATCCGAACCGGTGAACGGGGAACGGAGGCGCTGTGAACGAGAAGCCAGAAGTCGGAGGTCAGAGATCAGAGGTCAGAAGTCAGACGTTGACTGGCGCTTTAGCGCTTCAACCCTTCAACCCTTCAACCTTTTAGCTAATGCACGATTATCTGCTGTCGATCTTTCTCGGAGTCGTCGAAGGACTGACCGAATTTCTTCCGGTAAGCTCAACCGCACATTTACGCATCTGCGAAGCGCTACTGCATATCGATCTTCACGATGGGTTCTGGAAAATGTACACGATCGTTATCCAGCTCGGCGCTATTCTGGCGTTGCCAGTTTATTTTTGGCACCGCATCCTGCAGTTTGTTGGCACTTTCCCGCGAGGCGAACGCGGTAATCGCACCATCCTCACGCACCCATTGAGTCTCACGCTCATTGCATTTGTTGTGACCGCAATCCCAGCGTGGGCCCTGACGAAGGAGATCGGCAAAAACCTGGAAAATCTCTGGGTGATGGCCCTCGCGCTTCTTATTGGCGGAATCATCATGTGGATTGTTGACGCGGTTTTCACGCGGCCGCGCACGATGCACATGGAGGAGATGACCCTGCCGCAGGCGGTTTGGATCGGAGCAGCACAAATTCTTTCCGCCGTTTTTCCCGGCACCTCGCGCTCGATGTCTACCATTGCCGCTGGGCAGGTTGCCGGAATGTCGCGTCCGGCTGCGCTCGAGTTTTCGTTTTTCTTATCGATGCCGACGATGTGTGTGGCCACCGGATATGATTTTTTGAAGACGGTGATGCCGCGTCATCACGAGGCGAATATCGCACCGCTGACAATGAATCCGCACGAATGGATTGTGCTCGCCATCGGATTTGTAGTTTCATTTTTTGTGGCGCTGGCAGTGGTCGCATGGTTTATGAACTGGGTGCGCGCGCGGGGATTTGTGCCGTTTGCTCTTTATCGGATTGTGCTGAGCATTGGATTATTGATGCTCCTCATGCGCGGTGCGATGTGATCGATTATCAATGGAAACGGATATCATTCTTCCCGATCTGCAAAGCGCGGTTCTTTGCGAGGACGTCCGCTGTGAAATGAATGGCATGCAGACGCTCGTGGGCGTGCTCAGCGTGATCCCGGCACCTGCGCTGCCGATTAATTATATCCGCCTGTGCATTTGGACGCGCTGGTGCAGTGGCGCAGGAAAGTTTCGGCAAAAATCCCGGATTGTCGGCGTGGATGAGCAGCAGGTCATCGCACAGGCGGAGGTCGAGTTTGTATTGAAGGAGATGGAGGGCCACGCAACGAACGTGCATTATTTCGGCGGCGTGCAGTTTCAGCAATACGGATTGCATCACGTGGAAATTTTTCTGGAGAACGAATTGCGCCTTCGCTTTCCGTTGCCGGTAATCCAGGTCACGCGCCAAGGTGCCTGAATGGGGCTGTCCTGATTTATGCATGGCTTCTTTCGCCTCGCCCCTTGCCCAAAGGGGAGAGGATTGAGGTGAGGCGTTGGGAATCACCGTGCTAATTGCGGTGGAAACCAACCCTCACTCTCCCCCTCTCCCTTAGGAAGGGAGAGGCGGCCGCCAGGGATGCAGCGCTTTCGCCCGGACGAGTCCAAACGATAGTTGATAATCATTACCTGCCAGTCGTGGAACCAAGGCTTGCCACGAATCCGGATTTGTTTATGAGGCGCTTTATGCTGAAGGGGGTTTTCAAGCCGCTACTCTGCAGCGTTTTCCTTGTCGGCCAGATGATCCACGCGCAGGAAGTAGTCGTTCCTCATGAAACAAAACCGGAGGCTCCCGAGCAAGCAGCGCCGTCTTCGGAGTCTGAGCAAACCCCTTCGGAATCGGCTGCACCCACGCGAACCAAACCCAAGCCGCGCGAAAAGAAATCCGTCGCGCCCACGCTTGACCAAATGCGTGCGGCAGGAGCGCTTGCTGCGGAGGGGCAAAATGACAGATCTGTTTCGCAACCAACCAGAACAGGCGCGTCTCACTCGGAAACGGCGGCCGCGCCAAGACCAGCTGTCTCGACAACTCCCACGCCGGTGAAACGAGAAGCCCAAGTCGAGCAAAAAAGAGCATCGCGCCCGTCCACGCCGCGAAGTACCAAGTTGGAACCGATCGGCCCAGTTCGGCCGACCATCATTGAATCCGGAAGAGAGCAGCCTAGCGCTACTCCCTCGGCAAAAGGCGCAAGCTCCGACGCCTTGATCGCGCAACGAGGCGTGCTGTAGGGGAAGCTGACAGCTTCCCGCTACAGAGATAGTGCTGAATAGCGGAAACAAGCAGCGTGGAGATAGAATTGCGCGAAGCCGCGAAACCCCTTGCGCAGTAACCTTGCTAACGTATTATCTGTGGGCAAGCCCAGCACCTTGCTAGCAAAGTGCTGGGAAATTTTTTGCCCATTTCTGATTTCAATGGCGAACACAATTTTAATTGGGATGCAATGGGGCGACGAGGGCAAGGGCAAGATCATCGATGTGCTCACTGCCCGGGCGGATATCGTTGTCCGGAGTCAGGGCGGCAACAATGCCGGGCACACCGTCATCTATCGGGGTGTCAAATACGTTTTGCATCTCATTCCGTCTGGAATTCTGCGGCGCGGCAAAATCTGCGTGATTGGAAACGGCGTTGTGATCGATCCAGTAGCGCTGGTCGGTGAGATCGACGGTTTGCGTAAATTGGGAGTCAAGATCGACAAGAACTTGCTCGTGAGCGATTGCGCGCACCTTGTCCTGCCTTATCACCGGATACTGGACGAGCAACGCGAGCTGCGTCGAGGCCGGATTGGAACGACCAAGCGGGGGATCGGCCCGGCCTATGGCGACAAAGCAGCGCGCACCGGACTGCGCATATCCGACTTGATACAGCCGATTGTGTTCTCAAAAAAATTGCAAGCCAAGGTGATTGAGAACAACAGAATCCTTCAGGCACTCGGCGCGAAGCCGATTAGTTTTCGGGAAGTTAACGAAACTTACCTGGCAGCCGGCAAGAAATTGCGTCCGTTCGTAACAAACACGGTCGTGTATCTGCATCGTGCCATCGAGCGGGACAAAGAAATCCTGTTTGAAGGTGCTCAGGGAACGTTTCTTGATATCGACCATGGCACCTATCCATATGTGACTTCTTCGAATACAACGGCGGGGGGCGCATGCACAGGCACGGGTGTGCCGCCGCACCGTATGGATCGCGTGGTAGGCGTGATGAAAGCGTACTCAACCCGCGTAGGCGACGGAGCGTTGCCCACCGAGGACGACCAATTGGCGCAAAGGCTTCATAACCTCGGACGCGAGTTTGGCGCGACAACGGGGCGCAAGCGGCGGTGCGGCTGGTTCGACGCCGTCGCCACTCGTTATGCAAGGATGATCAATGGAATCGACGAGCTCGCCATCACCAATCTGGATGGACTTGATCACGTCGATCCAATTCGAGTTTGTGTTGCGTATCGGCTAAACGAGAAACGCCTGGATGTACCGCCATCCGATGCGAGCCAGCTGGCTAATTGTGAACCGGTCTATGAGGAGGTGCGGGGCTGGAACGCATCCACGCAGGCGGCCCGAAAATTTTCGCAGCTTCCTCCGGCAGCGAGAAAATACCTTAGATACATCTCCGAATTAACCGGAGGAAAGTTATCCATGGTCAGCGTCGGTCCCGCACGCGGTGAGACGATCGTGCTGTAGCGTGCGCTGTTGTCAGCGCATCCGGCAGGGAGCGAACAAAAAATCCGCCGAGGACCCACCTTCGCACAAGGCTACGGCGAGGCGCGCAGCGGACACTACAGCCATCGTCACCTTGGCTTCCTCATTCGGATTTGGCTCGAGTGAAATTTGCCTCTCGGCAATAAATTCCGGAAGATAAAGGCTGCGACAATGTCTCCGAATCTCAAAACTGTTCCCCGTCACATTGCGATCATCATGGATGGCAATGGCCGGTGGGCGAAGGGGCGGGGACTGCCGCGCATCAAGGGTCACGAGGCCGGAGCGCAGGCGGTGCGCGAATGCGTGGAAGGCTGCGGCGAATTAAAGGTGGAATATCTCACTCTTTATGCGTTCTCGGCTGAAAACTGGCAGCGCCCGAAAGGCGAAGTCATCGCACTCATGCGTTTGCTCGAGAAATTTTTGAAAGAGAAAACACCGGAATTGATCGAGAAAAATGTGCGTCTTCAGGCGATTGGCCGGTTGACGGACCTGCCTCGAGGTGCGCAGGAACAACTTCACAAATCGATCGAACAAACTGCCGCCAACACAGGTCTCACGCTTGTCCTTGCGTTGAGCTACGGCGGCCGGCTTGAAATCATCGATGGGATTAAAAGTTTGCTTCGCGCGATTGAGCTGGGCCACATCGACAAGGCAATGATCGATGTGGAGATGTTCAGCAAACATCTTTACACCCGCTACTATCCCGACCCGGATCTGCTGATTCGCACTTCCGGCGAAATGCGCCTGTCGAACTTCCTGCTTTGGCAAACGTCTTACACTGAGCTGTACGTCACGCCAAAGCTGTGGCCCGATTTTACTAAGAAAGACCTCCTTGCCGCGGTGGAAGAGTTTGGGCGCCGCCAGCGCCGCTATGGCGTGGTGCAGTAGCTCAGGATCGGCTTTTAGTCAGATGGAAAGTAATATGAGATTCGAAGGACAAGTCGCGATCGTCACCGGAGCGGGGCGGGGGATCGGGCGCGCTATCGCTTTGCAGTTTGCGAACGAAGGCGCGCGAGTGGCGTGCGTAAGCCGAACGGAGCAAAACGCCGAGAAGGTCGCGGATGAAATCAACTGCCCTTCGCGCGGATGCGGCGAAAGCGTACGCGGTCGATGTCGCAGATCATGCTGCCGTCCAAAAAGTCGGAGCCCGGATTCTGGATGATTTTGGCAGGGCCGACATCCTGGTGAACAACGCCGGGGTGACGCGCGACGGGCTCGTGATGCGGATGTCGCTCGAAGATTGGGATGCGGTTATCAACACAAACTTGCGCGGCGCGTTTAGTTTTACTCAGGCGATTGTTCGCGCCATGACGAAGCAACGCAGCGGCCGCATCATTAACATCAGCTCGGTAATCGGCCTGATGGGTAACGCCGGGCAAACAAATTACGCGGCCAGTAAAGCCGGCTTGATCGGGTTCACGAAGTCTCTTGCTCGCGAATTGGCGAGCCGCAACATCACTGTCAACGCAGTGGCGCCGGGCTTTGTGACTACGGACATGACCGCCGGACTTTCCGATGACATCAAGAAAACGATTCACGCTAAAATCCCGCTTGGAAGAACCGCAACGGCGGAGGAAATTGCCGACGCCGTAGCATTCCTTGCATCGGCGGAAGCAGCCTACATCACTGGCCAGGTGCTCTGCGTCGATGGTGGAATCGTGATGTAGAGTTTCTGTAGCGGCAGTCTGTGACCGCCGATAATGCAGCGCAATTTCACGCGAAGAGCTATTTTCGGCGCTCATAGAGCGCCGCTACAGCTATCATTCGCGTTCCACAATGATAATTCGTCCTTCTGCTACAAGAACGTTGGCGGCCGAGATAAGACATTCATACACAGTATTAGCCCGATCGCCGAACAGACGCGTCGCGTAAATGCGAAGCGGCAAATGGATCTGATCCAATCGCGCTACCTGTAACCGTCCATCTCGCAGCGCGGCCAGATAACCCGGAGCCGCCATTGTACCCACCGCGCGGGCTCGCAACCCGCCGTGAACTGCCGCGGCTTGTGCGCCGTATTCAAAGGCGTGCAGGGCTGATAAGCACCCGCCGCGCCGCAATGGATTGGCCGGATCACGATGGGTATTGGTGATGCACACAATGGATCGATCATCCCACTGCATGACGTCGTCCAACAAGCACATCAGATCAGAGTGGGGGATCAGTGTGCGAATTTCCGCTTTGTGGATCACAGCATCGTTAGCCATTACGCAAGCTCCGCAAAATTCGTTTGTCAGTCAGCGCCCACGAAACACACGAAAGGCGCGAAAGGTTTCGCTGTTTTTAGACCGCAGAATTTTTCGAGTCTATTCGCGTGTTTAGTGGGCAGTTCTCCTTCGCTTCATTCCAAAACGGATAGAAGTTGAACCAGTTGTAAGGTGCAAGACGCGCATAATATTCGAGGCGTTCGGCGTAACGCTGCATCCACAGCTGAATATCTTCGGCGCGACGATTGCGATCCAAATCGATCTCGTCGGCAAACTGTTCGAAGTAAATTTCGTAGCTGTTTCCACCGCGGTACAGTCCAAAAAACAAAATCACAGGACAACGCATCATGGCGGCAAGCAGGACCGGGCCAGCTGGAAACGTAGCCGGCGCGTTCAGGAACTGACATCGCGTTGTCTTGTCGCCTCCGGAGACGCGGTCGCCCAACATGCCGACGAAACAGCCGGCCTCCAAACTCTCCTTAACCCGTATCAAGGTATCCGGTCGGTCGGGTGCGATCACCGTTCCAGCAATCTTGGGATTTAGCGCGTCAAAAAAGCGCGTGATGTTTTGGTTGTGCACGCTATCCATCAACACCTTCAGGGGAAAGCCCCGCTGCATTACTCCTAACGCGCGTAACACTTCGAAGCTGCCCAGGTGCGAACCTAACAAGATGCTGCCTTTGCCGGTTTCGATATGGCGCTGCAAAAGTTCCTTCCCATGAACCGTCACGCGAAAGCGCTCGAATTCACCGCGGAGCAGATAAACGCGATCCAGAATCGTCGCGGCGAAGCAATGAAAATGGCGGAAGACATCCCACCAGTGAACTGAAGCGCCGCGCAAACGTTTCAAGTATTCGTAAGACGTCCGACGCGCAGAACGTGCAGTGATTACAAAATAAAGTGTGATTGGGTACAGCAACAGCCTCGCTGCCGGTCGTCCGATGTGCTCCGCGATCCGGGCGATTACGCGCAGCGAAGCGGGCGTGCCGCGTTCCGGCAACGTCGTCCAGCGATCCGCCTCCGAAACTTTACTTCCGAGAACTTGCGGGGTCATTTGCCGCTTCGATGTTTTGCCCACAAATGGCGCCGGTGAAAAAATGTGGATAAATCTCGCGGATCCGATCGATGTCCGGCGCCACGTTCACGTGTTTGAAGCCTGCGCACGAAAAAGCACGACGCCATTGCTCTGCGGTTAGAAAGCCCGGATTCGGGCGAAGTTCCGGATCCGTCTGGACGTTTGTGAAACTGTCCAGAATCTGAAACATCAATTCCGGATAGATTGGTTGATTATCGTAAGGCCGAACGCATTCGCCGATCACAAGCCAGCTGCCGGTGGCGAGAGCTGATCGGGCCTCATTCAAGCTAAACAAAAGATTCTTGGAGATATGCATCACGTTCACAGCGTAGACGAGATCGAACTCTCCTGGAGTGATCCCTTGAGTGTTCCATGCCAAGTCGAGGTCTAGCGGTGCCCAATTCAGTGGCAGATTTGGATATTGGCCGGCTAGTTTGCGTTGACTGCAGCGTCGGAAGTACGCGTTCGGTTCGGTAATGAGATAGCGCTCGACCCGTGGCAAGAGACCGCGTTCACCAAGCAACTGCAGCAAAATTTCGCTGGCGCTGCCGGTGCCGGCGCCGACTTCTAAAATCCGGAGCGTCTGCTGAGTGGAAAGATGATCGGCGGCCAATACTGCGCCCACCCAATTATTCACCGCGTAGGTCAAATTATCGTTGTGAAAATAATTCAGCCACAGCGGCACGCCTTGTGGCCCGAGCAGATTGTGATCGCCGCTCGGCTGAGCACTGGCAACCGCCGGATAAACGCTTGCGGCGTGATCTAATAAATCCAGCGTCGCCGCGTTGGTAGGATCAATAGCTAGACCTACTGCGCGCCAGTGTTTGAGATCGGGTTGCCACGGTGGCTGCCGCAGATGATAGGAGCGGATTTGTCCGTCGGTCCGTGCTTCTGCGCAGCCACTTTCGACCAGACGTTCCAGGATCCAGGATAAAGCGAACTTGAAACGCGACTGAAAAGACAAAATGCGGCAAAGTTCATCCACGGATCGCCACGCACCGAGTTGATCCACCAGATTCAACTGTCGGGAAAGATCGACAGCCTGCTCGATGCTGTAACGCTCCAACAGTTCAATGCTTTGATACAAGCGTTCGCTGAACACCGCCGGCGGGAATTGCTGGAGCCACTGCGCCAGACGCGGATCGCTCCGCTCGGTTTCAAACTGATGCGCGTCCAAAGATAGCGCGTTCACGATGGTAGAATCCGGTTCAGTGTGATGGCGGGCCAAAGCGCCGTAGGCGCGACATGTCTGCGGGTGCATAATATGCCGCTCCTACGGAGCTGAATTTTGCTATTGCAGCGTTGGGCTATAAACATGGCGCACCTACGCTGCTCGCATACTATCGGGACTCGCCTATTCACCAGTTCATTTTGTTCGCCAGGAAACTTCAAGTCGACCTTCAACTATTACGCGATCTTCAACGCGGCAGGAAAAGTTCACCTCGCCCCCGTCATCATCGCTCGCGGAAAAACAGACGGTGAAAGTCTGCTCGGGCTTAAGTGGCACAAAAAATTTAACGGTTCGTATGCCTGTAAGCAGACAATCTTTGCGCCATTCCAGCAACGCTCCGAGCACTTCGTCGAGGATGACTACCCCGGGTACTAAAGGCGCGTCGGGAAAATGGCCTGGCAGGCTTGGATGATCAGCGCTAATCGCCCGGCGCGCTTCAAAGGTCATTCGAGAAATTTCTCTCCTGCATCAGATAAGGCAACCTGATTAGTTATTGATTGCTACGTACTGTTTGCCGAAGAGTTTCATCCAGAGATTCCTCCCGCCGCGGCGGGTAAACTGTTTCGCTCGGAATGACAGGCTGTTGGTTTTTGCGCGCATAGCGCGCTTTGGAGTGCGGCGGCTCGGCCCGTGGGATAGTTCGGACAATCTCCCATACCTCCGCTCGAGGGATGATCCCATGGGCCGAGACGCCGCTTTGGGATTGAGCACAGTATTTGCGCCAGGCGTCTTAGCCACCAGTTTCAGCATTGTTTCCGGTAACGGAGACAAAGGCAGAACGCTTTTGTGTTTGTAATAGCGAAGGGTCTCGACCCGATGACCAGAGTTTCTCACCATCCGACGAGGATAAGCCAAATCGCTGACAATAGGACGCGAACGCGCTGAGGACTTCCTCCGCAGAAGAGCCAAACTGCGATAGATGATATCGATGATTCGCAGATTGCCTCTGCGCGTTACTTGCGACCAGAACACGCATGCGCTGTTCTGCCTCTGGCGAGAGCGACCAGCCAAAGTGATCATAGATTCGCCGGACCGCAGCGATCGGGTCACGGCGAATTTGGTTGTATTCCACGTCGCAAATCCGGTCGTTGGCCAGTCGATCGCGTTCATCCAAAAATTTCTCCATGGTTTCAGACCAGTACTGGATTGCTTCGCGGTAAATCGTAAACGGATCGACGGCATCGCTAAACGCGCTGCGAAGAATCGTCACGAGACTTGATACCGAAGCCATCGCATCGACCGGCGTTCGATGGGTCTGCACGAATAGCGCATCCGGATAGACGGAGAGCAATGCGGGCATGGTAAACATGTGAGTAGGCGCTTTCAGAATCCAACGGCGCGCAGCCCGCCGAAACTGCAGATGTTGAAGAAACCGGCGATGATATTGGTATGCAGGCCGCAAATCCTGTTGGAAAAACCAGGCGCGATACGACGGCACATAATACATCGCATCGAACTGGTCGCTCATAAATGTAGGAGTCATGAGGCTGACGCACTCCTGCGGAACTTCCGGGCCCACAGCATGCACGTAGCGAAACGTAGGTACGAGCCAGTTGAAGAAGTTACAACTCTGGGTCGCGCGCTGAATCCGGCGTTTCTCATCCACGTGAGTAGGTGGAGATGGCGACCTTACTTCCCACATGAGTGGACATCGATGCTCCGGGTCCGCGGCGAGCAGGCTATGCAACACTGTGGTACCACTGCGAGGCAACCCGACGATAAAGAGCGGTTCGCGGATTTGCTGCCGCGCGATCTTGGGATAAAGCCGCCGGTCCCGTTCCATTTGCAAACGCGAGCACAACGTCTGCAACACATCGACCTTCAGAGCGATTTTTCCGATCAGGTTGAGCCGTGCCTCGCTCTGGCAGGACTCGAGCAAGCGCGCTAGCGCTTCAAAAAAGTCGCCGTCGCCAAAATCATCGAGGCCGCAACGGCGCTTTGCAGTCTCGATCAAGTCAACGGCAAACACCCGAGTCGATGGAATTCGCGTTTTTTCGAGCAATGCGCCGAATCCATTGAAGAGCCGAACAGGCAGGAACGGACGCACCTGTTGGAGAGTAGTAGCACGGGTGTTCATTCGGTTAAGGCATCCAATAGTTCCAGCCCTCGCATTCGATCGCTATTGGACTTAGGAAAGACCGGCTGGCAAGTCAAGCAGCGAATGTGTTTAGCGCCGAAGGCGCTATCTCAAACTAACCTGGGGCAACGCCCCAGGAACTATCGATCAAGAGCACCTCAGCGCTGAAAGCACGATTCAATCGGCGGGGACTGAACTGCTGCCGGAAGTAAGTCGCGCTTTCAGCGCTGGCGTTTTCGGATTTCGATAATCCTGGGGCGTTGCCCCAGGTTCGCCACGGCGAATCCGTCCTTTGGCGGACTTTGACATGAACGCCGCGCCTTTGGCGCTAAAGAGAAATTCAAGCAGCGAATCGCTACGAGCGCGTGGTTGCGCGCCGCGAGTAATCGCACCATCATCTTCGTATGCAAACGGAGAAAGCCACATTCGGCGCAGGTTGTTTCTGGGGGGTGGAAGAAACTTTTCGCAATTTGAAGGGCGTGTTGTCCACAGCGGTTGGATACGCAGGCGGGACAAAGGAGAATCCAACGTATGAAAATGTCTGCACCGATAAGACCGGACATGCTGAGGCCGTAGAAGTGGAATTCGATCCGGCGCAGATCAGTTACGATCAACTTCTGGATGTTTTCTGGTCGAATCATAATCCGACGACCTTGAACCGGCAGGGACCCGATGTTGGAACACAATATCGCTCGGTGATTTTTTATCATTCGCCCGAACAAGAGGCGGCGGCCAAAGCTTCAAAGGAGAAAGTTGAAAAGAACCGTCGCTTCAATCGGCCGGTGGTAACGCAAATCGAACCTGCACCGAAGTTCTGGCGCGCCGAAGAATATCATCAGCGTTATCTGCAAAAACGCGGCCAGTCACATTGCGCGATCTGAGCAGCGGAAGCGGACCCGATCGACAATCCTGCCGTTGCCATTCATTGTGCTCGAGACCCATTGTGAAAGCGGCGGAGCACCGCCGCACTCCAAGACGCAAGCGCGTGATGTGCGTTTAGGTTACGGCCACGTTTTGGAGTGCGGCGCTGCTGTGCCGCTTTACGACTAAAAGGATGCAGACCTTTTGTAACACGATTTACGAATTTCAATGAAGGCCAACTCAAAAATCGTTCGCACGAAAAACTTCGTCCCGGACGCCGCTGACTTCATTCTTGAACAGGCGCGCGAGGCGATTGGTGAACGCAACGAATTCCGGATTGCGCTCTCGGGCGGGAATACGCCGCGGCCGGTTTACGCGCGGCTTGCGGCGGTCGCGAATGATCTGCCGTGGGACCTGGTTCGTTTCACCTTCGGAGACGAGCGTTGCGTGCCCCCGGACGATCCAGAGAGCAACTTCAGAATGGCGCGCGAAACTCTTCTCGCGCCTGCTGGGGTTCCTGAAAAGTCGATCCTGCGCATGCGCGGCGAAATTGATCCGCAAATCGCGGCGCAGGAATATCAAGACCAGCTCGACAGCATCGGCAGCGAGCGCAGCGAATCAATTTATCGGCATGACCTGATCCTTCTCGGCTTGGGCGATGACGGTCATACGGTGTCGCTTTTTCCTGGCACCGCCGCATTGGAAGAGACAACGCGGCGGGTCGTGGCAAATTTTGTTCCCAAGTTGAACGCCTGGCGATTGACATTCACATTTCCGCTCATCAATCACGCGCGGCACATATTGTTCCTCGTGGGTGCGGCGAAAAGCCCCGAATTAATTGAGCGCGTGTGGAAAGGCGATCCGCAATTTCCAGCGTCGCGCGTGAACCCAACCGCCGGAGAGCTCACATGGATAATCGGGGAATGACTTCACCCAATTTTTCGCGTGGTCATCCCGAACGAAGTGAGGGACCTCGCACAGACGCGGTTGAGATTTTGCTGAAGGAAGACGATCAAAGCTTCGGTTGTGAGATCCTTCGCTTCGCTCAGGATGACAGATTGCGCATGTAGTGTTGACACGATCGAACGACCGTTGTGAGTACGCCGCGCACCGTCATCGTTACAGGCTCAGCCGGATTAATCGGTTCCGAAACCGTCAAGCGTTTCGCCGGCGAAGGCGCGCGCGTGATCGGGATCGATAACGATATGCGAGCAGAATTTTTCGGCGCCGAAGCTTCGACAAAAAAAACGCGCGACGATTTGATCGCGAATGTTCGCGGTTACGAACATCACGATCTGGACATTCGCGACGCCGCCGCAGTGACGGAGCTGTTCAAACAGCATCGGGGCGCCATTGAAGCGATTGTGCATACCGCGTCGCAACCGTCACACGACTGGGCAGCGCGCGATCCGCAGACCGATTTCACGGTCAACGCGAACGGCACGCTGAATCTGCTGGAGGCCGCGAGAAATTTTTCTCCGGAGGCGCCATTCATCTTTACATCGACGAACAAGGTCTATGGCGACACACCGAATCGCCTTCCGCTGCGCGAACTGGAGAAACGCTGGGAAATCGAGCCGGGCCACGAATACGAGCCGGGCATCTCGGAGACGATGAGCATCGATTACACGAAGCATTCACTCTTCGGCGCGTCCAAGGTCGCCGCGGACATCCTCGTTCAGGAATACGGACGCTATTTCGGAATGCCGACCGTTTCTTTCCGTGGCGGTTGTCTTACCGGACCCGCGCATGCTGGAACGGAGCTGCACGGTTTTCTTTCATATCTGATGATCTGCACCGTGAGCGGCAGGCCTTACCGCGTTTTTGGTTACAAAGGCAAACAGGTGCGCGACAACATCCACAGTTTCGATCTCGTCGAAGCATTTGCGGAATTCGTTCGCGCCCCGCGCGCCGGAGAAGTCTATAACATCGGCGGAAGCCGGCATAGCAATTGTTCCATGCTCGAGGCCATCGAGATGTGCGAAGAAATCAGCGGCAAAAAATTAACCTGGACCTATGAGGAAACGAACCGCATTGGCGATCACATCTGGTGGATCAGCGACGTGCGAAAGTTTCAGTCGCATTATCCAAACTGGAAATTTCGCTACGGAATGCGCGAAATTCTCGAAGAAATTCATCGCCGCGATTGCAGGATGATTGTCCACAGAGCGGCTCTGCCGCAACCGAAGGTACTTAACCACGGATTGAGCGGATAGTGCGGATCCGAACACACGAAAAGACGCGAAAGTTTGGGGATAGGTTTTTGTACTTGGACTTTGGAAAGACTGTTTCGGCGCGACGCCGAAACCAGCACGCGAGACGCGCGCGCTACCCATCAACGCTTCTTCGATCTCAGTATTCTTCGCCTTCGTCTTCTTTGGGCGGCGTGACGCGATCATGCACGGCGTAGGCATGCAGCATTACGGCGCCGAGGTAAAAGAAAAACAGACCGAGACCCCACCCGGCTGATGCGATCGCGGCCAGGAACACAAAGAGCCCGACCGGGATCGCGCCAGCCATCCAGAGAAAGCCAGCCAGGATATGTCCCTTGTAGATGTGTCCCAATCCCGGAATGATACTGAACATAACCGCCACTGCGTCGCTCGCTTTGCCTTCCGCAGTTTCCGTCGCGCCGCGCTTCCAATCGCATCGATCACAGGCTTCGCGCGTCTTTTGGCAGGAGATGTCCGCAGAATGGACAGGGCATTTTGTCGCCCGCGCTTGATTCGGGGCGAGTCGCCGGTGCATCCGTGTATTCTACGTTCATTTCAAATGTTGAATGTTGTAGGGCGTTCGCCGCGGCGAACGCTAGCTCGTTGAAGGTTCACAAGCCGCGCGGAATTCGTCAAGAAAAACGAAGAGAAGTAGAAGCGGCGCCCTCGCCGCCTTGTCCCTATGCAAGAGCGCGACGAGGGCGTCGCGTCCACCTTAATGGCCGCTTGAAAGAATCTTCGTAAAACGCGACGAATTTAGCCTATAGCAGTTCGGATAACGCGGATGGTTCATAAGGATAGTGCCCGCGAAACACGCGAATAAACGCGAATCGGAAGCAAAGAATTCGATGCGCCACTTCGCGATGCCTTGGCAGTGAACCTCTCCCAATATTCGCGTCAATTCGCGTGATTCGCGGGCAGAAAAAATTTTCGGCGGGCAAAGGACTGAATCACGGATTACACCCGCACACGGCGGGCAAGCTGGATAACGCGGATGTCGCTTGTAGGGCAAGCGCCTCGCTTGCCAGCGTGCTAAACGGCTGTGTTTTGGCTCGGCGTTTGACACAAACACCGCTACACTCGCTTTGTGCCTTCACTCACTAACATCGTCGATTACACGAATGAGTTCCTGCGCATTCGCGACGTGGGCGATTGGGACAACGCGCTCAATGGTCTGCAAATTGAAAATTCAGGACGCGTCACGCGGCTCGGCGCGGCAGTCGATGTTTCCACGCCCGTTTTGACCGAGGCCGGAAAGAAAAAAGTCGATCTTCTGATCGTGCACCACGGTTTGTTCTGGCCGGGCTTGCAACCGGTGAGAAACGCGTTGCGCCGGCAACTGCAGCTTGCCTTTGAAAATGATATCGCGCTCTACAGCGCGCATCTTCCGCTGGATATCCATCCGAAAGTTGGCAACAACGCGCAGCTCGTCGCCGCGCTTGGACTCAAATCGGCGCAACCGTTTCTGGAGGAAAAAGGTCAGCCCGTCGGGCTGAAAGCGCGCGTGTCAATGCCGCGGAGCGAGCTCGTTCGTAAATTGCGACGCGCATTGAATGGTCCGGTAAAGTTTTTCGATTATGGCCCGAAGCAAACGCGCACGATTGGCATCGTGACCGGCGGCGCAGGCTCTGAAATCTACCGGGTCGCGCAGGAAAAAATCGACACGTTTATCACTGGCGAAGCTCCGCACTGGGCAGCTGTGGCGGCTGAAGAGCTCGGCATGAATCTTCTGCTCGGCGGACATTACGCTACGGAAGTCTTCGGCGTAAAAGCGCTGGCTGCGCATTTGTCCAGGCGATTCAGAGTTCCATGGGAGTTCATCGATTGCCCGACCGGGCTGTAGTGTGCGCTGCACGCCTCGCCGTAGCCGCCACTCCGCCGAAGCGCTGCGAAGGCTGGATTGTGCGAAGGTGGGTCCTCAGCGCAGTCACTGCTAACCACGAATCCCGCGACTGCGGGACTAATACACACGAATAATGGGAGACGGTCTGTGGTTTTCCGCTTCGTGTTGATTCGTGGTTAATCGATCTTAGCTCTAGCGTGCGCTGTCCTCAGCGCAGTCACTCCGGAGCCCGGGCAAAATCATGTGCCGATCCGCTGTGGACAGTGGACGCTACAACAATACGCAGAATTGCGTACGACTTCTTATTCAAAATGCTTGACATGAGGGCCGCCTCAATGTCAGAAAAGCGCCGATTTTCGCACCCGCACAGACATGTCGGACTCGGTCAAGAATCCGGTTAAAACACGCATCCTGATTTTGGAGGAGCATCCGCTGCTTCGCTACGGGCTCAGGGATTATCTCAATTCTCAGCGCGACATGATTGTCTGCGGCGAAGCGGACAACATTCGGGACGCACGCAACAAGATCGCCGAACACAAGCCTGAGTTGCTGGTGACCTCCCTGCGACTGGGCGCCGGCGACAGCCTGGAGTTTGTGAAGGCGCTCAGGAGCGAACGACCCGGCCTGCGGATCCTGATCTATTCTGCCTTTGAGGAAGCCATCTTCGCAGAGCGCGCCCTGCGCGCGGGCGCAGCCGGTTACATGATGAAAAGCGCGCCCGCGGAAGAGCTGTTGGCCGCCATTCGCGAAATTGTGGCGGGCAACATTTACGTCAGCAAAGATGTGGCGATGCGCGCATTCAAAAAATCGTTGGAGTCGCGTGCAGAGGCGCGTTCGGCGCGTCCTACGATTGGCATTGAAACTCTATCCGATCGCGAAATGCACATTTTCAATTTGTTAGGCTCGGGGCTTCGCAACCGGCAAATTGCTCATTCGCTAAGCCTGAGCGTGAAAACCATCGAGACTCATCGCGAGAACATTAAACGCAAGCTCGGTCTGAATTGCAGCGGGGATCTGATTGAGGTGGCCACGAAATACGTAGAGCTAACTTTTTTGCCGCCGGCGAGCATCCTTGGCAAAGGCAAAAAGAAGGTGGTCCGCTTCCCCGCCGCGTGACGGGCGAAGCCCGCGTGATTCGTTAAAAACGTTACATCGTTACATCGGCTGTAGCGTCCGCTGCACGCCTCGCCGTAGCCTTGTGCGAAGGTGGGTCCTCAGCGGAGTTCTTCATTCGACGTTGGGCGTTGAGCGTTGGGCGTTGGACGTTTGAATTCGTTTACCCCGGTGCCTGATGGGCCAAGCCCGCGTGATTCGTTAAACCGTTGAACCGTTCCACGCTCAGCTGTAGCCGGGATCGGTGATCCCGGAGAATCCGCTTTAACGATTTAACGCTTCAATCGATTCAACGATTTGACGGCAGCGAAGTCTTTCTACCTAAGAGCGTTTTCACACTCGAAACGCGCCCACCTGTTCACCGCTGTTCACATATTCCCCTAGGGGAATTTGTAATGAAAGATCAGGAAGCCTTCCTTACCTGAAAAACGCGTTTTCTCTTTACCAAGCGGTTTTAAACAACCACACTCCGCGCTTTCACTTTGGAAACGCGCGTCCTCGAATTACACCGCAATTCCTGGCATTGGCTTCCAGTCCGCCACTCCCCACACAGGACGGACTCGCCGTGGCGAGCCAATTCTCAATCGGCAGAGATGCCGATGCCACGCACCGTCAATCCGTTCGATCTTCTGGCAGATGCCGCGAGGCGTCACGCGCAAGATTTCCCAGCAGCGGCTGTTTTCCCCGGCACGCTGAACTGCTCGCCGCGGCGACGAGGTTGTAGCTCGCCGCGGCGAAGGAACTTTATGGCGTCTGTGCCTGCGCCGCAGTCCGCGGTTGCGGGACGAAGCGGTTGGCGAAGGCTGGTCAGACGTCGAATTTCTCACAGATGGCGAGTTTCTTTAGGAACTTCGCCGCGCCGTTTCCGTATTGAGAACCAGAAACGGAAACGCAACGCAAATGAGACTGATGTTCTCCTCAACCGCTCCTTTGCGTCGCACCACAACAAGAGCTGCACAGTTTTTCGCAACATTTGCCCAGCGCGTCCGCTTCGCCGCATGTTCGATAGATGAAATTTATGCAAACCAACCTGGCAGCCGCAGTCGCGGCCACCTGGGCAATAATGCATAACTAATCCCCAACACCCCAACCCCCCTGTTCCCCCAAGAACACTTCTGTCAGGGGCGCTTGTCCGCCGTAGCCGCGCGCGAAGGCGGATCCGCGTCATAAGCGTAATCCGCGGTTGCGTGTAGAGTCCGCTCTCCCCAGCGGAAAGTTCCAATGCGCTGAGGACGAGCGCACGCTACAACATTCGCTGTCCATTCGTCCCGCGGTCGCGGGATTCGTGGTTAGCCTGCGAAATTTTGCTTTCGTAAAACGGCGTGACGTTGTTCTTTCTTTGCCGACATGGCTGCGGCTGACGACCGACGAATGAGCACCCGCGCGACGGGCGTTGTTGGCATCGCCATCCTGTCCAGTCGTGTCCTCGGTTTGATTCGCGAAATGGTATTTGCCGGTCTGTTCGGGGCCGGAAAGAATCTCGACGCCTTTTTGATGGCGTTTCGGCTGCCGAATTTGTTGCGCGATCTCTTTGCCGAGGGCGCGCTCTCAACGGCGTTCATCACCACGTTCTCGAAAAAGATCGCGGTTGAAGGCGATCAATCGGCGTGGCGGCTGGCCAACAAGGTCGCGACGCTCACCGCGGTGTTCATGAGCGCAATCACGTTGCTGGGCATCGTGTTCGCGCCGCAACTGGTTGAGCTTTTGACGTGGGGAGCCTGGTCGCCGGACAAAACTGCGCTGACGATTTTGCTCACGCGGGTCATGTGGCCATTCATGCTGCTGGTTTCGCTCGCAGCGTTGGTGATGGGAATGCTAAATGCGAAACACGTTTTCGGTCCGCCGGCCATGGCGTCGAGCTATTTCAATCTCGGCTCCATCATTGGCGGGGTGGCAATCGGTTACTGGCTTGATCCGCATTTCGGTGCGCGTTCGCTCGTGGGTCTCGCGATCGGGACGCTGATCGGCGGTGCCTGGCAATTGATGGGACAATTTCCATCGCTGTGGAAAGTCGGCTACAGGTTTCACGCCGATTTTCACTGGCGCGACGAAGGCGTGCGCACTGTTCTGACGTTAATGGGACCAGCGGTCATTGCCGCCAGCGCTGTGCAGGTGAATGTGCTGATCAATAGCGGCTTTGCTGCGAGTCTCGGAAATGGCCCGGTGAGCTGGCTCAACATTGCATTTCGCCTGATGCAATTGCCGCTTGGAATTTTTGGAGTGGCCATCGGCACGGTTACGCTTCCGCTGGTTTCCAAGAGCGCCGCGCTGGGGAACACGGCCGAGTTCCGCGCAATTCTTGCGCGGGGAATGCGGCTAGCCTTTTTGCTTACTATTCCGTCGGCGATCGGATTGGCAATGCTGGCGCCGCCGATCATCAGTGTGATCTATCAGCACGGGCGATTCACCGCCGAGATGACGCGGCAGACCGCAGGCGCGTTGCAATTTTACGCGATCGGTCTCGTCTCGTACGCAGTGTTAAAGGTGCTGACGCCTGCGTTTTATGCGGTGGGCAAACGTAACACGCCAATGGTGGTGAGCTTTTTGGCGATCGGCGCGAACCTTTTTCTTAACTGGCTTTTCACCTTCCGGCTGGGCTGGGGACATCGTGGCCTTGCATTCTCGACGAGCCTCGTCGCGACGATCAATTTTCTTTTGCTCTACGCGCTCATGTGGCGGCATACCCGCCGGTTGGAGACACGCCAGATGCTGATCGGCCTCGGAAAGATTTGTGTCGCCGGCGCGCTTCTGGCGCTGGTCTGCTGGGCGGCTAACTACTTTTGGCTCGATGCGTGGGCGGATCTGCGATTCTTCGAGAAGTTAGCGATATTGCTCGGCACCATCACATCTGGTGCAGCGGTATTTTTCAGTGCGGCGTTTTTGCTGCGGGTGAGCGAGGTGCAAGACATCATCGATGTTTTCCGGAGACGATTTCATTAACACCGGCTTTTAAGCTCTATGTGTTTAGCGCGCAGCAGAGTGGAAGCCGTTTAAACGGCTTCATTCATCGCCTGCCCGCGGCGACACCGGTCTGAAGGCCGGTGTTAATGATACGGCGGTCGCGCTCCCAGCTGCGCGCTGCACGCCTCGCCGGAGCCGCCTACTCCGCCGAAGCGCTGCGAAGGCTGGATTGCGCGAAGGTGGGTCCTCAGAGCATTTGAATTTGGGGCGCGCGCGGAAAGTCCGCTGAGACAGCGGACGCTACAGCACGCCAGCGCCTGATTGGAGGTCGAACGTTTGAAACCTCAGAGAAACGCCCAACGCCCAACGCCCAACATCCAACGCTAAACTTGTCTGAATTCAACGTTGGGCGTTGAGTGTTGAGCGTTGAGCGTTGGACGTTGAAAGCCCTTTATCCCAGCGCTTGATCGAGGTCCTCACTCGTGACGCGGACAATCCTGTCTGCGCACTTGCAGGCACGATTGCCTGCATCACGTCTTGCTATCCCAGCGCTTGATCGAGGTCCTCGATCAAATCGTCAGCGTTTTCCAGGCCGATGGACAGGCGCAGCAAACCTTCAGGTGAGGTTGTTCCCGTTCCTTCGATGGATGCGCGATGTTCGATCAAACTTTCCACGCCGCCCAAGCTGGTGGCGCGGATGAAGATTTTCGTTTTCGCCGCGACCGACATCGCCGCGTCGCGTCCATCCTTCGCTTCGAACGCTAGCATCCCGCCGAACAACTTGTCCTGAGCGTTAGTCGAACGGATGGACATCTGCTTCGCGGCGATCTCGTGTCCGGGATGTGACTGCAATCCTGGGTAATGGACGCGTCCCACTTTCCGATGTCGCGCGAGGAAGTCCGCCACTTTCATCGCGTTCTCTGAATGCGCGCGCATCCGCCACGGCAATGTGCGCATCCCGCGCAGGATCAGCCAGCAATCGAAAGGCGAGGGGACTGCGCCGCCTTCGTATTGAATGCCGCGGATGCGCTGGAAAAATTCGCCATCATCTTTCGCCACCACGATTCCGCCAAGAACGTCGCAATGGCCGCCGAAATATTTTGTGGTCGAATGAAGAATAAGATCAGCGCCGAGATCGAACGGCCGCTGTAGCACCGGCGCCCACGTGTTATCGCAAACGCAGAGCGCGCCGGCGTTGTGAACAATTTCAGCGACGGCGGCAAGATCGACAATTTTTAAGAGCGGATTGGACGGCGTTTCCATCCAGGCCAGTTTCGTTTTCGGTCGCAGCGCTTTTTTCACCGCCTCGAGATTGCTCATGTCGATGAAGTCGGCTTGGAGTCCCCAGCGCAGGAAAATTTCGCGGAGCAATCGCGACGTGCCGTAGTAAGCGTCCACATGCGCAAGCACATGGTCGCCCGGTGCGAGCGCTTGAAAGATCGACATGGTCGCTCCTGTTCCGGAGGCGAATGCGGCAGCGGCCGCGCCGCCCTCAAGTGCGCTGATGCCGCGTTCCAAGGCGTCGCGGTTAGGATTATCGTTGCGCGTGTACATGAAGCCGCGGGAGTACGTGCCTTCGACGTCACGCTCGAACGTCGTGGAAAGATAAATCGGGGCAGCAACTGCTCCGGTGGCAGGATCAACGGAATGTCCGGCGTGAACGGCTAGAGTTTCAATTTTCATTTGTAATTAAGGTTATCGGAATTAATCCGTGATTGTCGATGCTATCCGTAGCGTCGCTGCTGCTGTAGCGTCTCGCGTGCGCTGGGACAGCGCACGCTACAAGGCTCTGCGCTAGCTGCGGAGCGCTTTCGTGAAGCGAACCAATTCGTCGGCGACCCGTTCGATTCGCTGGGCGATTTTTTTGTCGGTGATGCGTTCGCCTTCGAAAACTTCGGACGTGGCAAAGGCAAACCGCGGAATAATGACGCAGCGAAAATCGAGCATCAGACTGTTGGCGTACGACATCACCGACATGTAACTCGCGTGGCCTCCGGCAGCGCAAAGGAAGCCGACGATTTTGTCTTCCCACGCGCTGCCCGTCAGCTCGATCATGTTCTTGGTCGCGGCGGCGACGTCATAATTGTAAACCGGCGAAGCAACGAGGATGCCGTCAGCGTTTTCAATGGCCGCGGTTAATTTTTTCGAACCGGGCATGCCGTAACATTTGTCGGCGTCACAGAGCGGCAGGTCCATTTCGCGGATATCGATCCAGTCGCAATCGACTTTCTGTTTTTGCAGATGCGCAAACGCGGCACGACCCATGCGTCGGCTGTTGCTGTCGGGATTGCCGCTGGTGCTGATGACAAGGTGCTTGGGCATTAATACTTCAAATATTTGTCGAACCATCCGACCGTTTGCTCCATTCGATCGACCTGGTGCTTGGGTTCGATGAAGAGATGGCCTTCGCCGGGATAAATGATGAGCTGTGTGGGCACGCCGAGCGTTTTTAAAGCATGCCAGAATTCATAAGACTGCGATGAAGGGCATTCGGCATCGTGCTCTCCAGCGATGACGAGGGTGGGGGTCTTCACGTTTTTGATGAACCGAATAGGCGAGCTTTTCTCGTAAACGCCCGGATCATCGTAAACGGATGCGCCGAAGAACGGGATCATCCATTGATCGATCAGATTCTGGCCATAATAACTTTGCAAATTCGCGACACCGGCGCCGGCGACTGCCGCGCGGAAACGATTGGTTTGCGTAACAGTCCACATGGTCATATAGCCGCCGTAACTCCAACCGGTCACGCCCAGGCGCGCAGGATCGATCGGATATTTTTTTATTGCCGCATCGACGCCGGCGAGGATGTCCCGCAGATCCCCGCCGCCAAAGTCTTTCACGTTGGCGCGAGTGAACTCTTCGCCCTGACCGTAACTGCCGCGCGGATTGGGCAGGAGAACGTAATAACCGCGAGCAGACAGCGCGGCGATGATCGCGCGAGACATTCCAGAGGATGCCGGCCACTCTGACGTCGTCACGCCCGATGGTCCGCCGTGAATGAGCACGACCATGGGATACTTCTTTCCGGCCTCGATTTTCGCCGGCGGAACCAGCCAGCCCTGAATGTTAAATGCTTCGTTCGCCCATTCGATACTTTCGGCTTTGCCCCAGTTCGCCGACAAGCCAGCGTTGTTGTTCGTCAGTTGGCGCCATTCACCGAGCGGTCCTGCGAAAACTTCGGGCGGCGAGTTGTAAGTGCTGCGAACAGCCGCAGCAAACTTGCCCTCCTTCGACAATGCGAAGTTCGGAAAATTTCCAAATGCGTGAACACCCTCCGGGCCTTTCCAGATCGTCCGCGCGGAATTGTTCGTCAGGCTCAACTCGGAAATGCCACTGCCACCGCCGACATATTCGACAAGTAGAATGCGGTCAGGTGCCAGCCAGAAAAATGAATTCACCGAGGTTTTTCGACTCGCCGTGCGATTCGCTACATCGCGGCCCTCAGCAGTCATCGTGAACAAGTCGCCGCCGTGAAATCCTTCGTCGCTCATCAGACCCTCGATGAACGCGATCGATTTGCCATCCGGCGCCCAACGCGGGACAGCCACTTGAAGAGACGGTTTGTAGATGGATGTAGCGGTACCCTTGCCAATGTCGATCGCGTAAATCTGCGCGATCCACCAGTTGTTATCACCCGGTCCCGGCGCCGCCGTTGCGACGAACGCCTGGTCGTTAGGCGACCAATCGAAATCGTAGATGTGAAGATTCTCCGGTGAAACCTGTCGTAGCTTGCGGCTGGCAATATCGAGAACACCGATTCGCTGGTTATGAATAGCTCTGTCGATCACGCCGGTCGTTGCTGCTGCAGCCATTAACGGGCCGCCGCCACCCGCGCCTTCAATGTAGAGAAACGCAATCTGCTTTCCATCGTGCGACCAGCGCGGACGCGCCGCGTATCCTTTTAGATCCGTAATTTTTTTAGGATCTGAACCATCAGCATTCACAATCCAGAGTTGCCGCTGCTCTTTCTGTCCGGCACTCGAAAAAACGGCGAGCATCTTGGAATCGGGAGACCAGACTGGATCGGAATCAGTCCTCTCTCCCGTCGGTCGGAATTTTAACGACCGTCGCCGGCGAATCCTCCGATGTTCCTCGGATATAAGTCTGCTTTGATGTTGATGCGGCGGTCGATTGCACCCATGCGACATGCGCGCCGTCAGGAGAAAGAGCAATGTCGCCGTAAAGAACAGTTTTGCCCAACTGTTCCGTGAGCTGCTGCACGGTTTGTCCTGTTAACGCCATGGGAAAGAGACAAGTCAGAAGAAGATGCTTCACAATCTCTAAGGAAGGCAGGAAAGCAGGAATTCAATTCAATTCAATCTTTTGCGGAGATCGCAAAGACCGCCCGGAAAGAATTGTAGGGCAGGCGCTCCGCCTGCCAATGGACTTGCGAGATCCGCCGCGTGATTACAATGCGCGCACCTCGGCTAGAAGACGGTCCACTTCTTGAGATGTGGTGTAGCAGGCACAACCGGCGCGCACTAATCCGTCCGGCGCTTGGCCCAAGCGCTCGACCACTGTCATCGCGTAGAAGTCGCCGTGTGACAGGAAAATCCCGCGCTCCGCCAATTTCTTCGCGACGTCAATCGATGGCAGGCCGTTCACGGTAAAAGCGATTGTGGGTGTGCGCGTCGTGCCGGGCGGCGGGCCGTAAAGACGGACGCGTTCCATTTCGCGCAACCCATTCCAAAGCCGCGTTACTAATGCGTCGCCGCGCTCGTGTAATTGCTGGAACGCGGCGCGCAAGCGTTCACGACGCGTCGCGCCCGGAGCGAGCGAGGCCGAGAAAATCCACAGCAGCGGCTGCTCCCGCGATTCCTTCATGATTTTGTGTGCCAGTCTCTGCTCGTTCCGGTGCCGAATCGGGAGCCGGGATCAGTTTGGGAAAATCGAGTGAACTGAGGAGCTCGTGCCGGCCATAAAGAATTCCGATGTGCGGCCCGTAGAATTTATAGGCGGAGCAGGCGAGGAAATCGCAATCCCAATCGCGCACATCGATCAACCCGTGCGGAGCGTAATGGACAGCATCGACAAAGATTTGCGCGCCTAACGAGTGCGCCATTTTCGCGGCGTGCCGCACATCGTTGATCGTGCCGAGAGCATTTGATGCCGCGCCGATCGCCACCAGCTTCGTGCGTCCGCTCAATTGGCGGGAGAAATCCTCCCAATCCAGCTCGCCAGTCTCAGGAATCATTTTCACCATGCGCACCTTCACGCCGCGTTCTTTCTCAAGCACGCGCCACGGCGCGATATTGGCGTGATGATCGAGTTCCGTGACCAAAATCTCGTCGTTGCGCTCGTAGCCGCGAGCCGAGCGCGCGCGCGAGGTGAAAAGTTAATACCGTCATGTTGGCGCCAAACACGATTTCGGTCGGGCGTGCGTTTAGAAAATCACCCAGCACGCTCCGCGCAGAATCGATAATCGCGTCGGTCTCCTCGCTGGTGGGATAAGCCCAATGCGTGTTGGCGTTGTGATGATACAGATAATCGTTCATTGCCTCGACCACGGTGCGTGGCACCTGAGTGCCGCCTGGCCCGTCGAAATAGGCGACCGGGTAACCGTTATGGCTGCGCGCGAGCGCAGGAAAGCAGCGCCGCGTCTCTTCGACCGGCATCACCGCTGCGGGTTGCAAGCCTGCAGTCTCTTTTAGGGCGACGGACATTTTGGCTGATTACGGTCGTAAGGAATGATGTTGTCCCATTCGTCGGCCGACGAGCGGGCGACGAATGCGACCACCGGTTCGGTGTCGCTCATGTTGAAGACTTCATGCGGCACGCCGGGCTTGATGTAGATGAAATCGCCGGCCTCGTTTTCGATCACTTGTTTCAGGCCTGCTCCGAATTCGTGGCGCACTTTTCCTTCGATGATGTAGAGGATTACTTCGAAGCCGACATGGATGTGCGCGTAGGCGACGCCGCCCGGCGGAATCGTGGCGATATTGGCGGACAGGCTTGTTGTTCCCACGTTCTTGCCTGACATGCCCTGTTTGTAATGGATGCCATTCCAATCGCGTCGCGCGCCGCCGCCGCGAATCGTCAGAATTCCGTCATGATCTTCGACCGCGCTGGTGTCAATGCTGTCTTTGTCGTTTTTCATATCATGTGAGTTTGGCGTGAGTCCGTTCCCATATAACGAGTGCGATTCCGCCGAGCACTGCAACCGAAGCGAAAACGTAGCGCAACGTGATCGGTTCGCCGAGCAAGAGAATTCCGCCAGCGGCGGCAAGAACCGGCACGCTTAGCTGGACTGTCGCGGCACTTGTCGCCCTCAAACCAGACAAGGCACTGTACCAAATGACGTAACCGAGGCCGGACGTGATCGCGCCGGAAATAATCGCATACCCAATTCCTGCAACATCGACATGCGCATGTGAAATCAAAGCAAGGCTGCCTGCCGCTACGAACAAGACAGCACGGACAAAATTTCCGGTGGTGACAGCGATCGCGTCACCGGCAACTTTGCCACGGACCGAATAAATTCCCCAAGCCACGCCCGCGCTGAGCATCAACATTGACCCAATCAACGGCGGCGCGGAAAGACTGGGAAAGACAAGCAAAACGAGTCCGGCAAGTGCAATAACAAGTCCAAAAACCTGAATAAGGTCCAAGCGCTCGCCCTTGTGAAATCCCCAGAGAATCATCGTAGCCTGCACCGCAGCGAAGAGCAGTAACGCGCCTGTGCCCGCCGGAAGACCGACATAGGCAAATGAAAAAGCCGCCGCGTAGACAAAGAGCGCGAGCGCTGATGGCCAGTTACCGGATTTGTCTAACGAAATCCCTCGCATCCTCGTGACGAGCCAAAGCGCGATCGCACCTGAAAAGACGCGAACGAAGGTAAACGTCGCGGGATCGATTGCCGTTTGTTTCAGCGCCAGACGACACAGCAGCGAGTTACTCGCGAATGCGGTCATCGCCAGCGATGTCAGGAGAAAAATGCGGCCTTTACTCAATCCCAAAAGTAGAGAGTAGAAATTCCAAAGCGAAAGGACTACTTAGAGTTATGAAAGCAATAGCTAAAATTCGTCGCCGCTCGTCGCCGACCATTACCCCGCAGGCGCTCGCGTGGGACTGCAACCACCTGTGGGTAAGCTCGCGTGATCTGGGCACGCTTTACAAGATCGACGTCGAAACGTGGAAGATTGTGGACGAAATCGATCCGCCGGGAGTTGTCTGGGCTGCCGTCTCATCGGGCAACGGTGAGATGTATTTCACGATTGGCAAAGGACTCAACGACGATCGTTACATCTATCGGTATGCGACGAACGAAGGTTTTACCAAACTATTCGCATGTCCCGATTTCACTGGCTCCTACCTTGGCTTCGACGGCGAATGCCTCTACATGAGTCAATGGTACGAAGAGCGGATTCTGAAGTTCGACGCCCAGGGAAACGTAATCCGCGAGATTGATATCGGCGCGGAAATTTGCGGCCACACTTTTCTCAATGGCAGCATCTACGTGCTGCGTGGCCGCGAGAATAAAAACCAGCCCAACAAATCCGAAGAATGGCGAATCGCCCGGCTTGATCCGAAAGAGGAAAGTCCGCAGGTGGAAGATCTCGCCGCGGTCCCGTTTGCTGCGCGCTCACTCACGTTCGACGGTGAATACTTCTGGTCCAATCACCGTGCGCGAAAGACAAGATCATTTCATTCGCACTGCCGAATTAGAAGGTTTCCCGAAATTCAGCCTAGAACCCCGCACTCAGAGCGGCTCAAAGCCCGCGAACATCTCCTCGGCTTCAGCCAAAGTATTGAGCGGGATGCAGTCACAAATTTCGAAGAACTGATTCCACATCGCAAGGACGCTTGGATTCTTATGCGCGGCATCAATCGCGTCCTCGGATTTCCATTCTGAGACTTCAATGATGGTGCCGTCGCGTGCGCGCATGATCGTGGGAACACGATCCGTCACGAGGTCTTCCTTGCGCAGAGTAGGAACACGACCGCGCACCAGTTCGAGCGTTTGCTTTTCTTTTCCGGGCTTGGGCCGATAGGCCACTATCACAATCACGCCTTTCATAAGTCGATATCATAATTCAACAGAAGAAAACGAAGACAAAAAAGGATGACGTTTACGCAGCTTCCGCAGCCTCTTTGTTCCCTTCGTTGTCTTCTGTTCCTCCTTTCTGAACTGCTTCTCATTTGCGGCGAGTGATTCGAGCGCAACCCTCACCGGCGCTTTCGCCTCCGCTGCGCGGAGATCGACGTTGTCTTTGTCACCTTTCACAAAATTTGCAGAGCATCGTTATGATTTAGACCGGAATCTTAACAGAAGGAAACGAAGGTAAGAAAGGGTGAGTTTGCCGACCTCCCCGTGACCTTCGTTCTCTTTGTTGCCTTCTGTTCCAGTTTTTTCTGAACTGCCTTTACTTGCGGCGATCTGCACCGCCGACTTCCGCGTGTCGCGGACATGTGACGAGGTGATCGTTGACCATGCCGGTCGCCTGCATCAACGCGTAGCAGATCGTTGAGCCGACGAATTTGAATCCACGTCGCACCAAATCGCGACTCATTGCGTCCGATTCCGCAGTGCGCGCAGGCACCTCAGCCATGGTGCGCCAACGATTCCGGATTGGCTTGCCGCCGACGAAGCTCCACAGGTAAGCGTCGAAAGTTCCAAATTCTTTTTGTACTGCGAGAAACATTTTCGCATTCTCGATTGTGGCCGCAATCTTCAGCCGGTTCCGCACGATTCCCTCGTCGCGCAGCAACCGTCGAACATCACGTTTGACGTAGCGGGCGATTTTCTCCGGGCGAAATCCGTCGAATGCCTTTCGATAGTTCTCCCGTTTTTTCAAAATGGTGGTCCAGCTCAGCCCGGCCTGCGCGCCTTCGAGAATAACGAACTCGAAGAGCACTCGATCGTCGTGCACAGGGACGCCCCATTCCTCATCGTGATAAGTGATATTTGGTTCGGTCGTAGCCCAGGGACAACGCGGCATAATGAAATGCCATTTAACAGAAGGAAACAAAGGAAGGAAGACCGGAAATCAGAGAGCGGAAGTCAGAGATCAGAAGTCAACCAGCCGACCTTCGTTTTCTTCGCCTGCTCGCGAAGGCCTTCGGAGTTGTCTTCTGTTCAGCTCTTCCCGTGATCGCTTGGCGCCTCCGAATGGTTCGCGGAAAATCTGGGCATAGCGGGGAGATTCGAGGAGAGGCGTGGCGATTGGGGCGCCCGTCGTTTGCCGGTGAGATTGGGCACAGATTTGCCCGCGGTTGAGCGGAATGGTTAGGTGAGCTGCGATGCGTGGGGCTGCGATTTTGTGCTTGGCGCTGTTATGGCTCGTACAACCGGCGCCGGCTGACAACACTTCGGAGCGGGTGATTATCGATCTCCATGCCCCGCGCGCGGAGATTCGCGCAGCGCTGGTGAAACATACGCCGCCAGGTTCGCGTATTGGATTTGTAATGGAATTTCTCGCAAACCGATTGGAGCCACACGAAAGCGGTTCCGCGATAACAGCGCAGCCCACCCAGGATGCGTCACGACCGCGCGTAGCAAAGACAATCCACGTTTTCCTGGGACAATACTACCAACATATCGGGGCTGTTTTTCTCACCGCGCCGATGGTAGTGAACGAAGAAGTGAGCGCGCAGTGGTTGTTTGATCGGCAGGGTCGTTTGATCGATGTGGTCGTTGAAAAACAGGCCGGTGTATATTGAGACGCACGCTAGCCGGTCACGGTTGTGGATCGCGCTGTGCTTCCGGCGAGCGCGAGGATCACATCGGTCTTAGCAATCGATCCGACCAGGTCTCGATCGTGCGACACGACCGGCAGACGTTCTCCATCGTGATGACTGAAACGCTCCAGCGCTTCAGTAAGTGAGGCGCTCGCACGAACGACTGGGAATGAATCGCGCATAAGATCACCAGCGATGACCACCTTCGCAAGCTCGGGCGTATTGAGGTAGCTCTTAATGTCGTGCAGAGACACCGCGCCGAGAAATCTGTCGTCATCGGTCACATAAAGATAGTTGAATCGCGTGGCCATGAAGTTCTCGGCGATCTCGGAGAAACCGGTGTTGAGTGAAATCGTCAGCGGACGGGGCTTCATCAAGTCGCGAACGTGGAGTTCGGCTAGCTGCTTTGCGTAATCGCCCGCGCCTTTGCGCTTCAAGGCTTCGGCATAAATGGAGCGTTTCTCGATTTTCACCGACGTGTAATAGCCGATGACGCAGGCCAGCATCAGCGGTAGGATGATTTGATAATCGAGCGTAAGCTCAAAAATCATGATGATCGCCATGATGGGAGCGTGAGTCGCCGCGGCCAAAAATGCCCCCATTCCAACAATCGCAAACGCACTGGGATTCATCGACCCCGAGCCGGTGATGTGTTGGGTGGCAGTGCCGAAGAGAAACCCGAGGCTCGCGCCAACAAAAAGTGTTGGTGTAAAAACTCCGCCCACGGCGCCGGAGCCAAATGTCGCGGCCGTGGCGAGCACTTTGAAAATCAGGATGAGCGCCAGCGTTTGCCAAAGCCATTGACCGCGCAAGATCTCGTTAACCACACTGTAGCCATTGCCGCAGACTTGCGGATAGAACACAGCCAGCGCGCCCACAATCAGGCCGCCGATGCACATCTTCACGTAAACCGGCGCGGAAATCTGTTCGGCCCATTTTTCGCTCATTCGCAGCAGCCGGATGAACCACGGCGCAACCAGACCGGAAGCCAGGCCAAGCAACAGATACGGCATGATCTCCCAAGTTCCGTTGAGCCGGAACAGCGGGATTTCATAGAGCGGTCCGGGACCGAGAAATCCGCGGACGGTGAGCGTGGCAATAACTGACGCGAACACGAGCGGTCCGAAAATCTCCATAGCCATGGAACCGAGGACTATCTCGGCGACAAACACCGCGCCAGAAATTGGAGCATTGTAAGCAGAAGCGATTCCCGCCGCCGCGCCGCACGCGACGAGCAATCGTAGCCGCGGCGTTGTCCAGCGTTGCAAACGCCCGGCCAGCGACGCCACCATCGCGGCAAGTTGGACCAGCGGACCTTCGCGTCCGATTGAGCCGCCGGAGGCGTTCGTGAAAAGAGCTGAGAGAGATTTCATCACACTTTGGCGCGCGGAAATTCTGCCGTCTCCTAGGACGACGGCTTCCATATAATCGGTGGTGGTGACCTGGCCATGGAAACGCGAGCCGAAATGAATGATCGCGCCGGCGATGAGTCCGCCGATTGCTGGAATGACGAGGCGTCCCCACAGCGGCAGCTCAGTGAAGCTTTCAACGAGACCAGATGTGCTGCTGCCGGTAAGAATTTTGTGAACCAAGCTGGTCGCGACACGATACGCGATCGAGCAAAGGGCACCGCAAAAGCCGATAACGCCGGCCCAGATCAGGGTGACCTGCAGTTCGGTCGGCCGCGTCCATTCCTGAAACCAGACCCAGAATTTAAGACGACGTAGCGTCTGGAGATTCAGGCCAGCCGTTCGCCCGGAATCGTTCGTAACGTCCACTAATATCCACTCCGCCTGTCGCAGCAGACGTCAAGGGAAGATCATTCGCGCGAGTGACTGTCAAACACGTTGGAAGTCAGAGGTCAGAGACCAGCAGTCAGTCAGGCTTTGTTTTCTTTGTTACCTTCTGTTCAGCTCTTTCTGGTATCACCTGGCGCCTCGGTGTTTTTCGCGCTGAAAAGCAGCACGCCCAGACCGATGCACAGCCAGACAACGCCGTAAATCCACCACAGGAGGACCACCACCGCACTCGGGAGGAGCGGGAAAATTAATCCTGCGCCGATCGTGTTGATAGTTGCGTGAAACAACATCGGCAGCAACACGCTGCCTCCGGTCCCATTGAAAATCCATGTGAGCATAAATGTTCCTCCGAAAACCGACAGGACAAACGGCGCAACGATCGGCAACGGAAATTCATTTCCAATAAGCGGCAGGTGCCAAAGCGCCCACACCGGCGCGAGAATGAGACTCGCGATCAGCGGCGAGTGTTTGGTTTGTAGTTGTGGCAAAGCAAATCCGCGCCAACCGGGTTCCTCGCCGAGGCCGATGAACAACAGGATGAAAAGAAAACGCTCGGGCACTTCGCGTAGTTTTTCGATGGACAAACCGGAAACGTGAGAATTGCGCACAAAGCAAAGAGTAATCGCGACTGCAATCAGACAGATCAGCACCGGCGCGGCGAATACGATCGCGTACCATTTGACGCCCACGCGCCTACGAACCAGGCGGCTGAAAAATTCGCGAAGACCGGATCGGCCGAAGACGATCGCAGTGACGATGATTCCAGCCACAAGCGGACCGAGAGGATTCGGACCACTGGTTCGGCCGCGCGTCAGAGCGATGATCCACGGATACCATGAGAGCAGGAATGCAAGCACGAAGAACACGACCAATCTGTGCCGCTGTAGAAACGCTTTCACGTTGTTACAGTGCGATACCCGAGGCAGCTCGGCATTTTATTCCAGTCAATACTGCTAATCGCGTTTATTCGTTTCGTCATCACCCGGCACGAGCAGATGGCCGAAGAGACGACGGCGACGTCACATAATCTGCGCCGACCGCGACTGTTTCGGACGGCTGTGCTACCGGCGGGCGGTCATTTCCTGGTGATCGTCAGAAAAATGCTTCCGTGATTGTTCCAATACATGAACGCGACATCGTTAGCGAAACAAAAAAGTTGGCCGGATTCCCGTGGTGAGAAGTTGGTTAGTGACTTGCCGATAACGATCGGCTTCGAGGTCGAACGATCGACTGCACCGATTAGCTTAAAATAATTCTCGTTCGGGATTCGACGCAGCTTCTCGAAGAGCCGCAGAAACGTCGTAGATGGATAGCCGTTGGCGTCACACGAGATTGAAGCATCTCTCCATTTCGAGTCGTCTGTGGTAAAATCATAAGTGCCGCTATGCTGTAAGTATACACGGCAATCATTCCACATTCGGCAGGCGCAGATCGGAATTTGGATTGACTGCCCCGGTTGAAGAATCACGGGCGCTGAGAGTCGGGCGGCCATGTCAGTACCTGGTGAAAGTCACGCCAAGCAGCAATAGCTCCTATCGAGCGCTCCTTTACGTCCACCGGCGCGCTTCAAATCGCAACGTCGCCTTAATTCCCGGTCGGTTTTCCTGAGCTACGGCGATCTCAAACTGAAGGCCGTCGCCGGAAGGTAGGGGAGTCGGCTTAAGAGACTCCGGAGCCAAGTTCGGCGTTTTGCTTTGATATCCATAGTTGATCTGCCAGCCCCTCTCGGCCTTTGGATCGGGAGTCGCTTCGATCAAGATAAGCTCGCGATAGATATAGCCGCCTTCGTAATGCCGGTCTAACCACAACACTCGGTCAATTGTGTAGTCCGGCACCATCACGGCGAGATCGAATGCAAAGCTGACCGACCGCTTTTTGAGCGGAAGATTCTCGTCGACGCTCTTGCTTGGATCGAGAAAAACGGAGAAGAGGTGTGGACTCATTTCGCGGTTTGACTGGCGTGTGCCGTCCTTACCTTTGGGAAAGAGGTCGTCGTAAGTGCGATGGATGGCGGAATTCTCTTGAACCGTGCGGCGATGGATTTGCCATTGCTTGCCGCGCACGGTCGCGATGATTTCGAATTGGTACGAAGCACGAATCTGCTTTCCGTCATCAAGCGCTTTCTGCACTTCTTCGGGTAGAGTGAATTCATCGATGTCGAGAAATCCATCGATGCGCAAGGCGCCGAAGAAAAAACGGATTAGGTTTTGATAGCCTTCCTCCGAGTTCACAATGCCGTAATGACCCGAGTGGCTCCGGTGCACGAATGCGCGTGGTGAACGAATCGAGGTGCCATCCTTCTCCACAGGACCATGCGTTGTAGCGTTCTCGATTCGAACCAGACCATCGCTTGCTGGCCCGGCCGCCCATGCAGAAATCCCGCGCATCACCAAGTAATCCGCTGGGTTTGTTCCAACCAGATTGAAGATCCGTCGCGGGGAAAACTCGGTGACGATCGACACGTCCAAATCATCCGTTGAGAGGTTCGGTGGAACCTTGAGACCAAAGAAATTAGCCATTTTCTGGCGATTGAAGTTGTTTGCGTCCCCAAACGTTACCCACCCAGGGATGTTTCGAACGATTCGCAAATCGATACCATTGTGTGGAGTTGCATAGGTGAAGACTTTATCCACCGCCTTTCGTGCTGACGCATCGCCGAGCTTCGGATTCTGCAAAAAGGCGCGGCAAATCAGGCCACCCATCGAATGTGCAATGAGGTAGCAACGGAAATCATCCTCAGTCACGTCATTATCCAGCTCCTTGCCTGTGATTGGATCGGGACCTTTTCGACAAACCAACGTCCGTATTCGCAGAATGAGATTGCTCAGCTCCGTGGCGAAATGTTCGATCGGCGGTGTCTCCCCCTTTCCAAACGCCTCCGAAGCTTCGTCGTAGTAGCGTAAGATCGCGATCGATTGATAAGGCAGCGCGATTTCTGGAGCGTGCGGCTTCGTTGGGTCTTCAGGATCAGGGGCGGTCAGATCGTCGCCATCAACATAGACATCGTCATATCGCCGATCACTTTGCTTAACTTTGCCGCTCGCGTCGCGAGTGCATATGACTTCATCCTTCAGACGGACGATTGGAGATTCGAAGAAGAATTTCCGCATCTTGCCGTCCCAGACCTGCCGGGCTTTGGTCGATCCGATGTTAAAACCCATGTAGGGGTCTGCGACCGTTTCTTCGATTTCGTCATGCGTAGCGGCGAATCCGCGCACGTAAATGATCGGGTGATATGGGTGGTGTTTGTTCATATGTCGTGTTCATGTGTCGAAAGCCGCAGTAGTGGCGGCTGCGGTAAGTCGGCGTGAAAGCAATTCCAATTCAACTTGGGGGAGCGCCCTAAAATGCGCATGCGACTTTAGTAACCGAAAGCCGCTGCTGATGTCACGCAAAATATTTTAAGAGGTAGCGACTGGAGGTCAACGTCGCGTGCCTGTGGGACACGTGCGATCACATGATCTGTAGGGGGAAGCAGACTGCTTCCCCTGAATTGCAGGGGCGCTAACAGCGTCCCCTACAAGTAGCAGAAGAAAACGTCCATCCCGTCTCCGCCCTAAACGGCTCCGCCCTGGCGAGCGCTCAATGCCCAACGCCCAACGCTCAACGTCAAAGTCAAAGTCAAAGTCAAAGAGGTTAGTCGTTAATGGTCTGTTGTCCTGCTCGCGGTATCTCCCGGCGCCAGCAGATAACCGAAGAAATGGCCGGCCAGGAGGAAAATGACTCCGGCAATGCCGCATAACGCGGAATGCAGCAGCCAGAATTGTGTAGCTGGCATTTTTTCGAGAAGACCGCCAATCGTGCCCACGAGATTGTTCGCTGCAAAGAAGGCCAGGTAATAGACGCCGATGATGGTGGCGGACAACGCCGCCGGCGCAACGCGCGCATACAGTGCGAGTGAAACTGGAAAGATGTTCGCGAAGCCGATGCTGTTGAGCACGTGGAAGGTGATGAGCCAGCCAATTGAGATTTTTGTTCCGGAACTCGCCGCGACCGCTGCGCCCGTTGCGAGGGAGATGAATCCTGTGACGGCTACCAGACTACCAATGCCGATCTTGGTAATCTCGGGCGGTTCCCGGAATTTTTTCGACCACAGCCGCCAGAAGACGACCGTGAGAGCGAGAAAACTTACCGACACAATCGAGTCGAGCGTGACCAGCCAGGTCGTTGGCATTTTCCTGCCGAAGAAAATGAGATTTGCGTTGCGTTCCGCCCAGACAAGATAGGCATTGAAAATTTGCTGGTTGCCGATGATGGCGATCGTCAACACGGGCAAAAGAAGAAGCAGCGCAACGATCGCCATTTTTTCGCGATGCGTGAGACGCGGTTTCGCCGCACCGGGGTCATCCCGATCTGTCGGGACTACAACGACGGGCGAATCGGGAGGAAGCCATTTACGCCCGGAGAGGTAAATGGCCAGACCGATCAGCATGCCGATGCCCGCCGCACCAAAACCATAGTGCCACCCGTAAATTTCTCCGAGCGTACCGGCGATGAGCGGTGAAATGATGACGCCGGCGTTAATGAAGATGTAATAAATCTGAAACGCGTCGGCGCGGCGGTTATCGCCGGTGGCGTACAACGCGCCGACCTGACTGGCGAGGTTTCCCTTGAAACAACCCACGCCGATCAGGAGACATGTCAGAGCGATGAGAAAGGTGACATCGAAGGCGATGAGAAATTGGCCGGCCGCCATGAGCAGCGCGCCGATGGTGATCGTGCGGGTGCGACCGAGGAGACGATCGGCCAGGAATCCGCCGCCGATCGGTGTCAGGTAAACTAGACCGGTGTAGAGCCCGAAGATTGCAGAGGCGAGTGGCTGCGTTGCCAGCGGTCCGCGATACAGCGTCTCGAGGAAATGACGAAACGAAACGAATCCGGCGATGTGTTCGATGTGGCCGGGAAGCAACAGTTGATGGACCATGTAAAGAATCAGCAGCGATTGCATCCCATAGTAGGAAAAGCGTTCCCAAGCTTCGGTGAACGCGATGTAACCGAGCCCGCGCGGATGTCCAAAGAACGCGCGATCCTCGGAGTTATGCATGGCCGCAGAGTGTTGCGCCCGGTTCGCTTTGGCAAGCTTAGATGATTGTTAGTTCACGGCGAGGAATGCAGTGCGGGCGTGTGGGTCGCCTCTCCTTGGGAAAGGAGCGGGGGAGGGTGAGGATTCATGAAAGAGAGCAAAGCCGGGCCCCAGTTTGAAGACCCCTCACTTTAATCCTCTCCCCTCCGAGGGGAGAGGCGAAGCAAGCCACCCCGAGTTCAAACACCTAACAATCAGCGAACACCTCTTCGGTTTCCGCCCTCTTTGTTTTCTTCGCTGCCTTTTGTTAAGTGAAGCTCATGTTTGTTGGCCATTACAGTGTTGCGTTCGCGGCCAAGACCGAGCGAAACAAAATTCCGCTCTGGGTTTTGTTCGTCGCGGTTCAATTTCTCGATTTCATCTGGGCAACGCTCGTTTTACTTGGAATTGAGAAACTGCGCGTGATCAAAGGTTTCACCGCGGGCAGCATGCTCGATTCATATTTCCATCCGTTACTCGCACAGCCTGATGACGGCGATCGCGTGGTCAGCGCTTGCCGCTCTTGTTTACAAACGACTTTGCAGTTGGCTCGGCTACGCCTGCACAAGGTGGGCTGCCTTGATTGTGGGCGTGGCTGTTTTTTCGCATTGGATCCTCGACCTCATCGCGCATCCGCGCGATCTCGCGATCTACGACAACACGTGGAAAGTCGGTTTTGGTTTGTGGAATTATCGCAACCCGGAGTTCGCATTGGAAATCGCGCTGCTTTCCGGCGGGATCATCCTTTATCTGGCGCGAAACGTGATGCCGCCCTCGCGGAAAGTGGCGGCGATAGGGTTTGGCGTTGGGCTGACCATTATCCAAATCGGCGACACGTACGTTCCGCGCGAGGCCTTGACCGACAAAGTCACCGCGATGGGCGTCTGGATTTTCTATACACTCTTCGTCGTGGTCGCGTTTTTCTTGGAGAAGATCGGCAGGCGGCAGCAAACTAATGCGTCGTGATTGTGTATCATCGCCAAAGGCGCTGATCATCCGTGAGCTTGGGGCATCGCCCCAAGATGCCTGATTATCGCCGCGACCACTGAAAGGCGACGTGGCAAAGCGCGATTCAATTTCGGTTGTTGATCAACCTGACTGTCGAAATTGAATGCGCGCTTCGATCAGCGCTGGACGTTTTGGGATGCCATGAATCGCTGGGACGCTGTCCCAGGCTGGAGGTGACTGCCGCGCCGTTGGCGCTACAGAGACATCCGTACATTGCTGCGTAGAACCTGAAGTCTTCGAGCGAACGCGCGCAAAAGCATTTACGTGCGCTGCAAATGGTTGAAGAGCTGCGGCGTGCCGGCAAAAAACTGAGACAGAAGAACGATGGCCATTGATCTCGGGCAGATCCGTCTTTACCTTCCAGAAAATTGTAGGGCGTCTGTGTCAGACGCCAACCTCATTTGGAATCGGCGTTTCAGCAGAAACGCCCTACAGAAATTCGACGTACAAGATTCTGGACGAGCGGCGAAGCAAGTCTAGGCGTGACGCTGGTTTTCTCAGCGATATAAGTTTGTTCATCAGTGTGTTGGTCGATTTCTCCAGGAGCATTCCCCACGCGCTGAGCAGGGCAAGGGTTGCGATACAAATCAACAAGAACATCCAGATTGGCACCTCGCGAATGCGGAGTCCCAGCCAGATCACATACGGTTGATGAATCAGATACAAGCCATACGAATAGAGTCCGACCAAACCGAACAGTTTCGCCGAATTGTTAAATAGCGAAATGATTCCGGCGATACCGACGATTTCGAGCATGCAGCACGCGCCCGTGGCGAAATCGACGAAAATGTAATCGTAAAGGCCGTCGTAGAGGAGTAACGCAGCAGGATAAAGGACTAGTCCGAGAACCAATCCTGCGCCGCGAAGAAGAAACCATTCCACGCGTGCGGCCGATTGGCGGTGCCACATCGCGATCGACATTCCAAGCGCAAACTCGGGTAAGCGACAGATCGCGAAACCGCCAAGGACCCACAACCCATTTTGCGGCCAAACTACGAGCAACAGGTAGCGCGCGAAAAATCCGGCGGCACACCCGATTATCAGAAATAGCCATGGTCCAGTTCGGCGTGCTGTCCAAAAAAGTAGGGGAAAGATCAAATAAAATTGGATCAGCATGGAGAAATACCACCACGCCGCGTTCAGGTACATGAAGTTCATCTGAATATCGATGAAGCGGAGACCGAGCAGGCTTAACACGATGCGGTCGTCCACTGGTTCGAGGCGCGCCACGAAAGGCGAAACGAGATAAACCAGATGGGCTACCCAGTACATTGGGTAAAGCCGCAGGAACCGCGCGCGATACCAGGCGCCCCACGCGAGAGGAGCCGATTCGACGCGTCGCAGCGTTGATTGCATCAGCGTCCAACCGCTCAGGATGATGAACACGCCGACCGCATGGAATCCGAGTCCCGACACTTTGAACCAGACCAGTCTCAGGATCGTCAGCGCGCTGGCCGCGAGGTTGCTCCAGTCGGCTGGCGGAAGAACGCCGTATTGGAAATATGTTCTGAAAAAATGAAAGTAAGCGACGAAGAGGATTGCCAAGCCCCTTTGAGATGTCGATCCAAAGGAGCCGTTTCATCCGCATCGGCTTAGCAGGGTCGAAACTGCTTTGGTCAAGACATACGCTAATCAGTTCGCTGGTCGCCGCGGCGGACGCCCTACAAAAGACGGCCGTCGGCGATCGATTCCATTCCGGCGACCACGTCCGCGCATCCAATAGCTTGGAAATACTCGCCGGAATTTTCGCATCCGAATGTGTTTCCTGGTTCGCTGCGTGCGGACGGGACGCACGCGCGGGTTGCGTGTCGGCTAGCATTTGATTCCGCAGAGTGCAACACGTTGTGATCCGCCGAGAAATCTGCGTGGATCATCAATCTGTGGATCACTTTTGCGCATGCGAATCAGTGAAATGAATTGGATGATGGTGGAGGAATATCTGAAGCGCGACGATCGCGCGGTATTGCCACTGGGCAGCACAGAGCAACACGCTTACCTGAGCTTGAGCGTGGACAGCATTTTGGCGGAACGACTTGCCGTTGAAGCAGCGGAACCATTGGGCGTGCCGGTTTTCCCGGTGCTGGCCTACGGGATTACGCCGTACTTTCGAGCGTTCCCGGGAACGATCACGCTGCGGCGTGAAAACGTATATGTCGATCCTGCGCGACATTCTCGATGCGATGGCGGAGCAGGGATTTAAACGAATCCTGATCGTCAACGGCCATGGCGGCAACACGCCTGCACAAGGATTCATCGGCGAATGGATGGCAGATCATCCTGGCGTGCGGATCAAGTTTCATAACTGGTGGAACGCACCGAAAGTTTGGGCTCAGGTCCAGGCGATCGATCCCGTCGCCTCGCACGCGTCATGGATGGAAAATTTTCCATGGACGCGTTTGGCAAACATCACGATGCCTCATGAACAGAAGCCGATGAGCGATTTGGAGAAAGTGCGCCGGCTCGATCCTAAATCGCTTCGGGACTATCTGAAGGACGGCAACTACGGCGGCGTATATCAGCGTAACGACGAAGAGATGATGAAGATCTGGCGCACGGGCGTGGAAGAAACGCGCTCCCTGCTAACCGCAGCCTGGGACTGAGCGGAACGCTCCACGGGACGCGTTCTCAGTGTTGATCCATTCAGTCGCCTGCGTGCCGAGCGTCGTTCCAAAACTGGATCGCAGAATTGGACAGGTCATGTTCGTAGCTGAGCGCACTAAGGCTTGCTGTGTTTAACATGAAAAATTTTCCAGCGGCCGGTTCCAGCCCGAGCCAGCGAGCAGCGAACACTCGCAGGAAATGTCCGCTGGAAAAAATCAGCACATTTCCTTTGATGGCGCGCACGCGATTGACAACGCGATCGGCACGCGCTCCAACCTGTTCTGGAGATTCTCCGTTAGGGCAGCCGTCACGGAACAACTGCCAGTCAGGTCGCTTCGCGTGAATCTCCGCTGTGCGGAGACCTTCGTAATCACCATAGTTCCATTCGACCAGGTCACGATCGACTTCAGCCACGTCGCCGAAGCCTGCCAGCTCGCACGTTCGCGTGGCGCGCTGCAAAGGGCTCGTCAGCACTTTCGCGAAAACCGACTCGGCCAGCCGTTGTCCAAGACGCGCGGCGTTGCGCTCGCCGCGCTCGGTCAGCGGCAAGTCGGTAACCCCCGTGTGCTGACCTGTTACGCTCCAGGCAGTCTCGCCGTGGCGCGCCAGATAAATTACGGGAAGAATTTCGCTCATATTAGCTGTGATTCATCTGTGAGCGTGGTCCGAATCCAGCCGCTAGCGTTCTGCGGCAAAAACAGATTCGGGATCGGAACCGGAAACTTTGCCAACTGCGATCCAGCCGAATCGACTTACAAGCGCGCCAATTAGAAATGAGATCGCTGCAAACGGAATCAAGCCGAAAAACCGGAGAACAAGCGCAAGTGGACCGTTAAAGATTTCGCCGATGCGAATAAGCCAGCCCGAACTGTGTTCGTGTATCGCGCGATCGGCGGCGCCGTGTTTGTCCAGGGTCAGCCAAACCAAGAGCACTGATTCGACGGCGGCTGCAAAAAATCCGATCGCGTTGAGTGGCGCGATTCGATGACCGAGCAGTTCGAGTAACGCCGCCGCAGATCCCAACCCAGCCACGCCGAAATGTATCGGCAGCAGCACGCGATGCAGAAACCACGCCGGTATCGCTGTCGCGCCGATCAGCACGCCTGTATAAGTGGCGAGCAACATTCCGAAGATGCGCCGAAGCGAAAATGAGCAGACCGGCACCGACACGAAGAAATTGATCCATCGCGCCGGTGAATGTGTGAAGCGCATGTAGTTCGATCGCGATCAGACCGGGAACCACGCACGCACCGAATGCTGTCAGGATCCACGCGCCCATCGACATCGGCGATTGCGGCTTAAAAACGCGCAGCATGTTGATGAAAAGGTGTGGACGTCCGAGATCCAGAATCAACAGAATTGGCGAGAGCACTGCGCCAATTGCTGCCAGCCACATTGCGGCGCGGGCAACATCGACATGATCAAACACTGCGGCGGCCAGCGCGATCACCGCCGACATTCCAGCGAGACCGCCCACGAAAAAGTAAACCGGAATTTCCCATGTCCAGACCGGCGGTTTAACGACTGGTTGCCCGTAGTAACCGGGTCTGCCACCGGACGGACTCGCCGTGGCGAGCTTGTGCGGAATCGGGCCGCCTGCAATATCGATACCGCGCCCGGCAACGACGCCGTCCTTCCAGGCTTGGTCGCGCAACTCTTCGAGCCGTTTTTCGGATGGCGTTGTCATGAGAAAAGCGCGAATGCCAGGAGCGCCGCGATGAATGATGCAATCGCGGTCGCGATAGCAGACGTCCACGCTGGCTTCAGATGAATTGTCGGGACCTGTGGTTTGGGCGGCAGACCATAGGCCTCTGGTTCGCCGAGGATCAAAAAGAAGGCGTGAATGCCGCGCACGGACGTTTCCTGCGGATCGTACAGTTGCGCGTCACGGTAACCATTTTGTTGTAGTTGCTGCACCCGTTCCGCTCCACGCGCGCGAAGATCATCCAGTCTGCCAAAGACAATCGATTCGGTTGGGCAAACTTTCGCGCAGGCTGGAACGAGTCCGCTCTTTTGTCGATCGTAACAAAATGTGCACTTGAATGCGCCGCCTGCATCAGGAAGCGGTTCGGGGCGGCGGTCGATCACGCCGAATGGACACGAAACGACGCAGTAGCCGCAGCCGTTGCAGACATCGTTTTGCACAAGCACCGAACCGACTTCAGTGCGCACGATCGCGCCGGTCGGGCAGGCTTCCAGGCAACCCGCTTCTTCGCAATGTTTGCACACGTCGGAGAGAAAAATCCAGCGGAATGGATCTTCGTGAGGCAGACAATCCTGTCTGCCACTTGACTCCCTTTCCTGTTCAAGATTTGCAGACAGGATTGTCTGCGCCACGAAGCCGACGATTTGATTTCCCTTTTGGCGATCTTGTTCGACAAACAAAACGTGCCGCCAGGTGGACGCGCCGAGTTGGCCGGTGTTGTCGTAAGAATTCCCCGACCAGACGAAACCGTCGTCAGGCACCTGGTTCCATTCTTTGCACGCGACCTCGCACGCCTTGCAACCGATGCACACGGTTGGATCAGTGAAGAAACCGACCTCCACATTTTCCTGCACGAAATTGTGGCGCCGCTGGTTCGCGCTCTTTGTTCCTTCACCAATCATTTTCCCGCCGTTGAAGCGTTAAAGCGTTGAAGCGTTTACATCGGTTTGGTTCATTCTTTTCCCTCCATCGCGTGACCGCCGCCGCTTGTGGCTGCACTGACCGCCGATTCTTCTGGATGCAAAGTGACTGGACCGGCTTGCGGCGCGTATTTGTTGAGAAACTCGGCGAATGCTTTTCCGCGCGGAAGACGTCCGGGCACGATGTTGCAGGTGAGCGCCTTGGCTTCCATGATGGTAACGTTCGGTTCACCGGAGACTGTGAGAAGATCATTGGCCGCGCCGCCGCGCACCACGCCGGCTGTTCCGTAATGATAAGGCAGCGCGACCTGGTGCACCTCTTTCCCATTGATGCGCAATGGCCGAATCCGGCGACTAACGAGTGCGCGCGCCTCAATTGCGCCGCGCAGAGTGATCATGCAAATATAGTCCCCATTGTTGATCTTGAGCTCGGTCGCGAGCTCGGGCGAAATTTCGGCGAACATTTCCGGCTGCAATTCGGCAAGATGACTGAGGAAGCGAGACATGCCGCCAGCCGTATGATGTTCGGTCAGTCGATAGGTGGTCAGAACAAATGGAAACCTCGCATCGCCGGGAGGCGCGAACCGATTTTCGCCGCGCGTAAACCAGTGCACCGGCGGATTCGTGTCGTGAGAATAAAGTTCGTTTGAGACCGGCGACTCGAGCGGCTCGTAATGAGTCGGGAACGGTCCGTCCTTCAAACCTTTTGGCACGTAAAGCCAGCCCAGTCCGTCCTCGTGCAAGATAAACGGGGCATCGCCCGGAATCGCATCCAAGCCTTCTGCGCCTACCTCCGGCTCGTAATCGGGAGCTTTTCCCTTTACGAATCCGGGGACGTCTATGCCCGTCCATTTTTCCGAGTCCCACCACACCAATTTTTTTCGTTCGCTCCAAGGACTGCCGTCCGGCCGTGCACTGGCGCGATTGTAAATAATTCGGCGATCACTCGGCCACGCGAAGCCCCAGCCGTGACCAAGATAATCTCTGGATTTGCGTGCGTTGGCCTTGTTCACGCCATCGCGGCCAAAAACTCCGGAATAAATCCAGCAGCCGCATGCCGTCGATCCATCGGCTTTCAATTCCGCGAAACCATTCACCTGCGGGCCGTGATGAGGTTTGCCATCGCGATCGAGGCCGAACACGATGCCAGGTTCTTCAGTTAGACGTTGGGCGTTGGACGTTGAGCGCTGGACGTTTTCTTTTTTCTCAAGTGTCTTCCAGCCGTTGATCTCTGCGAGAACGGCCTCCATTTTCGGATCGCCCAATTCATCTTCCGGATACCACCAGTCGAGCGCGCGCAGTGGCTCGTCGATCGGATCATGCGATGCTTTTGCCTTTGCGATCAAACGCAACGCAAGTTGATGAACGAACCATGCATCGGAGCGACAATCCCCGGGCGGATCAACGGCTTTTTCGCGCCATTGCAAGAGTCGTTGCGTGTTGGTATACGCGCCTTCCTTTTCCGCGTGACCGGCAGCAGGGAAAAAGAAAACCTCAGTCTCGATGTCCTCGGGCCTCAATTCGCCGCGGTCGATCTCGGGCGATTCACGCCAGAAATTTGCCGATTCGATTTCGACCATGTCGCGAACGACCAGCCATTTCAGTTTCGAAAGCGCCCTTCGCTGGAGGCGCGAATTTGGCGCGCCAACGGCTGGGTTCTGTCCCATCAAAAACATCCCTTCCATTTTTTCGTCGAGCATGTCGTAAAGGAATTCGAAGAAGGAATGGTTACCGGTGAGTTTGGGAAGCCAACCGTAGCCGAAATCGTTTTCTGCGGTCGCACGCTTGCCATAGTAAGCTTTGAGCGTGCTCACGAGGTATTCCGGGTAATGCGCCCAGAGACCTGTTTTTTTCGTGTAATTATCGAGATACTGCTGAAGCGTCTTGTCGCCCTTGCGCGGCATTGTGAGGTAGCCCGGAAGAATGTCGTAAAGCGTCGGAATATCCGTCGAACCCTGGATCGACGCGTGACCGCGTAATGCGAGAATTCCACCGCCCGGCCGGCCGATGTTTCCCAGCAGCAATTGCAGGATCGCAGCCGCGCGAATCATCTGCACTCCCTTGGAATGCTGCGTCCAGCCAACCGCATAACAAACTGCCGCTGTATGTTCTGGACCCGATGCGGCCACGAGCGCATCCGCGACCTTGTGAAAAAGCGCCGGCGGAATGCCGCAAACTTTCTCCACCATCTCCGGTGTGTAGCGGGAAAAATGTCGTCTTAATTTTTGAAAAACGCATTGCGGATCCTGCAATGTGAGATCGCGCTGCGGCCGGCTCAGGTCGCCGCCTTTGTAAAGCCAGCTCTCGCCATCGTAAGCGCGCTTCTCTTCGTTCCAACCGGAGAAATAACCGTCCCCGTTGTCCTCCGGGTCGCGATATGCGTCGGTCAAGATGCAGGAGGCATTCGTGTAATAAACGACGTACTCGCGAAAGAAGAGCTCATTCTCAATCAAGTGCCTGATGAGTGCCCCGAGAAAAGCGATGTCGGTGCCGGCGCGGATCGGCACCCAGATGTCTGCCAGCGCACTGGTGCGGGAAAATCGCGGATCAACATGAATGATGGTAGCGCCGCGCTCCTTCGCTTTCATCACCCAGCGAAAACCGACCGGGTGAGCTTCGGCCATGGAGGAGCCTTCGATCAAAATGCAATCCGCGTTGGCGAGATCCTGTTGCGCGGTCGTGGCTCCGCCCCGGCCAAACGAGGTGCCCAGACCGGGCACCGTGCTGCTATGTCATATCCGTGCCTGGTTGGACACACAGACCATCCCCAGGCCGGCGGTAAAAAGTTTTTTGATGAGATAATTTTCTTCGTTATCAAGCGTGGCGCCGCCGAGATGACAGATCGCTGTGGTGTGATTGATATATGATCCACCGGTTTGTCCGCCTCCGGACGGATTCGCTGCGGCGAACCTAACGAACGTCCGTTTTCGCGAGTCCCATACGCGCTCCGCCACCATTTCCATCGCGCGCTCGAGCGAAATTTCCGTCCACTCTTTCGCGTGCGGCGCGCGATACTTCATTTTCGTTTCCCGCCGCGAATGCGTGAGCAACTGATAGGATGCGGCACCTTTCGGACAAAGATTCCCCTGACTAATTGGCGATTCCGGATCGCCCTCGATCGAAATTAGCTTTTCATCTTTGTGATAGATGAGCTGACCGCACCCTACTCCGCAATAGGGGCAAATCGATCGCGCCACCTGCGCATCGTCCGTACGCGCATGCATGGCGCGCGTCTTTTCCGACATCGCCTCCAGCCCGGTCCCATCCTTGCGTCCACGAATTTGCCGAACAAGCGGCCACTTCGAGAGCAACGCAGTTAGTGATGTCATGTAGTCGAGTTCCACGCTTAACCGACTATTTCATTACTATTTTTCCTACGCGAAGCGGTAAAGCATAAAACGGTACCGTCGCGCTACTCTATTCACGCAGGCGACTTCTCAGCAGCTCGCAGCCGGATATTGATCTCGGATGTGAGGGTGCGGTGGACGGGACACTTTGCGGCGATGTCCATCAACTTCGCGTGTTGTTCTGCGCTCAACGTACCGGTCAATTCCACTTCGACGTCGATTCTGTCCACTATTCCTTCCCTGGTTTCGCACTCCTCGCAGTCTGTCGCGTGAATACGCGAATGCCAGAGTGAAACTTTGATGTTTTCGAGAGGGAATTGTTTCCTGCGCGCGTAAAGACCAACGGTCATGGAGGTGCAGACACCAAGACTTGCCAGCAAATATTCGTAAGGATCCGGACCGGCATCGCCGCCACCTGCGCTCACCGGTTCATCGGCGACAAGGCGATGCTCACCCGCAATGATTTCCTGCTTAAAACTGTCCGCGCCGCCGCGCACGACGATGTCAGGCGTGTTGTTGTTAGTCATAATCCGGAATCAGGGGCGTACGATTCCCGCGAACGCTTCGCGATACCGCCACACGAGAAATAATTCAAGAACAGTCACAACGATTGCGGGCGGCAATCCCTCAGGCGCCATTAATAGGTGAAACAGCCAAATGTTTACCATGATCGCGCCGAGAATTGTTAGGCCGAGCGGAACAAAGCGACCGATCAGCAAAAGCAAGCCCCCGATGACCTGAAGCCCGCCGATCACGTAAACGTAGCCGCTGGCAAGAAACGCGTGCAAAAATTCACCAGTCACACCTTGCGGGAGCGGTGGCATCGGAATGAAATGCAGAAATGCGTTGGAACCGAAGACAACGAAAATAAGCCCGAGAAGAACGCGAGCAATGATCGTGGCGATTTTCATTCAAGAATGGTGGCTTGATCCAGAGGGAATGCCAATGATGAAGTTTTGGAACGATGCAAACCGGTCCGGATTTTGAAGAGCGCCAGATTTGTCGCGCAATGCGCTTGGCTTTTCGCTAAGCGTAAGGAAATAGGTGGAATACCAACCGACATCGCACCGGCCGATCGCGCAGATGTTCCGTCGCACTGGCGACGGAGCAACGAATTTGTGCGTGCGGCTTGGCATTCCTCCCGATGCGATTTCGTACGTATCGATCCTGGCCGCGCTCGCCGCGGCGCTGTGTTTTTGGAAATCAGGCAGAAATGCGTGGCTGCTGATTATTGCGCCGCTGTTTTGTTACCTCCGGCTTTGGTTCAACATGCTGGACGGCATGGTTGCGGTTGCGACGGGAAAGGCGAGTGCGCGCGGAGAGATTGTGAATGACCTGCCGGATCGAATCTCCGATGTGATTATTTTTGTCGGCGTTGCGCACAGCGATCTAATGAATCCTTTTATTGGCTATTGGACGGCGATCTTTTGCCTTGTTGACCGCTTACGTGGGACTTTTCGGCCAAGCGATCGGAGGGCGACGCGAATTTAGCGGAATCATGTCAAAGCCGTGGCGGATGGTTGCGCTGAGCCTCGGGGCTTGGGCGATGTTTGTGTGGCGATTACGCCAACCCGGATTACACGATTTTGCCAGGCTAACTATCCTCGATTGGACCTGTCTGGTGATAATCGCGGGCTGTTTGGAAACAATAATCGTTCGCTTGAAACGAATCGTGAGCGGGCTTCAAGATGGGGCGCGATGATGTCGCCGCAGATCGCGCTGCACGACCCGGTTTTTCGCGCGTACCTCCTGATCGTTCCGCTTTCGCTCGGCCTTGGTGGCGCGGTTCTCAGTTTCCTCCACTGGGGATTAAGGAAGGAGCTGGGCTCGATCTGGAAGACCTATCGCTCATGGCTTGTAATGGCGTCGATCGGGTTGCTGGTTGTTTTTGCGGGACGCGTTCCGGTGATTGTCGGGGTGACATTGCTTTCGATTTTTGGCTTCAAGGAATTCGCGCGTTCTTCTGGATTGTATCGCGACTGGTGGATGACAGGCGCCGTTTACGCCGGCATCGTTGCGGTCGGCATTGCGTGTTGGGTACCGCATCCGCCCGGCGAAGGGCCAGGCGCAGGTTCGTATCGATTTTTTATGGCCGTGCCGGTATTCGCCATCACATTGATCTTGCTCATTCCGATCCTGCGCAACCGCGCCCGGGGCGAACTGCAAAAGATGTCGTTGAGCATCATTGGTTTTATTTACATCGGCTGGATGTTCGGACACCTGGGTTTTCTGGCGAACGCCACCAACGCCTATGGATTTCTTTGTTACATTATTTTCGCGACCGAATTGAATGACGTCAGCGCGTTCACATTTGGCAGATTGTTTGGCCGGCATCCGCTTCGCAGTGAAATCAGCCCGAACAAAACGTGGGAAGGTGCGCTCGGCGCGCTCGCGGTTTCGATGATTCTACCGTGGTTATTGCGATTCTCGTTTCCATTTTTCGGCGCGATACAACTGATTCTTACCGGTCTGATCGTCGGAATCGGTGGACTGTTCGGCGATCTTTCCATCAGCGTAATCAAACGAGACATCGGAACCAAGGACATGGGCGCAGCGATTCCTGGGCACGGCGGAATCTTGGATCGCATCGACAGCTTGATTTATGTTGCGCCGCTGTTCATGCACATGGCGGGATATTATTACCCCTTACGATGAAAACGTCGGATTACGATTCCGCCTGCGATATCGATCAACCCCTGGTTGATCGTTTGCGGCGATTTCCGCGCGAGCCCGACATGCTCGTTTACTGCGTGCGCGCTCTGATCGCCTTGATCATCCGCGGATGGCTGCGCGTCTATCACAGGTTTGAAATCATCGGGCAGGAAAATCTTCGGACGAACCGATCACTAGTCATCGTAGCAAATCATTCCAGTCATCTCGATACGCTCTGCGTTCTCGCCGCGCTGCCCTTGCGCAAATTGCATCGCGCCTTCCCGGCTGCAGCGGCGGATTATTTTTTTCAAAGCGTGCCGCGCACTTTCGTCGCTGCCGTGGTTACAAATGCGCTGCCCTTTGCGCGGCGAGTTCGGGTTCGCCGGAGCCTCTCCATCTGCTCGGAGCTTCTCAGCGATCCCGAAAATATTCTGATCATTTTTCCGGAAGGCACACGATCGGAAACGGGCGAGACCCAGGAATTCAAATCGGGAATTGGCGCGCTCGTCGCCGGGCGGGACATCACGGTTTTGCCGTGCTATTTGCAAGGCGCTTTTCGCGCGTGGCCAAAGGGCCGGCATCTGCCGCGTCCAAGAAAAGTTCGACTCATTGTTGGCGCCCCTCGCAGTTATTCGTCGTGCAAAGCAAACAAGGCCGACATCTGCACGATCGCAGCGGAACTGCATCGCGCAGTTAAAAAACTCGGAGAAAGCAATGGAAGCGACTGAGCACGCCATGAAGAGCTGGGACGGCGTCGAGCTGTTCTATCGCGCGTGGATTCCTTGTAAAGAGACCGAGAAAGCCATCTTACTTTTTCATCGCGGGCACGAGCACTCTGGCCGGTGGCAGCAAACAGTCGATCTACTCGGGCTTAAAGACATCGCGGTTTTCGCATGGGACGCGCGTGGGCATGGGCGATCGCCGGGCGAACGCGGAGCCGCAAATAATTTTGCCGACGTGATCAGAGACGTTGACGCTTTTGCGCACCATGTTTCCGAACGCCACAAAATCCCTATCGAGAACATGATCGTTCTCGCTCACAGTCTTGCCGCAGTCAGTGTCGCGGCCTGGGTGCACGATTACGCACCGCCTATCCGCGCAATGATTTTGGCTACAGCTGCGTTTCGCGTGAAGCTTTACGTTCCCTTCGCCGTTCCGCTTCTGCGAATGAAACAAGGACTGTTCGGCCCGTCCCAGGTGAAGAGTTACGTCAAATCGAAGCTCCTGACTCGGGACCAGGAACAGGCTGCGCAGTACGACGCCGACCCGCTTATCTTCCGGCAAATTGCGGTCAATGTTTTACTCGATCTAAACGATACAGCAAACCGACTTGTGGCGGACGCGGGCGCAATCCAAACACCGACACTGATGATCGGAGCCGGCCGTGATTGGGTCGTCAGCGTGAAGGCGCAGGTTGAATTTTTTAACCGGCTTTCATCGCCGTTAAAGGAAGTGGAGATTTATCCGGCGGCTTATCACGCCATCTTTCATGATCAAGATCGACATCTGGTTGTGCAGCGCGTGCGTAAGTTTGTTCGGGAGCGCTTCGCCGAGCCGGTGGTTCAGCCTTCACTTTTAAATGCGGATCAGGCTGGCTACACGTGGGACGAGTATGAGCGGCTGAAGTCGCGCGGCGGAATGAAGTTTGCCGTGGCGCGCGCTGGACTAAGAGCGGCCGGCCGCTTGAGTCACGGCGTAGATCTCGGCTGGCGGAATGGCTTCGATTCGGGACTTTCGCTAGATTATGTTTACGAAAATAAAGCGCGCGGCTCGTTAGGCGTCGGTCGTTTGATCGACAAATCGTATCTTAACAGCATCGGCTGGCGTGGCATTCGCCAGCGCAAAGTAAACCTTAAGAATGCGTTGAGGAAGGTAATCGAGAACCTTCATAGGGAAGGGCGCCATGTTCGCATTTTGGACATAGCCGCAGGGGCAGGGCGATACGTCATGGAAACGGTGCACGAGCTTTCAGCTATTTCGATGGATGCAACCCTGCGCGATTACAAACAGGAGAATGTCGATGCGGCGCGAGCGCTGGCCCAAGAATTCGGACTGAAAAATGTCAGTGTGGAGCGAGGCGACGCATTCGATCGCGATTCGATGGCTGCAATCGCGCCGCTCGCAACGATCGGGATCGTGTCGGGTCTTTACGAATTGTTTCCCGGAAATGAACCGGTGTTGAATTCACTTCGCGGGCTTGCCGAAGCGATCGAGCCCGGCGGCTATTTGATTTACACGAATCAACCGTGGCATCCGCAAGTCGAGTTCATTGCGCGCGTTTTGCGTAATCGGGAAGGGCAACCCTGGATCATGCGGCGCCGGACGACGGCCGAAATAGATGAATTGGTGCACGTGGCCGGTTTCTGGAAAATGGTGATGGAAATAGATCGGTGGGGGATGTTCACCGTCTCAATCGCGCAACGGTCGCGGCTTTAACCATCGCGTGCACGTCTCTCGCTTGAAAGCATTAGCGGTTTCCGCGGGTTTGTCGGTCCTGTTCCTGGTTGTTTACAGCGGCTGCAATTGGATCACGGGGCAACGCGGTCAAATCGGCTCATTTTATTTCCTATGGGAGCGCAGCATCCCATTCGTTCCTTTCATGATTCTCCCCTACATGTCGATCGACATCTTCTTCATCGCAGCCCCGTTTCTCTGTCGAACGGACGAGGAGTTGCGAACGTTTTCGCGGCGGGTCATAGCCGCAATCCTTATTGCGGGCCTTTGCTTTTTGCTTTTCCCACTGCGCTTTGCATTCCCGCGTCCTCATGCCAGCGGATTGCTAGGCACGATCTTTGACTGGTTTCGTGGAATCGATTCGCCCTTTAATCTTCTCCCGTCGTTGCACGCCGCGCTGCTTCTGCTCCTGGTGGATCTCTACGCAAAAAATCTTCGCGGCGTTTTCTTCTTCGCGGCGATGGCTTGGTTTTTTCTCATTGGTCTCTCGCCGTTGCTTACTTACCAGCACCACGTCATCGACATCGTCGGTGGTTTTGTTCTGGCAGCATATTGCTTCTACCTGTTTCGCGAGCCTTCGCTCGCGCTGCCAGTTGTCGTGAATCGCCGCATCGGTTCGTACTACGCGGCGGGAGCGGTGGCCGCCTTAGTCATGAGCGCGATCTTCTGGCCGTGGGGGGTTTTGCTTGTTTGGCCAATGATCGCACTCGGCATCGTGGCGATCGCGTACTTCGGAGCGGGTCCGATCGTTTTTCACAAGGCGAAAGGAAACTTGCCATGGAGCACGCGCTTTGTGCTGGCGCCTTGTTTGCTCGGTCAATATTTATCGCTGGTGTATTACCGCAGCCAATGTCGATCTTGGAATGAGGTCACGCCGCGAATCTGGATCGGCGGTAAACTGGGGGCCCGTTCCGCGAACAAAGCTGTATGCGGCGGGGTAACCGCTGTGCTGGATTTAAGCGCTGAGTTTTCCGAAGCGAAACCGTTCCGCAAGATCAATTATCGAAACATCCCCGTTCTCGATCTAACTGCTCCCACGCAGGCGCAGCTTGTGGAGATGAGCGAATTCATCGGTAATCACTCCCGAAACGGTGTCGTCTATGTCCACTGTAAGATCGGTTACTCGCGAAGTGCGGCCGCAGTCGCCGCTTACTTGATCATGAATGGGAACGCGAACACCGCGAAAGAAGCATTCGCGATGATTCGCCGGGTTCGACCGTCCATTGTTATTCGACCCGAAGTGATCTCCGCGTTGTCCGAATTCGCCTCTCGAACCCTCGTTCTCGCCGCGTGACAGACTCTTTTCTCCTCGCTTTGGATCATGGCGCACCTTCATAGTCGTCGAGAACTCCTTATGAACTATAACGAACTGATTCAGCTTTACTTCGAGCGCTCGAACGCGATGCAGCAATATTGGAACCTCTACGTCATCATCGTAGGCGGTGTCCTCGCGTTTTCCTCTCTGCGCAAACAGCCAGCTGCAGTTACTACCGCACTGGTCTGCATTTTATTTGGCCTGTTTGCCTATGAAAATCTCGATGCGATGAAAGATACGACAGCGCAACGCTTCGCCACGCTTGAAGCGATCAAACAATTCGATTCTGGCGGCGCCACGGCCACTCCCTCGAAGCAAGTACGCGATCTGCTCGAGCCCACTCTTACGCCCGCCACCTTTGGAAGCGTCAAGGCTACCCACATCACCAGCGACCTGCTCACCATCGCCGCACTTTGTGCGATGGAGCTTCGAAGAAGAAGGCTCAAAGCGCTTCCGAGCGCGCGGTGAAGCGCTCGATCTCGAGACTGCACGCGAAATTGAACGGCCAAGATCTGCCGCGATATCTATTTAGCGAGGTTTTTCGACAGGCGCACTGGTTGCCACACGAACTATGATTTGTTCCGAATAGTTCGTTCAAATCCGCGAAAAGAAGCGCTATCTGCCAGCAAATTAAATGTGCCGTTTGTCTTGATGTCGTGCACGGCGCGGAAGAGAATTGCGGCGTGTGCGTGGGATCGCACGACGGTAGGCTTGGTTTTCAGCTAGGCGCTTGCTGCGACTTCTTCCGGCTGCACGAATGGCGGAACCGGGGCAGTCGAGTGCATCGGCAATCGCGCGCAGTAGCTCTGCTTCACCTTGCTGGATGACGCCATCGGCAGCGACCGTTTGCACGCAGGCGCCAAGGAGATTTTTCTTGATCTGCGGGACTGCCTGGCTGAGACGCTCTAGCGCCGAATCCATGTTCGACAGATCACACTCGTCTGGCGGCAACAATGGGATTTCGCAGTGCGCGGCCTGACTTAAATAGCCCGCTCCCTTTGCAAATGCAGCGAAGAGCTCGGTTGCATTTTCCTGTCCCGCATAGGCAGTTGCCGATAGCAGCACGCCACAGTCGTGCGCCAGGGGATGCAAAGCGTAGAACTGCGTGACCGGCCTTCGTTCGGGAAGGAAATATGTATCGAGATGCCGGGCCACGATTTTTTGCAGCATGTATGCGAACAAATCAGCTTTGGCGTTACTCGCTGCCAGGGTCCCTATGGCTGCGCGGAACTGCTGAAATTGCTCGGGAGGAAGCCGGCGCAGCGCCGGCAGTGCGAGGTCCAGCGCAGGAATTTTGGCCTGCACAGGCATAGCTTGAACTTCAGGCCAGATTCGCGCGGTCTCGTTCAGCATGGTTTCGGATGTGACGCTGGCGAGAACTTCGAACTGTTGCTGGTGTTCAGATGGTTCGCTCCCGATGAGAAGTGCGCAAACCAGTCCGCTGGCCGCGAGCGGATCGCGTGCAGCGGCTTCGATTGCCGGCGGAATCGCGTGGCGAAAATCCGCTGCATAAGCCAGATGCTGTGTTGTCGCCTGGCCGATGTTTGCAACAATCGCGTGCTCGGCCACAAACGGCGCCACAAATCGGCCTGCGCCAGCTTGGGGCATGGGAATTTCCGGCGTGGCAGATACCAGCGGCGCAGGCGAGATCGCGGACGCTGGCTCTTCTATCACGCGCGGAAATTTGCCGTCAAAGCTCGGATCTAAAGCGCGAATGCGTTCGGTTAATGGTGGATGCGTAGAAAAAAAGAGTTGCCCAAACCATTTGCGAAAAACAGGTGACTGGCTTCTTCGGCATGCGGCGATTCGATTCGGGAACCGGAGGGGAGTCCGCCAATTTTCTTCAGCGCGCCTGCCAACCCAGCGGGATTGCGTGTGAATTGCACGGCCGCAGCGTCGGCCAGGAGCTCACGCTGGCGGCTAACCGCAGCCTGGATCAATCGTCCGAAGAACACGCCTGCCCAGCCAACGACAATGAGCGCCAAACCAACCAAAGGTAGCGGATTCTTGCGTCCACGCGTCCGGATGAGCACGCGGCCGATAACGGTCAGGCAAAGAATGCCAAAGACGAGACCCATGAGGCGTAAATTAAGCCGCATGTCGCCATTGAGAATGTGGCTGAACTCGTGAGCGATGACTCCCTGCAGTTCGTCACGGGAAAGTAGTTTCATACAGCCGCGCGTCACGCTGATGGCTGCATCGCTTGTGGAATGCCCCGCAGCAAATGCGTTGATTCCAGCCTCATCGTCCATGACGTAAACCTGCGGAACAGGCACACCTGACGCGATAGACATTTCTTCTACGACATTCAGTAGTTTGCGTTCGTCGGTGTCGCTCGTGTTGGAATCAATTAAACGCGCCGCCCAGCAACTCGGCGACCGCGCTGCCGCCACTAGCCAGTTGCAATGTTTTGAAAGCGCTCCCGGTGAGAATCACAGCGAGCGTGCCAAGCGTTATCCAGAGCAGCAGCTCGGACTTTGGCCCGATTACCAAGGCCCCGAGGATCAGCGAGACCGCGACGTTGATGACGACGACGAGCGACAGAACGGCGGCAGCAAAGTAAAATACCAGGAGCTTGGTATGTCGGCGTGCTTCATCCTGGCGTTCGAAGAAGTCCACGGATCGATTTTGGCGGAGCCGACCTAGAACGCGACTTTGGGCGCTTCCTTTTGTTCCGGCTTCTCGATGACGAAAAGTTCAGCCGGCCCGAAATTGAATGTGCCGGCGATGAAGTTGGTTGGAAAAACTTCGCGGCGCGTGTTGTAGGTCATCACCGCATCGTTGTAAGCCTGACGCGCGAAAGAGACTTTGTTTTCGGTCGAAGTCAGTTCTTCCATCAAACTCATCATTGTCTCGTTCGCCTTGAGATTCGGGTACACCTCCGCCAACGCAAACAACCGGCCCATGACACCGGACAATGCGCTTTCGGCCGAAGAAATCTCTTTCATGGCGGAAGCGTCGCCCGGGTTTTGCGCGGCGCGCGTATTGGCCGAGACAGCAGCATTCCTGGCTGTGATGACGGCTTCGAGCGTCCCTCGCTCATGTTGGAGATAGCCTTTGGCAGTCTCGACCAGATTCGGGATCAGGTCGTAGCGCCGTTTGAGTTGAACATCAATCTGCGAGTACGCGTTTTTGTAGCGATTGCGCAATGTAACCAGCGCGTTGTATCCGCCGATGACAAACACGAGCACGAAGACCCCGATCAGAATGACAGCGCCAATGAACAGCAGGCCAATTATCATAGAGAGATTCCTTTGAGCTCGTTCATTGCTAGGCCATGGCAGCAGCGCCGGCAATCATAAATTAAAGCCGACCAAAGTCGGAGGACCATTTCTGGGAGAACTGACGACAGCAATCATGCTCGTTGCTGAAAGAGAGCGTTCAGATCGGCGGAAGGAGCGTTATCGGACAGTAGGTTGAATGTGCCGTTTGTTTTGATGTCTTGCGCGGCGCGGAGAAATGCTCCCCATGCGGCAAGAGCAATGTCCGGAGCCGACTGAGATGCGGCGCACGCCGAGATCAGCAAGTTGGGAGACTGATAGCTGATGATTGAAGCCGGAGACGAGGACGTTGACCGGTTTCGGCGCGACTGTCTTCACGATCTGCGTAATCTCATCCGGATTACTGACGCCCGGCGCGTAGAGACAGTCGGCGCCGGCTTCGGCGTAGGCGGCGAGTCGTTCGAGCGCGGTGTGCAATGGATTCGGATCGTGCACCAGCCATGCTTCGCAACGCCCGGTTAGCACGACACCGGTTTGCGAATCCTCAATCGCTGCGCGTGCCGCGCGAATGCGCTCGACTGCCCGCTTCTTCTCATAAAGCGGCGCATCAGTGCGACCCGTGCTGTCTTCGATAGATAACCCAGCCACACCTGTGTCGACGCAGAGCCGCACATTTGCCGCGAGGCGTTCAGGTTCATCGGCGTAGCCGGCCATGAAGTCTGCGTTTACGGGCAGCGACGTTGCCTTCACAATTTCGCGGATGTGCGCGAGCATTTCGTCCCGCGGGACGCCGCCATCAGGTTTACCGCGCGAAAACGCGAAGCCAGCCGAAGTGGTTGCCAGCGCTTTGAACCCGAGACGTTCCAGATAGATCGCCGTTCCGATATCCCACGGGTTTGGAAGCACGAAGCATCCGGACTCGTGCATTGCGCGAAATTTTGTGGCAACGGTTTTTTGTGTTGATCTCATCTCTCAACATTATGCTGCACAGGCCACAGTAAATCCAAAGCGGCGCAGCAGCGCACGCACTCCAAAACGAAGCGCGAAATGGGGCGTAGTAATGACGGCCACGTTTTGGACTGCGGCGGTGTTCCGCCGCTTTCACAGATGTGCTGCAACACCGACACCAGTGGATCTGACGTCAAACATGTGGCACCCCTCGCAAGAGCGTTCACTGAACGGCGTGCGGCTATTCTGATTTGGCGCGAATCCTTTTCCAAATCTGTCGCAGCGGGCCGTCAGCGCCATATATCGGATCGTTGTCGGGAATTGGCAGAGCCGCGATGTTGTGATCGGATTTCGGCCGCTCGTCCGGCCGACCCCGAAGCAGATCCCATTCGCGTCCATCGGGGTAACCGCCAACAACGGCAAAATCCGCGCTCGCGCCGACATTCTGGTGAGCCACACCGGCTGGAATTACGATCACGTCCCCGGCATACACCTTGACATCGCTGCTGTGCTCGCCGCCAAGTCGCACAGTTGCAGCACCGCAATAAACTCCCAGCGTTTCATGCGTTGTGCTGTGATAATGAGCGAAGGAATAGACGCCGTTTCGCCACGAGTTCGTCCAGTCGTTCTCAGAAAAGCATTGTTCAATAATGGAAGCGCGATCCGCCTCCGTTGTGAACGCCTGTCGGTAAACCAGCAGAGGCAGGTCGCTGTTTGGGAAAACGCCGTCGTCCTTAAAACGGAACTGCTCCGGCGCAACGAATTCCTGCTGTTTAACCGCGGGATGGGCTTGCATATGTAACGCAATATCGCGTCACAAAAGCGAACCGGTCGCATTCGTCAATATTCTCATCAAACTTCGCGTATTGCGTTTGCAAATAGGCGAGCGTATGGCAGACGCGTACTGTTCAGCCAGCGTCCGTCAAAACGAACAAAGAAACAAAACAAGATGCAAAAAATAACTCCATTTTTGTGGTTTGATCATCAGGCTGAAGAAGCGGCGAAGTTTTACACGTCCATTTTCAAAAATTCGAAGATCGGGAGAATTTTCCGGTACACCGAACAAGCAGCCGAGAAAACCGGAAGACCGGTGGGGTCGGTGCTGACCATTGAATTCGAGATCGAAAGCCAGAAATTCGTGGCGCTGAATCCCGAAAGCTTTCGGGACTTTTCAAATTTAATGAATCGATTTCGTTCGTCGTGAACTGCGAATCGCAGGAAGAAGTGGATTATTTCTGGGAAAAACTCACCGCTGACGGCGGAGAGGAATCAGCGTGCGGCTGGCTCACGGACAAATTCGGTTTGTCATGGCAGGTCGTTCCCACTGTTTTGATTGACATGTTGCACGATGAAGATTCCGAAAAATCCGAACGAGTTACGAATGCGATGCTTCAAATGAAGAAGATCGACATTAAGACCTTGAACGAGGCCTGTCAGACGTGATGGCCCACTGAACACGTGGAACAACACGGAACATATTAGAGAATAGTTTTTCTTTCATTCGGATGATTCGTGTGTTTCGTGGGGTAAAAATTCCAATCTATGAGCAAAGTTCGAGTTTTAGTTGGCACAAGGAAAGGCGCGTTCGTCCTGACTTCGGACGGCACGCGTAAACGATGGAAAGTCAGCGGCCCGCATTTCGCGGGCTGGGAGATTTATCACATGAAAGGTTCGCCGGTTAATCCCGACCGAATCTACGCGTCGCAGACCAGTGGTTGGTTTGGGCAGATCATTCAACGCTCGGACAACGCCGGCAAAACCTGGAACACACCCGGCAGCAGCCCAGAGGAACTGAAAGGTCCGGATGGCTCGCCCAAAGCGGAAAGCAACAAGTTCGTTTACGACACGTCGCCTGAAACCGGGAAGCCGCTGACGACGCACCAGTGGTACGACGGCACACAGCATCCATGGGAATTCAAGCGCGTGTGGCACTTGGAACCATCGCTCCACGATCCCGATCAGTTTACGCAGGCGTGGAAGATGCCGCGTTGTTCGAATCAAAGGACGGCGGAAAATCGTGGCATGAATTAGCCGGACTACGCGGCAGCGATACCGGTCCGAAATGGCAGCCAGGCGCGGGCGGCATGTGTTTGCACACAATTCTTCTCGATCCAAGTAATCCGAATCGAATTTCCATCGCGATATCCGCTGCCGGCACCTTTCGCACAGATGACGGCGGAAAAACCTGGAAACCAATTAACCGCGGCCTGCATTCACAATTTCTTCCGGATCCAACAGCGGAAGTTGGCCATTGCGTGCACCGGATCGCGTTCCATCCGTCGCGTCCGAACACGTTGTTCATGCAAAAACATTGGGATGTGATGCGCAGCGACAATGCCGGTGATTCATGGCAGGAGGTCAGCGGAAATTTACCAACCGATTTCGGATTTCCGATCGACGTGCACGCGCATGAGCCGGAAACGATTTACGTCGTGCCGATCAAGAGCGATTCCGAGCATTATCCGCTCAAGGGCAGATTGCGGGTGTACCGGAGCCGGGCAGGCGGTAACGAATGGGAAGCGCTCACCAAGGGTCTGCCGCAACGCAATTGTTACGTCAACGTGCTGCGCGACGCCATGTCGGTCGATTCGCTCGAACCGTGCGGTATTTACTTCGGAACCACTGGCGGCCAGGTTTATGCATCGGCCGATTCGGGAGATCGCTGGAAAGCAATCGTGACACGACCTGCCGCCGGTGCTTTCTGTCGAAGTGCAAACGCTGACGTGAAGCTCCAAATTCCAAGCGCCAACATCCAGAGAAATTCCAAATATCAAACTCCAATGAAACCGGCTGCCACGCTCTGCGAAGGTTGTTGTTCGGAGCTTGGTGCTTCTCTGGAGCTTGGATGTTGGATTCTGGAGCTTTGACTTATGATACGCGCTGTGCTTCCGCCGCATTTGCGCACGCTCGCGCACGTTGACGGTGAGGTGGGACTCGAAGTCGAGGCCCCGGTCACGCAGCGCTCAGTGCTGGATGCGCTCGAAGCGAAATATCCGATGCTTCGGGGAACGATACGCGATCACGTTACGCAACTTCGCCGGCCCATGGTTCGATTTTTCGCCTGCGGCGAAGATTTATCTCATGAATCGCCTGATGCGCCGTTGCCGGATGCGATCGCAAAGGGATCCGAACCATTTGTGATCATCGGGGCAATTGCTGGTGGTTAGAGGAAGGCGCGGCGCGTCTGGTGCGCAAGTGACACGGACACTCGTGTCCGTGTCCCCACTATTTGCAGACAGGATTGTCTGCTTCACATAGTCTCGATATGCTCGTGGCCATGTTGGAAAAGACGGAACCGAATGGTAGCGCAAAAAGTTGGAGCAACGTGGTGCGCGCCGAATCTGCCCTTTTCGTCAGCGCGGCAACAGTAGCCATTTTTTTCACTACCGGAAGCCGCCTGGTCGAGATTGTTGCGTACCCAGCCATACTGATCGCCGTCTTTCTCTGGCTCTTTGTCATCATTCTTTGGTCGGCAATGTGTGTTGCACGCCATGCCGACTGCCTCGCCATCAAGTTGGGTGAACCTTACGGAACTCTAATCCTGACGCTCTCGGCGATTAGCATTGAGGTGGTCATGATCTCGACAGCAATGTTACACGGCGCGAATAATCCGACCCTCGGGCGAGATGCGATTTTTGCCGTAACTTATGATCGCGCTGAATGGCTTGGTGGGGCTGTGTCTTTTGCTCGGCGGACTGCGTTATCGTGAGCAGCATTACAATCTCCAGGGGGTCAACGCATACCTGAATGTGATCATGTCGCTGGCCGTGCTGGGTCTGGTCCTGCCAAATTTCACCACTTCGACGAGCGGGCCGACGTTTTCCATCGAGCAGGAAATTTTTCTCGCTGTGGTGTCGCTGTTGCTTTACGGGATTTTTCTGTTCATCCAGACCATGCGGCACCGCCGCTATTTTATGGATTCCAGTGACAACGCAGCGGGGACAAGGTCGGTTCATCATCCACTCCAGACGCGCTCAACACCTTTTCATGCCACGATGCTTCTGCTGTATCTGGTTGCTGTTATTTGCCTGTCGGAAAAGTTCGCCATCCCGTTGGATAACAGTATTGAAAAATTTCATATGCCGCAGGCATTTGGCGGCGCTATCATCGCCGCGTTGGTGCTCTCTCCCGAAGGTTTCAGCGCCATCGACGCGAGTCTGCGCAATCAATTGCAGCGTTCGATAAACATTCTGTTCGGATCGGTACTGGCCACGATTGGGCTCACGATTCCCGCCGTGCTAACGATCGGGTTACTTACAAAGCGATCGGTGGCACTTGGTGTGGAAGGCGGAAATCTTCCGCTGTTGCTGTTAACGCTCGCTGTGAGCGTGGTTACGTTTGCCAGCAGAAAGACGAATGTCTTGCAGGGCTGTGTTCATTTGCTGCTGTTTGCTTTGTTTGTGCTGTTGATTTTTGCGCCGTGAGTTTTCAGCGCGTCTCACACTTCTCTGTGCATCACGACGGCGTCCTGCTTCTGTTCAACGAGCTTGAATCCGAACCGCTCGTAGAGGCGCAATACCGGTTTGCCAGTCACGAAGCTCAGCGAGATCGTTGACTGTTCAGGATTGGTGCGGACCAACTGCGTCAGCAGAGCTGTACCGATGCCATGCCTGCGATGCCCCGGTTTTACGACAAGAGCGAGTTCCGGCGGCGCATGAGTCTTATCGATCGGTCTCCGCAGCCAAACTGCGCCCAACAGCGATCCATCTTTTTTGTCATTCGCAACAAATCCAGTGTCCCCGGCACGGCCCCAGTCTTCAACGTATCGGGCAAATTCCGGGCGATGCACGATCTCGCGAGAAGGCGGTTGCTTTTTGCCAGGCGACCACAACCCCTGATACAAGATCTCCCAAAGAAGCGATTCGTCTTCGCGTCGCAACGGCCGAATCACGTAATCCATGGCGATGACTCACGATAGCGGAACGAGAACGGTTTCCAATGGCTGGCGATGATTTCCCTGCACGAGAACGAATGTGAACTCCATCGATTTTTTTCGCACTTTAACCAACAAATAACCGTAACCATTCGCGGCTGCTGTATCTCCGCCATGGCCTTTGGCGGCGAGCCTTGACGTAAGTGACATGGTCCTTCAACCTGGCCGATTGCCCAGCAGCGTGAATGGCGAACTCGCTTGTTTTGGCCTCGATGTAAGGAATGCACTCGCCTTTTCCGTACACTATCGGCCTGTCGCCATTACCCGTCGCCCTCAGTCGATGGAAATGGATAAGTATCGCTCTTTGATTGCTTCGGATGCTCACCGGCAACGAACGGGATGCGAAATCTTGATATGGGCATGGCTTTGGATTTTCGGTTGAGGTTTGGGAAATGCGCGATATGCCGTTGTAATGCAAGCAGCGGCCTCAATCAATGCAGATCGCGATTATGTGCTGGGTACGCACGAAGAAGAATTGGCGAGACTGGGGTTGCAGCACCGTGTCTGGCTTCCAGCTGTATTAGATTGCTGGCAACGCGCAGGCCTCACAGTCGGCAAACGCGTCCTGGATGTCGGCGCGGGTCCTGGTTATGCGACCGTCGATCTTGCCGAGATTGTCGGCCCGACAGGTGAAGTCGTCGCGCTCGAACGCTCCCAGAACTTCATCCGCGCCATGGAAGAAACGTGCCGCGCGCGCTCGCTCACGAATGTGAAAATTCACGAGCTGGATTTGATGACCGATGATTTGCCTGCGGGCGATTACGATTTCGCCTGGTGCCGCTGGGTGGTCTCGTTCGTTGAAGATCCACCTTTGCTCATTCAAAAAATTGGCCGAGTCATGCCAAAGGGCAGCTTGTCCATCTTCCACGAGTATGGCCATTACGAGACCTGGCGCTTTTTTCCACGACTGCCGATGCAGGAGCGTTTCCGCGAACACGTGATTGCGACGTGGCGCGAATCCGGTGGCGAACCCGACGGCGCAGCCCGGTTGCCGGAGCTGCTTGCGGACAACGGTTTTGTGATTCGCTCAGCCCGGCCACACGTGTTTTGCCTCCGGCCGAACGATTACATGTGGCAGTGGCCGGCCACGTTCATTGAAATTTATCTTCCCCGACTCATTCAGATGGGACGAATCGACCAGGAGTTCGCCGGCAAAGTTCGCGCCGATCTGGCGAGCGCGGAAAGGAATCGCAATTCATTTATGCTGACGCCGCTGGTGCTCGAGATAATTGCGGAAAAAATAAATTGAGCGATTCAGCGCGGACGCAAATACATGGTGCCGCTGACAAAATCGAAGATAGCGCGATTTATCGACAGGTACTCGACTCCGATTAATCCAGCGATTTCAAAATGCGACCGCAACACTTCCGGATTAAGGCGAGCGACAGATGCGCTTCCATTCTTGATTTCGTAATTGCCGATGCGCAAGGAAGGAAAAGTCGTTATCCCAACTGGAGTCCGACCACCGAAACTCTCGGCGACAAGCCGCGTGCCTGCGACTTTCAACTTTGCGCGTGTAACGAAATCAATATCAAAGACGGTGACGTAACCGCCAGTATCGACAATGAAATGACACGGGACGCCGTTGAGTGCGCCGGCAACGAACAGATGATTATCTCTAACCAAAAGCGGGACCACGGTACAACCTTGCCGTGAGAGAATCGATTTGATTCCGGAGCCGACACTGCTTCCTGGCCGCGACGGCCGCAGATAAATCAGATGGTTCCGTAGATCTAGAACAGCGCCAAACTTAATCAACTCGCGCAGGCCGAGCAGGCCATTCGAATGCGCGCGACTGAATGAGCTGTCGGCGCTACCCGACGCGACCGCTACGCGGCACATTCGTCAGCGTGCAATTTCCCGCGGTTAGTGCTTTGATGGTCGTCAGCCCGTAAACGTCGCCGCCTCGTCCAAATGCGCCGTTCACACGCTTGCTCGTCTTCGACTCAGTTAGATTCAGTCCGTTTAGACTCGATCGAAAGATCAACGTGCTTGGCGAGCCGGTATCGACAACAAGATTGCCGGGCTTGCCGCTCGATTGAATGGGCAAATGATAAAAATTTCCAAGCTGCACCAGTTGCGCTCCGCCGTATCCATTCTTCGTTAAATAAAGGCCAAGCGCATCGAGGGTGACCGCACCGTGGCCGAGATCGAGGTCTAACAGTAGAATTATCGCCGCGAAAAGGACGCCCGTGCGCGGGGTTAAGCGCATAAGTGCCGTACTAGCATCCAGCGCCAGCCAGGCCAAGCCGTATTGCGTCTGCCTTTAGTGCAGCGATCACGTTTGTAATTACGTCGTCAAGCGGCATGCCGAGCTCTTCTGCGCCGCGGACGATGTCGTCACGATTCACGGCGCGAGCGAAGGCCTTGTCTTTCATCTTCTTTTTCACTGCTCGAACATCGACCTCGTTAATACTTTTTGTGGGACGAACGAGCGCGACCGCGACGATGAAGCTGCTTAGTTCATCGACCGCGTACAGAGTTTTCTCGAGAGACGTCTCGCGCGAGACGTTTGCGTAATCCGCGTGCGACAGAATCGCGCGGCAAATTTCTTCGCTCCAACCGTTCTCGCGCAACCATGCTACGCCCACGAATGGATGACCTGTTGTAGCCGGGATCGGTGATCCCGGCTCTCCGTGAGGCGCCTCCTCCACGCCGCCGGGGTCAACGACCCCGGCTACAGGTGCATTTGGGTGACGCTCATAATCCATGTCGTGTAACAAACCGACTGCCTCCCAAAGATCGACGTCCTCACCGCGCAATTGCGCGAAATACTTCATCGAATCCGCCACTGCGTAGCAATGTTTTCGGAGGCTCTCGGATTGAACCCAATCTTGCAGAATATTTAGCGCACGCGCGGCCAGCGTTTCGTTCATTCGGGAACTTTAATAAATAGAGACGTTGTCGCCTGGTTTTATTTTTGTCGCGAGACGGACGATGTCCCAATTGGCCAGACGAATGCAGCCGTGGCTTGCAGCGCGGCCGATCGAACCAGGGTCGTTGGTGCCGTGGATGCCGATGCCTTTCTTGTTAAGCGCGATCCACATCACACCCACCGGATTACGAGGTCCCGGCGGAAGCAAATGAAAATTGCCGCTCCGCTTCCCATGTTGGAGCATTTCCTTGTCGTAACGGAACGTGGGCATCTTCGCGATGCCTCTCACTTTCCATTCGCCAATGGGCGAAGCCGTATGCGCGGAGCCGATCGTGACTGGATAAGCAGCGATGAGCTTTTCGCCTTGAAATACCCCAAGCGTGCTGGTTTTGGTGTCGATCTTAATGACGACCGGCGCTGATGGAGCTTCGTCTTTCTTCGGCTGGTTGTTCTTGTCGGCGTTTTCGCTTTGCGGTTCGGGCTGATACTCGACCTCGTTCGCAGGCTGTGCGTTAATCTCGCTGCCTGGCTTGATCTCCTTCACCGAACCGAGTTCAAATGGTTCGACATTCGGCACCTTGAGCTGATCGCCGGCTTTGATCGTTTTCATTTTGCCTGGATTAAGTTTCTCCAGCAAATGAACATCGCTGTGGAACTTCTCGGCGATGGCGTCGGCCGCATCGCGATAAGGAAGAAATTTTAATTTGGCCTGCGCGGGAACGCTGCTCGGCAACGAACCGACACTCGCCAGATCAGCATCCGTGACGGAATAGGGAACGAATCCAGGACCTATGCTGTCGAGGTCAAGCCCGGTAACGTTTGGCGCAACATTCGATTTGATCTTGCCCTGTGCGGGAGGGGGCTGCGGTTGTTCGCCCCGCGATTGCCGATAGAGCGCGAGCGCTTTCCAGGTAAGCTCGTTATAGGTTCCATCGACCTTACCGGGACTGAAGTTGGCTCGATCGAGAAAAATCTGCAGACGAGTGGCTGCTTCAATGTTCGGTTTATTCGGAGTAGGCTCGCGGTGCTTTTTTCGCGCTGTCGCTGGAAGAATGCCACTCGATATCAAGACAGCGATTATCGCAAAACGAAACAGAACGCTCACACAATGTGATCGCCGACGAAGAATTGCGCAGTTGTTCGGGAAATGACGAGAGCTTTGGGCCCCTCGCGGTTGCTTGACTGCAGTGCAGACATTTCCCTAAAACAAACGCGCCTTCACTGTTCCGCCGTTTAGGCAGAACAGTAGGCGCGATTGGAGACAAACGAGGCTAGATCTTAATCCTCATCCAGGATCACGCGATCAACCATCATGCTGTCGCCCGTGCCAACGTAGTGCACGCGGACGGGAACCCCCACTTTGATCTTTGTTTTCACCGTAGTCTCATCTAACGGTCTGCCGCTTCGGGTCACATATGTGACGGTCTTGCCAAAGCGATAGCGCACCGGACCGCTAGTTTCCTTGAGAACGATCGCACTCCCCGGCATGTACTCCGTGATCGTCCCGCTGGCATCAGTCGTGGTCGTTGTTGTGGTAGTTTCCGAAACCTGTGCCCACGCAAACGGCGCCACACATGCCAAAGCTATGCTCAGAAGCAATTTCTTCATGATTTCCCCTTTCTTGTTTTAATTCCGATGGCAATAAACCTCCCTCCTCCGGTTAATTTTGGGCCGGACGGAAGAGCTTACCGCCATATTGAATTCGGATTCGACCGGCAACGCGGACGTTTGGAAATTTGCGCCCGTTGTAGGGCAGGCGCTTCGCCTGCCAACCTCGGCAACCGATGCGGTTGCCCTACAAAATATCATCTGCGACATCATTTCATCCGTGGTTATTCTAATATTTGTGAACTTCTGGATCGGCACATCGGGTTTTCAATACACGGAATGGAAAGGAAATTTTTATCCCGAAGATTTGCCGACCGCGCAGATGCTGCCGTTTTATGCCGAACGATTTTCTACGACGGAAATCAATTACACTTTTCACCGGATCCCCGCACCAAAGACGATTGAGAATTGGAAAACGCTTACTCCGGAAAATTTTCGATTCGCGCTCAAAGCACCGCAGAAAATCACGCACTGGTCGAAGCTGCGCGATTGTGCCGACACGCTGGAATACTTTTTGAAAGTTGCAGGCGGGCTCGGCGAGCGACTCGGCCCGGTTTTGTTTCAATTGCCGCCGACTTTCAAAAAAGATGCCGATGTGTTGAATTCATTTCTTCGCGAACTGCCGGACATGCGCGCCGCGTTCGAATTTCGCCATGAATCTTGGTTCGACGATGACATCTTCGAACTGCTCAAATCGCGCAACATCGCTCTTTGCATTGCGGACACCGACACGCATGAGCTACGCCGAAGAAAATTACTGCCGATTACGGGTATCTCCGGCTTCGCCGCGAAGATTATCAAACGACGGACGTCGAACGTTGGGCAGAATTCGCCCGCCAACAAGAATCGAATTGGAAAGACGCTTTCGTCTATTTCAAACACGAAGAGAGCGGCATCGGGCCGAAGCTCGCGACACAGATGATCGAATTACTCGGATGATTCTTGAACGCTCTAACGACCGATCAAGATGAAGATTCCTGCCGCCAGTGCAAGCACACCCGCCAAAATGCCGATGCCGAGGCCGGTGAGCGTGAGGACACCCACGGCGATCAGATAAATCGCAAGCAAAAGCATTCCGATGTTTTTGGTGATCATGTCGCCATTATCAACAATGATGGACGTTGCCCAGTCTCGCGATAAGACGCAGCCATCCGGTTTCGACTGAAAATCGCCTAGCCCAACAGTTTTTCGAGCAAGGACTAAAGCTGGTCTACGGGTTCAAAGCCGTTAGCCACCATTTCGGTCACATGACGCTGGCTCCGAAGCCAACGTCTTACTAAATGGCGCCGATTCATAAATAACAGCGCCCTTTTTTTCCCAATCGGTCACCTCACGAACATTACCAAATGTCCGCTGCAAGGAACGGCGCGCTTCCTCGCGATTGTCCCAATGCGTTATCGCCATAGTCGTTCGGAATGACGAAGCCCGAATGTCTATGACGATGGAACCGCGAAGCTCGAATGACGAAATGACTACCCTCTTTTCGGGCCTGTCAAAGGCCCAGGCCACGCAATCGCTTAGCCAGTTCGCTCATCGCTTCGTTCTGCTCACGGCCAAAGAGATCGAGCCACTGGCACGTTCGCAGAAGATACGCGAGCTGCCCGGCGGGCTGTAATTCAACCAGTCGCAACGGCAAGAGAGGAAGCTTGCGCTCCAATGCCAAATCAAGTTCGCGAGGAATGTGGACCGAGAGATTTGCGGACGGCGACAGGAGGACCACCACAGCCCGCACTTCTTGGAGCGCGCGCGGGATCGCTTCAGTGTAAGATAGTCCTGTCACGTTGATGTCCCGCGGAGCAATCCAGCACCGCCAACCAATACTTTCAAGGTGCTGGCGCACTGCCTCGGCATGCCTGAAGTCCGTTGAAGCGTAACTAATAAAGATGTCAGGCCCGGCGCCTGGCGCCGCCCTCGCGCGCCATGCTATAGATTGCGCGACGAGCCAGCTAACTTCTTCCTCGGAGAACGTGCTTGCGGCTTGAACCGGCAGTGCCGCCGGAATCCCGCCGTCGCGCGCGGTATGACAGCCCGTCATGAGCCAGTCCGAAAAATCACCGGCCTCGATCGGAGCTTCGCGAAAACCGATGCGCCCGGTTGTTTCAGAAAAATGCGCCCGGAGATCGTCCTCCCATCGCTTCTGAAGCGTTGCGTCGGCAAACAAAAGGTATTCATCTGTCAGCCAACCAGCGGAAAGCAGGCGTCGGCACAAAAGGTTTTGGACGGCGCGTACGCTTGGCGTAAACGGTTCTTCCAGATCCAGCCAGGCAAGGTATTTGCGCACGCGGCGTTCCTGTTCCGCATCAGGGCGGTGAAATCGCAGCCCGGCCTGATAGGAAACCCCTTCCGGCAATCCCTGTCCGCTCCAAGTGGGATAAAATCGGAAGTCGCAGCCGAGTGGATGGTTTTCCCAATGATATCCTCCGTGATGCACCCGAAGGTGTTTCTCTGCAAGTGGTGCAGCCGCTAGCTCGTCAAACTCGGCAGAATTGGTCGGCTCTTTTATTCCGGCAGGTTTGTCTGCGCCCGTTAGGCTGACGAGTAGTTCCTCTAGTGGCTGGGCGTGCTCGGCCGTGAGAAGCAACAAAACAGAGGGTTTCTCTCCGCCGGTCAGACGCAAGGCGAGGTCAACGCCGATGCGTGAGCGAAGGCTTTGCCACCACGGCGGTGGCAAGAGCGGACCAGAGGGAGCCGGCCAAGCCAGGGTGCCGGTAAAGAATTCAGCCGTGGCGCTGCGAAACCGAGCGAGATAGCTCCCTGATGACATTCCTTCAGCCGAGTCGCTTGAATCGATCCTTCTTCGCGGCCGGCGCCGGCTCGGCCGCGCCGGCTTGACTGAGCGCGTCCTTTCGAGATTCGCGTTGGACCGTAAAGTCGATCTCCTGGTCGACCTTTTGTTCTGCCATGCGGAGCTTCACTTCGCGTTTGACCGCTTCGTGCATCCATTCGGCCAGAAAATTAGAATCGCTTACGTCGTATTCGTTCAATCGAAACGATCCCGCCACGACCCGATTGGCCACGACAGGCAATTTGGAAATGCTGTCTAGCCCACTGGTCAGCGTCTGCTCAACCCAGGAAGCAGAATTAAGGTGGACTTCCCAGGCCACGTAGAGGACGTCACCATATCCGGTTACGTGAACGAAACCCAATGCGCGACGGTGTCGCACCACGATTTGTTCGCGCTCCAGCCAACTGTCGGTGCCCCAATAGCCGATACGCTCGACGCCCACCGTCGCCCCTTCCGGTCCACCACTGTTTAGCCGCTTGATGATTCCTTCCAGCACCGTCGAGGCCTGTGGTCCAAGTTGGCCGATACTTACCTGCCAGGAGTCCATCCAGCGAAGTGAACGCGGATCGCTCATTGGCTTTCCACTCGTGAGGACGTAGGTGCGGCGCTTTCGCTTTCGAAATCCCAAGGCTACAAAAACGCCAACCGTGAGGAGCGGTCCCACGAAGGGGACTGCCAACAAAGCGATCGCAACGATGCCCCAAAACAGCTGTGTCCAGTCGCTACGCAGCCGCTGCACTTTGTTCCGCGGGCGCCAAAATTGCCAAGGAGCTAGTCTCACGCAGTTGCGCAACCGGAGCTTGGACCCGGGGGTGGCGATGTGGGCATGAACGCGCTCCACCGCGTTGTCGTCCAGCGCAATCAGGCCGTGAATCTTTGTGATTTCCGCGCCCACCTGTACCGTCACCGTGAAGGTGTGCTCGAACCGATGAAAATCGAAGCGCTCAATGTCGACCGCGACGGACGCGCACAAGGTCACATCCGGCGTCGGTGAAGGAAGCAGGTAATCCAACCGAAACCAAACGCTCGGGCTGTGGGCTTGGCTTCGCTGCTCGACCACTTCCCAACCGGCGGCCTTGGCCTTCGCGACCAGCCGAGGGCAGGCGTCGTCGCGTAAGCGTTCCGCGCTCGAATAAGTGTTGGTCTGGTTGCGGGGGGTGAACAGGGTCGCGAGGTTCACGCCGTGGGTGTCCTGCATCGCCCGCGCGGGTCGACTCGAACGGTCACCCCAGGCCAGCATGAAAATAGAAATTCCGGCAAGCAGCGGCAGCACGCCAAAGATGATGCCGATGCTGAGGCCGGTGAGCGTGACGATTCCCACCGCGATAAGATAAATCGCGAGCAGAAGCATGCCGATGTTTTTGGTAATCATGTCGCGAGTATGGGCAATCGCACTCCCGATTGACAATCCGAAAACAGTCGGTCAGGCGAATTCCCGGTAATTTGGATCACCCGCACTGTTAATATGAATGTGCAGGAGCTACTATCTGCCGGCGACGCGAACTACGACGGCCGAAATATCTTTCACATCGACGAACGCATCGAAAAATTCCGCGCCCGCCAGATTCGAAAGATGGACGACGCTGTCGGTCACTTGCGCGACTTTGCCTCCGAGCTTTTCTCCAGATCTCAGATGTAACTCCACACCTTTGCCGACGCTGCCCTGAATGATGCTAAGCACGGTGGCGTTCGCTTGCAGGGCAGCTTTTTCCTCGGCGAGCAAACTAGAGCAGGTCATCGCCGCAATAATGATTCCGAGAAGAAGTGCGTAACGTTTCATGATCAACTTGTTTGCGTGATTTCCGATCCATTTGCGAGCAAATAATCCGTAATGTCAAAGAACGGCGGTCTCCTTGATTTTGATTGGCAGGCGGAGCGCCCGCTCTACAATTTCGTATGGTCTCGGTTGCCGAGAATCTTGAAAACGTGCGCGAGCAGATCGCGCAGGCGGCGGCGAAGGCTGGGCGCACTGCGGGCGACATCGAGTTAGTTGCAATCGCGAAAACGCATCCGGCTGAGAAAGTGCGCGAGGCGATTGAAGCTGGCCAGACGTTGTTCGGCGAAAGTCGCGTGCAAGAAGCGCGCGCGAAAATTCCCGAGCTGCCGTCAAACATCCGATGGCATTTCGTCGGGCATCTCCAGAAAAACAAGATTCGCCACGCGCTTCCACTATTCGAACTTTTTCACGGTGTTGATTCGCTTGCATTGGCGGAGGAGATGAACCGGATCGCAGCCGATGAAGGAATGCATCCGCGCGTTTTACTGGAAGTAAATGTGGCAGGCGAGGGGAGCAAGTTCGGGTTCTCGCCCGATAAGTTACGCGAACAAATGGAACAATTGCTCGCGCTGCAACGATTGTCGATCCTGGGGCTGATGACCATTCCGCCGCTGGCCGATAAGGCAGAGCCATCGCGCAGATACTTTGTCCAGCTACGCGAGCTTCGCGATCGCTTCCAAGCGGAATTTCATGTCGATCTTCCCCAGCTTTCGATGGGCATGACGCAGGACTTTCCGATTGCTGTCGAGGAAGGCGCGACGCTGGTGCGCGTCGGCACGGCGATCTTTGGCGAACGATCCAAACTAAAAAAGGATTTAGCCACAGATGAACACTGATTTTCACGGATTTCTGAAACCTGAATCCTTTCCCTTATCCGTGTTTCATCCGTGTAAATCCGTGGCTGAAAGATTGCTCTTAAGATCGATATGTGCGTCTGGACCCGACAAACATCCAACAAACCGGGAACGAACCTGCGACCCAATCGAATGACGCGACGGAGTCGTTCTTCGGAACGCAGCAGCGCTGACTCGTTAGGGCGGCGCACTCACTGGCCTGAGTTGCACCGGAAATGACCGGCAAACAAATCGCTCTCACAGTCGCCATGAGTGCATTGATGCTCCTGGTACTCTGCGCGATCGCGATGAGCCGCGGGCTGAATGTGGATGAGCATCAGTTCGTGGCGAGTGGCGCACTGCTCGCGCGCGAAGGATTTCTGCCCTACCGGGATTATCCATTCTTCCATACTCCGAATTTGCCCTTGGTTTACGCGCTGCTTTTTCGTGGTGCCGACTATTTGCTGCTCTCAGCGCGCCTGCTCTCGGTGCTCTGCGCGTTCCTCGGGTTGATTTTGATTTCCCGCACGATGTGGCGAAGTCTCTCCGGCCACTCTGGGACATTTCGGGTTTTCATCACTGGAAGCGCGGCGATCCTCCTTTTCTCGAATCCGGTCGTTCGCTACAGTTGCTGGCGCGCTTGGAATCATCCGCTCGCGACCTTGTTAGCAACGACCGCGGTGCTGTGTCTCTGGCGCGCTCTGGATGATCGAAAGTCTGGGAGATGGTATTTCGCCGCAGGTCTTCTGCTTTCGCTCGCCATCGGCACCAGGCTCACGTTCGCGCCGCTTGGCCTCGCTTTTGCTGGAATTAGTCTGTTCCTGCCAGCGCAAATTGATATCCGCACGCGGATGCGAAATGCGCTCCTGCTTGCAGCTGGCGGTGTGATTGGTGCATCGCCGATGCTCTGGCTGTTCGCCCTCGATGCACGCGCGTTTATTTTCAATAATTTCACATGGAACGGTTCGATCAGCGAGCTGTATCAAAGGGCCGCGGTGAAGTATGTCGGCCCCGGAAGCAAACTCTTCTACATCGTAACGAACGTGCTGCGGAACCCGGGTAATCTCGCGTTGTTACTGCTGTTTCTAGCCGTCCAGTATGCGGCCCTGCGGCAACGCGAATTTCGGAGAGACCCTCGTAACCTGCTAGTATTGGTTTCGCTCCCGTGCCTTTTGATTGGCGCGCTGGCTCCGGCCGTTCCGTACGATCAGTATTTTTATGAGTTCGTGCCCTTCCTGGTCCTCGGTCTGGTGCCCCCGGTTGTCGCGCTCGCAAGAGCCGGAGGCTTAGAACGGTCGCTTTGCTGGGGCTTTGGAGCAGCGGCGGTGATCAGCCTTTTTTCCACCGGTCCGGATTTTCGGTATGTGCCTAGACTGGCAACTCCCAGTCGGTGGACTCCGATCGTGCTCCATCGGGCCGGTATGAAGCTCGCGCAGATCGCTGGTCCCGGACCTGTCCTGACGCTCGCGCCAATCACACCCTTGGAAGGCAGGTTGCGTATCTATCGAGCTCTTGCCACTTCTCCGTATGCCTGGATAACGGCAGGCTTTCTTTCGGAGGAACAACGCCGCGAGTTTGGATTCATCGGACAACAGAATCTCGCCTCGGCCCTCGAACCGCGCCCGCCTGGCGCAATCTGCACCGGCAGTCAAAGGGGCAATCAAAGGGGTGCGGAGGAAAGCATGCTGCGCTACAAGGATTCCCTCGGTTACATCTCGTTTGGCCTGCCAAATGGCGAGACCGCTTGGGTAAGTCAACACTGAATCATCGCGATGCCGAGCAAGGATTTAAGCGCCGGAACTGAAGGGACGAGGATTAGCAGATTGCGATTTTCTGCGGCCTTCCGTACGATTTACTCGCAACGATGAGGCTCGAGTTAAGAAACGCGCAGTTGATCGGCAACGAATTGGCGCTCGTGTGGAACGACGAGACGGAGTCTTACTTTGCTCTTGAGTTTCTCCGCCGCGCCTGTCCTTGCGCGGCGTGCGGCGGCGAACCGGATGTGCTGGGCAACGTCTCGCGGCTACAGGTGACTTACACCGACCAAAGTTTTCAGCTTGTGAGCTTCGATCTGGTGGGCGGCTACGCGGTGCAGCCGCGCTGGGGGGATGGACACAGCTCGGGTATTTATAGCTTTACTTACCTTCGGCGCTTGGGACAGGCTGCTGACTGAAACGGATCTGAAAGCTTTCGAATTCGGAATCAATCCATGAGCTTCATGACGAAAGTCGCGGTCGTTCTGCTCTGCTTTTCGTTGTGCGGAGCGGGCACTTTCATTGCTTCGAGCCCGCGCAAGGGAGATGAGCGTCAAAAAAAGAACGTGATCCCGGTGAAAAATCGCGAAGCTATCCGGCGTGTCTGGATTGTTAGCGGCGCGTCTATGACCGCCAACAAACTGGCTCGGCGCTTACAGAGCGCCGCTACAGTTCGGGAATTGTTACGCGCAACAAAGTTGTACGCGCGGCGAGTGGTTTGAGTTGTCGATCCTGCAACTAGAGCCGGGACCAGAAAAAATTCTTCCGGCGCAAGGCTCGTTGAGCCCGGTCGAAGATCAACATTGGCGCAGGCAAGCTGCCCACTGAGACAGCAAACGACTGCGAATTGCCCCAGCGGCGCGACGTCGCGCGCATGATCGAGATTCCATTTTTGGATTTCAAATAACGCATGCTTGATGAGCACTTCGCCTCGTGACTCGACCATCTTTGGTCGCACATCATCGAAATCGATGCATTGAAGGGCTTGCTCGATGTGCAACTGTCGCGGCTTGCCTTTGTCATCCATGACGGTTCCAATCGAATACGCGATAAGTGGTGTCGCTATTCTGTTGGACTTCAATCAACAGATTGCCTGCGCCCACCGCGTGAAGACGTCCAGCCGGAAGAAATGCGGCATCGCCGGGTTTGACGGCGATTTTGTGAACGTAATCAGCAGCTGTTCCGTTGCGCAGCGCTTTTTCGAATTGTTCGCGCGTGATCGGTTCACGGAATCCGAGGAAAAGTTCTGCGCCGGGATCGGCGGCGGCAACATACCAGAATTCTGTTTTCCCCTCGCCGCCGAGTTTCCGCGCCACGTTTTCAGGCGGATGCACCTGCAACGAAAGCTTTTCGCGCGCATCGAGAAGTTTGATGAGCAACGGAAATCGAGGAGCATCTGCAACGTTGCCAAAGATTGGTTCCCGATATTGTGTCCACAGCTCATGCAGAGTTTTGCCTTTTAGCGGGCCGCATGCGACGACGCTTTGTGCTTCGGGACGATCAACAATTTCCCACGACTCGCCGATTCGTTTGTTCTGCAGGCAAGTTCTTGCCGAACAGAGACCGCCGAGCTTTCGCCCGCCCCAGATTCGTTCCATGAAGATCGGCTCAAGGGTGAGGGGACCACCGATTTCGGGTTTCGGATTTCGCGTTTCGGATTTCAGATTTGTAAATTTGTAGGGCGTTTCTGCGAAACGCCATTTATTAATTGGCGTCCGCCGCGGCGGACGCCCTACAATCAAAATGCGCCACTTTCTGAAATATTGGCTGCCGTTGCTGATTTGGCTCGCCATGATTTTTGTCGATTCAACAGATCTGATGTCCGCCGAGCACACGTCGCGATTTATTGTTCCGATCTTGCTCTGGTTGAAACCGGGCATGGCGCCGGAGACGATTCAGTCCATTCTCTCCGCCGTGCGCAAATGCGCGCATGTAAGCGAATACGCGATTCTGGCTCTTCTCCTGTGGCGTGCACTTCGCAGCGGTTCAGCTCTGCGCGCGAAAATGTCGATGTTGTTTGGCGCAGTTCTGATCGGTTGCGCCGTTGTTGCCGCGAGCGACGAATTACATCAATCATTCGTTAAGTCGCGCACGTCCTCAGTTCGCGACGTCCTCTGGGATATTGCAGGAGCGCTCATCGGACTGTTGATTTGCGTGAGTTTCGCGCATCGCCACCCTAAACGGAACCGAGGCACCACCCAGAGCCAGTTCCTTGATGCACGATCATGACTTCACAGATGGCCGTTCGCTCAACGATAAAAAACGTGGCGACTAATTTTTCGTCAGCACGCCGGCCAACCGCGAGGCGCCGGCCGGTCGTGCGTGCTGTCGTGATGGCAGCCTTTTTAGGAGCGGCGGGTATCGTGGAAGTGGCCGCCCAAACTGCGACCGACACGAAGCCAGGTCAGACGTCAGGTGCTCCGGTCATCACTGCAAATCCCGAGCACGTGACGATCACTGGCGGTAGTGGCAGCACCGAGATTCACTGGGACACGGGGAACGGATCGATGGGTTTTGTTTTCGTAACAGGAAGCGACCAAAAACCGGTTCTCTTTGCTTCAGGTCCAAAAGGAAGCCAACTGGTTCCGTGGATTCGGTCGGCCAGATATGTGTTCGAGCTTCATGGCGACCAGGACAGGCGGACCTTGCTGGCTACCGCAACCGTTACCGGAAACGCCAAAACCGAGACTACCCCGCAAGCCACATTATGGCGAGACGGAGTCCGTTGGCTGCTCATTGTCGTGCTCATAGCCATTGTTTACGTCGCAGTTTACCTCAGCTCGACGGGAACGTTGCGTACGACATTTCCTACCGAGCCAACGACGTCGCCTCGCCCACTGCATGTTACACGAAACTTTCTGCTCGGCGTAACCGCGTTTGTTTGTCTCGACGGCATCATCTTTCACAGCGGATTGTACGCCTCGATCCTGGCTCCTGATTCCTACGCTGGACGATTAGCGGTAATTACACGGGCCGAAAAGCAGCGGGCCCCTTCGGGTCTCAAAGAAGTGCTGGTTCTGGGAGATTCGAGAATGGCGGAGGGTTTTTCTACCATCGTGGCTGATGAGCTTGGTTCGGTCGCTGGGTTCAAGTTTGTAAATCTCACCGAACCAGCCTCAACTGTTAACAGTTGGTGCTACATGCTTCGAGAAGTCGATCCGGCAGCGCGACGCTACTCGGCAATCGTGGTTCCTTACGGCATTGGCTATGAGCCAAGTACCGCCGATCCTCTAAGGATTTCCATGGCGGCTCCGCTCCTCCGTTATGGAGACTGCTTCAGTTTTGCCGCGGCTTTTCAGCGGTGGTCTGGTCGGTTCAGAGCATTTACCGCGTGCATACTGCGAGGTTCAGCATACCAAAGCGATGTTACTGATCTTCTTGAACGTCCCATCGCGCGTATAAAGAGCGTTCAACAAGAGGCCGAGAGACTGCGCTCCCGGGCCGCCTATAAAGGCCGGGACTACGATCTTGTCGGAACCTCTTATGATCCAACGACGGGACGGGTAACTTTCGCGCCGAAGTTAACTGAAGCTCAGAGAGCGACTGTTCGGAAGAGCTTGATACAGCCGTCTCAATCGGACATGGAATACTCCCTTAAACTACAACGCGAGTGGATCCCACGGATCCTCAATCGTTATTTGAACGGTTCCACCGCAATTGTGCTCACGCCCGTGCCTAGGGGGCCGTTTGCCGAACTTCCTGGGTTTTCCAGGGCATATCATTCTATTCTGCCAGGCGGCGTAATCCTGAGAACGGCTTTTTCCCTGCCGGAACAAACGTTCGACTTTCTTGAAAAACCCGAATATTACTTTGACGCCTTCCATCTTAACTCGAAAGGCCGGCAACGATTTACGGAAAGGCTGGTGTCGGAGCTAGTTGGCCGTCTTCGGTCAGCTGATTCGAAACCGGGCTTCAATCCCGGGTCTCAACTAGTTGCGGACCGACTGCTTGGAAGGAATGAGGCGAACTAGCTTCTTAGCTAACTATCCCTGATGTTATTCAATAGCTTTCAGTACTGGATCTTCTTTTTGATCGTGGCTGTGCTGTTCTACAGCATCCCGTTTCGCCTCGGGAAAGTGCTACTGCTGTGCGCGAGTTACGTTTTTTACATGTGGTGGGACCCGCGATTTATTGTGCTCATTTTGACCTCCACGGTCGTTGACTACTATCTGGGGATCCTCCTGGAGACTGCAACCGGTCGCCGTAAGAAGCTTTTACTTGCTGTTAGCCTCGTAGTTAACCTGGGTATTCTAGGTTTTTTTAAATATTACGACTTCTTTGCCGGCTCGTTAGCTGGATTTGCTTCACATGCCTCAGTCATCGGTTGTGTTACAAATTATTCTTCCTGTCGGAGTCAGCTTCTACACGTTCGCCAGTCTTTCCTACACGTTCGATGTCTATTGGGGAAAGATGAAGGCGGTCAGAAACCTGATCGACTACGCGCTGTTCATCGCGTTTTTTCCTCATCTCATTGCCGGTCCAATCATTCGTGCGCGGCAATTTATTTCTCAGATCTGGACGTGGCGGCGGCCGGCGGCGATTGTGATTCAAAGCGGAATCATTCTTGTCCTGTCAGGTCTGCTGAAAAAGATGGTGTTTGCTGATCGGTTCGCCGTCGTGTCCGACTCGTACTTCAACGATCCGGCTGCGCATCCAGGTTGGCTCGCTGCATGGTCGGGCTGCCTTGCGATTACCTTTGCAGGTATTCTTCGATTTCTCCGGATACACCGACATCGCTCGTGGTTGCGCCAAGCTGCTCGGTTTTGAGTTTCCACTTAATTTTGCGCGTCCGTTTTTATCGAGAAATCCACCAGATTTCTGGCAGAGATGGCATATCACACTCTCGACGTGGGTCCGAGACTATGTGTTCATGCCTTTAAACCGGGGAAGAAAAGGACGACTGGTGTTATACCGCAACATGCTCGTTATTATGGTGCTCGTGGGTCTGTGGCATGGAGCTAACTGGACATTTATCGCTTGGGGCGCATACCATGGCCTTCTGTTAGTCGGCTATCGACTCTTTGACCGAGCAACAGTGGGGGCACCCATCTATCGATGTTATGAAGAAGCGCTGGTTTGTGCCGTTTAGTGTTGGAGCTGATGTTTGCCTGCTTTGTGTTAAGTGCGCCTTTCTTCCGTGCGAAGACTCTCCAGGCCAGCGCGTATGTCTTAAGTGCGCTATTCGGTTTCCAGCACGTAACTGGCGAGTTCCTGCTGACAGCTGGCACGACTGGTGCTGCTTTTCATTTCCCTTTTTCTGGCCGTCGCGCAGGAACGCAGCCAGTTTATTGATCGTCTGGCTTTGCAGCCGGCGCGAATTCAAATTCCTGCATACGTCTTAGCGTTTCTCGCGCTAGAACTGTTTCCCGCGACCGGCCCGGTGCCATTCGTTTATTTTCAGTTTTGAGCAGCGCGTTTAGTGCAGCGGCCACTGCAAACGGTTGGATTTGCAAATGCGAGTACGAAGAAACCGGCAACGCTAAATCTCAATTCGAAAACGCAATGGGCCTGACTGGGCTCGAACCAGTGACTTGCTTTAAGATCTATCACGGAAAACAGGCTCGCGTTCAGTGGCTTGTACATTAATCAGCCATCTCTATTTCGGCGTTGAACTGCTTTACGATCGCGCACTCTTCTGATATCGAGACTGTGATCAAAAACGGCGTCGCTTATCCGGCTGATTCGATTTTGCATTGAGCGTGCTCTCCAGCGACGCGCCTTCGACAGAACCCGAAATCCCTTGCTCGCCCGCGAGAGTAGCCGCAAATTTTCTTCCTATGAGTACGCATCCAACTGAATACGCGCATCCGGAAGCGCTGGTGGAGACTGATTGGCTGGAGAAACATCTCAAGGACGACGGGATCCGGGTCATCGAATCGAATGAGGACATTTTGCTCTATGACACCGGGCATATTCCCGATGCGGTGCACATCGATTGGCGCGCCGATCTTCAGGATCCGGTGATTCGTGATTATATTTCACCGGAAAAATTTGCGCGGCTTTGCAGCCGTCACGGCATCACGCCGGATACCACTTGCATTTTCTACGGCGACGCGTGAGATTCCAAAATACGCGGAGAAAAAGCATGCCGTGGAAGACGGCGACAAACGATGATGCCACGTTCAAGCCAGCCTCGGAACTGTCAAAGATCTATTTCGAGCAGTGCGGCGTCAGCCCTGACAAAGACACAGTCGTCTATTGCCGAATCGGCGAGCGCTCCAGTCACACCTGGTTTGTGCTTACCTACTTGTTAGGTCTGAACAATGTGCGCAGCGGCCCCTTCAGCCGTCTACTATTTTTCACGCGATGACACTCGCCGAGTTTTTTTCCGAATTCGAAACGACGGCTTCGCTGCCACCGGGAACCGTGCAAGGCCAGGAGCGGCTCGATTCCATCGAGCGGTGGGACTCGTTCGCCGTCGTCGAGTTCATGTCGATGGCGGACGAAAAGCTCGGCGTTCAGCTCGAGCCGGCGCAAATAGCCGCCTGCCGTCAGGTCAGCGATCTGGCCGTCCTCTGCGGATTCAAGCCGTAGCGCGCCAATCCGGCCCGGGAGCGTCGTGACTCAGTCGAACCGCGCCGTTCTTCAGGCCATCGAGTATCACCTGCCGGAGGCACGCGTCACGAACGACGCGCTCGCCGAGCAGTTTCCGGAGTGGACGCCCGCGCGGATTCACGAAATCGTGGGCGTCGACGAGCGGCATGTCGCGGCGAGCGACGAGTGCGCGTCGGACCTCGCGGTCGCGGCGGCCACGAAGCTATTCGCGTCGGGCCGCGCATCGCCCGCCGACATCGACTACGTGATCCACTGCACGCAGGCGCCGGACTACTTTCTGCCGACCACTGCCTGCGTGATCCAGAACCGCCTCGGTCTGCCCAGGCACTGCGGTGCGGTCGACATCAATCTCGGATGCTCGGGCTACGTGTACGGCCTCGGTCTGGCCAAGGGCCTGATCGAATCCGAGCAGGCGAACCGCGTGCTGTTTCTTACAGCGGACACGTACAGCAAGTACCTCAACCCGCGCGACAAGAGCGTTCGGAGCGTGCTCGCCGACGGCGCGGCGGCCACGCTGCTGACGAGCGACGCGTCCGCCACGGGCGGACGGCTGGCCGGCCCGTTCGTGTACGGAACCGATGGGCGCGGCGCGTCGAACCTCATTGTTCCCGCAGGCGGCATGCGACAGGCGTACGACCCGAACGCCCCCGTGCAGATCGACGACAGCGGGAACGAGCGCACCGCCAACAACGTTTACATGAACGGCGCCGAGATCTTTGCGTTCACGCTGCGTGAAGTGCCGGCGGTGATCAGCCGCGTGCTCTCGGCGAAGGGCCTCTCGGTCGACGACGTGGATCTCTTCGTGCCGCACCAAGCGAACGCGTTCATCCTCGCCCATCTCCAGCGAAAGCTCCGCATTCCGCCCGAGCGATTCGTCATCGACATGGCGGATTGCGGCAACACCGGCTCGTCGACGATCGCGATCGCGCTACGCCGGGCGATGGCGCGGGGCGCGATCCGCGCCGGCATGCGCGTGATGCTCGTCGGCTTCGGAGTCGGCTACTCCTGGGGCGCCACGCTGCTCGAATGGATCTGAGATTCGACGGCAAAGTGCAGGTCAACGTTTTTCTGGGTCTTCTCCCGATCGAGTGGGTGATTTTGTGATCTTTGCCGATTTCGAACCTGCGCATCACGGTCCTGCGGCGAAGCGCGACAAAATGATGTCCGGTGCGGAGAACGGATGATGAACAACCCAAAGGCTCATCACAGACTAACACGGGTCCCGACGGACAATTCCCGTGGCTGCTCGGGTTTGAGGCGCATCGAAAGCAGCTCTTGAACTACTTGCGTGGCTCCAAGATCGAGGTCGGGTTGCTCTTGCATTTCGGCCGGAAGGCGAGGTTTTATCGGTTGCTCTACACCAACGACCGCAAACCCCACCTCGACGGTCCGACCTGACAATATTCAGCTTCAATCCAGTGTTTGCTGTCCTCGCCAGTGTTCGTCTGTGATTCCCAATAGCCGACTCGATTGGAGACGGCCCCAAAACATCACACAATCACCCACTCGGTTGAGACAAGACCCGTTTTTCTAAAACTGGGTTGGAGCCCGGGCCAGAAATCGCGACGTTCTTGGTGACCTGAAGTCCACCGCTCGTCAGCGCGATGGTGCCGGTTACAGCGAAATTAATGGTGTCGAGGTTATTGGCGTTCGCAAGCGCATGACGCAATGAGCCGGGTCCGCTGTCGTTTGTATTGGTCACAGTTATGGTAGCTGCGTGCGCTGGAAGTCCGACTGCGTAAAGCAGCAATCCAATCGCAAAACGTGTGGCTCGCCCCCATCGAGCCCGATAAAAGCGGAATCATGGGAGAATTGTGCCGAATTGTTCGGGATTTGGGAAGCGGAAACGGTTTCGAGCTTCGACGCCTGACAGTCGCTAGAACGCTCGGACTTGCTCAGCCCGCTGTCCTGGACACTCGGAAGGTGTTCGGAAAGTCTCCTGCAAGGTTTTGCAACGCGGCGTCGGTGCGTCTGGACGGACTGGGCGAAGCCGTTGTCACTGCCATGTGATACTACCCTTCTTTTTTGGTGATAATATGAGATAACGTGCTTTATCGGGACGCCGTCTCGAATTTGCCTAGCGTAGAGCCGGTTTTTGTTCGTTACCGAGGGCAAGCATCGAACCTGCGAAATCGCTCGAAAAAGTGGGCCTGACTGGGCTCGAACCAGTGACCCTGCGCTTATCAAGCGCATGCTCTAACCAACTGAGCTACAGGCCCGCAAGAGAATTTAACGACTTAATGATTTAGCGATTTAACGATTGGTCGCAAACAAATTCGCTGAATCTCTAAATCGTTAAATGCCCCTCCCGCCTTGTCTCGCGCTGCGAGACTACGGCGCGACATTTTCGCTGCGCGAAAATGGCTTGCCAAGCCGTAGTCTTGGAGCGCACCGACGAGAAAGTTAAAGAACGGAGCCCGCCTTCGCATTGCTCCGGCGTGGCAGCCTTGCTTGTCGCCGCGCTCCAAGCGAAGGCTGGAGGCAAGGGGATTCGAACCCCTGACTTCCAGCTTGCAAAGCTGGCGCTCTACCAACTGAGCTATGCCCCCCGAAGGAACACCGAACGCTTTCGCGTGCTCGCGACTAATGTCGGAGTTGCCGAATTTCGATTGCCGATTTTCGATTGCAAGGAAGAAAAGAAAAATGCCGGATGTCGATTCTATGAATCGGCATCCGGCCTTTGTGCGCTTCTTCGATCGGGCGAAGCTGCGTTCGTGCGCTGAGAACGCGGCCGTATTTTCCTTTTATCAGTGTCCCCCAACAGGCACCGCCAAATACGGTGTTCTTACACCTGCATCGATCGCTCTACCCGTAATTTCTCCTTTGTCATTTATGTCCTTCGCGGTTTCGAGGCGCGCAGAAAAGCCGCCTTTGAGATCGTTGAGGTCTGTCGGTGTGTTGCCGTGATCCCAAATAACTGCACGACAATCAACAAAGTCCGCGTCGCATGAGACACCGACTACCTGGCGGGCTTCGTTAATACCGTAGGCCTCACTGTCTACGTGTTCTGGTGTGCGGTTTCGCAAAGGTTTGAGATGTCGGATGCCATCTTCCCTGGTCCACATGAAAGCGTGTAAGATATCGCCTTCAACAAACGCCGGGTCGCCAGCGAACCCAACAATATCGCCTCGTTGATTGATTGCCGTCGGCGTGTTCCACCACTGGGCGCCGAGGTTCCCGAGATCAATCACGCCGCCATTTTCCCAGAGCACGGCGTGCTTGGCCGTGTGTCTTCCAACGGCTTGGTCGCAGATGCCGGAAATGCCCACAATTTGACCATTATCATTGATCGCCGTGGCAGCTCCTGATGTGTCGCCCGGGAACAGGGGTAGGTCCTGAATCTGATCTGGCGGTCCCAGAGTCCACTTTGCCGGGAGAAACCGGAGTACCTGAGGTGAGACACAAGCCCCGTCATGAACGCCATTCTCAGCCCATCCCACCGCTTGACGCAAGTTGTTGGCTCCGGTAACAAAACCGTTGTTTCCACCCGGAAAATTGGGAAGGCCCCTCATTTGGTTTTGTTCCCAAACAAACCCGAGATTGATAAAGCCGACGGTGAAAGGCCCGGTGTAGAAAGCTGCGCTACTCCAAGCCTCCCCGAGAGGCTCCGGATCGGCGGTTTGAGAGATACCCACGATGATGCCCTGAGTATTCTTCACGTTCCATGTGACACTGCTGTTTGGTCCCCCAAGTGTGCCGAGGTCAGAGAGCGAACCGTTGCGCCACAAAGCAGCGTGTCGGCTCTGATTTCCCGTCAGCCTGGAGTAGCCTGCCACCCAACTCTGATTATTGATACTGTTTCCCGCGTTACTCGTTCCGCCGAGCGTGGGGAGGCTCGACACCTGGTATTGCGATTTTGCCTTTATTGCTTCCGGCTTTTGTGCATGCACCGGTGTTAGTATCGCACCGCAGCAGACAGCGATCAGAATAATGAAAAGAGTTTGGCTAGCTCTTTTGGTTTTGAATTGTGTTGTCATGTTTGTCTCCTTTGTTGAATTTTCATGACGACACTTTAGGAACTGGCCAGGTGTCACTACCATAGCCACTTCGCAGATTTGGTACGGACCATTTCAGTTTTAAATGTCCGGCCGACGAACCAGCAGATCCAAAACAGTGGAACGATTGACGTGCGGCTCGTCAAAGACCGCTTCGTGGCCTGCCCAAATTACTTAATTCAATTTTGAATTAAGCGCCGCGGCGAACTTGCCAAGGCCCTCGCGGATTTGCGCGCGCGACCACGCGGCGAACCCAAATGTGAGCGCGGGCTTCGGCTCTACTTTCATAAAGCACGATGACAACGGCGACGGCCTGATACCGATGTCAGTGCATACGCGCGTGATCACCGGCATGTGTTCTTTCTGTCGCACCCAGGCGACGAAGTGTAATCCAGCTTCGGGGATTTCGAGGATGAAGTACTTGCCTAACAATTTGTTGAATTGTTCGATAAAAAAGTCCCTTCGGTCCGAATATAATTTTCGCATCCGTTTGATGTGAGTGAGGAAAAACCCCTCCGTTAGGAATCGGGCCAGTGTCGCCTGATCGATGGCCGGCGAATGTTGGTCCATCACCGCCCGAATCTTAATCATCGGTTCGACCAGTTGGTGTGGCGCGACGATATAGCCCAGCCGCAATGATGGGTACAAGATCTTGCTCATCGTGCCTGAGTAGATGACACGCCCCACATTATCCAAGCCCTGTAGACATGGGAGTGGGGGACCGGTGTAACGAAATTCCGAGTTGTGATCGTCCTCGAAAATGTAGGCGTCGCACGCGCGCGCAAAATCGATCAAGGCCGTTCTCCGCGAGAGACTCATCGTCATGCCGAGCGGGAATTGATGGGAAGGAGTTACGTAAATTATTTTTGGCGAGCGCTGTTTCGACGGCCGCGCGATTGTGATTCCTTCCCCGTCAACAGGTCTTGGCACGACAATCGCCCCGGCAAAGCCGAACGTTCGGCGAGCTTGGTAAAATCCTGGGTCCTCAATCCACGCAACCTCGCCGCGATTTACTAGCGCCATCGCGCTGATCATCATTGCCTGCTGCGTTCCAGCGGTGATGATGATTTGATCTGGATCGCAGCGCGCGCCTCTGTAATCGCACAAATAAGTTGCCAACGCCTTGCGCAGCTCGGGATCGCCACGGCTTGACGCATACTGGAGCAGATGCGCTCCTTTTTGTGCGAGAACTTGTGCTCTGAGTCGTTCCCAAACTTCGATGGGAAATTCATCCAGGGCGGCGACAGCTGGAACAAAGGAGACGCCGGGCGGCCCGGCGATTCCGAAATCGAACTGCTTACCGACCCTGTGATCGGGAATATCTTTTACCCGATTAGAAAGCCGCGATGGACGTTCTGTGGGTGGTGCTGCTTTTGTCGTTCGCGCACTTAGGAAGGTTTCCGGCAACGCCTCCGAGATGAAGGTGCCCGATCCAATTTTAGATTGAAGATATCCTTCCGCATGAAGCCTCGAGAGCGCGAGGTTTACCGTGAAGCGTGACACTCCGAAATCGGCGGCCAGTGCGCGAGAGGAGGGAAGTCGCGACGAGTTATTGTTGAAACTTCCTGACGCAAGTTCATCGCGAATCTGCCGATAAAGTTGTTGATGCAGTGGTTCGGCCGCTGCGCGATCCAGCCGGACCATTTCAAAAGCCACTATCGAATGGCGACGCCGTTTCCCATGAAGATTTGGCGTTGGATGTTCGGCGTTCGGCGTTCGGCGTTTTCTTCCGATCATGAGCAAGAGCATGAGCACGAGCACGAGTAAGAGCAACTATCCATCGAAAGTGGTCTGGCCATTTCGCTGCAAGTGGACTGTTGACACCTTACCACATGGTCAGAAGCTTTCGTTCAAATGCAGACTAAAACTCCGTGTACCGATTACGTTGAAACAAAAGGCCTTATTTATTTTGCTCGAATGCTGGACAAGATCCGGCTAAAAGCCGCCGGCAAATTGCCGCCGGACTATTTTACCGGTGTCGAGAGATCCGACCCATTTCGACGCGCGTTGCACAAGATTTCTCGGAGTGAATTACGATGAGCTTGCGGAGCGAACGCTGAAAGGCGGATCGGATGAGGAAATCCTCGAATGGTGCTTCGCCCATGGCCGGCGGCCCAGCGATGAGGAAATCTCGATCTGGAATGCATTTCTAAGGAAGCGCGGCTGGCGAGATGAGGCGAGCGAGGAGCTCGCCGAGTCGAAGAAGGAAGCAGGTTTCGGCGATCGTGACGACATTCAAACGTGGGTGGACCTGCATGATGCGGAGGAAGGAAGAACGCCAGCTGTCTCCTAAGGCCGAGACGCATGCATCTGCAGAGTTGGTAAGGTCGGGAGTGCTATTATCGCCATCTGCTTCAAGCCATGAAATTGCGGTCAATTTACTGGCTGAGCATCCTGCAATTCACGTTAACCTGTGCAATAGCAGGTGAATCGCCTGCTCCCGCGCGCGATGGATCTCACGACTTCGATTTCCTTATCGGCAACTGGAAGGCTCACGTGCGCCGGCTTCCTGATCGCCTTGTTGGTTCCAACAATTGGATCGAGTATAACGGCATCTCCAATCATAAGAAGCTCCTCGATAGCAACGCCAATTTCGAGGAGTTTGAGGTCGATAATCCAGAGAAGCATCTGCACATCAAGGCGCAGACGCTCAGGTTGTACAATCCCGACACGCGTCAATGGAGCATCTATTTGCTCGATCTGGACAAAGGCGCTTTGAGCCTACCGCCAGTCGTTGGCGAATTTAATGGGAACCGCGGCGAATTTTACGACCAGGAACAATATAAAGGCCGCGCGATTCTGGTGCGCTACGTCTGGTTAAATATTTCGCCGAAATCTGCGCGGATGGAACAGTCCTTCTCGGCTGACGGCGGGAAAACATGGGAAACAAACTGGATCTGCGAACTGAACTCGATAGTAGCCGACAATATGAAGACCGCGACGCTTGTTGCTTTAGTGGCTGTTTTGGCCTGCCGATTCTCCCTTGCGCAAACTCCGATGAAAAGAAGTACTCCAGTTCGAGCGCGACGCGTGCAAAGCATTTCTTGACGCAGACGTGGCCGCGCTGGAGCGCGTGCTCACGCCTGATTTTACGCTGACGCTTTCGAATGGCGAAGTGAGCACGCGGGCGGACGAGATCAACGAGCTACGCAGCGGAAAAGTTCATTACGACGTATTTGAAAACTACGACATGTTAGCGCGGCTCTACGGCAATGACACGGCAGTTGTTCTCGGAAAAACGCGTGTGAAAGGAACAGCGAAGGCAAACCGTTCGATCGCGTCGTGCAGTTCACGGACACGTTGATCAAGCGCGATGGGCGTTGGCAGCTTGCCGCCGGACATGTTTCGCGGTTAGAGAAATAGAGAGCGCCACGAATAGCATTTGGGCGATAAGGGGGGAAATAATTCCATTCCTCTACGATGATACCGCCGTGACCGAAAATCAGAATTTCTCAAGAGATTCCTCGACTTCGCTCGGAATGACAAAGGGAGCGGATTGCGCAAAACAAAATGCCGGATGTCGATCTTGGGATTCGTCATCCGGCATTGCAGTCGATGTGCAGCAAAGACTGAATTGTGCGTTACCGTGATCTTCTTTGAAGCTCTGGTTTCTTTCGATTCCAGAGTCTTCACGGCATATCCGCAGATCATCAATTGATTCACCCGCGGATTTAGCCGTCGACCTATGCTGACGCTTTCCATTTTCCAGCTTCGAACGCTTTAAACGTTTCAACGAATATACGGAGCGCAGCTTTCTCCTTAGAAAGGAGGTGATCCAGCCGCAGGTTCCCCTACGGCTACCTTGTTACGACTTCATCCCAGTTACCGCTCATAGCGTAGGCGGCTGCCTCCTTGCGGTTAGCGCGCCGACTTCGGCTACAAGCGACTTCCATGATGTGACGGGCGGTGTGTACAAGGCCCGGGAACGTATTCACGGCGTCGTAGCTGATACGCCATTACTAGCGATTCCGGCTTCATGAAGTCGAGTTGCAGACTTCAATCTGAACTGGGCCCAGTTTTAGTGATTTCCTCCACCTCGCGGTCTAGGATCGTTCTGTACTGGGCATTGTAGTACGTGTGCAGCCCTGGCCGTAAGGGCCATACTGACTTGACGTCGTCCCCACCTTCCTCCCCGTTAGAGCGGGGCAGTCTGAACAGAGTGCTCGAGCCTCTCGGCTCGGTGGCAACAGTTCACAGGGGTTGCGCTCGTTGCGGGACTTAACCCAACATCTCACGACACGAGCTGACGACAGCCATGCAGCACCTGTGCAAATTGTCCCTTTCGGGACTCACTGGCTTTCACCAGCTTAGAGATGCATGTCAAGGCCAGGTAAGGTTCTTCGCGTTGCATCGAATTGAGCCACATACTCCACCGCTTGTGCGGGCCCCCGTCAATTTCTTTGAGTTTTAATCTTGCGACCGTACTCCCCAGGCGGCACGTTTAACGCGTTAGCTCCGGCGCAGAAGGGGTCGAATCCTCCCACACCAAACGTGCACCGTTTACTGCCAGGACTACCGGGGTATCTAATCCCGTTTGCTCCCCTGGCCTTCGTGCCTCAGCGTCAGGAACTGTCCAGAGACCCGCCTTCGCCACTGGTCTTCCTTACGATATCTACGCATTTCACCGCTACACCGTAAATTCCAGTCTCCTCTCCAGTCCTCAAGCACGGCAGTATCGAATGCAGTTTCGGAGTTAAGCCCCGAGATTTCACACCCGACTTACCGCGCCGCCTACGCACCCTTTACGCCCAATGAATCCGAACAACGCTTGAGACCTCTGTATTACCGCGGCTGCTGGCACAGAGTTAGCCGTCTCTTCCTCTTCGGGTACTATCAATGCACACGCAGTTAACGTATGCACCTTGTTCCCCAATGACAGGAGTTTACAATCCGAAGACCTTCATCCTCCACGCGGCGTCGCTCCTTCAGGGTTTCCCCCATTGAGAAAAATTCTCGACTGCTGCCACCCGTAGGTGTCTGGGCCGTGTCTCAGTCCCAGTGTGGCTGGTCGTCCTCTCAGACCAGCTACCCGTCAAAGCCTTGGTGAGCCGTTACCTCACCAACTAGCTGATAGGCCGCGGGCCCCACAAGAAGCGCTAGGTTGCCCCAGCTTTAATTTCGAAAGGATGTCCTCTCTGATCACATGCGGTATTAATTCGCCTTTCGGCGAGCTATCCCCCACTTCTCGGCAGGTTGCCCACGTGTTAAGCACCCGTTCGCCACTAGACTTCATCCCATATTGCTACAGGACGAAATCTCGTCCGACTTGCATGTCTTATCCACGCCGCCAGCGTTCGTTCTGAGCCAGAATCAAACTCTCCGTTAAAAACGACTCGGTTCCCGTGAGGAAACCGAAAGTTTGAAGATCTGACTTTCAATTGCCTGCGCATGTAGCCACCGCTTTGTGGGCGGTCTCTTCCAAGCTCAGGATTTGTCCGATCTAAATCTTTGATTTCAAAGATGATCGACAGACCACAGCCGGTTCTTTCGAACCAGCTGGATCGTCCCCAAGCCTTCCGGCTTGAGGCGATAACGCACAATTCAATGTTTGCTGACTATCACCATTTTGAATTCCGCCATCGAAATTCAAAACCAAACTGTCAAAGATCGTGTTTCTTTCCAGTACAAGGCAAAGCCCAACCCTCAACAATCATCTATCGACTACCGACTGCAGAGAATTGGCTCGACCCTGAGCCTGGAAGAACGCCGGCTCCACGCATGGGGCCGGTCCGCTTTCGCGGGATTCAAAGCATAAGAAATTCCGCCAATTCGTCAACGAAAATCTGGAGAATTCTTGCGGTTAAGATCTCGCCGGTTATTTCTCGGGCAACAATGACGTCCGTGGCAGGCGCTCGCCGTTCAGGAAAATCGAGTCGATAGAATCGTAGGCAGCAACGCTCTTGAGCGGATTTTCTCGTAATAGCAATAGGTCGGCGCGCTTTCCCGGTTCAATTGTCCCTCGGTCTGAGAGCCGAAAAGCGACCGCATTGTCGAGAGTCGCAGCTCGCAAAACTTCCTGCAACGGCACGCCTGCCTCCACCCAACGACCCAATTCCAACCGTCCATTCAATCCCGGCGGATTTCCGATGCCTTGATTCGAAGGCGTATCGGTGCCGAAAAGGAACTTCACATTTTCCGCTACCATCATGCGCAACGTCGCGCTCGCGCGTTTGGCCCAATTGACATGGCCTTTAGCGGATCGATCGAATCGGAGCCGAAAAATTTCGCAATCGCCTGTCTTGTACTCAGTAGCAACTGCGGCTTGCGCAGCTTTGCCTTCGTCGCTGTTGAAATATGCAACCACCACGCCCGGTAACGATTCTTTCAATCGCGGATCGTGGAGCAGCGATTTATCGAAGATCGACAGGTCCCCATAAACAGCTTGCAAAGTTGGTTGCACGCCGACGTGTGCATTCGCCGCCGCTTTGATGACCTCGCGCGCTTCACGAGGCGGCGTCGGATCGAGTTGCTTGCCCGGCCAATGCCACAAGCCGTGTGCGATTACGTCCGCGTGCGCGTCCAGGGCCGCGCGCCAGCTTTCGAGCGCGTTTGCATGGACGACCAACACCAGTCCTTGGCGAGAAGCTTCGGCGCGCAAAGCGGCCAGGGTTGCACGCTGAGGAACGGGCCAGTGCGCGGCGCCGCCAAATCCCGGCTCGACAAAAACTTTTAAGCAAATCGCGCCAGCGTTGGCGACGCGATCGACCGCGCGCGCGGGCGTGTAATCTTTGGGATCGAGATTGGACGGCCAATCTTTTGCCTGGTCTGGTTCATAGATAATATTCGCTGCACTCGCCGACGCTGCATCCTTCGGAGTTTGCAGCGCTCCGTAACCGCCAACGACGTGCACACCGCGCCCGCAATTACACAAGTTCGGATGAACTGGCGTCGCGTTAAACCAGTCGAGAGTCTTTTCTCGCAGATCGAGATCCACCAATGTCGTGAAACCAAATGCCAGATACGATCGGGGAAGCTGGGCGTGATAAGCTTCAAGGAGATCGGGATGCTTCTCAATCGCATCGTCGTCGAGCGGGCCCATGTTGCCGACATGCACATGCGAATCGATCAAACCCGGAACAAGAAACCCGCCGCGTCCATCGATCTGCTTTGCGTGTGCGCCGGCAACAAGATCGGTTCCAACCTCTGCAATCCGCCCATCACGAACGACAACAACAGCGTGGGCGAGGGGAGCAGAGCGCTCGGGAGAGATGACGGTCACATTCTTGATCACCGTTCCGTCATCCACGATCTTCGGCTTGGCCGCGTTCGCGCCGGCGAAAGAATTGAGAACCAGAGCAATCGCTGGAAGAAACCACACGAGCGCGCGCTCCCTCATATCGATAATGAGATGCGCGGCATCCGTCGTTTGGATTCAGCGTACTGCTAAGGCTTCATCTACGGATTGCACAGCAGCCTTCGCTGGGGCTACGGCTCGCCAAGGATTTTCACCGATCGACCGACAATATTTGAGTCTCAGCGGTCTGCGTTATTCTGCGCATTCTGTGGGTTCTAAATCTCGCCGAAAATTCGTGCCTATTCGTGTTCATTCGTGGTTACGACTTCTTGATTCATGTACTTCACGTTGAGAGCGGGCGGATGATTTCCGTACATGCCGTTCGCACGATCCCGATTTTGATCGCGCCAATTTTCTCCATGGCTCTCTGGGAACGAAAATTCTTTTCGCCGACAAAGAACACCACGCTCTCAACAAACTTGAACGCGTGATTCAGCAATAATCGTTTCATTTCCTCGTTGTAATGCCCGCCCCAATATTTTCGTGTCAGAAAGGTCCATCCGATTTCGATCTCTGATTTCTCCGGCTCATAGCCATAAAACCGCGTCGATCCGATGATTTGCTGAGTCTTCGCATCGATCACGACAAACGCTCCGCCTGATTCGAGCGCTTCCCTGAAGAAGACTTTGAACACTTCTTCCTTGTAGCGATCGCTCTCCGGATGCTGCTCCCAAATGAGCGGGTCGGACGCGACGGCAAAAAGATCGTCCCAGTCTTCAGGCGTAAGCGGGCGAAGCTCGATGAGTTCACCTTTGAGATGTGGTTGAAGATCAAATGACATTCTGACTTTGGATCTTAAGACACGAATCCCGCGTCTGCGGGACGAATTCAAATAATCTGGGGAGCGGTCGCCGCGGCGACTTGGTCTCGGCTCCCAGCCGAAACGGACCTTTGCAGAACCTAACCACGAATTCACACGAATGAACACCAATTCAAATGATCTTGGCAGTGCCTGAACCTTGCGTGCTGGCGATGACGCCCTTGGGTTGTTTGCCGACCACGCCGAAGCCGTGCGCGGAGGTGGGTTCTCGTGACTGCTGCACCTGGCATTCTCGCGTCCGCTTGCTTATTCGCGTTCGGCGCAGCGTGAATTTTCCGGAGAAAACGACCATTCCAGAGAATCTTCTTCAAGATAGGATTGCAGGAACAGCCCCATGATGTGGTGCAGTCCGGCGACCCTCACATGTATCCGATCCGACTCCCATATAGCGGCGCGCTCGGAGTTTTGCACGATTTCGTAACTCGGAAAATAATCCACGTTTTCGTGCGCGGCAGCCCATTGCTGTGCGACTACTCGCAAGAGAGACTTCGCGTAAGTGGTGGCCGATACCACATCCATTTTCAAAAACGTAGCATGCAAAGGCACGGGAGAAACGGTTACCACAATGCGAAGATCCGGATGCCCGTAACGAGACAACAGCGCATGTATGGCTTCAAGATTCGCCCAGTTTTGAGCGAAGGTGGTCAGGTGCAACTCGTACCGGTCTGGTTCCGTCTCAAGTAAACTCGGGATAGGCGTATTGTTAAGATAAACGTCTGCTTCAATATCGCGCCAGACCTCGACCAGCCCGAGGGTGACGATCACCGCGCGACAGTTCACGATGCGTTTTGTCACTGTTTGTAGTAGCGCGCGCCGCTTTAGAGTTTCTTCAAAACTAACCAGCTCCAGCGTTGGATTTGTGTGTGGATCAGACCAGGTGGCTTCGGTCACCTTAACAATTGATTCGATGGGGAACACCGCGGCCGGGTCGAGCGCCCAGCGCAATTCATTCAATATGGAAAACGTATTGTAACTTGTTGATGAAGCCGAGCCCTGTTGGCTCTTTTTTCACCGAAACGAGCCTTGCGAACTCAGGCGCCGCACTCTCGACAGACATTTTACGACGTTGCAGAGCGTACTCGAGACCTCGTGCAAAACATGAGCCGATGGCGTAAAACATGTCATCGCGCCGGAGTTTGAATTTCGGATCGATTTTTGGCGTGAACCAAGTCTGGCGCAGCCGCTGAAAAGCGTAGGGGCCTGTGGTGTCATCCGGGTCCGCCCCATCCTTGTACCATTGATTGGCGTAATTCTCGCGCCAATTGTTGGACACCTCGGTTGCACTCGCAACGTAAAGCGACCGCTCACTGAATGAATCCGGGGCCATTTCTTCACCGTTAGACGTATCAGACATATGTGATCTTAATTACGTACGGATTGTATTAGCGGTCCTTTTATTTTGGGAGTTTGCGCGGGCACTTTTGAGGACGGCGAATGTCGAACCAAATCACAACTGCCTCTTTTCTCCAGCGAAATCGGCTACTGCTGATTCGTGCAAGATGTCGTCAACCAAGAAGTTTGGAAAGCTTGTTTTCCATTTGTTGAGCGCCACGAAGTCGACTCGATCGAGCGTAAATTCCACCGTCATTACCGATCCTGGTGGCCGTCCAATTTTTTCCGCTGCTTCTTTCGGATAACGGGCAATCTTCCCGATCCTCGAATTCTTAAAAATGCCGGTTTAGAATTTAGCTGCCTGCTCCGCTTCCGAATCGAACCACAAAAAGGGGTTTATCTTCTTCATGGAATTTTCCTCGGCGGTTTTCGGCCACGGCGCAAGCACTGGCTGTGCTCGTCACTGCTGCACCTGGCATTCTCGCTTCCGCTTGCTTATTAGCGCTCCGACGCAGCAAATTTACGCCCCCAACAGCAAAAACGGTTACGGCGTAATGAACAAAATTGATTTCGCAGTCGGCATTGGCGGTGAGAACGGCCAGGGGATTGCTTCCACTGGGAACATTCTCGCGCTTATCTTTGCGCGGCGCGGACTGCATCTCAACGCCTACAACGCTTACCAGTCGATTATCCGTGGCGGTCATACGTTTCTGACAATTCGCGCGAGCGATGGGCCCGTGCGTTCCATGGGTGACAAGATCGATGTGTTGATTCCGCTCAATCAAGACACGATGGATCGGCACCTGCATCTTTTGAAGAGCGGCGCGTGCGCGATTTACGACAAAGAGAAGGTGACGCCCGGGAAGGCGGCGGACGGTGTCCAACTCTGCGCCATGCCGATGAAGGAATTGACCAAGGGCAATAAGCTCGCGGTCAACACCGCTGCTCTCGGTGCGACGCTCCAATTGCTCGGAATCGACTCCGAACCGCTCGAGACGGTCATCTCGCGGCAATTTAAGAAGAAGGGCGACGCGGTTGTGGCCGAAAACCTGGCCATCGCTCGCGCAGGCTACGATTACGCGGCTCAAAATTTTGCAGCCTTTTCCTGGAAAGCGCCGCGAGGAGCCAAACCGCTCGGAATAATTACCGGCAACCAAGCCACCGCCATGGGTGGAGCGGCTGCAGGCGTGAAGTTTTACGCGGCGTATCCGATGAGCCCATCCACCGGCGTGTTGATGTGGATGGCGGCGCATGCGCGTGAACTCGGTATCATGGTCCGGCAGGTCGAAGATGAAATCGGCGTGATGAACATGGTGATTGGCGCAGCCCACACCGGCTGCCGCGCCATGTGCGCAACCAGCGGAGGCGGGTTTGCGCTGATGACTGAGGCCGTCGGGATGGCGGGAATGATTGAAACCCCAATTGTTTGCGTCGATGTGCAGCGCGCCGGGCCGGCGACAGGCGTCCCAACCAAGACCGAACAAGGCGATCTCTGGCAGATGCTCGGCGCCGGCCAGGGCGATTATCCGCGCATCGTCGTCGCGCCGACGAACCAGCTGGATTTATTTCAGACGATTCCGGAGTTGTTCAATCTCTGTGACAAATACCAATGTCCCGGTCTGGTCCTGTCCGATCTGCTGATTTCCGAAGGAACCGCGAGCATCGATCCCGATGATCTGGACTTCCAAGTGAAGATCGACCGGGGCGAATTGATTCTGTCTAACGGCAACGGCTTGCCCGCTGTAGCCTTGGCGAAGGAGGGAAACGGCCTGAATCCCGGCGGCGGCTACAACGACAAGACGTATCTGCGTTACAAGAACACGCCGAGCGGAATATCTCCGCGCGCCGTGCCGGGAGTGCCCGGTTACATTTTTACCGCAGCGACCGACGAGCACGATGAAGACGGCACGCTCATCAGTGATGAATTCACCAATCCGCAAAAGCGGCGAATGATGGTGGAGAAACGCGCCCGCAAAATGCAAGGCGCGATCAACGACATCGCGCCGCCGAAACTCGTTGGTCCGGAGCAGGCTGATGTCACGCTGGTGGGTTGGGGCTCGACCGAGGGCGTAATCCGGGAAGCGGTGGAAAAACTCGCAGCCGAAGAAGGCATCGTGGCCAATCAGCTCGCCATTAAATGGATCGTGCCGCTGCACGCTGCGGAAATCGGCGCCATTCTCGGGTGCAGTAAGAATGTTATCCTGGTCGAGAACAATCAGAGCGGCCAGTTCGCCCGTTATCTCCGGAGCGAAACCGGTTTCGCCGCGCACGGTCACATCCGCAAGTACGACGGCGAGCCGTTCATGCCGCATCACATTGTCAATGCCGTGAAGGAGCAACTCGACGGTAAGACCCGATTTCTGTTCCTGTTCATGAAGTTAACGCCTAGCGAACGATGAACCGCACCCGCTGCACCGCCCGCCACCACCAGAATCTGGCAAGCTCACAAAAGAAACTTACCGCGGCCGCATCCATCCTGATTGGTGTCCTGGCTGCGGCGATTTCTCCGTGCTCGCGTCGCTTCAAGCGGCTCTGTTCGAGCTCGGGTTGCAGCCGCATCAGGTCTGCGTCATCAGCGGCATTGGCTGTTCATCGAATCTGCCCGGTTACGTGAACACTTACGGAATGCATACATTGCATGGCCGCGCGCTGGCGGTTGCGACTGGTGTGAGATGCGGCAACCACGACCTGAAGGTGATTTGCACCGGCGGCGACGGCGACGGTTACGGAATTGGCGGAAACCATTTCGTTCACACCATGCGGCGCAACGTCGACCTCACTTACATCGTGATGGACAACCAGATCTACGGTTTAACCACCGGCCAGTGCTCGCCCACCAGCGTCAAGGGAATGAAAACCAAGAGCACGCCGCACGGAAGCGTTGAGAACCCGATCAATCCGATCCCGATGGCAATCGTTGGCGGTGCCACCTACGTGGCGCGCGCGTTCAGCGGCAAACAGAAACACATGGTCGAAATGTTCAAGGGCGCCATTCAACACAAGGGCTTCGCGCTGGTGGACGTTTTCAGTCCTTGCGTCACTTACAACAAGGACAACACCTATCAATGGTTTAATCCGCGCGTGAAAATTCTCGAAGAACAGGGCCACGACCCGACCGATCTGCATCAGGCGATCGAGCGCGGTTATCAGTGGGGCGAGGAAATTCCCATTGGATTGTTCTGGCGTCGGACCGACTTGGAAAGCCTGGAAGATCTGGAGCCGGTGTTGCACACCGGTGAAGGCCCGCTTGCTTTTCGCAATCTCGGAATTTCCCCCGAACAAGCGAAGCCCCTGATCCAGGAACTACTCTAGCGACGCTTCGACCACCGAGAGACAAGCCTCACAGAAGGCAACGAAGGTAACGAAGATTCTTGCCGTTGTAGGGCGAGCGCTCCGCCTGCCGTTCTGACCCCAAAACAGATAACCCTTAGTTCCCTTCGTTATCTTCTGTTAAAAAACAGATCGGTCACTGGGGAGCGGTCGCCGTCCCGCGCTTGCGGGAGCGATCGCTCCGTCGCCGCAACGAACTTTTTCGAAGTGGTCTTACAAAAGGGAACGAAGACAACTAAGAAACGTACCAAAACTTTGTTTTCTTTGTTAACTTCTGTTCAAAAAAATTCTTCGTGTCTATTCGTGCCTGCCGCGCCGTAGTCTTGGCGTAGGCGGGTCCATTCGTGGTTACTCCCATTCACTCCATTCCGACTTCAATCTTCTCTGCCCGTCCGGCTCGGACCCACATTGAGCCGATTCTTTTCTCAAATCGAGAAAAGTCTGGTCAATTGTGAAAGCCTCGGCCATACTCGGCCACTTTCTGCAGGCAAACGATACGGAGGAAAAATTATGATTCACTTAATCTGGTACATTGTTGTTGGGTTGATTGCCGGGATCATCGCGAAATCGGTGATGCACGTGCACATGACGATTTTCTGGACAATCGTGCTCGGCATCATCGGATCGATCATCGGCGGCGCGGTTACCCACATGTTTTCGCGCTCGGTAACCGGACGATTTCATCCCGCCGGACTCATTTTTTCCACACTTGGCGCGATCCTGGTTCTCTACGTTTGCATTAAGCTGAATATCCGTTTTCCCCGCGTTCTCTAAGCAGGCGCTGGCTCACACACGAAATGCATTTGGTGTGTGTGCCGCCAGCTTCGCTGGCCGAGCCGTAGGCGATTGCGCCGGGTAGGGGCGGTCTGTCTCAGCCGCCTTGAGCGCAGCGAACAGCTACATTAGTTTCCTCTACGGTTCTGCACCTGTTGCGTTGGCGGTCTCATAACACTGGCCGCCGTGCTCACCCTGCGAGCCGCAGGACACTCCACGCTCCGCTGACTCCTACTCTACTGCCGTAGAGCATTATTAATGTAGGAAAAGGGGGAGCTGTAGCCCGCCTGAGGGGGGTCGCTGACCGCGGCCTCTTTCATTCGATGTTCGACGTTGGGCGTTCGGCGTCTGCTCGCGGAAACTTTCGGGGTTGAACGTTGGACGTTGGGTGTTGAGCGTTGGATGTTGACTCTCAACTTTTAACTCTCAGCTCTCAACTTGTCAGGCGTGCCTTGCCCGCTCCTCGTCACTCGTCACCTGCCACTGGCCGATGATTGTTAGCCGCCTTGATCCAAGGCTTCTTCAGTCCCTAGATTATCGCGTTCTCCGCTCAGTTCACCCTGCGGTGCCGGTGCACCGGAGCGCTGCTCGTCCGGACGCGGCTCTGCCCGCGTAAGCTTCTGTCCCCGACGTGAGAAGCCCGGGGTCTCGACAGCAACGCACATGCAGCCGGTGCCTTCGGCACAACCCTGGCAGCAATAGGTCTCGCCGTCGTGCGTATATCCTTCGCCAGGCCACTCATTCTTGATCATTCTGCAACCGGGACACGCCGGCAACGGAATGCGAGTTCACCAACGAATCGCTTTCATCGATTTCTATCAGCATAAGTTTCCTGTCCCATCTGGAGGACAGCCTTTCATAAAATAGAAATCGTTTCTAACCGCACTTTTGCGCGGCTGGCCGCCGCGGGTGCGGCTGCCGCCATTGTCAGAATTTCAACCACGAATAGACACCAATGAACACCAATTCAAAGCGGCCTAACAAAAGGAAGCAAAGGGAACAAAGGTCTTCGCTCTAAAAGTTTCAGTTTCGTTCCCTGCTGCTGAAAAGTTCTTCGTGTAGATTCGTGCCTGCCGCGCCGTAGCCTTGCGCGAAGGCGGGTCCATTCGTGGTTACGAAGTCTTCGGGGTTTTCGGAAACGACGGAAGGCTCTCGTCGCACTTGGATCCCCAAGTTGCCGACAGGTTACGTTTAGGGTCGAGGGGCTGGTGTTGGCCTGGGCCTGGGCGTTGCATTCGGCCTGGCAGTCGGCGTTGGCCTGGGCGTAGCCGTTGCCGTCGCCGTGGCTGTAGCTGTCGCCGTTGCCGTTGCCGTTGGTGTGGGTGTTGCGGTCACAGCAGCCGTTGCAGTCGGTGTCGCGGTCGGCGTTGGCGTCGGTGTTCGCGTCGACGTAGGCGTTGCCGTTGCTGTGGGCGTAGCGCTCGGTGCTGCTGTTACGGTTGGAGAAGGCGTTGGAGTCGGCTGCGACGTCCCAGTGTTACGAAGTATCACGACAGCATTGTGAAGCCCGCTCGGAGGCAGTCCGATCGCTGCCGCAACATCGATTTGGCCGTCACCGTTAAAATCAGCCACGGTCCCAAGGATGGGCGTGTTGCCGATGCCGTACCGCTGGTGTGGGCGCAGGCTGCCGTCCGGGTTTACGATAAAGACCGACACATCATTCGATGCATAGTTAAATACCACGAGATCCGGCGTTCCATCGCCGTTCACGTCACCAGGTTCCAAGTCGTTGCTGATTCGAAGATTTTCCAAAACACTCGAACCGGTCTGCGTTCTTACCGCTTGAAAAGTTCCGTTACCATTCCCCAGAGCGGTCCCAATCAAGTCCGTGCCGAAGGAAGGCTGCTGCATGATCATGCCTACATCGAGCAAGTCGTCCCCGTTAAAATCAGCCATCTTAAACTTGAACGGCCGGGTGGTACTGATGATGGGAGCTCCAAAGGTAAGGTTTCCGTTCCCGGGAAACACACCCATACCGTCTGGCAGGGCAGTTATGATGTCGATATGGCCATCGCCAGTTACATCCGCCAGGGCCAGCCCGTGAGGCAATCGACCGGGCAGCACGATATCGGGCATTCGAACGAAGTTTTGGTTTCCGTCGTTCCGGAAAATAAAAATGTGAGGGTCGACTCCCGGACAGCCGTCTTCTTCGGTCAGCACAATGTCGAGGTCGCCATCGCCATCAAGGTCGGCAGCATCAATGGTCCCATGACCGCAGGAGAAAACTTCTGTCACAACGGTCGGGGCGAATGTTCCGTTGCCGAGATTCAACGCCGTACCAAAATGATATGGAGACTCGATCGCGTCCGGCGCGAGGATCAGATCGACAAAACCGTCGCCGTTGATATCCCGTAGCTTCATGTCGCCGAAATTTCGCGCCGGTGTGTAATCAGTCGCGGGAGCGAATGTGCCGTTACCGTTATTTTTCAGAATCTTTACGACAGGGTCGAGCGAGGAGATATCAACCTCTCCGTTCACCACAATATCGATGTCGCCGTCATTATCTATATCAGCACTTTCAACGGCGTCGGAAAGAGATGCGACCTCATACCGTGTCAGCACCGGAAACGAACCGTTGCCAAGATTTTTATGGACGGTGACGGCCGCTGAGGAGTTTGCGACCGTAATGACGTCAGCGTGACCGTCCTTGTCGAGGTCAACAATGGCGACATCGAATGTCTGTTGCGACGCTTCGTAATAAATCGGCGTGTTGAAGCCGCCGGAACCATTGCTGTTTACGACGACAAAGCCTTCGATCGCTCTTCCCGATGGAACCGCGGCAACAATGTCTGGGAATGCGTCACCGTTGACGAAACCGGTGGTAATCTCTTTTGGCTGCGAAACGAAGTTGTCGAACAGGATTATTTCGGCCGAGCCAAAGGTGCCGTTTCCATTATTTCGCCGAATCGTTACCGCTCCGTTGTCGATAGAACCGTTTTCGTACAATCCGCCTCCGATTAGGTCGAGGTCGCCGTCGTTATCGAGATCGGCCAGCGCCACGGCGGTCGAACCAAAACGTCCGCCGGGAGCCGCATCGTAAATGACCGGTGCGGCGAAATTACCGTTGCCCGTGTTGATCATGACCGCAAGGGTGGCCAGGGGCCCTATGCCCACCACTTCGCCGACAACCACGTCCAAAATTCCATCGCCATTGATGTCGCCCGCAGCAATTTTTTCCGCATGATTTGTCGCGTTGAAACTGACCGGCGGGAGAAATCCGGCGGAGTTTCCGGTCAGCCCGTTATGCCTCAGAAGCGAGATCGATGAACCGCCATAGTTTGCCGTGACAACGTCCGGTTTACCATCGCCTGTAAAGTCGGCGACCACGATTCCGGCTGGACCCTGCCCAGTGGTAAATTCAATCGGCGCGGCAAAAGTGCCGTCCCCATTATTGCGCCACACCTTGATCTTCGTCATCTGATCGAAATCACCGCGGATGGTTGCAAACGCGTCGAGATCCCCATCGAAGTCGAAATCCGAAAGCGCCACTTCTCCAACTACTTCATTCAGAGGCACCGAGTAGTAAACTGGTGCGGCAAAAGTTTGGTCGCCGTTGTTTTTCAAAACAGAAATGCCCGGCGAGCCAAAAAAGCTGTCGCCGACCAAAATATCGAGGTCTCCGTCGCCATCCAGGTCGCCCACAGCGAATGATTTCGGGCCGAAACCTTGGCCGAAAATTCCGGTGTCGAATCCTCGCCAAGGCGCTTGAAATAAACCGTCCAGGGAGGGCAATCCGACCGTGTACGGTGCGAGGCCGGTCCGGGCAAGTGGCGCCAAGCCAACGGGCGGCGGGCTTTTTCCGCTCACTTTCGGAGACGCACTGGCCCAAAGCAACGCGACTGTAACAACAAAGGAGGCGGTAATAACAGTAAGAGTAAGTTGGGGGATTGTTTTCATAATTGTCGTCTCCGAGCTTTATTGATTTTGGTACAGCAGGGTCGCATCGAACCGTGCCCCGCGCAGTCTCGAAAGGGTAACGAAGTTGTTAACTTGGACGCGGACTGAGACGGCTGTCGCGCATGGCGAAGGCGCGCCGGCGAG
>CAVUGV010000006.1:0-70811 GCA_963741065.1 uncultured Verrucomicrobiae bacterium | reverse complement strand
TCCTTCAGCGTCCCCTTTGTTGCTTATCCTTCCTTTCCCCTACTTTTCGGTCCGTTACTTCTGTCTGTAGTTCGAAATCCTCACCGTAAATGTCTTCTGCTCAATTCCCGCGTTTTTCAGGAGCTGAGTGACAGCGGAAGTCATAGAAAATTCCTTTTAGCGAGAAGTGTGACGTGATGCGAGGAAAATACTCACCACTCTTTGAACTCCCGGGTGCTCGTGCGTCTCGATCATGTTGCCAGCTTCATCATAAACGCAAATCACAGCGGCGTGTGTGCGACTGTGAAACTTCGCGTAGTCAATTGCATTGCTCGCTGCGTTTGGCTCGCCATACCACAGCCGACCGAATGGCAGCGCGTCGGAAACTAGGTCGACGCCGCGATGATCTTTGCGCGGGCGAACTTGGTAAACGTGTTTTGAGCTAATCATCGCACCGGACAGCGGCTGGCTGCGTTTAAGGGAGTCGCTTTGCTTTATGATGATCCGGCCATAACTCCCCGCGTACTGGACAAAGCTGCGCTGGGGTACCGGCAGGCCGGCAAAACCGAGGAAGCCGATCGCCTCTCGCGCGAGTTACACGAGCGTTAACCCAAACTACGCCGGCGGGTAATGGCCGTGTTCTCGCATCCGCAGGAGGAAGTGAAGCGCCATTCTTTACTGCTAACCGCGCCTTGCCGTGAGCGTCACAGCATATGCACGGCGACTCAAAGGGAAACTGGTGATGGTGTTGCCCCTGTCGCGATGGAAACAAAAGCGACCGCAGTAATCGTGAGCTTCGCGGGAGTCATTTACGAGCCGTTCACTTATCATTTTGTCATGCCGTCAAGACATGGACGTGCCGTGCGCTTTGGCGATGCCGACTACGCCGTTTTCGCTGATTCCACGTTGCGCTTATCCTGGGTCACATATACCAATGCGAATAGGGTGAAGCATAAGCGCGAGTACAACGCCTTAGTGATCATGACCGAAGCAAAGGTCAAGGTGAACTGGAGAACGAACCGGAGCAGAAACTGGGGCAGAGAAGGTCCGTGCCAGTGCTCAAGCAATGGGAGGAAAAGCTGGATCTCAAAAAACAGAATCACAAACGAAATGGAGACGGCACGTCCCGTACGCCAGAGATAGTATTGGTCGACCATGAGACTCAATTGTGACGACCCAGACTCTACGAGAACGTAGGACGTCAAAAAGTTCCACAATCGCTCGTAGGGACGTCCCATCTTTTTCGAACTTAGCTTTATATTGGCGGCGTTTCGCTGTCGTTGCTCTCGGTTCCAGAAGCGGAACCCGGAAAGAAATCCCGCCTTTGCCACGGGCGTCTCACGATACAGACGGGGCGTCTCACGATACAGGCGGTCGAACTCTTCGTAGTCGGCTTCACAGTAGCCTTTGTGATCCGCAATCAACCGACCCAACCAGTCGCGGTTGCGGACTAAGTGTTCCTGGAAGACGGGCATCTCGAATCGTCGGAAGTACACCGCCAATAGGTCGAGCAGTAACCCCGCCACAAAGACCGCAATAATAGCTAGGGCACTAATAGCAGTAGAACCGATTTGCCAGATCCGGTCCGGTATCTGCGCCAATGGCACGGTCGACAGATACGACAGCAAGGTTTTTGCCTGGCCGGAGTACGTAAGGAAGAAGAGTTGGCAGATCCAGAAAAAGCCGCCAGTGAGACCATACTCCGTAAATCGGCTACCGATCTGCATAAACTCAGTGTCCTAATTTCGTACGTCAAACGAGTTCCCTTCATATCATTTTGTCATTGCCCTGTGAAGAGCAAAAGCGGCAGAATCTCGCCTGCGCGAAGTACCTGGGAAATCATCGCTGACAATCTGAACAAGCGCGGTTGGAGCTTGGGTTATGTCTCAATCCTGGATTCTCGCTGGCGAACGATCTGGATTGCTGACGCGCATCGCGGCGATGGAAAGCGTTTCGTTGTGCGTGCCGGATGAAAAGCTGACGGCGTTTGTTGAACTGGAATTGGCCGCCCGTCGCGCCCAAAGATTGGTATGGAGGCGTTAGCGGCCAGCGCTTACAGTTCGGTCCCAATGCCGACCGAAGCAAACAAGGAGATCGAGCTGGAGATTGCGTATGTGCTCTTTATCGACATTGTCGGTTATTCCAAGCTCGTCACTCACGAGCAGCGGCGGCTGCTGGAGTTGCTCAATCGGATCGTTCGCGAAGCGGAACATTTCCGCACGGCGGAGGCCAATGGCCGGCTCATCACCGTGCCGACCGGAGATGGGATGGTGCTGGTCTTTTACACCAATCCGGAAGCGCCTGTGCAGTGTGCGGTGGAGATCAGCCGTGCGCTCAAGGAAGATCCTCGCCTGCAACTTCGGATGGGAATCCACAGCGGGCCAGTTAGCGGGGTGGTCGATGTAAGTGGTCGCTCGAACATAGCGGGCGCTGGAATCAACATCGCGCAACGAGTGATGGATTGTGGTGACGCCGGGCATGTCCTCATCTCGAAGCATATGGCCGAGGACTTGGAACATTACGGCCATTGGAAGCGCAATCTCCACGACTTGGGAGAGTGCGAGGTGAAGCATGGGGTGCGCATTGCGGTGGTAAATCTCTACGCAGAGAACCTCGGGAATCCTGAGGTGCCGCAGAAGTTTCGACAGACGCGGAAAGGCACGGCTCCAGTGGTTGGAGAAAAGAAGGGCCGAAGCTGGATTATTGCAGCCGCCGTTGTTCTCGTTACTGCGCTTATCATTGGTTCTGTCCTGTTGTCGCGGCGCTCTGCATTTCTCGGCAATGCCGCGACCACCGCGGCAACTATTCCCGACAAGAGTATCGCAGTGCTTCCGTTTGAAAACCTGAGCGAAGACAAAGCGAACGCCTACTTTGCCGACGGCATCCAAGATGAAATCCTGACGCGCTTATCCAAGATCGCCGATCTGAAGGTCATCTCGCGCACATCGACCCAGCATTACAAAAGTGCCCCTGAAAACCTGCGTGAGATCGCCAAGCAGCTTGGCGTAGCAAACATTCTTGAGGGCAGCGCGCAAAAAGCGGTCGATCAGGTGCGGGTTAGTGTTCAGTTGATTAATGCGCAAACCGATTTCCATCTGTGGGCAGACACCTACGACCGGAAGTTGACTGACATCTTGGGTGTCGAGAGCGAGATTGCCAAAAGAGTAGCGGAGTCGTTACAGGCGAAGCTGACTGGTCGCGACGAGCAGGCCCTAGCAGTTAAACCAACAAACAACCCTGAAGCTTACGATGCGTATCTACGCGGGCTAGCTTTTGAAGCACGCAGCCGCTACTCCCTTGTCTCTATCGATCTTGTATGGAAAGCCGTCGGTTTTTATGAGCGGGCGGTGCAGCTTGACCCCAATTTTGCACTTGCCTGGACGCGGCTTTCTCGCGCAGACGCCCTTCTCTACTTTAACGGCGAAGACACTACTCCCCCCAGTCGGCGCGGCGCAGCGAAAGGTGCTTTGGAAAATGCGCAGAAACAACAGCCTGATGCGCCTGAAACTCTGCTTGCCTTGGGTTACTTTCAATACTGGGTGCTGCGTGATTACGGGCCTGCCAAAACCACGTTCGAGCGCGTCAGCAAACTGTTACCGGGGAGCAGCGAGGTACCAAAGGCGCTCGGCTATGTTACCCGACGCGAGGGACACTGGGATCCAAGCATTGCCTACTTCCGGCAAGCCCTCGCCCTGGACCCACGTAATGTGGAGTTACTTATCGACACGGCATCGACTTACGGTATGCTTCGACAATTCCCGACGGCGTTAGAGCTGTATGATCGAGCGCTGGATATTACGCCAAACGATCCGGATGTGATGGCAGCAAAGGCCGGTATTTATCAGGCCGAGGGGAACCTGCAAGAAGCTGCCAGGTTTCTGTCGGAAATAAACTGGCAGACTCCTTCTGAAGATACCCTCGTAATCAAGGTCGGTCAGTTGAAACTTGAACGAAATTACGGTGAAGCCGTTCGATTGCTGCAACTCCGGCAGGCCGAATTCCATTTTGGTTCTGAGCGCGTCAAGGGCCGTGAACAGGTAGTGCTTGCTTTCATGCAGCGCCTTGCTGGCGATGCGGCTGGGGCAAAGGCTACCGCTGAACAGGCACGCAATACACTCGAGCAGCTCTACAGAAATCAGCCAGACAATGCCTTCGTTGCGGCAGCGCTGTCTCAAGCTTATGCTGCGATGGGGAAGAAGGACCCGGCTCTAAAGGAAGCAGAACGTGCACTCATGCTTCTGCCCCGCGCTAAAGATCCTGTAACTGGCCCTGCCTTGGAACAGAACCTGGCGTTCATTCAGATGATCTTCGGCGAGAACAGCCGTGCGATTACGGCGCTCACCCAACTGTTACAAACGCCCTATAATAACAACTTTTTTGCCCCCCCAATGGTTGTTACACCGGCGCTTTTGAGGCTCGATCCGTTTTGGGATCCTCTGCGCTCCGACCCGCGCTTCCAAAAACTCGTCCCCTCGCCCACGCCGAAAGAACGGTAAAGCTCAACCGGGCTGTTCTGTTCAAAGGGGCCGCGCTCGACATAACATGAAGCATTGGGAAATCACCGCCGACAATCTCAAGAAGCGCGGTTGGAGTTTGGGCTGTGTCTCAGCGATTGATTCCAACGGGCGAACGATCTTTCGTTGCTGATGCGTATCGCGTCACCATAAGTCCTGGAATCTCTCGAACGAGATGCCGCTCTAGTTGTCTAACCGCTCGCTGAGGTGAGATTTACGATTCGCAAGAACGGCTCAATTGTCAGCTTCAGTAGCAACCACAACCAAGAAAGTTAGCTCCAAATGAAAATCACAAAGAAACTACAAATCGTCGCGCTCGCTGCGCTATCGCTCGGCATCGCAAGCCTGTGCTTTGCACAGAGCGATGCTCCTTATACCGAAGGCCCGGTCTGGAACATCACGATGGTCAAAACTAAGGCGGGCATGACCGACGAATACCTCAAAGGCCTCGCCAAAACCTTGAAGGCCTCGCTTGAGGAAGCGAAGAAGCAGAATCTAGTCGTCGATTACAAGATCCTGCTCGGCGACGCCGCTACGGCGCAGGACTTCAACATCCTGATAATGGTGGAATCGAAGAACATGGCCGCGCAGGATAACGCGCGTGAAAAGTTCGACCCGATCGCCAGAAAAGTCGTGGGCACAACCGATCAACAGCAGACGTTGCAAGTGAAACGCCTCGATATTCGCGAGATCGTGGGCGCCAAGCTCATGCGCGAAATCACACTGAAATAATCCCCGCGCGCTGCACAAAGCCGCCCTGGCATATCGGCAAGCCGGGAAAACCGAAGAAGCAGACCGCCTAGCGCACGAACTGCGTGAGCGCTACCCCAATTACGCCGGCGGGTAGAGCAATCCAAGGAGTGACGGCTTCCCAGCCAGGCTCACCGTAGCTTGGGCGACGGCAGCAGCCGTCACTCTTTGGAGACAAGTCAGACCGCGCAAAGATCATCACGGCGTCGATTTGATTTCCTATGCGCTGCCATTCGGGCGACTCTGGTTATCCGGGCCGGATGCAATCAACAACGCAATGGGCTACGCGAAGCGTCGCAGTCCATCAAAATCGCGCACTGATCCGTGTTGATGATCAAGGAGGCAACGGCTCGGCTTTCACCCACGTCGTCTTGTGTCCGGCGGTGCCGGCGGTGGCGCCGAAAGTGCACATGGGAAAAGTGTCACCTTCCTTAATCGATTTGACGTTTTGCACGTGTGTCTGGCAGTGATAATCGCCGCTGGACACGCATTTTTCGCCTGTTTTTCCTTCCATCTGGGGTCACCTCCTTCGGTGCGCAGTTCGCATGGTCAGTTTTGAAAAAATCGCGGCGGCTAGTCAAGCCAATTCTGCAACCTCGAATCAGAGCGGCGTCGATCTGATTTCCCGATGCGCTGCCATTCGGTCGCCGGTGGTACGGCACCCTCCCGCAATTGACGGGTGAAGCCCATTCTGCTTTTAGTTAAGATGGAACGACGCCCCGGAGGATAGACGATGACCATACCTGGTTTCCAGAGTTCCTATTCCGGCGAAGCCGAAGTCGCCAGAATTGCTGCTATGCAGGACCCGGCCGCGCGCAATCGGCAAATCACGGAAGCATACTGGAAGCTGTCGGGCGAAGTGGAGCGGCGGATTCTCGGTCATGCAAACTGGTGCACATTTGCTACCTGGGCGTCGCAGCAGGCGGGTGTGACGATCCGGCATGAGGACCTCACCGAGGTCTTGCGGGAGAGGCTGCAAAACTCATGGAAGATCAGCGGCGTGGATACAAAACTGATCGAATTGCTCGAGCAAGGCAATCTGGACCTGCTGCAAGTGGTGGTCGACTCCGTTTCCGATCTGGCTCCGCTGACGCGAACCTCCGACGCGGTGGGGCGCGGCAACCGAAAGGTTTTCGAGGAGATTGGGTTGCAGTTTGCCCGTTGGCTCACGCTCTTTCCCGACATCCGCTCCATTACCGATTCCCAGATGGGCAGCTTTTGCCAGGGCCTCACCGCTGGACCGCCACCCGACGGGCAAGATCTACTGAAGCAGGCGTTCGCCAACTACAGAGCTGCTGCCAGGGCCACGGACCCAAAGGAAAATGCAGAACTGATGCTCCTAGCGAACTTGCAGATCGGTTTTCACGAACAAACGCGGCTTCAGCCAGACATCCAGGCGGCACTGGATGGCGCTCTGTTGGAGCCGGGCGATCTTGCGAATCTGCTGATGAACGTTCTTGCAGTCAAGCAGGGAAGGGTTGCCAGAGCGCTGGACAAGGTGTGGCCCTTTCAGGAATCGCCCCTGGGAAAGATCACAATGGTCCTGGCGCATGATGTTCAGCAACAGGTGCGGATGCTCATCACCGAGCAACTCATGTCGCTCTGGTTACCGCCGGGAGTCGTGGTCCGGCTGGGCCGGGACCTGACGCGGCCGTTCCCGGAAATCCTGCAGCCGTTGACAAATCCGGATGTCTTGCATCTGCTCGCGGGTTTCAATGCCATTTCTGATAACGAACACGGTTCGGGCGTCGAGGACTGGGCAAATCTCAATGAGCGCATGCGGTTTATCGCCGACCTCTTCCGGGCGTATGGACAGGACAAATGCCTCTTTGATCCTCTGGCAGGGGTGCCTAACGTTGACACCTAACACGAAAGCAGGCGAGCGCCGTCCGCCTCCAACTCAGAGCGTGAGTCTGTCAGTGAACGTAGCCAAGCAAAGCTGGCTTTACCCATGCAGCAAATACCCAGGGACGCAAGAAAATCGTGCTCAGGGCGAGGACCGCAGCGCCGACAACAATGATGAACAAACAAGCTAGTTCGAACGGGGTGAATGAGTGCCCGCTGGAAGGTCTAAGGAAAAAGCTCAGCCGCCGGACGCGCCAGCGGGCGGTCGGCTGCAGCGAAGGTTAGGCGCAGAACCCGATCTCGGTCTAATTTTTTCAGATGTCCGTCGCAGGCTTTCCAGAGGATACTGGAATCGCCTGGGCTCGTGCTGTAGGAAGTATTCCAAATATCTTTTTAAGAAGACCTTCCACTGAATAACAAAAATCTAGATCAGAAAGCGCTCTTGCCGATACCTCATCCAAAATCGTCTCAATCTGGTCTGGCGTATATGCTGTGTAGAAAATAACCGGAAGATTCTTGACAACCAAATCGCCACTCGATTGGCGAATTTCTTTTATGTACCTCAATACCACCGTAGCGCCCAAATTGGCTTTCAGGTTCACTTTTTCTTTGCACGTCAGAGATTATAAGATCAAAGTCATTATCCTCAGCAAGAATTCCTCGGGCGGAGTTTGAATTCTTGGCAGAAACAACCTGAATGTCCAAAGCTCGAAGGATACGTCGTTCACCAAGAATCTCGTTAGGATGGTCATCGATCCACAGCACACGACTCCCACGAGAATCTTCAATCGCATTGCGTAGCTCATATAAGGTACCACGAATACTACGGCTTTCGCCGCTTGACATTTTTATGCCCTTTATCGCTCCACGCGCAGAAGGAGATTCAAGAACTAGTTCGACACCTGCGGCTTTGAACGTTGTTAGGCGATGCCAGGGAATCAGAAATGCTAACAGTGGTACCATAATCAGAAGTAGAAATGTAGAGTCAAGCCACTTCTTTGAGCCATCTGGATCCCTGATTATCAAGGATGCCAGAGCAAGAGCGACTATAGATATACCGATTTTTAACACGAGCTGCCATCTCTTTGACATATTCACCTCTTACACCTTTGTCTGGAAAAAGTGTACCATAGGCACATCTGCGCCTAACGAACACAAGCTTAGCGACCCGGCGTACGGGACGCGTGGGTTGCAACCGCAACGCTCACGCCGGGTTGGCTGCAGCGCGTGGCTAGGCGATTTATCACTACGTCTCACGGGCTCTTTTTCGCGAGTGCAGTCGCGGCTAGGTCAAGCGCACGTATTGCCTTGTAACTTCCGAAAATGAATGCTGACAAACACACACAACCACAAAAGATAGTGATGATTGATAATCTCAATCCGAGACGGTCGCGCCTGAGATGATACGCTCCATGGCTGAGATAACTCAGCGTGAACATTAGCATACAGCTCGCGATGCTAACCGGGAAAGATTGGATTGTCTTGGCGAAGGCGTGTATGACGTCGGCGGGTATTTTGCCGATCAAATCCTCTTTGAACACGGTGCCTATAAAGGTGAGGAAGGCCAAGGCTGCGCCAGTGCTTACAATCAAGAATGCGTTTAGCGTTCGGTGGCCCGTTTCGGCAAAAATCTTACGAAACTCACGCCTGTCTTCTCTCTCTTCTGGGGTCATTGTCGGTTTAAGTGGGCATATAATTTCAAACGGTGGAGAGCAGCTGCATAACAAGAATTCAAATTGCTCGAGTCGCGTGCGCATGCGAAACGCCGCCATAGACCAGCAACGCCGATAGCAACGCCAACAGATACCGACGGGGAACAAGTTTCATGGCGCGGTCTAAAATGGTTCGCGAGTTTGAACCAGTTCCCGAGACGGTGACAAGAAAAAAAATTCGCGGTCGATCAAACTTTTGAGCTCGGCCGAAAAGACTATTTCGCTGCGCTGACAATGGCGACGCCCCACGGGCCGTCGCCGACTTTGATCCGGCGCAGTTCTTTGCGCGATTTTACATCGACAACCGAAACGTCGTTTGATGCGCCGTTTGCCGTATAGAGCTTCGAGCCGCTGGGTCGAGCGCGATTCCCCAGGCGCGGTTTCCGACCGGAATCGTGGTTACAATCGATTCCTCACCCTCCCCCTCTCCTCGCGCGGAGAGGAGAGGCGACCCTTGCGCGTTGACCTTTTGGGTGTCGATGATCACAACCGCGTTTCCGCGGCCCGTTGTGACGTAGAGTTCTTTGCCGTCCTTGGAAACGACAGTGCCCATCGGCAGCGAGCCCGTTGGCAATTGTATTTTTGACAATAATTTGTGCGACTTCGCGTCGATGACAGCGATGTAGCCGCCGTTCTCGCAGGCGACGTAAGCGCGCGTGCCGTCCGGGAGAAATGCAACTGAACGCGGCCGGCCGCCGGTTTCGATTTTTGCGATCACACGATGTGCGTCGGGATCAATCGCGAACACCTCCCCTTTTTCCTCGCAGGTCACGTACACTTCGCCGTTCGCGGGGTTAACGCCGACGCCTTCCGGCTCAGCCGATACTTTTACTTTCCCGCGAGATTGGCCGGAATTGAGATCGACAACCAAAGCGCTGGCATCGTCTTCATTCGCGATGAATGCGAATTTTCCGTCTTTGCTGATTGCGAATTGTTCAGGGTCAGATCCGACATGCCAGCGATCGGTTAACTTGCGCGCAGTTGCATCGATCACGCCAAGGCCATCAGCGCTCTTGTCTGCGGGTGCGCGATTTTCATCCACGCCGGGCGCCATTCGCGGGGAACCGCTTAACGTCACGAAAACGCGCTTCTCATCCGGCGCGGCGTGAATCCCGCGCGGCCGCTTGCCCACTTTGAAAGTCGCGACAACGGCGTCCGTCGCGCCGTCAATCACAGTCACGTCGTCTGAGCGCTCGTTGCTAACAAACACGAGGTAGCTCTGAGCTTCGGCACAGACGGCGAATGCCAGGCACATGACGACGGTGCAGTTAACCGCCAAAATCTTAAATTCCATGCGCTGCCAGATACATCTCGTCCATCCGCCAGGCAACCGTCTTTCGCGCTGGCGTTGTAGCCAGGATCGGTGATCCCGGCCCGGATCGAGTGGACTGCAGATTCACGTTATGTGTTCAGCGCCAAAGGCGCGCAATCACGTCAAAGCCTAGGGCAGCGCCCTTGGATTAATGGAAATCCGAAAACACGAGCGCTGAAAGCGCGATTCACTTCTGCGGTAAATTTGATGCAAGAAATACTGCGAGCTGCGCCGAAAGCTTTCGGTGTCGACTTTCGATGAGCGTTATGCCCCGCATTCAGAACCGAGCCGCATAAGCTAAATCGCGCTTTCAGCGCTTGGCCATACGCGCCGATTGAATTCCTGGGGCGTTGCCGCCAGGCTAGAGATGACGTAGCGCCTTTGGCGCTAATCTTGTAGCCAGCATGCCCGGCCGGGATCACCGATCCCGGCTACAACAGCTTGCTCGCTGATGACAAGCGTTGGACGCCTGCCGCGACGTAGGCTTGCCGAAGGCGGGTTGACCGTTGACCATTGACCATGCATCCACACAACAAGCTTTTCATTCCCGGACCGGTTGAAGTATCAGAAAAAACCTGGGCAGCGTTTTCGCGGCCGCTGATCGGGCATCGCAGCGAAGATTTTAAGAATCTATATCGCGCGATTCATCCGGGGCTTCAGACGCTGTTCGGAACAAAACAGCCGGTGTTCCTTTCCACTTCCTCGGCGTGGGGCGTGATGGAAGCTTCTATCCGGAATCTGGTCGATCGCGGCGTGCTTTGCTGCATGTGCGGCGCGTTCTCTGATAAATGGCTCGACGTGGCGAAGCGCTGCGGAAAAAAGGCTGAGGCGCTCCAAGTCGAGTGGGGAAAACACATCGACCCGAAGGATGTCGATCGGCAGTTGGCGACCGGCAAATTCGACACTATCACACTGACCCACAGTGAAACGTCGACCGGCGTGATGAATCCGCTGGAGGAAATCTGCTCTGTTCTGGCCAAGTATCCCGATGTTGCGCTCATCGTCGATACCGTCTCGTCATTTTCCGCGGTGAAAATCGACATGGATGCACTGGGTATCGACGTGATGCTCACCGGCGCGCAGAAAGCGCTGGCGCTTCCGCCGGGTTTCTCGCTGTTTTCCGTTTCGGAAAAAGCTTTCGCGCGCGCGGAAAAGATTCCTAACCGAGGATTTTACTTCGATTTCCTCCAGTTTCGGAAAGAGCAGGCGCAATGGACAACGCCCAGCACACCCAGTATCGGGCATGTTCACGCGCTCCAATTCAAGCTCGATGAAATTTTCGAGGAAGGCCTGGAGGCGCGTTTCGCGCGGCACGCGCGCACGAACGCGCTGGTGCACGATTGGGTGCGCCGCGCAGGATTTGATTTCTTCGCCGAGGAAGGCTTCCGGTCAAAGACGCTCACTTGCGTGAAAAACAACAAAGGCATCGACGTGCTCGAGTTCGCGAGAAAACTTCGGGAGAAACATCACCTGGTCATCGATCCCGGATACGGAAAGATTCGAGGCCAAACTTTTCGCCTCTCAAATATGGGCGACGAAACGGAGGAAACCGTCTCGCAATTGCTCACGTGTCTCGACGATGTTCTGTAACGCATCCATTCGGCGGCTGTTTCGAATTATCTGGGGAGCACAGGCTGCCAGCCTGTAGTTGCCGGCAACCCTGCCGGCAACATCTTTGGCAAACGTAATCTCGCAGCAGCGCGGAACGACCCGGTCTCGGCAAAGCTGCCGAGACCTACAGGCTGGCAGCCTGTGCTCCCCGGAACGGGATCTCGACGCGCGAGTGATACGCGCAATTTTGCTCAGACCACATCACCAGCTAGCTTCGAGGAAGATTCATTATGCCAGCGATTGAAGCTTCCAAACTGACCAAGGTCTATCGCACGTACCGCAAGGAGCGCGGGCTGTTGGGTTCGATCAAAGGACTCGTAAAGCGGCGTTACGATGAGACGCGAGCGGCAGATGAAGTCTCATTTCAAATCGACGACGGCGAGTTTGTCGGCTTTCTCGGCCCCAACGGCGCCGGCAAAACTACCGTGCTGAAAATGCTTTCGGGCTTGCTGAACCCCACTTCGGGGGACGCGCGCGTGCTCGGCTTTGTTCCGTGGGAAAGACGTAATGAGATGAAGCGCCAGTTTAGTTTGCTCATGGGACAAAAGAATGCGCTCTGGTGGGACCTGCCCGCGCAGGAATCGCTGGAGCTCAATCGCGCGATCTACGGAATCGATCGCGACCGGTTCGAAAAAGTCGTGAATGGATTATCGGAACTTTTGGAAGTGCAGGACAAAATGAACGTGATGGTGCGCGAACTTTCTCTGGGCGAGCGAATGAAAATGGAATTGATCGCGGCGCTCATTCATCAGCCGCGGGTACTCTTTCTCGATGAGCCGACGATCGGACTGGATGTGGTCAGTCAAAAGCGGGTGCGCGAGTTTCTGCGCATTTATAATGAGGAACACCACATCGTCACATTGCTCACCAGCCACTACATGCAGGACATTGAGGAATTGTGCCACCGCGTACTCGTCATCGATCACGGCAAAATCTTTTTCGACGGTCCGCTGGAAGAGATCGTCGATCGCTTTTCAGGACATAAAATTCTGAGTCTTACCTTTGAAAAAGAGGCAACGCGCGATCTTTCGGCGTTTGGTGAAGTGACGGAACAAACGCCGGTTTCAGTGCAGCTGAAAGTTCCGCGCGCAAAAGTCACGGAAACCTGCCGGCAATTACTCGAAGCGTGTGACGTTAGCGACATCAACGTCCAGGAAGTGCCTGTGGAAGAGGTAATCCGGCAGTTGTTCGGCGAACGACACGAGATTCACGGCGCAGCGAGTCTTGCCACAACGGAAGCTGCACAAGCAAGCTAGATGGCGTTATTAGACTGGCCTTGAGGTCGGTGATGATGCAATTCCAGACGCTCAGAGCCGTTCCAACGGCTGCTCCAACATCAATTCAAACAGTCTCAGTTGCAGCAGTGAGAGTTCGACCGGCCTGAAGCGTCGGCGTTGAAACGAGATGCTATCCGAAAATAACTTCCGCGAAGCTCGGCAAGATGCTCTTTTCCATAGCATCGGCAAAAGTCGGATACCGGGGTGTCCAGTCCAGGCGACGCAGCTTTGTATTGCTTACCCGTTTGTTGCTATCACCGCGTTTACGTTGTTGCTTCGACGTGCCGATAGACGGCAGTGGACGATTCAGCCTGCGCGCCAGCCAGCGGTAGCATTCGCTTTGCAGAATCGGCTGATCGTCAACCACGTTGTAAATCTGAGCGCCCGGCACCTCTGGGCTGAGTAATAAGAAAAGTGCGGTCGCAATATCGTCCCGGTGTACTTGATTAACGAAGCGATCGTTTTCCGAATCGATGATCGCCGTGCCTTCAAGGAATTTGCTCAACAAAGCAGACCGTCCCGGTCCATAGATTCCAGCGAGTCGTGCGACGATGCCACCGGAGTTGAGCACCACCCTTTCCGCTTCAAGAAGGATGCGGCTCGTCTCGCGCAGTGGTTTTGTCTCGCTTTCTTCTGTAACCCACGAGCCATCGCGTTGCGCGTACACACTGGTGCTGCTCGTAAAGAGAAGTTTTGATGCTGGAAACCTTTCGAGGAGATTGCGTGCGCCATCGAGGTAAATCCGACGATACGTTTCGGCATCACCGCCACGCGAGCTGGCGCAGTGGATTACTGCATCGAACATTCCTGCGCATTCAGTGACCCGAGCGCGTTGTGAGATATCGAGTTCGCGTATCGGATACGGCTTGGCTCGGAGCGTCGCCGCGGACTGTGTAGAACGCGTCCAGCCTTCCACCGTCCAGCCGGCGGCATGGAATAGATCGGCTGTCGCCTGCCCAACATAACCACACCCAGCGATCAAGATTCGCGGCATGATGCTGTAGCCGCCGCGCTGTGTCGAGGCGCTCCCTGCGTGTGGCACTCGGCACGGCGGCACAGCGCCGTGGCTACAACTGCAACGATTCCTTGCATGTCATGTTGCGGCAGCCAGTATTTCAATTTCTTCGAACACACTTTTCTGAAAGGCGCGGACTTGTTTGAGACGAATCAGCTCAAGGAGCGCGAGAAACGTTACCACTACTTCGACGCGCGACACGACCTGTCCAAACAAGTCAGAAAAACGAAGTGGAGCGCCAGTTCGCGACCCGCCGCAAAATGATATCGATCTTCTCCGAAACACTAAAACGTTCGCCGAAAATCTCCTGCACCTCCTGTCGGGCTTCGATCCTTTTGATTACCGTTTGGAAGGCGTTGATGAGTTGAAAAATCCCAACTTCTCCCAGGCGCAGCGGTTCCTGCAGAGCTGGAGGATGATGCACCTTCTCGCGCGAACATCCGCTCCTGTTGCAGCTCGCGGAGATGCAATTCAGTTGCTGCTTCCTTGAACTTCTTATACTCGATCAATTGCCGGATTAGCTCCCAGCGGGGATCCTCTTCCCCAGCGTCTTCTTCAGGCGGCTGCTGGTCGAGCGGCAACAGGCTGCGGCTCTTCAGGTAAATTAAGTTTGCGGCCATCACGATAAATTCACCGGCCAGTTCGATATTCAGCTCTTTGAACGCTTGAAGATACTCGAGGTACTGGCTGGTGATGCGTTCCAGTGAAATGTCGTAGATATCGATCTCATCCTGTTTGATCAGGTAAAGCAGCAGATCGAGCGGTCCTTCGAAGACCTCCAGCTTAACCTTGTAATCGGTTTCCATCCGTCCGCAATCTACCTCTTCCTCTTACTCTTGCTCATGCTCGTTGCCAATTGTGTTCGGCATTAGGTTTGCTCGGACGAAAACCAGCCCCGTAGGGGCGAAACGTTTGTAGCAAAGACATTAAAAACCTCGAAAAGCTCCATAGGAGCGACATGTGGTGTGCCGCTCCTACGGAGCTTGATCCCTGTTTTGCACCCAACCGCTATAAACATTCCGCTCCTCCGGAGCTGAACCCCTAACGAGCAAGAGCAAGAGCATTAGCATGAGTAACACAGATCTCCGCGGCGTTTTCACCAACTTCCTACGCCGGAATTTTGCGATGGACCCAAACGCTGTTCACGATGCCCGAGACCAAACATGATCATGAGCACAAAAGAACCGCTGTAACTGATCAACGGCAGAGGCACACCGGTGATCGGCAACAGCGAGATGGTCATTCCGATGTTTTGGAAAATGTGCGTGAAGATAAGCGCGGTGATCCCCACAGCGAGAAGCAGCCCAAACTGATCTCCCGCAAAGAACGCGACAAAAAGACACGTCATCAGGAGCAGAGCGAACGCACAGATGAGAAACATCCCACCGACAAAGCCCCATTGCTCGCCGATGGCGGAGAAAATGTAGTCGTTGTGCACGGCGGTAGCGGGAAGAAAGCCAAGCTCGATCTGCGTGTTTGGCGCTTTGAATCCCTTGCCCGACCAACCGCCGGAACCGATCGCGATCAGCGATTGATTGATCGCCCAGGCCGACCCTTGTTTGTCGATGTCGGGATGAGTAAAGGCGGTGATGCGCTGCTGCTGGTACGGCTTTAAGCCCAAGATTGATCGCTATCGGAATAAAGGCGATCGCAATGAGAATGATGCAAATGAAATAGCGCAACGGAAGTCCACCGACGAACAGCAACGCCAGCAAGCACCGGCGCCCAAATGATCACTTCGCCAAGGTCCGGCTGCATCAGAATGAGAAGACAGGGCGCTCCCGCGATCGCTCCGCAGAGCAGCAGCCGCAGCATCGGATGCATCTCGCGAAACTGACTTAAAAACAACGCCAGCACCATGATCCCGGCCACGACCGCGAGCTGCGCCGGCTGAAAATTGATCGGCCCGAGATGCAGCCAACTGCGCGCGCCGTAGACTTTGCGTGCCGATGAACTTGGTCAGGATCAAGAAAGAAGATGCCCGCCAGATACATCGGCAAGCGCGCCCCAGCGGATCCAGCGGTAATCGATCAAGCTCGTGACCATGAACGCGAAGAAGCCGACCGCCACCCAATTCGCCTGTTTTCGCCAGAACTCCGCGGCCACGGATCCTGCGCGCATGTAGGTCGCGCTGTAGATGGCGATGACGCCGAAGATGGCCAACGCAAGCATTGTCAGCCAGAAGAAGCCAATTTAGGCCGAGCAGTTTTCGCAGAAAAGGCGTCATGATCTTCGAGTTCGTCAGCGGACACAACTGAAGCTGATTATACGCACATTTGTGATGCTGGTAAAACCTGCAACCCAACAGCTGGAGTGCGACGATTTGCGAGCAGACGCTTGAGCGCCGGTAACGGAAGCTTCTGAATTGCCGACAACTTCCTCTGCCTGCGGAATCGCGGGTTGAAAACTATGGTGTACTGGTTCCGGTTAATTGACTGCAGATAAGTAGCTTAAAACAATTTTCGCACAAAGATGCCGCTCCGCTTGTCTCAGTATTGTAGACACCACTAAATTAGGTTCGCATTTCCGTTGGTTTTGACGAGAATCCCAATGGCCAATGGCGAAAAAAACCAAACGAAAGTTTGCGCATCCGAAGTTGCCGATGCAGCGGCACCTGAATTTGCGTCATGAAGGGACGACATTTCGATCTGCGCCCGATCTTTGACGATTTGAACGAGCGATATTTTCGGCGGTCGTCTTCGCGGTTACAAAGTGATGTGGGGCCGCCGGCGAAAACATCGGCCGAGAGAATATTTCATCTTCGGCACGATCCAGGAAGAAGACCGGGTCATTCGGATCAATCCTGCGCTCGATCAGCCGTTCGTGCCGCTCTGGTTTCTGCAGTACGTGCTCTATCACGAGATGCTGCACTCGGTTGTGCCGGATGAAAGCTATCGCGCAGACCGCCGGCGAGTGCACACCGAAGAATTCAACCGCCGCGAGCGAGAATTTCGCGATTACCGCCGGGCGCGCCGCTGGGAAGAAGAGAATCTGTCGCGTTTTTTGCGCTGACCCGCAATTTTGCTTCCCCGGCAAAAAATGCGCCCGAAGGGCAGCTACTTCCTGAAGTAGCTGGGTAGCCCAGCCCTTTCCAACGAGCAAGCGCAGCAGCCACATTGTAACTGGAACAACAGCGTGAGAGGAAAAAGCGAAACCGCTTCTTCCTGAAAGGGCTGCCCGGTTTCCCACCGAGCGGATAGGAAATATCCTGGCTGAATCGCGCCTTCAGTGCGTTGCGGTCACTGGCGTCTGCGTTGGCCGTTCATACGACGACGGCGTCGTCGCTACGTTCTTTTTGATCAGGTACCAGAGCGTTGTCGCGAGCAGGAGGGAGATCAACTTCGCGCGCCAGTTTTTCAGGATCAGTCTCTTCATATTTGCCGTGTAACAAAATTTCCGCGATCCGTTGGCGGAACGTCTCCGGAGTGAAATTGCGCTCGATCCGCCGCCGATGGCAAATGGAAATTCCGCCGGTCTCTTCGGAGACGACCACCGCTATGGCGTCCGATTCCTCGGTAATCCCCAGCCCGGCGCGATGACGTAATCCCAGACTGCGATCCAGCGTTTCGCGCTGGCTCACCGGAAAAATGCAGGCGGCGGCTGCGATGCGGCCATTTCGGATGATCACTCCGCCATCGTGCAGCGCGGCTTTTGGATGAAACATCGTCAGGATCAGCTCGACCGAAAACTCGCCGTCAATGGTCACGCCGGTCTCTTCGTAAACGCGAATCGACGTGTCGCGCTCAATCGCAATGAGCGCGCCGAATTGTTTGTTCGCCAGCTGGGTCACCGCCTCCGCAATATCATGGACGGTTTCACGTTTCTCGCTCGTTAGGGAAAAAATCGGGTGCCCGCCGAGCTGCGGCCAGGCCACGTCGCAGTTCCGGCTGGAAAATCACGACCAACGCAACCGCGAGGAAGACCGAAAAGCTTCGCACGATCCAGCCGATCACGACCAGATTGAGCAACGTGCGAGATCAGCGTCAGCGTTAGAAAAACGATCGCCAGCCCGGTCAGCACTTTCGCGCCCGCGCGTGCCGCGAAAATAAAGGTAGCCGTAATAGATCCCGACGCTCAGCAGAAGGATCTCGATAGGCTGCGCCAGCTCCTGAACCAGAGATGGATGAGTTGATGAATCATTCTGTCCTCCCAAGGATCGCTTCAGTCACGCGCAAGGCATCCACATTTTCTTTGACATCGTGAACCCGGAACACGTCCGCGCCGCGAGCGCGCAAAAGCGAAGTCAACGCCACCGCAGGCGCCAGGCGGTCCTTCATCTCCGGCGAATCGACTAGTTTGCCCAGAAACGACTTTGCGCGAAACGCCGATCACCAGTGGCCGATCATGCACGCGAAGCCGCTCAAGTTGCGCGAGCAACTCGAGATTGTGCTCAAGCGTTTTCCCGAACCCAATTCCCGGATCAAACGCAATCGCCATGGGATCAATGCCGCACTCTATGGCGCGCGCATATTGTTGTCGAAAAAAATCAGCAACTTCTGCAACCACATCTTCATAGTGCGGCTGGTTCTGCATCGTCCGTGGAGTTCCTTGCATATGCATGATGATGAAGGCCGCTTTCGTTTCTGCAATCAGCGCCAGCATTCCTTCGTCGCCTCGCCCGCCGGTGACGTCGTTCACGATAGCGGCGCCTGCGTCAATCGCCGCGCGCGCCACCTGAGCTTTCGAGGTGTCGATCGAAATCGGAATGTCGATCTTCGCTCGCAATTTTTCGATCACCGGAATGACGCGACGCAGTTCCTCCTCGCAGCGACAGGTTCCGCGCCGGGCCGCGTCGATTCGCCGCCGACATCAATGATTTCAGCGCCTTCTGCGGCCATTCGCAGGCCGTGCTCGATCGCTTTCTCCGCGGAAAAAATTTCCCGCCATCGGAAAACGAATCCGGAGTCACGTTCAACACGCCCATGATTAAACCCTGCCGGGAAACGTTGAAAACGCGGTCCCCAACTTTCCACGTCCTCCCGCCCATCATTGGTGAGACTAACACAGGCGCGATTATTCGAAACTGTAGCCGCTTCGCTATGTCGAAGCGCTGCTCAGATCGCTACGAGCTCGGCGGTCATAGCACCGCCGCCACAACTTATTTCTTGCGCGAATAGCGACCCATCAATTCGCCCTGCGCAATCACATGACCTTTCATTGCAGCATCCAGCTGGCCTCGCTTAGCGCCGGAAGGCAAATCCAACTCGCGATCCAAGGCGAAAATCTTGAAATAATACCGATGCGTGCCAGAAGGCGGACATGGTCCGCCATAACCCGATTTGCCAAAGTCGCTTGTCCCTTGCACTCCCTTTGGTGTGCTTCCCTCCGCAATGGTGCTCGTCTGCGGAGAGATGTTCCAAGCCGTCCAATGCGTGAACAACCCGCTCGGCGCGTCCGGATCATCGACGATCAAGACAAGGCTTTTTGCTCCGGAAGGAACCTCCGCGATCTGCAAAGGCGGGCTGGTGTCAGCGCCGTCGCATGAGAATTTTGATGGAATGTTCCCACCTTCCTGAAAAGCAGAACTTGTGATTTTCATCTTAGCTCCTCCTGCAGCGAATGAAGCGATCGTCGTCACGGTAATGATCGTCACGCCGTTGATGATTCCTCTTTTCATGGTTAGCTTCGCATCGCACTATCGGAACATAGGCCTGCGGCCTGTGCGGCCAGCGGAGATTTTCTCCGCTGTGTCACGAGTAGCGGGTTGCAAACCCGCTAGGCACACAGACTGACAGTCCTTGTTCCGACAAACATTGTTTCGCCCAAATGACTGCAAACGGACGTAAAATTCGAGAACAAGTTCTAGCGCTCCTGGAGCGGAAAGATTACCGGCCACTTAACATCATCGACATCGCTCGCGAACTTGGCTTGACCGGCACCCAGCGAAATGGGTTGCGGAGAACTTTACGCGAGCTGGAGCGCGCGGGCGATATCGCGCGCATTCGGAAGAACCGGTATGTGTTGCCGGTCGAGGCGGACCTCGTAACCGGCAAATTATCGATTCATCAGGCCGGCTACGGATTTCTAATTCCTGAAACGCCGGGCCAGCCGGACATTTTCATCGCAGCGGAGAACATTGGAACCGCCATGCACCGCGACCGCGTGGTTGCGCGCATATCGCGCGATGCGCCTTATGACCGGATCAAGGGACGGCGCGAAGGGCGTGTGATTCGAATCCTCGAGCGCGCTAACGATACGATCGTCGGCACACTGCAACGGTCGCAGAATTTTTACTACGTTGTGCCGGATGATCCGCGCTTCGTGCACGACATCTACGTGCGGCCTGTAGCGGCTGTGTCTGACCGCCGGGCCTCGCAAAATCTAAAAGAAGATCGGCGGTCGCCCCGACATGTCGGGACTACAGTTGGCGACAAAGTCGTGGTTCGCCTCGAGGCTTGGGAATCGCGCCACGTCAATCCCGAAGGCGAAATCATCGAAGTGCTCGGGCCGGCGACAGCGCCGGGCATCGACATGCTTTCGATCATCCGGAAATTTCATCTGCCCACAGAATTTCCGAAGGACGTTTTGGATCAGGCAGAGCGGATTTCGGAAAAAGTCGATGCACGACAGCTCGAAGGACGCGAAGACTTGCGCAAAGAGTTCATCGTCACAATCGATCCCGATGACGCACGCGATTTCGATGACGCGATCCAAGTTGAGAAGAGCAAGAGTGGTTGGCAGCTTGGCGTGCACATCGCCGATGTCGCAGCCTACGTGGAACCGGGGAGCGCGCTTGGATCGCGAAGCGCGCCGGCGCGGAAACAGCGTTTATCTGCCCGACCGCGTGATCCCGATGTTGCCGGAGCGATTGAGCAACGGCGTTTGCAGTCTTAACCCGGGAGTCGATCGGCTAACACACTCAGTGTTTATTCATTTCGACAAGAACGGCGTGGCGAAAAGCGCGCGTTTTGCCAGGAGCGTGATTCGCAGCGCGCACCGGCTTACCTATAAACAAGCTTACGCAATCCTGAAATCCCCGGCGCGCGATCAATTGGGCGAACGGCTGCATCTTACGTGGGAACTCGCTTCGTTACTGCGGCGGAAGCGATTCGAGCATGGCGCGCTCGATCTCGATTTCCCAGAAGTAAAAGTCTGGGTCGATGGACAGGGTCACCCAATAAAATTAGAGCGCGTGGAGAACGACGAATCGCACCAGTTAATCGAAGAATTCATGCTGGCAGCGAACGAAGCGGTCGCCCGGGAGCTCAAGAAGCGCGCGATTCCCACCGTCTATCGCGTCCACGAAAACCCAGACCCCGAGAAACTCGCTGAGTATCGTGAGTTCGTGCTTAGCTTTGACTACAGGGTCGGCGATCTGACTCATCGTGGTGAGCTGCAGCGTCTGCTGGCCGCAACCCGTGGAAAGCCCGAAGAGCAAGCGCTCAAGATCGCTCTCCTCAAAAGCTTGAAGCGCGCGCGTTACGACCCCCAGCCACTCGGACATTATGGCCTGGCAAAAACAAATTATCTGCATTTCACCAGTCCGATTCGGCGTTATGCCGATCTGGTCGTGCACCGCGCGCTGGGTAGGGACGCCGCAGCGCGGCGCGCCTCCCACATGGACATGGGCGAGATTGCTGCCCTCGCGGCGCATATCTCATTAACCGAGCGCAACGCCGCCGATGCGGAGATCGATGCTGCGCAAATGAAAAAACTCGAGTTTTTTCAGCGGCAACTCGATCAACGCAATCCGCAGATTTTCCGCGCCGCTATTGTCGATGTCCGCAATTACGGGCTAATGGTGGAATTGCCGGATGCTTTGATCACCGGGCTAATCCACGTCTCCTCGCTCACGGACGACTTCTATTTGTTTGAGCCTGCCCGGCGGCAGCTTATTGGCAGACGCTCGCGCAAACGATTTAAGATCGGCGACGAGCTATCGGTGTTCGTTGCCCGGGTTGATGCCTTCAAACGGCAGGTGGATTTCGCCATTGCGCTGCCGTCAGAAGCGCTTAGGAAACGAGATCGCAAGCGATCGCCAGGGAAAGCAAAGTTGTAAGCGCGCAGCGCCGCCTGCGCATACGCGCAATATCCCGTCTGCAATCGGGGAAGAGCTTTCTACGTCACTTCTCGTTTTTTTGCGTTAGAACTTGCTTGCGACGAAGCTAGATTTCTAACCACCCAGAATTGCGGCCGCCCAGCGCGCCCGTATTCTCCAACCGGTGAACATGTGCGCTTCAGCAACGCCTGTTTCGGACAAGTTTGGTTGTGCCTGGCAAACTCGGTGACATGGTCATTCTCAGTGACAACATCTTTGACCTCAAGCCAGAAGCCATTCGCAACGTGAAAGCGGAGACAGCAATCGTCGGTGGCAAGGCGGTGTTACGGCGCGTGAGAATTTCGCGATGAAACGTCGCACAATTGAGCGGCTGGTCATTGCGTTTTTGTTTGTTGCAATCTGTGTCGTGTTTGCGGAGCGCGTGAGTCGTCCACCCGTCGCCGCGCCCGAGAGCGCTCCACAGACTGCGTTTTCAGCAGAGCGGGCAATGAAGCATGTGCTTGCGATCGCGCATCGGCCGCATCCCGTTGGCAGTGCAGACCATGATCGGGTGCGCGACTACATCATCGCGCAGCTCAGCATCTTGGGCCTCGAGCCGCAGGTTCAGCATGCCACTGGCGTTGGCACACGCTATGCCAGTGCCGGAAGAGTGCAGAACATTCTCGCGCGAATGCCCGGCGGACAGAGCGGCGGACCAGCGGTCCTTCTTGTGGCTCATTACGACAGCGTCGAAGCCGGACCGGGTGCCGGAGATGATGGCGCCGGCATCGCCGCCATTCTCGAGACCGTTCGGGCCTTGCGGGCTGGAGGCCCGGTTGCGCACGACGTAATCGTGCTGTTCACCGACGGTGAAGAATCGGACCTGCTCGGCGCAGCGGCTTTTGTGCGCGAACATCCATGGGCGAAAGACGTGGCTATGGCACTCAACTTTGAGGCGCGAGGAACGACAGGTCGTTCCTTGATGTTTGAGACCGGGCCGGGAAACCTCGACGCCGTACGTGTATTGCGCACTGTCCCCGGCGTTACCGCGGGTTCCGTGTTCACCACGATCTACCGCACGATGCCGAACGACACCGACCTGTCGGAGCTAGCGCTCCTTGGCACACCTGCTTTAAACTTTGCTTTCGGCGACGGTGCCGACCGTTATCACACGTCGCATGATGATATAGCTCATCTCAACGCCGGAAGCTTGCAGCATCACGGCCAACAAGCGCTAGCACTAGCGCATGCTTTCAGTAACGGACCGCTGCCGCGCCCACGAACTGGCGACGCGGTCTTCTTCGACTTACCCTTGATTGGGCTCGTTGTTTACTCCGAAAAGTGGGCGATGCTGTTGGCTTTAGTCGCCGCGGCGCTCGCAGTGGTTGTAATCATCCGCTCTCGCCGTGAAAGCACGCAGTTTGGACGGGACATCGTAATGGGCGCTGCAGCTACGATTGGAGCAGTCGTTTTATCCGCTGCGACTGCATATCTCGCAGGGCTCATGCTTTCCCTTCTACACACCATTCTTCCGTGGGGCGGCGCTCCGGCGTGGAGTCCGGTGTACTGGGCTGCTGTCGCCATGTTGTCGCTGGGGATTTCAACAGCTTGTTACGTGGCCGCCCGCCGTCGAGGCAGCGTGGCTGGCCTCCATGCTGGCGCCTTGTTAATTTGGACGTTACTCTCGTTAGCCGCTGCGGTGATTGCACCAGGTTCCAGCTATCTCTTCATCTGGCCCGTGCTAGTCGTCGCGCTTGCAGCATTACTTGCGGGCGGCCACGGCCTGCTGACAGCGAAAGGTATTGCCATGTGCCTGGCGGCGCTCGTGACGGCCGCGCTACTTATTCCAATCGCATATTTGATCGGCGCTGTTTTCCTCGGAGTCACTGCGGCAGGCGGAATCGTAACAGCTGCGATCATCGCACTAATCGCGTGGCTACTTGTGCCTTTACTCGAGGCACTATGCGATGGCGCGCGCTGGTCCACGCCGTTCATTTGTGCTGCGGCTGCGATCGTCCTCGTTGGGATAGGTGTGTTAACTGTGCGCACAAGTGATGTGCACCCGGTTCCCTCCAGGCTCATATATGCCATTGATGCGGACAGCTCGGATGCCTGGCTGGCAAGTAGAGCGTCCGCAGCCCGCACTAACGCGTGGACTCGGACTGCTTTAGCTCCGTTTGCGCAGGGACCAGAGTGGATTGCACATTTTTTCGAGGGGCCGACCGCGGTTGTCGCCAAGCGCGTGCCGACTCTTCCGCTGCCGCAGCCTGCGATCAACATCCTGTCGGATTCGACGACAAGCGACGCGCGGCAACTCTCGCTGCGTGTGCAAGGGTCAGCCGGAACGACTGCGCTCGGGATGCGGGTGACTGATGCCCCAGTGATCAGTGCAGCAATCGACGGCCGTGCGATCGACACAACGCGTTACAGGCTGCACACGCGGGAGTGGACTCTGTGGTACTGGGCACCATCAGACTCCGGCGCGCTGCTGAGCCTCATCGTACCTGTTGGATCAACGCCAAAACTCGAAATTTTGGCATATTCTCTCGGGATTCCCACGCTGCCGGGCGTCACGATTCCCCCACGCCCAGCTAACGTGGTCCCCGTCCAATCTGGCGATGTAACGATTGTACGCCGACGCTTTTCGATCCCGTCTAACTAAGAATAGCGCTAACTTGCGGTCGCCGACGCTTTGTTCCAAAGGCGAGAACCGCTACGTGAGAAACAAATCGGAAGAGACTTTGTCAGTCAGGTGTGCGTTTATTAAAACGAATGGCGGACAGACTTAGCAAACAGCCAGAGAACGCGCCTGGACCGTTGTATGTCGATACAAGCTGCGCATTGTGCCGGATGTGTCTCGAAGAAGCGTCGAATCTCATAACTTACAATCGCGACGAGACTGCGGTTCATTTTTTTAAACAGCCGGGAACGCCGGAGGAAACCGACGCTGCACAGCGCGCCATGGACGTTTGCCCTACGCTGGCAATCGGAAATGATGGCTAGAGACACTCAATTGCACTAATTGTCACGAACTTCGATGGGATTTGAGCCAACTGTTAGAGACGAACCATTGTAACTCGTGTGAATTCGTGGAATTCGTGTCTTTATGCATTCTGAAGCTACTGCTACTGCTACCGCTGCCGCTGCCGCTGCTCCCCCACGCTACACACGGGCGAATCCGTTTCCCGCTCGCATGATCGTGAATCGCCGTCTCAGCGGTCCGGAGTCTGAGAAGGACACGCGCCATTTCGAGATCGATCTGACCGGCTGGGGTTTGAGCTTTGAAGTGGGCGATTCTTTAGCTGTTTACGCAACGAACGATCCAGAGCTGGTCGATGAAATCATCCGTACGCTCGGGGCGACGGGCGATGAACAAGTCCCGCGGCTGAAAGGCGAGCCGACGACATTCCGCGAAGCGCTACTGCGCGATTACAGCATCACACAGCCAACGCCGAAGTTTTTGAAGGCCATCGCCCAACGCGCCAGTGCAGCGCCAACGCTTGGCTATCTTCTCGCTCCAAACCGCAAACAGGATCTCGACACTTACCTCTGGGGCATGGAAATAATCGATTTCCTCTCGGACCATCCCTCCGCCCGGTTTGCGCCGGAAGAGTTTGTTGGCTTACTCGCGAAATTACAGCCGCGACTTTATTCAGTGGCCTCCAGCTTGAGGGTGTACCCCGACCAGGTGCACTTCATCGTGGATGTCGTCCGCTACGAAAGTAATGGCCGCCTCCGGAAAGGAGTTTGCTCATCTTTTCTTGCAGAACGCGCTGATGACGTGCCAGTGCCCGTTTTCCCCACTGTGGCAAAACACTTTCATCTGCCGGCGGACCCTGACACTCCAATCATCATGATCGGTCCGGGGACCGGAGTAGCGCCCTTCCGCGCGTATCTGCAGGAGCGAAAAGCCACCGGCGCCAAGGGTAAAAACTGGCTCTTCTTCGGGGCGCAGCATGAGAGATGCGATTTTGCGTACGGAGACGAGTTCAACGCGTATATGAAGGAGGGACTCCTCGCACGGCTCGATTGCGCGTGGTCACGCGATCAACCCCAGAAAATCTATGTGCAACACAAAATGACGGAAAACGCCGCCGAAATTTGGAAATGGATCGATGCCGAAGGCGCGTACTTTTTCGTGTGTGGCGATGCGCGCCGGATGGCCAAGGACGTCGACGCGACGCTGCGCAAAATCGTTCAAGAGCACGGCGGCAAAAGCGTTGAGCAAGCCAATGAATACGTTGAAAAACTCAAAAACGAGAAGCGTTACAAGCGGGATGTGTATTAAATGACGAAGCACGAATGTCGAATGACGAAGGAATGTCGAAGTGTGAATGACGAAAGAGAATAGTCGCGCGCCTCTCTCGGAATTTTGTCATCCCTTCGGCATTCGTCATTTTCTGCGTCTGTGGCATACTACTGGTTGAAACTGCGAGCGCAGTTGCCGGAAAAGAGAGATTCCTCCCGCCTTCGCATAAAGCTACGGCGGGGCAAGCGACTTCGCTCGGAATGACATAGAAGGAAGCCATGTACGAGAACACTGAATTCACATTGAGCCGCGATTGCGATGCGATCCAGATACCGAGCGGCCAAAAGACAACAATCCCGGCCGGAACGCAGGGGGTGATCACGCAAAGCCTCGGAGGAAGCTATACCGTTGCAACTTACCAGGGACTGGCGCGCGTGGCAGAGAAAGACCTCGACGCGCTCGGATTGGAAAAACCGCAGGCGCAGGAAACGCAGAAAGCTGCAAGCACAAATGGTGAAGTCTCAGAGGAAGACGTCTGGAACCAGTTGCGGCAATGCTACGATCCGGAAATCCCGGTCAACATTGTTGATTTGGGCCTGGTTTACGATTGCCGTCTGATCAAGAAAGAGGACGGCGGCACGCGAGTGGAAGTGAAAATGACTTTGACCGCGCCCGGTTGCGGCATGGGCCCGGCCATCGCTCACGATGCGCAGAGCAAAATCTTGTCCATCGACGGCGTGGATGAAGCGGATGTCCAGCTCGTGTGGGACCCGCCCTGGAACCAAAACATGATCAGCGAAGCTGGACGGATGAAGCTCGGCATGGTTTGAGGTAGCGCGAGCGCACTCGCTGGCATTCTTTCAACGGGTCATCCCGAGCCGCGGAGACGGCGAGGGACCTCACAATCGAAGGCTAGGTCTTCTTGGCTTGAGGGAAGCGTTCATTGCAACTGTGAGATCCTTCACTCCGTTCAGGATGACAGCCGAAAAGAGCGAAGTGGTCGCTCGAATCACTCCGCATTGCGAAAATGTTTTGTGAATTTTTTTATTCTCGCATTGACAATGCGCGTGTGAATTTTACACTCGACATCCCTGAAGTCCCTCAGATTGAAAAATTCTGAGCGCGTTTTAGAAATTTCGATATGCCTTTAACTGAAATCATTTTGACCGAAAACGTTCCGGGACTCGGCGCGGAAGCGGACGTGGTCAAAGTGCGTCGCGGTTATGCGCGAAATTACCTCCTGCCACACGGCAAGGCTCACGAAGTCACGCGCGCGGCCTTGCGCCAGATCGATGCTCTCAAGCAAAAGCGCGCCGAGCGCGAAGCACGCGAATTAAACGAGGCGGAAGAATTCAGCCGGCGTATTGAAAAGTTGAGAGTGACCTTCATACTCGCAACCGGCGAGACCGGAAAAGCTTTTGGTTCAATCACCGCACAAGACATTGTTAATCGGATCAAGGACGAGATCGGGGTCGAGATTGATCGGCACAAAATCGCGCTCGAACGGCCAATCAAAGATACCGGCGACCACGAGGTGCAGGTTAAATTGCATCACGATGTCAGTGCGCAGTTTAAGTTTAACGTGAAGTCGGCGGCGGAAGAGGCAAAACCTGCGGAGGCCGCTCCAACCGCAGAGCCTGAGAGAAAACGCCGTTCATTTTTCCGAAAAAAGACAGAAGCGAAAAAAGAAAACGAATAAATGGCGACTCAATCGTCCTCGCGGACCGCTGAGAAGCCTCGCAGAGAATCCGGGAACGGACCCGGCCGAGGCTGGCCGGAGAGAAGCGGCGAAAAAGTTGTTCGCCTTTCGCCAACAGGTTCTGCGCAGGATATTCACCGCACGCCGCCGCATAGTGTCGATGCGGAGCAAGGCGTGCTCGGGTCGATGCTCATCTCGCCGCGTGAAACCATCGCAGAATGCGTCGAAAAAATTAACGAAGAATACTTTTACGTTCCCGCGCACCGGACGATTTACAACGTTCTCGTCGATCTTTGGAATACGTCGCAGGCGATCGACCTGATCACGTTTACCCAGGTGCTGCGTGATCGGCATCTTCTCGACAGCGTTGGCGGCGCGGCGTTCGTCACGAGTTTGTTCACCTTCGTTCCAACCGCCGCGAATGTGGGCTACTACCTCGACATCGTTCGCGACAAATACATCCTGCGCGAAATCATTTCTGCCGCCACCGAGAGCGTGCGCCGCGCTTACGAGGAACAGGACGAAGTAAACAATCTGCTCGACGAAGTGGAACAGAGCATTTTCGCCGTGGGCGAAGACCGCTTCAAAGGCCAGATGCTCTCGATGAAAGACCAGGTGATGGACGCGATCGAGTCGATTGAGAAGCTTTACGAGCGCAAAGGCGGCATCACCGGAATCTCCACCGGATTTGTTGAGTTCGACCGGATGACGAGCGGAATGCATGGTTCGGAGATGATCGTGATCGCGGCGCGGCCCAGCATGGGCAAAACGGCACTCGCCATGAACATCGCCGAACACGTCGCGATTAACGAAAAGCTCCCGGTCGGCGTGTTCAGCCTGGAAATGAGCAGCCAACAGCTTGTGCAACGTCTGCTTTGCTCGCGCGCGCGCGTGAACCTGCAAAAAGTGCGCGACGGATTTCTGGGCGAACGCGATTTCCCGAACCTGACTGCCGCAGCATCGAAACTGGCCGAAGCGAAAATTTTCATCGATGACAGCGCCAGTCTCAGCATTCTCGAACTGAGAGCGAAAGCGCGCCGGCTCAAAGCGCAGCAGGATGTGAAACTGATGATCGTTGATTACTTGCAACTGTTGCGATCGACCTCACGCCGCGCGCAAGACAACCGGCAATTGGAGATCTCCGAGATTTCCGCGGGGCTCAAAGGCTTGGCCAAGGAATTGAAAATTCCGATCATTGTGGTGGCGCAATTGAATCGGCAACCGGAGCAGCGCTCGGGTGGCAAACCGCGGTTGAGCGATCTCCGCGAATCGGGTTCGATTGAACAGGACGCTGATCTGGTCGCCTTGCTCGTCCGGCCAGAATTCTATGAGGAAGACGAAGAGGCGCGTGTGGAAAAAGCTGGCGAGGCCGAATTGATCATCGCGAAGCAGCGCAACGGTCCGGTAGGCGAGATTCCGCTCACCTTCCTCAAAGAATTCACCCGCTTCGAGACTCGGGCGCGCAATGTGAGCGAACCAGAAGCGTTTTAAATAATCAAAACGCAGTGATCTGCTGGGGATCACAGGCTGCCAGTCCGCCACAGGACGGATTCGCCGTGGTGAACCTGTAGATCTCGGCAGCTTGCCGAGATCGGGAAACGGAGCTGCGTGAGAACTGCGTGTGCAAAAGATGTTGCCGGCAGGGTTGCCGGCAACTACAGGCTGAGGCAGCCTGTGCTCCCCAGACTCGCGTGTTCGCGATCACAGACTTTTCGCTGCATCGATCACGTGTTGCGCGTCGATGCCGCGCTCCTTCATCACTTCGGCGCCGGGCGCGCTTAGGCCGAACTCGTGCAGTCCGACGACTTTGCCGTCGAGACCGACGTATTGGTACCAGATCTCAGTCACGCCGGCTTCGATGGCGACGCGTCTGCGGCATGCGTTAGGCAAAACTTCTTCGCGATATTGTTCTGATTGACGATTGAACCTTTCGAAGCACGGCATGGAAACAACACGCACGCCGTCGCCGAGTTCTTTTGCCGCCGCGAGCGCGTGCTGCAATTCGCTCCCGCACGATAGGATGATCAGATCGAGTTTTCCCTTCTCTTTCTTTGCGATGTAACCGCCGCGCAACACTCCTTCGCGACGCAGATTTGGATCAATCTCATTTAGCATCGGAACGGTCTGACGCGTGAGCGCGAGAAACGTCGGCCCGTCCGTGCGCTGCATGGCCGCGACAAATGCGCCTGCGGTTTCTTCAGGATCGGCCGGACGAATCACGTCGATGTTCGGCATCAAACGAACCGAGCTCACCGTCTCCACAGGTTCATGGGTCGGGCCGTCCTCGCCGACGCCGATTGAGTCGTGGGTGAAAATGTAGATATTGGGAAGCTTCGCCAGCGCGGCCAGCCGAATGGAAGCGCGGCAGTAATCGGTAAACACCATGAATGTCGCGCCCGATGCGCGGAACAGTCCGTGATACGAGATGCCGTTGAGGATCGCGCACATGCCGTGTTCGCGAATCCCAAAGCGGATGTTTCGCCCGCCGGGATTATCGCGGTTAAAATCGCCCCCGTCCTTGATGTAATTCATGGTCGATCCGTAGAGATCGGCGCTGCCGCTCATCAGCAACGGCATCGCTTGCGCGATCGGCTGCAACACTTCGCCACCCGCCTTTCGCGTCGCCAACTTCGCGTCCTTCGGAAAATCAGGAATCCTGGCTAAGAGATCGGCAGGAACTTTTCGCGCGATGCCGTCATCGAGAAGTTTTGCCTTGTCAGGATTTTTCGCGCGCCACGCGTTGTAAGTTTCTTCCCAACGACTGTAATCGGCGAGCAGCTTCTTTTTGTGCTCGGCGAAATAGTCATACACGTCCTGCGACACGAAATAATGTTCGTCTGGCAACCCCAGCGCCTTGCGAGCGGCATCGACAAATTTTGCGCCCGCCTCGCCATGGGCCTTGTATGTGCCTTCGACTTCAGGGATGCCTTTGCCGATGAGCGTGTGCGCGATGATGAACTGCGGCTTCCCGTTGTCGCGCCGCTTCGCAACATCGAAAGCGTCGAGAAACTGTTGCATGTCGTGGCCGTCGATTTCCTGCACATCGAATCCATACGCCTCCATGCGTTTTCCGGTGTCTTCGCTCTGGGTTTCTTTGGCCGCGGCGTCGAGCGTGACGGCGTTTGAATCGTAGATGAAAATCAAATTATCGAGGCCCCAATGACCGGCCAGCGCGCATGCCTCGGAGGCGACGCCTTCCTGCATGTCTCCGTCGCTGCACAAACAGACCACATGCTGGTCGAAAACTTTGTGCTCATCGGTATTGAAACGCGCGGCGGCCATCTTTGTTGCCACGGAAATGCCAACCGCATTGCCTACGCCCTGGCCGAGTGGGCCCGTCGTGCATTCCACTCCTGGCGTGTCGCCAAATTCAGGGTGCCCAGGCGTCTTGGAATGGAACTGCCGGAACCGTTTGATCTCCGACATCGGCAGATCGTAACCGCTCATGTGCAGCCATGCGTAAAGAAACATGCTGCCGTGACCGCCCGACAGGACGAAGATGTCGCGATTGATCCAGCGTGGCTGATCCGGGTTATATTTCAGCGCATAGCCGAAGAGAACTGCCCCGATCTCCGCGCAGCCGAGCGGAAGCCCAAGATGCCCCGATTGCGACGCTTGCACGGCGTCCATGCACAATCCGCGCGCCTGAGTCGCAGCCTTTGAAAGAATTTCAGTGTTCAAACTCATGCAAGTTTATAAACGCAGCACCGTCGAATTGAAAATGTCGAAATTTCGCGTGCATGCTTTTTTGCAAGATCGATGGCGCGTTAAATCGTTGAATCGTTAAATCGCAAAATCCGATGTAACAGTGTAACGGTTTAACGATTTAACGTGTCGAAGCAATGAATCAGACGGCTCTTCTTCGGATCGCTGAAAAGCTTGAACGTCTTGCCGGGCAGGCTGCCTTCCAAAATTCGAAAGGCAGTTCTCAGCGAGTTTACACCGCTCAAAGAATTGTTCCTCCAGCAACGGCCGCCGCGATTCCTCTTCATCGGATCGAGCAAAATGCCGACGCACCGAATCATCAACACGCTTTTTACGCCTGGCGCCCAAGAGCAGATGAATGTTGCTGTGATGCCCGTGCATCGCTGGATCGACTGGAACGTATCCGGTCATGGAACGATCTCCATCCTGGATGCCCGGGACGCAGGCGATTCCGCGGCAGCTCAGGTCGAAGAAGACCTCAAACGTCAGCCTGCAGACGTCATGTTCCTTTTCGACGACGGACAATCGGACTTTCAGACGCTCGCTCCCCGACTCTCTGTTGCATTTGCAAATGACGTTGGCGAAGCGTTGGCGATGCGAAAGTCATCGGCGTTTCTTCGGACCGGAGATGCGCGCGGCGCAATTGGAAGCAGCGGTCACAGTCGCAGCCTGCGATTCCGCGATCGTTTGCTGAAGGTCATCCAATTCACAGAAATGCATTCCGCCGAAACGCGCGGCTTGTTGTCGGTTCTGACAGGCGAACTCCCGAATGAGGCCAAGATCGAGATGATCCGGATTTCACGGGATCGCGAAGCGCAGCATCACGTCGCACAAATGCTGATAAAATCGACGACCGCCATTTGCACGGCCATCGGAGCGCAACCCATTCCGCTGGCGGACCTGCCGATTCTCACCTCGCTCCAGGTGGTAATGGTCTCGGGAATCATGTACATCAGCGGCCGCGAACGAAGCTTGCGCGCTGCGACGGAGTTTATCACGGCGCTTGGAGCAAACGTCGGCGTGGGAATGCTTCTGCGCGAAGGTGCGCGGGCAATCCTGAAGTTTTTTCCTGGCTGGGGCAATGTCGTCTGCGGCATGGTCGCCGGCGCCGGCACATACGCAATCGGTCGTGCCGCTACGGCGTTTTTTATCGGTGGTGTCTCCCTAAGGGATGCACGTCAAAAATATCTGGCCGACCGCAAGAAAGCTTCGCGCAAGTCACATTGGTCGCTTGGCTCCCCGGGAGCTTCTAGATCCATTGAATAACTTGTGAATAAGTTCCCGGCGCCCGCGGGCATTTTGTTCACACAATTTTGTGAACAGACATACCAATTCTCAGCGGCACAGTGCGCAGCGCGCAAGGTTCATATGAAGCTCTCCGACATACGAACCGCACTTCGAGAAATACCTGTTTCGCCAGCCAAAACGCTCGGCCAAAACTTTTTGCACGACCAAAATCTTGCGCGCTGGATCGTCGATCAGGCGCAGATCACTCCCGAAGATTATGTGGTCGAGATTGGGTCGGGACTAGGCGCGCTGACCAGGTTCATCCTTGAGAAAGGCGCACACGTTCTCGCGATCGAAAAAGACGCGCGCCTCGCAAATTTTTTGCGCGCGAACATCGATGATGAGCGGCTTGAAATAATCCACACCGATGCGCTGAAATTCGATTGGCGCTCTCTTTTTGCGCATCGCCGAGTGAAACTCATCGGCAATCTTCCCTATAATATTTCGAGCGCGTTGCTCATAAAATTTCTGGAGCATCCCAGCCCTATTTCGCTGTGGTTGTTAATGTTACAAAAGGAGATGGCAATGCGACTTTCAGCGTCGCCATCGACACACGATTACGGTGCATTGACGTTACGCGTGCAGTTGCACCATTGCGTAAAATATCTGCGCACTGTATCCGCGACGGTTTTTTTTCCGCAGCCCGATGTCGATTCCGCGGTGGTGCGAATCTTGCCGCGTGATCCGCTGGAGTTGCCTGCGCGCGATGATGAGCTGCTTGTAAGATTGATTCGCGCTGGGTTTTCTCAGAGAAGAAAACAGCTGCAAAAATTGCTTCGGATACATGTCCCTGACTGGGATAGAGTCGCCTCCAACCTTCACATTAATCCTAAAGCTCGGGCCGAAGAGCTGTCGTTGCTGCAATGGATCGATCTCGCCAATTTCATTGCGCCGGTTCCACGACCTGACACACGCCTAACGAAGACTGAGCGCTTCCCAGTCGTCGATAAAAAAGATCGGATTCTGGGCCACGCGAGCCGCTCTGAGGTGCATGGGAATAACTTGCTCCATCGCGCTGTTCACATTCTGATCTTTAATGAAGCTGGCGAAGTTTACTTGCAGCAACGCTCGCGTTGGAAAGATCGACACCCTTTGAAGTGGGACTCCAGCGCCGCCGGCCACGTCGCCGAAGCGGAAAGCTACGATGAAACAGCCTCGCGAGAGCTGAAGGAAGAATTAGGCGTAAGTGTACCGCTTCAGAAAATTTCGAAACTTCCCGCCGCACAACGCACCGATCACGAGTTTATTTGGATATACCGAGGTCTGGTTTCCGGCGGCCTCGTGCCTAACAAGTCTGAAATCGAGAGAGGCACATTTTTACCTCCGGCCGTGGTCGATGACTGGACGTCGGCGCGACCGGAAGATTTTGCGCCAGGATTTTTGGAGTGCTGGAAGGCGTATCGACGGAAAACCCGTTCCCACCACGAACCGCTTATCCAAGACCCACAAATTTTCTCCGAGGCAAACGGCGCAGGGCAGTCCGCTTAAACTTGCGCGCAGCACGCCTCGCTCCTTCTTTTCCACCGTGGAGGCTGTCGCTGAACATTTTTGTCACGACACGATCGCCGCGAAGAAAGTGAACCTGAAAACCGTGCGTCTGCTTTCTGGCGCGCGCTTTCGTATCGATGCGGCGAATGTTTTCTTCCGAATCAGGATTGGGCCGTCTTCGTCTTTGCATGGGCAACTAACAAGAAGCTAACCAGACAATGCCACGATTCAATGAGCGGATGAAATAGAGTTGTGAACCGACTCTGGAGAAGGCAGGTTCCAAGAGCGCCATTTCTTATCGTATTCGGCTGCTGGCAATAGTGCGTAACATGGATGTCGGTTCGCTCGCAGCCACGTGATGAGCTTCACCAGATTTTCCTTCGCCATCGTTGTGCAGCCGGTGGTTGGCCGATTCTCGCCGCGCCGAATATGAAAAAAAATCGCGCTTCCTGCGCCGGGCACGGGCGGATCGGAATTGTGCCGAATCTCAATAAGCCATTCATACGCGAAATCGCCTGAGCGCATTTTTTCGTGCGTGTAATTGTCGGGTGGATTTTTCGGATCGATCACGATATGGCGATTGTAATTCGGCGAGCGCGGGTCGTCGCTCCAAACGTCTGCCTCAGTGACTTGATGATATGGATAGTCCCCTCCGGCAGGCAGGTGGGGATTGTATCCGAAGACCTGTCCGATTTCGAAAACTCCAGCAGGCGCGCGGCCATCTCGTTCTTGCTTTCGAAGACCCTGCTCGTTTTGCCCAGCAAGGCCCGTGCCCCAGGCGACGCCTTTTTTCCCAAACAGCACTGGAAAAGGTCCAGCCACACCAGCCCACTTTCCGTCGCGCTCCCTCTCGAATAACCGCAGCTCCCCGCGCATCGAGTTCCACGTCGGCGCGATTCCGAGGATCAGCTGCGTGCAATCATCGGGAACACCCGCGGCATATGCACTGATGCCAATCATCATCGACAAACCAATCGCGAGGCTGCGCATGATCGACATAAGCACTTCCAAAACTGGACGGGCGTTCAGGTGGTTCCAGCGGTTTCTACTGCAGCTGTATCAGCGGGAAGATATTTCACGCCAATGAGCCAAGCCAGGCCGGAGAGGAAAATGATTCCGGACACAAACAGAAATGCCACGTGCATGTTGGCATGACCACCGATGTAACCTAGCAGCCAGAATGCCTGCACATCGCCCAGAGCGTGGATGACGAGAATGTTGACCGCAAACGCGGTCGCGCGCACGGATGGCAGCGACACGTTGGCCAGAGCGGTGTTTGAGGGACCGGTATTCACAAAAAGGAAGAAGATCGCGAGAAACATTGTGATCCACGCCGCGGGAAACGGAATGTAAAGGGTCGCAATAAAAAAAGGACACGCGATCAGCATCCCGATTCCCGAGACCCAGAAATAGGAGCCGGCGAACCGCGAGCGCAATTTGTCAGCGATCACGCCTCCCAGAAGCGTCGAGACCAAACCCGCGACGACAGTAATCAAACCGAAGATTGTCATGCCCACGTCAGGACTTTGATTCCGATAGCGCAGATAAGCAGCCGCCCAAAAACCCAAGCCGCCGGTCACAAACGTCATCAATGTTTGCGCGACACAATTAATAAGATAGGAGCGCGTGCGGAAAAGCCGAAGGTAATCCCTTATGCTCCGGCGCGGCGATTCCTGCTCGAGGCGATGCGCAGCAACGCGCGGATCGCGCTGCCAAAAGCACAAAAGGCCCAGCAGCAAGCCTGGCGGGGTAACGAGATAAAATGCCCAACGCCAGCCGAAATGAGCACCGACCAGTCCTCCGATTACATAGCCGAGCGCGCTGCCAACGGGAATAGCCGCGTAAAAAATCGCCATCATGCGACCCCGTGTTTCGATCGGGAATAGATCCGCCAGGATGGTCGGCGCCGCCGGCCCGTAGCCGCCTTCGCCAATTCCCACGCAAATGCGGGTCGCAAAGAGGATGGCGAATGTCGCCGCCAAACCGGAGGCGCCGCTGGCCAGGCTCCACAAAATCACAGCGGAACCAACGATGATCCAGCGCGAGAATCGATCGGCGAGCAAGCCGAGAACCGGTGCGCTGATCATGTAAGTTACGAAAAATGCGTCGGCGAGCAGACCGGTCTTCGTCATGGCGTTTACGTCGCCGGCCGGGAAAAAACTCGAGCGAATATCAGGCTCGAGCGCGGCCAGGATTTGCCGGTCGATGTAATTGAAGAGGTTAATGGCCAGGAGCAGAAAGAGAGCGCTCTGCGCGCCGCTCAGCGGTCTTTTCCCTACCGGTTCCATCGCAATTGCCGATTGCAGTTTGCCCGACGCCGATTGTAAATCATAAACGATGAGTTCGATGTCACGCACCGAGCGCGCCCTCTATTTCTTTGGTGGGCTGCTGGTTCGTTCCTTTTATCGCGTCACTGCGCTCGGTCTGGAAAATTTGCCGGGCGGCGGGTTTCTTCTTGTGCCCAACCATATCACCTGGGTGGACGCCCTTGTCCTGCAGCTCGCCTGTCCGCGCCCGATCCGCTACGTCATCGATCAGGCGTATTATCATAGACCGATTTTGCACCCGATCTTGCGTGCGCTCGGGTGCATCCCGATCAATATTCGCTATTCGCACGCTGCCGTTCGGGCCGCTGCTGAAAAAATCGCCGATGGCGAAATCGTCTGCGTTTTCCCCGAGGGCCAGCTGGAGCGCACGGGAACGCTGTTGCGATTGCAACGCGGTTATGAGTTGATCGCGCGGCACGCCAATGCGCAGGTCGTTCCGGTTTGGCTCGATCAGCTCTGGGGATCCATCTTCTCGTTCCAAGGCGGACGATTTTTCACAAAGTTTCCAAAGCGAATCCCCTACCCTGTAACCATCGCGTTCGGCAAACCGCTTAACGCCGAAGCCGCCGACGTTGCGACTGTGCGCGAAGAATTGCTCAAGCTCGGCGAATCTTGTTTCAGCCGCCGGCCATCGTTGGATCGGCATCTTGCCGAAGAATGCGTGCGCGGATTGAAGCGCAGACCGTTTGCAACAGCAGTGATTGACGGAACCGATTACACCGAGCTGAGCCGGTCGAAATTGCTCGGCGCAGCGGCGGCATTGAGTCGCTATCTTCGGAAGGAATTTTCCGACGAACGAATAGCCATCGTTTTGCCTGCAAGCAAAGGATCGATGCTGGCGAATCTCGCCGTGACGCTGGCAGATAAGGTTCCTGTGGATCTCAATTTCACGATGGGCCGCGCGGCGAACGAATCCTGCTGCAGGCGCGCCAACCTGCGAGTCGCGATTTCAGCCACGCAATTCATGGAACGACTCAATAAAACTGTAGCTGCGACGCCCTCGTCGCAGGAGACCGGCGGCGGGGGCGCCGCTGCCACGAAAGATTTTCCATGGCCGGAACGCATTTTGAAGCTGGATGAACTGCTGCCGGGTATGAAACGCCAAATCATTTTCTGGTGGATAATATCGGCGCTGGCTCCGGCGCGGTTGCTTTTGCGGCTTTTGGAAATTCCAAAAAAAGGCGGTCACGCCGAAGCGGTCTTGCTATTTACAAGCGGTACCACTGGAGAACCGAAAGGCGTTGTGGTAAGTCACCGGAACGTGGTCGGAAATGTTTCGCAGTTCCGGCAACTGCTCGACGCAAGAAGAACCGACGCCATCCTCGCGTCGCTACCGTTCTTTCACACCTTTGGCTCGACTGTCACACTTTGGTATCCGCTCATCGAAGGCGTGCGCATCGTCACGTATCCAAATCCGTTGGAAGCCGCCAAGTGCGCAGCGCTGATCGAACGATACCAACTGACGTTCCTGCTGGCGACGCCCACGTTCCTGCGTCTGTACTTGCGCAAAGCCGAGCCGGAACAGGTTCGCAGTTTGCGCCTCATCATCGTTGGCGCAGAAAAATTGCCTCTCGATCTTGCCAGTCATTTTGAGAAACGCTTCCAAAAAACAGTGTACGAAGGCTACGGGCTCACTGAGACTGCGCCCGTGGTCAGCGTCAATTTGCCAGGGCCCGAACCGAAGAAGCCAGGGGAACAAAGGCAAGAATCCAGTCGTTTGGGATCGGTCGGCCGACTGGCGCCCGGAATCGCCGCGGAAATACGCGAACCGGAAAGCAACCGGAAACTTTTGCTTTATGACACCGGAATGCTGTGGCTCCGCGGCCCAAATATTTTTGAAGGTTACCTGCATGATCCCGAACGAACGGCGGAAGTCCTGCATGACGGCTGGTTGAAAACGGGCGACATCGGCCGGTTCGACGAAGACGGGTTCCTCTATATCGAAGGCCGACTGTCGCGTTTTTCAAAGATCGGCGGTGAAATGGTGCCGCACGAAGCAATCGAACAAAAAATTATCGATCTTCTGGAGCTGTCCGGAAGAGACGAACGGCCGCTCGCGATCGTGGGTGTGCAGGATGAGACCAAGGGCGAAGCGCTGGTTCTGCTAAGCGCCGTCGATATCGATCTTGCCGATCTGCGCAAAAAACTCCAGGAAGCCGGCGTCCCGAACTTGTGGATTCCAAAGCACGTCCAACGCGTCGAAGCGATCCCTGTCCTCGCTTCCGGCAAACTCGATTTAAAGAAATGTCAGGAACGCGCAGCTGAAAAATAGATATCCAAATTTTCCCTGGGCGCAGCTTCAACATCGGTCGCCGCTTGAAGCGCCAGGGGCGCGACAGATATTAGCCCCAGGCGGAAGCTCGGGGTGAATTGGCATCCCAACGTGAATCAGCCTGGAATGGTCGACAGAATGCATCCAATGAAAAATACGTTCATCGCAATTTCTTCAGCCGGTCCTAATCGCGATCCATCCAAAGACACGCGGGAGCAACCCTTCTGGGATGAGCACGCGGCGTTTATCGATCAGCTCGTTGCCGAAGGTCTTATTTTGATGGGCGGCCCTTTGGTCGATGAAGGCGGCTCGTTGCTAATCTTCAACGCCGAAGACGAAAATGAAGTTAGAGAGAAATTGAAGAACGACCCTTGGGCCAGGCACGGGATCTTGAAACTGGATAGCGTAAAGCGCTGGCAAATCTTTATTGATAAAAGGAAGTAACGTGTTGGATCACGGACCACAGACTACTGACTACCGACACCAATCACTGATCACCAGCCATTCTCTGTTCGTCGATCGCCAGGTAATCATCGCGAGGCGGGCTGAATGTATCGAGCACGCGCGTTGGTAAAATAGTTTCCACGCCGTGCGGAACGTTACTGGCGAGATAGAACGAATCGCCAGTTGAAAGCTCATGCGGCACGCCGTCAACGATGAGTCGCATTCGACCTTCGAGAATGTGAACGAGCTGCTCCTGCGGATGCGAGTGCGGAGGCATGGTACTCCCGGCCGCCAGCGTGGCCATCATCTGATACATCGTCTTCCCGTGCGCGACAGTTCGGCGTGTGATGCCGGGACAAATTTCAATTGTCGGATTTTCTTTTTTCATATGGTGGATTCCTTCCGCTATGCCTGAGTGCCGATGCGAGTTTAACAAGGCTTTCTCGAATCTGCGCCGGCGTCCAGGCCGCGAAACCGAACACGAACGCAGGCTTCACCTTCGCCCGCACGCAAAAAAATGAGAGCGCAGAAGGCCTTACGCCGATATCGATTGTGATACGCCTGATCATCGGGAAGTCTTCCTCGCGCTTCAGCCAGGCTACGATGTTCAATCCGGCTTCCGGAACCTGCAAGGTAAAATGATCGCTCAGTAACTTGTTGAAGTGTTCGATGAAAAAGTCTCGTCGCTCGGAATATATTTTTCGCATCCGTTTGATGTGACTGAGAAAAAAGCCCTCGGTGATGAATCGCGCCAGCGTTGCCTGGTCGATCGGGGACGAGTGTTGATCCATCGCGCTGCGGATCTTGACCAGCGAATCGACCAGCGGCTCTGGCGCAACGACGTAGCCCAGGCGCAAAGAGGGACAAAGGATCTTGCTCATCGTTCCCGCGTAAATCACCCGGCCGGAGTTGTCGATCCCCTGCAACGAAGGGAGTGGTGGCCCGACAAAGCGAAACTCCGCGTCGTAGTCGTCTTCGAAAACAAACGCCTGATTCGCGCGCGCAAAATCGAGCAAGGCGGTCCTGCGCTGCAAACTCATCGTCACGCCGAGAGGAAATTGATGGGAAGGCGTTACGTAGATGATCCTCGGCAGCGGTTCTTTTGGCGATCGCGCAATCACGATTCCCTGGTCGTCGAGCGGCTTTGGAACTATCCTGGCGCCGGCCAAAGTAAGAACCCTTCGGGTTTGCTGATAACAAGGATCTTCAATCCAAGCGAGCTCGCCCGGATTGAGCACTGCGATGGCACTAATCAATATCGCCTGCTGCATACCAGCCACGATTACAATCTGATCCGGATGACAGTGCGCCGCTCTGAAATCGCACAAATAAGCCGCAAGTGCCTTGCGCAGGTCGGCGTCGCCGCGATTCGAGGCATAGCGCAACAAGTTGACGCCTTTTTTCGCGAGAACCTGCGCTCTGAGACGTTCCCAGACATCCATCGGAAACTCATCCACTGCGGGAATGCTCGAGACCAGCGAGACGCCTGCGCCTGCGCCAGTTGCCCCGAGGTCAAACTGATTCCCGACCCGTCCATCGGGAATTGCTCTTACGCGATCGGAGATGCGAACCGGGCGCTGGGTTGGTTGATAGGTTTTCGGGTGACCTGCGGTCAAAAAGGTTTCGGGAAGAAGGTTCGAAACGAATGTTCCGGACGCCGGCTTTGCGCGAAGATAACCTTCGGAATGAAGTTTTGAAAATGCGAGTGTAACTGTCGATCTTGAGATTCCCAGGTCCATGGCCAGAGCCCGGGAGGAGGGAAGTCGAGATGAGCCATCGCCGAACCTGCCCGATGTCAGCTCGTCCCGGATTTGCCGGTAAAGCTGCTCGTGGAGCGGTTCCGTAGCCGTCCGGTCAAGCCGGATCATCTCAAACGCTATGATCGAACGCCGGCGCCGCTTCTGCGGACGCGATTTTTTATTGGACATGCCAACCGCACTCGTTTCCTGCCGATCACTCTTCCATTAGCGAGCGTATTCTCAAGAGCCGAGCCATGGGCAGGCGAGGTGAAACTGGACTGTGGCAAAGACACGAACTGGCTCTTGTTGGATTCAAACGAGCTCCAGAGATTTACCCATGAAAAAAGGAGACATCATGAAAAAAATAATTGTCACGCTCGCCTGTCTGCTGGTTGCGCAACTGGCATTTGGGCAGCCGAACTCGACAGATAAAAAACAAACAACCACGGAACCAGTAACGGTTACGGGAACGTTCATCACAACGACTGAGCAAGGGTCGGCAGCGGTTTACCAGCCGCCCAAGACTCTCGTTGTTAGCAAGGATACACCGGGGAGATACGTTCTCGAGGGGCCCGGTCACGTTCTGAACAAGAACGGCGAAGTGGTCCGAACCGCGATCAAACCCGGCGCCCGCGTACGCATCCATTACGCGAGCCAGGGGAGTTTGCGTGCGGTTGATCACGTCGTTGTCGATTAAAGCCCGCACGGCCCTGGGACATCACGAATAAAAGCCGCACGGTTTCCCAGTAAACCGTGCGGCTTTTTGTTCCCCAATAACGATTCCCCCGGGTAACTTCTCTTCTGTTCTCTGATTTCTGACGTCTGACATCTGTCATCTGTCATTCTTCCTCGCTGCCACGTCGGTTGTCACGCCGAAGTCGGACGTCAGCGGAAGCTTTACGCGAAGGCGGGCCTGCCACGCCGGAGCTTTACGCGAAGGCGGGTCACTGGCAGAATTCCTCCCATGAAAACATTCATGTCATTAATCACAATTCTGTTCGCGACTTTGATCGCGACTTCCTCATTTGCGCAAAACCCTGCCACATCGCCGGCGACCGCATCGAGTTCGGATGTGGCCCAACCAGCGGCTCCAACCGGCCAGCCGAATCCGCAGGAGATGATGAAACAGATGGTCGAGATGTCGAAGCTCAATGAGAACCACAAGCTTCTCTCCAGCCTCGACGGTAACTGGACCTTCATCACCAAAATGTGGATGAATCCCGACCCGAACGCGCCGCCGCAGGAATCCAAAGGCACCGCCACCCGCAAGACCGTCATGGGCGGCCGTTACGTGATGATGGATGTCACCGGCAAAATGCAAATGCCGGGTGAAGACGGCAAAATGAAAGACGTGCAATTCAAAGGAATGGCCTTGGAAGGCTACGACAACGTAAAGAAAAAGTTCGTTGCCTCATGGGTCGACAACATGGGCACCGGAATTGAGTTCTCCGAAGGCACCTACGATCCCGCGACAAAGACATTGACTTACACGAGCGAAATTGAGCCCGTGCCCGGAATGAAATCGCAAGTGCGCGAAGAGATTAAGATCGCCGACAACAACCACATGACGCTCGACTGGTACGAAAACCGGGGCGGCCAGGAAAAAAAGACCATGGAAATTAATTACACGCGTAAAAAATAGATGACGATGGCCTGCCCGCCGTAGCCTCATGTTACGCCGTAGTCCCGCGCCTGCGGGACGAAGGCTGGTTGGCCGAGGCGGGAAATCAATTACACGCGCGCCAGGAAATAGCGTTAATCCCAACGAATTAACCCAAAGCGCTGGCCGAATTTCTTCGCGGGCACTTCTTATTTGGTGTGCTTTTGAATGCGGCGCGTGATCACAAAATGCGCCACGAAGCCGAGCGGAAAGGCGATCAGCGCCGTCAGCGGCCGCAGCGTTATTGCTACGAGCAACTCGGCCAAACCGAAGACCCAGACAAAACTTTCACCACCGAATGCCTGCGCCCATTGCGGTCGATAATTCCCCGCCGCAACTCGCGGCCTGAGCGACGGCCAGAAACGCGGCACCGCTTCGCAATACCCGCGGTACGAGTCACCCTGCGTCTGTCGCAATGCTTCTTCTTCGCGAAAAATCAGCCGATAAACGAAAACCCAATTCGCCAACAGCAAGAAAATAAATCCTGACACGCTCGCGAGAACGCCGATTCCCGCTGCCATTGGCAGGTTACCCAGATAAAGCGGATTTCGCGTGTAACGAAACGGTCCGTCAGCTACGAGCGCCTCTGAATGCTGCGCGGTATCGTGCACAACTTCGGTGCGCAAATAAGCCGCGCCCCATGTGCGCAACGCGGCGCTCAAAAACACCAGCAGCGCGCCAATTAAAATCACGATTCGCGCGAAGGCGCCGGCATCCGGGCTACCGCGCGTTATCGACGGCGCAATCAAATGTCGGAGGGCCACGATGAACGGAGTGTGATCGAAAACTGAAAGAGAAAATCCGATGAAATAGATCGCGCAAATGATCCAAAAGCGTTTCTCGAATTCAAACTTCGTCGCGGCCATCGAGGCGAACTTAATCAGGAATTCGCAGAGTTGTAGAGGCGCTTGCTCGCCACGACGAAGAGGAGCGAAGGCGGGTGCCAAGCGCCCGGCTGCGTTAGCGGTCAGCTATGCCGTCGAGCCCGATCAACTAATCAGGCTGCAACGGATGCCCACCACGGCGGGTAAACTGAGCAACGGCCAGAACTTCAATCCAGGAAAACAGGAATAAGAGTTGAATCTGGAAGCCACGAAAGTTTGAGAGGGCAGGGGGAAGGGGGGGGAGGGTCATGAAGATTTTCCTGCGTTCCTGATCCGAGTCTTTGGCTGGCGTCCGCCGCGGCGGACGCCATACAACTGCTCATCACTCGTCACCTGCCTTCCGAGCCGTAGCCCAGCGGAGGCTGGTCACTCGTCACTATTTGTTGGTTTACTCACCAAATTGTGCGTGAGCAGGATCTTCTTCCTTCTGTCGCCACGGAGAAATCCGCGTAAACAAATCGCGGGTCGCGCCTGCAATGTCTTCCACTCTGGATACGCCGCTATCGCGCGCCGCTTCCCAAATCTTCCTTACCACCAGCGCGCCGTTTTCCCGCACGATCCGGCCCAGATGATGAACTGCTGCAGCCGTAGCGGATTTGCGGATCGCGTCCCGAGAGCAGCGTGAGGTCAGCGCGCAGTATCGCCGCGCCACTTCACCAACTCTCAACGTCAGAAACGCGTTAGCAGCGCCATTTGAAATGCACCTGACCAGAAGCGCTGAAATGCCGCTGAGCCCCGGGATTCCGCCTTTGATGGCGGGCACAACGGAAGTGGCCAGTGGCGCGATCATTTCACTGAGGTCGAGCGATTCGAGCCCGCTGGCTATCAATGCCGTGCCGGCCACGTTCGCATACAGTCGCATCAATTCGCGGGGCGACGGGCGCTGCACATAAATGCGCGCGACCCGGTTCACCATTTGAATTTGCGTGAACAAGACCACGAGTCCGTCGAGCCGCCCGTTTTGCATCAGCGCCGTGCTCAGGAAAACCATGCTCGCCGTTCGGCGCACAACCTTGTCCGCTTCGTTCGACAAGTGGCCGACCGCGTCCTCGATCTCTTCCGGCGTCGCGAGCGGCAGATCGCGCGTGCGCGGATTGATCGCCAGCCGTGCGCGCAACGCTTGCAGATACGCCTCGTGCTGCGGCCCCGACGTTTCCTCCGGCGGAATGAGCGCCGCCGGCAACCGCGCGTACGCGATCACGCAGTAGAGCGCAAAAAATCCCGCCGCGAGACAAACGCTCCAGAACACAATCGTGCCCGCGACAGGATGAATTCTATCCGCCAGCGAGATCAAACTCGTTACCCCGGCGACGATCAGCGATAAAACGCACACCGTGGTCAGCACGACGAGGGGGATGATGATCCTCCGCGCGCCTGAATTCTCGATCCACCAGCTTTCATTTCCTTCTCGTTAGTCTGCTCTGTATCGTTCTTGTTCAACCAAGTTGTAGAGGCGCTTGTGCCAGACGCCTGGTCAAAAATGGTACGGCGGGCGCTCCGCCTGCCGCGCGTAAGCAGCCTGTCAATTTCCTTCTCGTTCGCGGACCACGCTTCGCAGATGATCCATCTGCGATGAAATTGATATTTTTCTCTGGCGTGTTGGCCTTCTCCGTCTGGACATTGGTTGCGATTGAAGCGCCCAAGTCCACAAGCGCGCCATCTTCGGAGTCGCCGCGCGCGAAGGTCACGGTTGAGAACTGGGACAAGGGAGGCGCGCTTTCCCATTGGGTCTATACGCATGTGTCCGAAGTTTTTCCTTCAGCGGTGATTCGTCAGAGGCGGCGTAATTCTCGATCTGCCGGTGCAGATTCGGCCCGGAGATCGGTGGACTGAAGCTGAAGAACGCCGACGGATCGGAAGAAACACTCGACCAATTGATCAACAATGGCGCAGTGGACGGCTGTCTCGTCATGCATGCCGGCAAAATCGTTTACGAGAAATATCCGACCATTCGGCCTGACGACCTTCACATCATCATGTCGGTCACGAAAGCCGTTGTCCTGACCGCGCTTGCGATTCTCGAGGACCAGGGGAAAATCGATCTGGAAAAACCGGTGGAAAGCTTTCTGCCGGAGCTGAAAGGAAGCGATTGGGCCGGCACGCGACTGCGCGACCTCGTTGATATGCGTTCCGGGATGGAAGGCGCCGAAACAAGCAACGACGCTTATCGCAATCCGAAGCATAAGGAATTTCAACTCGAGGCCACGCTCGGTTGGCAACCGCGCACTGCGGCCGAGCTGCCCGACGCCGCCCGGCGTGGCGATCTGTTCGGGATGCTCCGCACAATCAAACGTGAACGCCCCGCCGGAGACAAATGGGCTTACACCAGCAGCAACACGGTCGTCATTGGCGAAGTCGTTTCACGCGTCTCCGGCAAAAGTCTCGCCGACACAATTAGCGATCTTATCTGGAGCAAAATGGGCGCGGAACACGACGCAATCCTTACGCAAAACGAGCGTGGCCATCCGATGTCTGGCGCAGGTATGGCCACGACATTGCGCGATGTCGCGCGGTTCGGATTATTGTTTACTAAAAATCCGCCGGCCGGCCAGTCGCGCGTGATCTCGGATGCCATCATCAAACGGATTTTTGCCGAGCTACGGCGATCAGCGAATCGCCCGACGAGCATGGCATGCTGCCTCTGACTTACCAATGGGACATGATCAGTAACAAAGGCGAGCTAGCGAAAGGCGGCTGGGCCGGTCAGCTACTTTACGATCAATCGGGACAAAAACGTCGTCGTCGCGTACTTCGGCACAAATCTGGTGGCTGATCCAAAGCTTGAACCTTTACCCTGCCGCATCATCGCGAACACATTCTTCTGATCAGGAAAGCAGGAACCGCCCAAGACTCTTAATTCTTAATTCTTCCTTCTGCTTTCTTCTTGTCGTTCAGATCCAACGGCGCACTTCGCGTTTATACTGCAAATAAGGCTCACCGAATTTCGCGGTGAGATATCTCTCTTCGCGAAGGATCACGCCGTAATGGAAGATCAACGCGAGCGGGACGACAAAGAGTAACGTGATCCAGTCGTTAAGGAAAAAGCCGAGCGCGATCTGCACTAAACAAAGCGCCAGATACATCGGGTTCCGAGTGAAGCGAAACGGTCCGTTCGCGCACAAGCGCTAGCGCAGGCTCGGAAGGGTGAACGTTTGTTCCGACCGCTTTCATTGTTCGCAAGGCCCACAGCGCCAGCGTCGGCGCCAGAATGATGAAGACAATGCCGCAGACGAGACACATGCTATATCTCAGGATCGGCAGCCGTATGAACAGATGCACCAGAACGCTGATCACCGCGTTCACCAGCCAGATCAACGGCGGGAAGGCGATGACGCCGGGATTATCCGGTGGTTGATCCGCGTTCAATACGCGACAATTTATGCAAATGCGTCATGCGTGCTTCGTATTTCCGGGGATCGCGATTTTCATTCTTTCTCATGGCGCACGCGCCGACGAAAAGCCGATGATGAAAGCAGTCGTCGCGCATGAGTATGGCGCGCCTGACGTGCTGAAATTTGAAGAAGTACCGCGGCCCGAGCCGAAAGACGATGAAGCACTCGTGCGCGTAATCGCGAGCGGAGTTAATCCGGCTGACCCGCTCACGCTCAGCGGTAAATACGCAAAGGAATTCGGCACGCATTTGCCGCTGATCCCCGGCTACGACATCGCCGGCGTCGTAGAAAAAACCGGCACAAACATCACCAAGCTCAAAGTGGGCGATGCCGTTTACGGTTATCCAACGTTCGGTGGCGGCTGGGCAGATTACGTCACGGTCAAGGAATGGGAAGTGGCCGCGAAACCCAAGTCTCTGAACTTTGTCGAAGCCGCGGCGGTACCGATGGGCGCTTTGACAGCGTGGCAGTCATTGGTGGACGTAGCGAACTGCAACCGGGACAAACCATTCTGATCCACGGCGGCTCGGGCGGAGTTGGTAGTTTCGCAATTCAAATCGCCAAAGCGCGTGGTGCACGCGTTATCGCGACCGCCTCGACCGCAAACCAGGACCTCCTCAAGCAACTCGGCGCAGACGTCGCAGTCGATTATACAAAGACCAGGTTCGAAGACGTTGCCAAAGATGTGGACGCCGTGCTCGATCCGGTCGGCAAAGAAACGCTCGCCCGTTCTTATGGCGTAGTTAAGAAAGGCGGCATTGTCATGTGTTTAGTCGCGCTCCCCGATCGGGCCGAGCTCCAGAAACGGGGTATTCACGGCGCGGCAATCTCGGTTCATCCGGATGCAGCAGACCTCACGGAGATTGGGCGCCTGATCGACGCGGGAAAAATCAAGCCGATCGTGACGCAAATTTTGCCTCTGAGTGAGGCGATCGCGGCGCAACAACAAGCCGCGACGCATCATACGCGCGGAAAAGTCGTGCTTCGAATTTCAGATGAGCCGAAAGGCTGATTCAGGTTCGATTCTCTCGCATTCGATTCTTTAGTTGGCGCCCGCCGCGGCGGAGCCCTACAACTGCTGGTCACTCGTCACTATTTGAGCTCGTGGAGTCACCTCCTCCTGCGGCCAGGCGGCCTCGGTCGCTATTTCCCGGATCAGTGCTATACTCTCAGATGTCTAAACGATCTGCTATCTCTTTCACGCGTCGCGAGACCGGACAACATTACCGAAGAGTTGATCGCTGTGCTCTCGTCCAAGGCCTCTTTCGAATTCAAGCCCTTGTTCGAAATCATGCTCCTCAATCTGCGGGAGCGAAATGCAGCCAGTGGCGGCGAAGAGATGCTGCGCTTGCGTGCGTATGAAAAGCTTCAGGGCCTTGTCAACCAGGGCGCGGTTAATCGGGTAGTCAACGGGACCACGAAGAAATACAAAGGCGTTGCTACACGAATCGCCGTCCTGCGCACTGAGATGAAAGCTATACGCGCCGCCTGCAACGAGCGCGCTCGCGCCAAGGCTGCCGCCGCGGCGAACTGATCGCTGACTTCTGACATCGAATTTCGGGGGCGTAATGCCAATCAGGTTCGGACCCTTCTACGTCGTCTCCATTCCTGGCCCCGGCCTACCGTCTTCCTTTCTTCGCCACGCGTCGCAAATCGTCGAGCAGGATCTCCATATCGCGCAACGTCGTCCGATAGTTCAAAACGCAACCACGCAGAGCGAAGCGACCGCCGAGCGCCGCATTGGACAGATACGAGCTGCCGTCTCGTTGCAGAGCGACTAGCAGGCGTTCATTGAAGTCATCGATTGCTTTGGGCGATTCGTTCCTGAGCCGCCCCGGCACGTGACGAAAACAGAAGATCGACAGCTCGACCGGCGCGGCCATCTCGAAATCATCGCTGGCTCGCACCATCGACTCGAGGTGGCGCGCACATGCAAGATTGCTTTCGATGGCCTCGCTCAACCGATCGAGACCCACTCCTTTTAACAACATCCATACTTTAAGCGCCCGGAAACGCCGCGATAGTTCCGGCCCGTAGTCCCAGCACACAAACGCTTCATCTGCCTCCTCACCAAACATGCGAGTGTATTCGGCCTCATGAGCAAAAGCGGCCCGGGCAGCTTCTGGGTCGCGGTAAATTACGCAGCCAACGTCGACTGGCAGATAAAGCCATTTATGAGGATCCAGCGCGACGGAATCCGCCTGCTCCATGCCCGCGAACAATTTTCTCGCCGACTCCGCGAGCACACCAAAGGCGCCATAACTTCCATCCACATGCATCCAAAGTTGGAAGCGGTGCGCAATCTCTCGAATCTCCGCTAACGGATCGACTGCGCCTGTGTTCACGGTTCCGGCATTCGCAACGACGCAGAATGGAACGTACCCGGCCTCCAGGTCAGCACTGATTTTTGCAACAAGATCGTCCATTCGAATTCTGAAGCGCTCGTCCACGGCGACATGACACACATTTTCCCGCCCGATCCCCAAAAGCGCTGCTGCCTTAACGATAGAAAAATGCGTCTCGCTCGACGCATAGATCCGCAAGCGGCCTGACGAGCAACCTTTCCTCTGCCGCGCCATCGCGATCCCGGTGAGATTGGCCATCGATCCGCCGCTGACAAAGAGCCCGCCAGCTTCAGCATTGAATCCAAGAATTTGCCGGATCCAATCGATCGTCAGACGTTCGAGTTCCACAGGCGCGGGCGCGGAACGCCAGACCGTGAGATTGGCGTTGAGCGTGGAGGCGAGCAGATCGGCGAACGCCGCGAGCGGAGTCCCTGGCGATTGCACATAGCCAAACATGCGCGGATGCGCGTTCTGCCGGCTAAAGGGAACGATCGTTTCGCGGAAAACCTTCAGCAGACCGTCGAAATCACTTCCTTTGGTGGGAAGCGTCGCGTCGAGCCCGCTTCGAATCTCGCGTGAAGACGTGTGACGATAGACCCTGCGATCTCGGAGACCGCCGAGATACTCAATCATGAACTGGATGATAGAATTTGCCCAATCACGTATTTCGTCAGGAGACGGCTCGAGCATGTCCATCTATACACGCGCAAAAAACAGCGTGTGCAAATTGCGGGTCGCGAATACTGGAAAGCTGTAGTGGCGGCCCTGTGGGCGACGTAATAAATCAGGAACTTAGGAACCCAGGAATCTTGGTAGGGCGCGCAGTCCCCTGCGCGCCGGGGAGCGGACGGCAACGGAGTGCCATCCCTACCATCTGCGTAAATCTGCCCATAAGGAATGAATCAGGAAGCTAGGACGGGGTTACTGTAGGGCAACCGCTCCGGTTGCCGAGCAGGCGCAGCGCCCGCCCTACAATTAATCTGCGTTAATCTGCGAAGTCTGCGGATGATTGTGCCGCGTCTTGGGAACGGAGTGATCTTACGCTGCTGGCTTCGACACTCTCTTTCGTTTGCGTGGCCGTTTCCGAGACTTTGGAGCAGCTCCGTTACGAACAGCACGGACTTTCTGCTCCTGCTTTTCGGACGCGGACGCAGCGCGTTGGCGACGTTCCTTGCGTCCCTTACGCAGCTGCTTCTCGTGCAGATAAGTCTTGAACTTTTTATAGGCAAGACCACCGCCCAAACCAGCAGCGGCGATCGCGACCGCAGCCGCAATTTTCACAGGTCCCTGTCCTGGCGCCAGATGCCACGGACATTTGGCTAACGGATATTTATCGGGCAGAGAAAATGCGCAGCCAGGCGACGAACATTTGCGGGCCATAGGTCGTTGTGATTTCTAACCGAACTCTCGATGCAATTACTACAGAGTATCGTCTCTGGCGCTAGCCTCGGTTCCCTCAACCGCAAATTCAGGTTAGAGTCGCGTGACCTAATGTCCATTTGCGATGCGCGCCAAACGCGCGTCGGGTATCGTTTGGTTGGCTGCCGATGCGTCTCAGCACGAGACTGGGAAGTTCTGGCGTGATCGGAAGACAATCCCGTAGTGACAAATAAAACTTCTGCCTGCCCGCCGTAGCCTTGGCGGAGGCGGGGAGAGATCGCAAAGTCATTCCCTGGTGACAACGGCACGCCATTGCGCTGCCAACTCACTACTCTTTCAGTCCGATGAAACAACGAACCGATTGCCTTCGCTGTCCTTGAACATCGCGTAAGTGCCCCAGGGCTGTTTTTGCGGCGGACCCTCGAATTCCACGCCGCGCTTTTTCAATTCCTCATACGTCTTATCGATGTCGTCGCACGCATACGACATGTTCATGAACGAGCCGATCCGCTTTTCATCTCCCTCGGGCGTAAACAACACCACGCGCGTCTCCGCTTTCGGAATCCGCAATTCGATCCAGCGCTGCTTCTCATCGAAGGGCTGGTCGGTGATGATCGTGAACCCGAGTTTGTCCGTGTAGAAATCGAGCGCGCGATTCTGATCGCTCACGGGAATGCTAACGAATTTGATTTGCTTAATCATAATGCGCTGAACGTAACCGGCGTCATCTCTTCTCGTCCACAACCGAGCGCATCTTGTTGCGAGAAAGTGCTGTCCGTTTATCGGTATAGCGCATACTGTAGCCGTCTCGCTGCGCGAGGCGCCATGCCTAGGTTTCGCGAAACCATTTCCATCGACGATTACGTTCTCGATGTCCTGATGCGCGATTTGATCGGGCACGATCAGCAGCCAGCCGCGTATCTGGTTTATCTCTATCTTTACGGCCAGGCCGCCCGGAACAAATGGAAACCAGTTACCGCAAGTTTGCGAGCGCTGGCCGACGCGACCGGCCTTTCCAAAAGCGCCATCCAAATCGCCCTCGCAAACCTCCGTCGCCGCGAACTGATCGTCACCACCCGGGACCACGCCACGGCAAATTCCCGCCATCGGGTGCTCCGCCATTGGCGCCGCTAGCCGTTGTAGCCGCATCGCTGGGGCGAGGCGTCCCTCCCCATCGTCCAGGGCGCTACTTTGTAGCAAACGGCGGCGGCGACATGTGCTCAACGCAACTGGTGTCGAGATCTTTAGCGCTTCCTTTGTCCATGAAGTCGATGATGACGCGATCGACACAACCCGCGTCGCTCAATCCATCTACGCCATGGCCGGCTTGCGGAATGATCACATGGCGACTGTTTGGCAAATATTTTGCGACTTCCTCGCCGCGTTGCGGTGGCGTGATCGGGTCCAGGTTACCGGAAAAGATCAACACCGGAATATTCGACGAAACCGGCTCGCGATAATCGGCCGGAATGTTTCCGCGCTGCCATAAACTGCACGCGCGCGTTTGTTGAAACACGCGATAATTCCCGAAAGGATTCCCCTCGTTCAGCTTGGCGGCTTCCGCCTGATCAATGAACGGAACGTCTTCCGCGCACGTGACGGAGAGATACATTCCGTCAGCAATGAAGTCGCGGAATGCCCGGCGCAATCGCTTGATGGAGAAACGGCGTGAAATCGCCCTGCGCCGCTTCGTGCACGATAAATGGAATTTTTCGCGCTTTATCCTGGCCATACATCCAGTTGCGAATTTTTTCCGCGAAAATGTCGCGTTGAATCTCCACCGTAACCGGCGCGCTCTTTCCATCCGATGAATACTGAACGCGCGCCGGTTCCCGGCCCAGTTGCGCCAGCACGTTCTGCCAGTCCGCGCGAATCTGCGGAAACGCGTTGTGACAACTCGCGTCCTTCTCACATTCCTGGAGCAACAAATCCATCGCCCGCGCCGCCGCCTGCGAATGATAAAGCGGCATCTCTAGATAAGTCGGCACCACACCCATGAGCGTTGCTGTGTGGACGTGTTCCGGATGTTGACGCAAGTAAACCAGCACCGCGCGCGTTCCGTACGACAATCCCAACAGATTAATCCGATCATAACCGAGCCAGCTTCGCACGTCATCGAGATCATCCATCGCGATCGGCGTCGTGTATTGCGTGAGATCGGCGCGCTGTTCCAATGTTCGCCGCAAATTCTTCACGTAATCGATCGGATACATTTCCTTCAGATAATCCTGCGGCGCTTTCTTGATCGGCGGCGCCGTCAACGGATTTGATTTTCCCGTGCCTCGTTGATCGACCAGCACGACGTCGTGTTTGCGCCGATATTCTTTGCCTTCTTTCGCGTAGAACATTGCGGCATTACTCGCGGCCGCGCCTGGCCCACCCTCGACATCGAATAACGGTTCACTCTTGTTTCTCTGATCGAAGGCCGGCAGAACCACCACGTTCAGATCAATCATCCGCCCGGTGTGTGTCTCTCGATTCTCAAACACCGTCAGTTTCCCGCAGAGCAATTCCTCATCGATTCCCGGCAATCGGCACGGCTTCAGTTTCGTCAGTCCGCCGGAAAATTGAGATCGCTGGCAACTACTGATCGAACCGATGAACAGCACGATCGCAAATGCGATTAGACCAACAGCACAAAGACGATGCGGCGCGCGCATGACTTGTATTTTCATCGCGGCGTACGATTTCGACAACCAGTTAGCGCCGACCATTGTTCAAATGCACCGCGCGCACGTTATCGTCCGCCGAAACAAATCCGACGACCGCAAGCCCGATTGCAACCGCAAACGCAAACCGTTTGCTCACATGATTGTATCGAAGGCCAAGCGCCGTGTGCTCTTGGACGCCCCTCTGCCGGTCGCAATTTCTCGGTTCTGGTGTATAGTCTTCGATGTCTAAATCCGCTGGAGTTTCTTTTTCACGTCGGATGCCCGACAATATCACCGAGGAGTTGGTGGCCGTGCTTTCGTCCAGGGCCTCCTTTGAATTCAAACCTTTGTTCGACATCATTCTACTTAACCTTCGGGAACGAAACGCTGCCAGTGGCGGCGAAGAGATGCTGCGCTTGCGCGTTTACGAAAATCTTCAGGGCCTGGTCGGTCAGGGCGCGGTCAATCGAACGGTCACCGGGACGACAAAAAAATATAAAGGCGTCGCGCCGCGCCTGAACACGTTAGGCGCGGAGATGAAACTCTTGCGCGGTGAATGGAGCAAAAAACTTCGAGCGAAGGCCCTTGCCAATGCTCAAGTTTCTGCGGGGACATAGATCACAAAACCCGAGGTCGAGCGTGAGCGAGCCGGCGCGAGCAAATCATTGGCTCGGAAAGTTCATGCGAAGGTGTTCTGCTAACGCGCGGCCGTCTCGGCTATGATCGCCTTTTGCGCGATACGGGAAACGGGCAAGTGTAAGATCAGTCACGCGAATGCTCGCGTTGTTGTCCCATCGTAACCCGCTTACGATGGATTAAAGAAGCGCTTCGATTGGACGTCCGGCGTTGGGCGTTCGACGTTCGACCTTCCTATGGCAGAGACGTCAACCGCAGTCATCGCGAGCGCGAACAACCTTTCCGTCAAGTACGGCACTCAGGTCGTCCTCGACGGCGCGACGATTGCCTTTAGGGAGGGCGAACACATTGGGCTTGTCGGCCGCAACGGCTCGGGCAAATCGACCTTCCTCCAGATCGCGGCGGGCGTGGCGCAAGCCGATTCAGGCGAATTCACACGCCGGCGTGATCTCGTCACCGGCTACATGCCACAACTTTCCGGCTTGGACGATGCGGCCACGGTCCATGCGAACATTCTCAGCGGCGCGCAGCGGATTCTCGACCTCATCGCCGAATACGAACGCGTCCCGGCCGACAGCCCGCTCAGCGCCACGCTCCTGGACCAAATTATTCAGGCCGACGGTTGGAATTTGGAACATCGGATCAAGTCGCTCATCACGAATCTGCACGCGCCGGAATCCGATCGCGTCGTGGGCACGCTTTCCGGCGGGGAAAAACGCCGCGTCGCGCTTTGCCGGGCGCTTCTCGCGCGTCCTGATTTTCTGATTCTCGACGAACCGACCAACCATCTCGACACCGGCTCGATCGAATGGCTGGAGGACTTTCTCGCGCGTTATGCCGGCACCTGTTTGTTCGTCACACACGATCGCTATTTTCTCGATCGGGTGGCGACGCGGATCGTCGAGCTGTCGCGCGGCGAGTTCACCAGCTACGACGGCAACTACACCGATTACCTGCTCGCGCGCGCGCAGCGACAAGCGGTCGAGGAGGCGCAGGAACATCAACGCCAGAAGTTTTTGAAACGCGAACTGCAATGGGTGAGAAAAGCGCCCGCGCGCGCGCCGGACGAAATCGGTGGACCGCGTGGAACGTTATTTCGAGATGGCCGCCCAGGAAGCGACCGGAGGCGGAGCTCGACGTCGAGTTGATTATCCCCACGCCGCCGAAGCTCGCGAATCGCATCATTGAATTGCGCGACGTGAGTGTGGAGTTGGGCGGCCGCACACTCTTTCAGCACGTGAATCTCAATCTCGCAGCCGGGGAACGCCTCGGTGTTGTCGGTCGCAACGGACTCGGCAAGTCTTCGCTCCTCAAAGTCATTCTGCAGGAACTGCCCGCCGCGAGCGGTGCAGTGGAGATCGGCGCGCGGACCCAGATCAATTACGTCGATCAAAATCGGCTCCTCCTCGACGATGAGAAAACGGTTTGGGAAGAAGTCGGGAGCGGCGGAGAACACGTCACGCTCGGCGAGCAGAGCATCACGTTGCGCGCTTATCTGCGGCGATTTCTTTTCAGCGAAGACCGCATCAACACGAAGATTTCGCAGCTCAGCGGCGGCGAACGGAGCCGGGTGCTGCTCGCTAAAATCCTGAAGCGAGGCGGCAACGTTCTGATGCTCGACGAACCGACGAACGATCTCGATCTCGGAACGTTGCGCTTGCTCGAGGAAGCGCTCGTCGCCTTCGGCGGCTGCGTCATCGTGGTGAGTCATGATCGCTATTTTTTGAATCGCGTTTGTACCTCGATTCTCGCTTTCGAAGGCGAGGGCCGCGTGGTCTATCACGTCGGGAACTACGATTACTACCTGGAAAAACGAGGCGCACCCGGCCCAGTTCGCGATTCATACCCCACGCCGGCCGAAGCCGCCGCCGAGCAAAGGAAAAGCAAAGACAAACCGCGGAAGCTTAAGTGGAAAGAAGAGCGCGAATGGGAGTCGATGGAGGCGAATATTCTCTCTGCAGAAAACGAGGTGTCGGATTTGGAGGCCACGTTTGCCGCGCCGGATTTTTATGCGAAACCGCGCTCGGAGATTTTCGAGTTGGAGACGCAATTGAAAACGGCACGCGACAAAGTCGCGCACCTCTACGCGCGGTGGCACGAACTCGAGCTCCTGCAGAGCGTCCCGTCTCCCTAGATTTCGCTTCTTGCATCATAAGCCGCTTACGATGCATGGTTGAAGCCATGTTTAGCATTGTAGGGCAGGCGCTACGCCTGCCATTCTTTGGACGCGAAGATGACTGAAGCAGAAAAGAAAGTGCGGGCTTATCTTGCCGAGATCGGTCGACGCGGCGGAATCACCAGCCGTCGCGAACTGACCAAATCGCACGCAAGACAGATGGTCGCGATCCGCGAAGCCAAACGCGCCGCGCTAAAAGCGGGTAAGGCCTGGCCGCCGCGCGAGCGCAAACTAATAAAACTCTCATAGGAAGAACTAATCGATCATAAGCCGCTTATGATGGAACAATTGCACGGCTAACGTTGTAGAGGCGCTTGTGCCAAGCGACGTCCCGAATTTGCCAGAGCACGTTCCTGCGCTCCCGCTCGAAGCGCGAGCTGCACCGCCGCCTGACGATCCCGTCGCCACGCAACTGCGCGGATTCGGGCCGCTTGGACTTCTCTCGATTCTCGTCATCGTCTTGACGTCTGTCGTTAAACCACTCGGCGGCCTTTTGGTGCTTCTGTGGGCCTGGCGATCGCATACGCCATGGCGCGACATCGGCTACGTGCGACCAAGGAGCTGGATTGGCAGCCTCGCCGTCGGCGTCGTTTTCGGCTGCGTGTTTAAACTCCTGATGAAGGCGATCGTGATGCCGCTGCTGGGCGCCCCCGAAATCAATTCCGCCTACCATTACGTGATAGGAAACCGGGCTGCGCTCCCCGGATTGGTGTTCACGATGATTGTCGGCGCGGGCTTTGGAGAAGAGACCATTTTCCGAGGATACCTGTTCGAACGCCTCGGCAAGCTTTTTGGGACCGGCGCCAGCGCAAAAGTATTAATCGTGCTGCTCACCTCCGCGGTGTTTGCCCTGGGCCATTACGCCAACCTGGGGCTTCCCGGCGTCGAACAGGCGATGATCACGGGCCTCGTCTTCGGGGCGATCTTCGCCGTCACGGGCCGGATCTGGATGGTGATGTGCGCGCATGCTGCGTTCGATCTAACGGCGGTCGCGATAATCTATTGGAATCTCGAAGCCGCTGTCGCTCACCTCGTGTTCAAATAGCCGCGGGGTTGCCTAACAACACACTCCAGTCCTCCTATCATAATGCGCGCCTTATGATGGAACAATCTGACACGGCTAACGTTGTAGAGGCGTCTACGTGCCCTATGCGCCGTTCCAGTGTGATAAGCAGTGCGGTTGAACTAGTCTCGTCGTCACTCAGCCTTGTGACCGCCGTAGTCCCGCGACTGCGGGGCGAAGGCGGGTCACTTTCCGCCAGCCCGCTGCTGCAACGGACCCAATATCGCAAGATCGACAGCAGATGTCGGCGAAGCCGTTTTATCGACCAGCTCTTCGGCCGCTGCTTTCAGTTCCGTCCATCGCGACAACGGATAGGCGGGCGCAAGGACGATGTGGCGAAGTATGCTGCGCCACTCCACCAGCGCTCGTTCGATATCGCCGTGACGCAATAGTTCGTTGGTGAGCTTGTGCTTGGAGCGCGGATCAGCCACCAGCGCGCGCACCACTTCCGATGCGCCGGCGCCGTATTGCACCGGCACGCCCATGGTGAGGTAACCTGGATAATCGGCGCGGCCGTAGACCCGCTGACACAAAATGCCGAGCCGCCCGCCCATCGGCGCGTCCTCGCCGGCGAAGCGCGGACCGGCGCGAATATTGGCCAGATCGAAAACCAATTCGTCGATCGGATAGGTTTCGTCTTCGAGCGCGACCGCCACCGCCAGACCTTCGCCGCCGTGGAAAAATGAGAAGATCATTCCCCGCCTCGTCGGTGTGCCGTCCGGTTCAACCAGTCCAAGATGTCGCCACGCGTACGTTGGCGAGTTCACGATCGCGACGGTTTTATCGTGCTCCAACTGATCGCACGTTCGACAAACGTCCGGCAGGTTCTCGCGCTCCGGCGGATCGATTAACGCCTTGCCTAACCGAATCGATGTGAGCGTTGACCGGCACATTGGCGTAATCGAGCCGGACCGAAAGCAAATTTCCGCGCATGATCCAGTCGACGATTGCGCCTGGTTTCACCAGTTCGTCGAGCTGCGGCCGGATCTCAGTCTCAAATTGTTCATGGGTAAAAGTCCCGCGCCGCGCAGCCAAATTTTTAATCGGACGTTGAGCGCGTGCCACGCCGTAGCCTTGCGAAGGCGGGTTCGGCGTTGGGCGCCTGCCGCGCCGTAACTCTGCGAAGGCGGGTTGGACGTTTTTCCCTGGCTTTAGTTCTTTCTTCAGCCATTTCACCAATGCCACCTCTCCGGAAGCGAGCACCGTCGCGACCGGCAACTCGCGCCCGTAATGGTTCTGCTCGCGCAGCCGGCAGAGATTTCCCGTGCCGACCCCATCGAGCATACGCGGCACGGTCAGCGCCCGCCGCCACCGATCGTTTTCGCGCACAAAAGCGCGACCGAGCATCACACTTTCTGCCGCCGGTTTCGCTTCCCATTCTTCGCGCGAATTCAGCATCTCGATCATTCCGCGCCGGACGAACCGCGCGCGCTCATCGGTCACCCAAAATCCACACGGCCGCGGCCCGCTTTCGAGTGAGTGTTCGACGCCGAGCGGCACGCGTTGCACGCTGAACAATGAGTGGGTCAGTTCCACCGCCGCCGCGAACGGTTGTTCGCCGCGCTGTTTGGCCGCATGCATCACGCTTATCAGACTGGGCCAATCTACCTGGGCTGCGCGTCTCAGCTGGCGCGCTTTTGTGTCGCTCAACCGCGGCAGATCGTTCGTGTAAAGCGCGTGACCGACTTCATCGAGACCACGGCGGCCGGCGCGACCAAACATCTGGAGAAGCTCGTCCGCTTCGACCTGGCGCTCGAAATTGCCGGCGAAATAACGTCGATCGGTCACGATCACCGAGCGCATCGAAAAATTGATCCCGGCGGCAAGTCCCATCGTCGCGACGACGACGTTGAGTTGTCCCGCTTTGGCGAGCGATTCCACCACGCCGGCGCGCGCGGCGTAACTGAGTCCGCTGTGATGATACGCCACACGATTCCGCAAGAGTTTCGTCAGGCTCTTCCCCGCGGTTGCTTCCTGGGCCGGGGTCAGTCGCAGCGGGTCGCGCACCGGCAGGGCCGACGCGATGGCTTGCGCGATCTGTTCGGCAGCGGCGCGACGCGGCGCGAACACCAACACCGGAGCGAGGTCCGCGCGCATGGCGCGGCCAATCATGCGCGGCCAGAAAAATCCGCCTGTCCGGCTCGGACTGCGCGACTGAACAAATTGGGAATCAGGCAAATTTCCGAGATCAGTTTCCTCCAGCGGCACCGGGCGCGTCTTATGTTCGATGAGGACGGCGTCACGTCCGATGCGTTGCAGCCAGGCGACCACGTCGCGCGGGTTGGCCACGCTCCCGCTCAAAAAGAGCAACTGTGTTGCTTTCGGTGCGAGAGCGACGGCGAGCTCGTAATGCACGCCCCGCATCGGATCGCCCAGCATTTGAAATTCATCCATGACCAGGAGACCCGGGCCTTCGCCGCGGAGAAACCGCCCGCGCTGTGTCTCGAGCGTCGCGACCACAACCTTCGCGTCGAGATTTAGCGCGACGTCACCCGTGGATATGCCGACATCCCAGCCGCGCGCGCGCCATTCCGATAATTTATCGTTAGCGAGTGCGCGGGTCGGGACGGTGAACACCGCCTGAGTTTTCAGGTTCGGATAAAGCAGCTCGAAGATGTAAGTCTTGCCCGATCCTGTCGGCGCCTGCACCACCACGTCTTTTCCCTGTTGCAACGCGCGCACTGCCTCCTGTTGCCACAGATCGGGAATAACCAACCCCGCCCCAAACCCTGGAGTCATTCCTGGAAGATGTTTGCAGTGTGGCCTGCTTGCAATGGAGCTGATGGGATTAGCGACATAGAAGGTAAAGTGACGAGGGTAGGAGCGAGCGAGTGCGGGCAGCGAGCAAGTTTCAATCGAGATAGGATCTGGCGGGATCGGATTGTAGGTAGGGGCGATTAATCTTAATCGCCCGCTTCTTCCGCAATTCACGCCGATTCGATACAGAATTGAATCATGCACAGGTGATTGGTTGGGTTCCTCGTCTGCGATAGACCTCGCATTGTGATCGCAACTCAGATCATTGAGGAAATCAAACGCCTCGACCCGAAGGAACAGTGGGAGCGTACGCCTCTCCCTTGTTCGGGAGAGGAGTCAGGTGAGGGTGCGAGCTATGCGACCTGGCATCAGTCAGCAGCCGAGTACGTTTCGTCCTGATCAACGACTAATGCGCGCCGGGAATCCCGCATCATAAGCCGCTTATGATGCATGAGTTCACGAGCGTTTGAGTTGTTCCAACGGCAGGCGCGCAGTCACGGGATCCGGATTGGCTCGCTGGCTCGCGGCCCGCTCACGACGCCGGCTTCGATTTCGTCGTGGCGGCGGTCTTTCGTTTGCGTGGCCGTTTCCGAGACTTTGGAGCAGCTCCGTTACGAACAGCACGGACTTTATGCTCCTGTTCGGAAGCGGACGCACCGCGCTGGCGACGTTCCTTGCGTTCCTTACGCAGCTGCTTCTCGTGCAGATAGGTCTTGTACTTTTTATAGGCAAGACCACCGCCCAAACCAGCGGCGGCAACTGCCAGCGCCGCTGCAATTTTTACTGGCCCGCGACCAGGCACCATGTGCCACGGGCATTTATCCAGCGGATAGTTATCCGGAAGAGAAAACTCACAATCAGGTGAAGTACACTTATGCGCCATAGGTTGTCGTACCGCGACTGACTAGAATCGTCAAATGCGGAGGTTGCAACGCGCGCACTGCCTCCTGTTGCCACAGATCGGGAATGGAGCTGATGGGATCAGCGACATAGAAGGTAAAGTCGCGAGGGTAGCGACGAGCAAGTTGGGTAATGAGCGAGTTTCAATAACCAACCCCGCCCCAAACCCGGGAATCATTTCTGGAAGATGTTTGCAGTGTGGCCTGCTTGCAATCGGGATAGGGATCTGGCGGACGCTCGATCACGATGTGACTCATAGTCCGTGGATTAAACGCGGAACTATGGACCACCTTGTTCGGCGATCTGACCTTCGATCGTAGTAATTATCCGCTGATACATATCTGCGATCCTTTGCGCCTCATTAGCATCACTGCATTCTTCGCACACGAATGAATCATCCGGAAAATATTCGTCATGCAGGTAAATTGCGGTATTGGCCCAGGATTGTCGCCGACATCGCAACCCGTCGAGCACCTGTCCGAGATCTACACTGTCGAGTTTGAAAAGAAATTCTTTACCCATGATGGGTACAATTACCTGGCCAGGTTCGTGGCGGATGCCAAGTCTTTTCTCGTCGAACCGCGGGCTGTTGGTTAGCGTTGAGACTTGGAAGAATCAATCCACGCCACATTAACGCGACCTTCGTCTCTGCGCTTCTGGTACGGGGCTTCGATTGCAGAGTTCGTTGGTGCGAGCGCTGAGGGAATTGTCGGCCAGCTAACCCTCAATTCTTCATTCGACATCGATAGGAGTCAGGCAGCTGCATGGCTCGCACAGATCGAGTTGCTCCAATCGAAGCTGAGCGATTTAGCTGGATCGATTTTCTTCGAGTTCAACATTCCCCGAATGGGACGGCGCATTGATGTCGTTCTGGTAATCGGGTCGGTGATATTCGCAGTCGAGTTCAAAGTGGGAGAGAAAGCCTTTGATCGTTCGGCGATCGAACAGGTGTGGGATTACGGACTGGACTTGAAAAACTTTCATGAGGCGAGTCATGATGCTTCGATTATTCCGATTCTCGTTGCGACGGAAGCAACGGAGTGTCCGCCGGTCGAGTTGCAAGCTGACCCTGACAAGCTTTACCGACCGCTCGTTGTTGATCCTCAAAGCTTTCACGGCGTTCTTGAAAGCGCAGTTGCGAAGGTCAGCGGTGCGCCAGTCGATGCGGACGCGTGGGCGCGCGCGTCTTATCATCCGACGCCGACGATTATTGAAGCTGCCCGGGCGCTGTATGCGCAGCATTCGGTTGAAGCCATCGCGCGATTCGACGCTGGCGCGCAGAACCTGTACGTCACATCACGAAGAATTGAGGAGCTCGTCGATGAAGCACAAGCGAAAGGTCGCAAGCGAATTTGCTTCGTCACTGGCGTGCCGGGCGCCGGGAAAACTTTGGTCGGTTTGAATCTGGCGACACGACGTGAAGAGAACGAACCAACGCACGCTGTTTTTCTATCTGGTAACGGTCCGTTAGTCGCCGTTCTTCGCGAAGCGCTCACGCGCGATGAACACGCGCGGCGAAAGAAACAGGGAGAGAAGGTGCGAAAAGGGGAGATTGGTGAAAGCGTAAAGGCATTCATCCAAAACGTTCATCACTTTCGTGATGACGCGCTGATAGATTCCGGTCCACCAATTGAACACGTCGTGATCTTCGACGAAGCGCAGCGCGCGTGGAACCTCAGGCAAACCGCCAACTTTATGCTGCGCAAGAAACGGCACGCGGGCTTCTCGGAATCCGAACCAGAATTTTTGATTTCCTACATGGACAGGCGCAAAGACTGGGCAGTAATCGTCTGCTTGGTCGGCGGCGGCCAGGAAATCAACACCGGCGAAGCTGGCATTGATGCTTGGCTCGACGCCGTGAATCGACGTTTCCCGGAATGGGAAATGTTTATCTCATCCCGGTTGACTGACACCGAGTACGCCGCTGGACGCGTTTTGGAGATCGTTCGTGAGCGCCCACAAACTCAATATGATGATTCGCTCCACTTGGCGGTCTCGATGCGATCGTTTCGCGCGGAAAATGTCTCGGCATTCGTAAAGGCGCTGCTCGACTGCGACAAAGCGGAAGCAAAGAAAGCATTCGCCGAATTATCCGCGCGCTATCCAATCGCGATCACACGTGAGCTGAATGCTGCAAAGCTATGGATTCGCGAGCATGCACGAGGAAGTGAGCGTTACGGATTGGTCGCGTCATCGAAAGCGATGCGGCTAAAGCCGCATGCAATCGACATCCGCGTATCAGTCGATCCAGTCCATTATTTTCTGAACGACAAAGACGACACGCGCTCGAGCTACTATCTCGAAGACGCGGCGACAGAATTTCAGGTGCAGGGATTAGAACTCGATTGGGTTTGCATTGGGTGGTGCGGTGATTTTCGATTCAATGGCTCAGGATGGGATTACCACGATTTCCGCGGGGATCGGTGGTGCAACATCGCGAACCGGGATAATCGCAATTACCTCCGCAACGCGTACCGCGTTCTGCTCACGCGCGCGAGGCAAGGTATGGTCGTGTTCGTTCCGCCGGGCGACAGCGCCGATCCGACGCGCTCGCCGAGCTTTTATAGTTCGACGTTTGAGTATCTGAAAGAGCTGGGAATTTCCGAGATCAGATGAAGCTGGTCCCATGCGGGAAAGCTTCAGAGTTTCGCTGTCGATCGCCTATTAAGCAGCGGCGCATAAAACCCAACCTGAGCGGCGCGCCACTGTCCGGCTATTTGATGACGGGCACGTTGACGGGGTTGTCAGGGAACAGGATTTTGCTGATGTCGCGGAGCAAGACGCGAGCTGTCGCCACGTAACTCGTTGAACCGTTGAATCGTTGAATCGGGAAGATGCAAAAGTTCGCGATCGCGAGGACGCCATCGGCATTCATACGGCCGGCGGCTCCGCGCGCAGGTTGCATGGAGTCTTGGCATCGGTGCGTATCTGAGATAACGACTACTGTGTGAGTGGCACTGCCGCTCCGCCAAGTTGTCCCTTGTATGCCAACGCGCCAACCGTTCCTCAGGTATCGCCCGACAAGCGATCAGCCGATGTGGAAACTTCGTCTCTACACCGTCATCTTCGAGCACGACACGCGCGCCGGAAAGATTTTTGATCTGGCACTCCTGGTCGCGATCGGGATCAGCGTGACCGTGGTGATGATGGAAAGCGTGGAGCCTTTTCGCGCAACGCACGCGGTTTCCCTGCGCAATCTCGAGTGGATCTTCACCATCCTTTTCACTCTCGAATACATCGCGCGTCTGCTCTGTGTCCGGGCTCCGTGGGCTTACGTCTTCAGCTTTTACGGAGCGATCGATCTGCTCGCGTTTCTGCCGAGCTACATCAGTCTCGTCATTCCGACCGGAAATTACTTTTTAATGGTTCGCGTCCTGCGGCTCCTGCGCGTTTTCCGGGTCCTCAAGCTCACGGAGTACCTGCAGGAAAGTCACACGCTCGTGACTGCGCTTCGCGCCAGCCGGCTGAAGATCACCGTGTTTCTCTTCACTGTCGTCGCGATCGTCCTCGTCGTCGGCACACTCATGTATCTGATTGAAGGCAACGAGAACGGTTTCGACAGCATCCCGCATGGCGTTTATTGGGCAATCGTCACGCTCACGACCGTTGGCTATGGCGACATCACGCCGCACACGGTGCTCGGGCGGATCCTCGCGAGCCTTATCATGATCATGGGCTACGGCATCATCGCTGTGCCCACCGGCATCTTTTCAGTGGAACTACACCAGGCGGCCCAGATGAAAGACGCGCGCGCCTGTCCCAATTGTCAGACGCCGGAGAACGATCGCACGGCCCGCTTCTGCCGCCGCTGCGGGCAGGCGCTTGGTTAGCGCGAATAATCTCGCTTCCGCTCAGATAAAGGCGCGGAACGAGTAGAAGTTCGTTCCCGGCGGGACGCCATCGCCAAGAGGCGAGCACGCCTTCTGGTGGTGCTCTTTGTCACCTGCGTTTAAGCGGAAACGTTCGACGCCATTTCATGCGTCAGCGCAACAATGACAGACAGGCGAAAGACTCCTACGCCTTTGCTTCAAGGGGGATGTGGTTTGTGACGAGCTCGCGTAGATCCAGCTTGCTGCTTGCATGGTCGATGTCGATGCCGACCAGATTGCCTTCGGCGTCGTAATCCAAGACCACGCCTTCCGAAACCTCCTGGCTCTCCACGCTCGGTCTCTGAGAGAGATCGATGTAAAGCGAATCGGTATCTGGAAAATAGTTCAGTTTCATGGCCGGAATCCGCGATCCAAGAACGCAGAATGTTCACACCGCGCGCGCGAGCATACTCTCTTTTGCTTCCTCAAGAAATGCAATGACCTGCTCGCGAGAGACGCTCGGGAAACCTTCCAGGAAATCCTCGATCGAATCGCCGCCTTCGAGATAATCGATAAGATTCTGGATCGGCACCCGCGTGCCGGCAAAGCAAGGCGCGCCGCTCATGATTTCGGGATCGATTTTGACGACTGATTGGCTCACGTTCCCGAACTTCGGACAAAGCGAGAACTACTGCAAGAAGCAGAAAAGTGCGTTTCGGCTGGCAGCCGAAACGGACACGCCAGCGGCGTGTGCTCCCCAGATTATTTTTCATGCTCCGGTTCGGAGTCAAGATGCGCTCGCCACGCACCGATGAGTTCAATATGATGGCCGTCCATGAACAAACTGATGGAAAGATTCTTGGTGGCGTGCGCGCTTGGTTGCTTCTTCGGATGTGGAGCGAAAAACGGGGCGGCGGATGACACGACCTCTGCCGACGCGATCAAAACGCCGGCCACAGTCGAACAAGCGGCCCGGGTCCTGGATCTTTCAACGTTCCCGCTCATGGACGGTGCGAAGTCCGCCGAGTCGCGTCACGTTGCCAACCTTTCTTATGTCGCGCCCGGCGATCCGAAGAAAGCCTTGGAATTCCAACGGAAAGCGTTCGTCGCGCAAGGCTGGAAAGAATTGCCGAACAGCACCATCTCCGATCAATCCGCCAGCGCAATGTTCGCGCGTGACGGGTTTGTCGTCTCGCTCTCGGTGATTCCCTTTGAAGAGAACGGCGTGTCGGTCAGACTGCAAAATCTGGGCAACGTCAAACCCGGCAAGCTCCCGGTTCCTCCGGGCGCAAAGGCTGTTTATCAAGGCGACCCCACCGCGATGTATGACACCGGGGCGGCAGTGCCTGTGACTGCGGACGCCATTCGGAATCTATTCGTCGCGCAAGGTTGGGTGCCTTATGGCAAGGCCGGCGATTCCGACTTCTTCAAACAGAACGCAATTCTCGCGACGGTGACTGTCTCGTCCGCACCCGCGCGGGGTGGGAAGACCATGATCCAGTATTCGAATCAGCTAATTTCGTCTGACATTCCCGCGCCGCAGGACGTCGACGATTTACGTTACGTCGATGAACCGCCCGAACTCACGTTTGCGACGGCGAACCAGGACGCCATCGTCGATTTTTATCGGAAGACGCTGGCCGCCGCGGGCTGGAAATCGACAATGGAGAAGATGGTCGATGTCGATGGGAAGCCGACCATGATCTTTCGCAATCCTGCGAAGGAAATGATCACGCTTGCGGTGCCCTACGATTATGGCAGCGGCAAGCTTGGTGTGTCGGTTCGTTTTCAAAGCGCGACGGAGCTCGCTGAGCGCGATCGCAAGATGAAAGAGATGGCTCCCAGGCTCCGCGCCGAAGCCGAAGCGAAAGCAGCGAAGGAGGCGAAGGAGGCGGCGGAGTTGGCCGAAAAAAACAAGCCGCCGAAGGTCGCCGTCACGCTGCCCGCGGGTGCAAAGGACGTGAAGCAGACCAACGACTCGATCAAGTTCACCCTCGGCAAGGGGAAAGCCAAAGCGGCCATCGAATCGTTGCGCGGACAGTTTCGCGATGCGGGTTGGAAAGAAGAGCACGCGTCGATGGCAGCCATGGCCGGCACGCTCTCTTTCTCGAAAGAAGGCGGGGGGAGTGTCACTGTTACGTACAGCGACACGGGCTTTATGCCGACCGAGATCAGCCTTTCGGCTTTTCGCGCGGAGCTGGAAGCGGCGAAGTGAAGGCAGAAGTCAGATGTCGGAAGTCGGAAGTCAGAAATCAGAAATCAGGTCGCGGCACGTCAGTCCATTAGGACTTTTTCTGCCGCTCATGAAAGTCAGACACGATGCCTCTTCGTCAGCGCATCGAGTTTTTCGCTCGGTAGCCCATCAAGATGCGCGACGTTAAGGTGATGTAGAAGTCCGAGGTCGTCCCGGAGAGCGCGCTCGGCGACAGTTCGGACGGCTCGTACCGTTCACGTCGTCAATTCCCCGCAGATTTTCATACGCAAGTCTCAGTTCATAGCTGTTGGTGTGAGCAATCGCGAACGCGTAGCCGTTTGGGTTCCTGGGGTCGTTAACCGTCTTCTCGGCATAGACGATTAGCGGAGCTGTACCCGCCCTTTTCGACAACTTCGAGGTCTCGTTGAGCGCGAAGGTGCGTCAACAGTGAGTCGTGGATCATCTTTTTGGCGGCGGCGTCATCGCATATCACGACGATACTGACAGCCTTCGATTTCTCTTCAGCGAGCAGGTTTGCCGACTCCCCACACACCAGACCGACTACCAAAGTTATCAAAGCATTTATGGATTTCTGTGAAAGCATGCCGTGTCGTTTATCGGCGGCTCAGGAGCAGAGCAAGCCGAAATTGCTCGATCGGGTCCGCATTGCTTGAGTCGAACGGGCGCGATAGAATCTGGGTGTGACCGCGACTCAGATCATTGAAGAAATCAAGCGGCTCCCTTCGAAAGAAAAAGCCGAGGTGCTGACAGCCTTGCTGCGTTCGCAGACGTCGAAGCGTCAGCTATCGGGAAATGAACTCGTGGCATTAGCAGATCAGATGGTCGCGACCAAAGATCCTGAAGAGGCAGATCGACTGGAAAAAGAAATTCTTGCGGGCTTTTACGGCCGCTGAGCGATGCCTCGCATTCGACGACATAGACGGGACAGGCCGAGAGGTCGAAGTGAGCGGGATTGAACGAGTCAATTGGTAAGACGTTCCTACGCCCCGGACAAGTTCCTGTGGGCGAAGAGGTGATGTGATCTGAGTTCGCGACTCGCGAAAGCTTTCGGAGTCGCCAGCACGCGGGACGCATTTCGGTAACATCCGCGTTACCGAACGAATAGGTCGAATTGCTTGCGGCTGGCCCAATTATTGTGTCTTGTCGCTGCTCAGAATAATTCAGACCACACAAGCTAATGCATATTATGAATCCTATAACGAATCCAAACAAAGCACTCTGGGAAAAAGGCGATTTCACGCGCATCGCCGATACGATGCGCGAAAGCGGCGAGGCGCTGGTGCAGCGACTCGGAATTACCAAAGGACTTAAGGTGCTGGATCTCGGTTGCGGCGATGGCACCACCGCGTTGCCCGCGGCGAAACTCGGCGCCGACGTGCTGGGCATCGATATCGCGCGGAATCTGGTCGACGCTGGAAACAGGCGCGCCAAAGAACACGGCCTAACGAATCTTAAGTTTCAGGAAGGGGACGCGTCGAATCTTGAGCAGGTGCCGGACAAGAGCTTTGATCTCGTCGTCAGCATTTTCGGCGCGATGTTTGCGCCCAAGCCGTTCGACGTCGCCAAAGAGATGGTGCGCGTGACGCGACCGGGAGGTCGCATCGTGATGGGCAACTGGATTCCTAACGATCCGACGCTTGTGGCGCAGATCTTGAAGATCAGCTCAAACTACACGCCGCCGCCGCCGGAAGGTTTCGTTAGTCCAGTGACGTGGGGCGTCGAGAGCAATGTGATCGAACGTTTTACGGCGGCAGGAATTCCGAAAGACAACATCTCGTTCGCGCGAGACACGTTCACTTTCAATTTCCCGGGCACACCGTCAGCGTTGTTGGATGTATTCAGGAAATACTATGGCCCGACCATGAATGCGTTCGAAGCCGCGGAAAAACAAGGCCGAGCGGCTGAGTTACAAAAACAACTGGAAGATTTGTTCAACAGCCAGAACAAAAGTCAGGAGGGCACGTCGATTCCTGCAACCTTCCTGCGTGTGACGGTCGAGAGAAAGTAAGAAGGAAGAATGGAAAAGAGCAAAAAATGAATCAGTGACGAGCAATGAGTGACGAGGGTTTCGCCTCGCGCATGGCTCCGGCGCTACAGGCGAGATTTACGAGCCGACGCCTTCCAATTCCACCCGACGCATCGTCTCGGTTCCGCCGAAGCGTTTGACTCGTTCGAACCCCTCACTCGCCATTCGGCTTCCCGTCCATGTCACACCGCTTCCCGCGGCCTCCATTCTGCGCGTCGAGAATTTCCAAGCTAGCCAGGCGACCTTCACTGTCGTAATCAGCCGCGATGCCTTCGGCCAAGTGTTTGGTCGTGACGGTCGTTTCGCGAAACGTGATACTGAGTGCGTCCACCTCCGGGTCGTAGCTAATTTTCATTGGTGGTTGAGCGCGTGCGCTCCCCTATCACTCCATTTAGCCGCGACTGCGCGATAATCAGGGTTTGTCTGGCTTTTTCTTGGCTGGTGGCGGTGCCTTGGGCGGCGGAGGGCGTTTACCTCCACCTTGCATTTGCGGATGGTGCTGGGCGGCCATTTTCTGCTGCTGATGCTGCCCGCCCATTTGCTGCTGCTGATGCTGCGCACCCATTTGCTGCTGGTGATGCTGAGCGGCCATCTGTTGTTGATGATGCTGAGCATTCATTTGCTGCTGATGATTCATCGCCTTCTGGCCATGAGTCGCGCCTTCGTGTTGGACTCCTTTGTTGTGGGCGCCGGCCTGGTTTCCCTCAACGTTGTGATTGTTGCCGTGAAGATTTTCTCCCTCGTGTTTGTTCCCGTGATTCTCGGCCCCAAGCTTTTGGGCATGTTCTTCACCGCCCATTCCCGTCTGGTTCTCAGCTTTTCCCGCTCCCGCACCCTGAAGGTTACGTTCATTTACGTTCCCCGGTTTGTTTCCAGCTCCCGCACCTGCTGGTCCCCCTGCGGCCTCGAGTCCCTGCGCGCCTTTGCCTTGGCCAGCGCCTTCGTTTTTGTTGAATGACTTGATCGCTTCCTGGTTCGGTTTGCCCTTGTTTACGGAAGCGCGGAGATTTTGATCCTTACTTGCCAACTTTTGACGTTCGAGTTGCTGCGACGTTGGCCCCTCTTTCTTGGCGTTCGCCATCGCCGCTCTTTGTTCTGCATTCGCCTGTGCTTTTATCCCACCATTTCCACCGTTAAAGCTGGTGCGGTTAGCGTTCACATTCTTTGCGAACGAATTATTGACGTAGGTGTTGTTGATAACGGTCTTGTTCACGTGCGTCACAGCGGTGTTGTACTGGAAGTTGTTTCCACTCCATCGACCGCCCCAGTAGCCGTTTCCGGTGTAGCCATAACCGTAATTAACGCCTCCGTAAAAACCGACATGGGATCCCCAGTAACCCTGGTTAAACGCGTACGCGCCGTTGTTCCAACCCCACCATCCCGGGGTCCAAAGTAGACCGACCCTCGGCGGAGGGACCCAGACGCCTGGGACCCAATAATAATCGTAGTAATAGTCGTCCCAGCCCCAGTAACCCGGAGTCCAGATATATCCTGCGACTGGACAGGCCGGTTGCTCATACACCGGCAGAGGCGGAGGAGCCCAACCGACTGAGAATTCTACCTGCGCGAATGACGTCGCGAAAGGCAATGCGAGAAATGCAGCGAAAACTAAGGAACGCAATTTCATAATGTTCATGTCTTAATGGTTAACCACATCTGGATCAAGAAGTAGCGAAGAAGAATAAAGAAAGCGTGGGCGAACCATGGAGTAATC
>CAVUGV010000005.1:0-49843 GCA_963741065.1 uncultured Verrucomicrobiae bacterium | reverse complement strand
GCAGCGGGAGAGGGGCATGGGCCATCTTCTCGACGGCGGTGCGGTCAGATGCCGATGAGTTGGCGGGTTGTGCCGGCTGGATTGGGTGCTCCAGGAGATCGCAGTGGTGGGGAAGGCCAGCGATTTGGCGGGCCGCGGCGACGTTCTGGGTCGGAGGGCGGCGATGGATCTGGAAGCAGAGCAGATCCGCCTCGGTGAAGGACCGGCCTGGACGGTGGGCGTCGCGTCCACATCGACGCCCAGGCGTGCCAGCACTTCGGCAGCACCCGCTGCTGCGGCTGCGGGTCGCCATGCTCTGGACGACAATGCGGGGGCCTGGAGCCGGTGGCGGTGGCAGTGCCCAGGCCGACGACGATGGCGACTGCGGTTGAGATATTCGGCACCTTGGGGCGCTGCTGGGTGCCGCGGAGGTGTCGACCAGGACTGGCCTGGGCAACATCAACCGGGATGGGCGGTGGACGTGGCGACGGATGACGCGGCGGCGCCGACGAGTTCATCGACGGTGACGCCGCGGGACTGGATGAAGGTGAGAACGGCGGCGATCTGCTGATCGTCGAGCTGGCTGGAGAGGAGCGATGAAGAGCTGCTCGGTGAGCGCTCGCTGCAGGCGCGGCCGGCGAGGAGGTCGGAGATGAGGCTCTGGCGGAAACCTCATCGGGCAGGACGAGGGCGAGTGGCAGAACGCTCGCGGCGGGGTGCAAGGAGGTGAAGAACGTGTTACATGGGGCACGTGGTTCAGAGTCGACGGATCGGCGTGGTTGCAAGGCCTGTCATGGCATCCCGGGTGGCGGCGGCGGCGGCGCGGTGGTGCTGCGTACGGATGTGCTGCTGCTGGGGGTGGGTGGATGGCTGTTGGGCGCGCCGGCGCTGATCACCGTCTGGTGCGGGAAGCTCGCGGACGGAGCCGAGGGGTGGGTAGTGGTGCTGGAATTGCTGGGGCTGGGAGTGCTGGCGGGGATCGCGTGGGCCGGGTCGCGGCGGTGGAGCAGGGGACTGGCGCCGCGGCGGAGGTTGATCGGGCGCTGGATTGATAAGGACCGGCGGCATCGTCACTGGAGTTCGCAATAGTGGTGGCGGTGGTTGTTCGAGTCGGTGGGCGGTTGAGGATGCGAACCGTAGCCGGAACTGTGGAACGGACGGCGACTGCGGCGTAGTGGACGTGGGCGCGTGGCTGGCTCGCGGCCGCGGAGGTGGCAGTTGGGCGCCGGTGATGGGAATGGGACTGAAAGCCTAAGCCCGAGCCCACGTTGGCCGAACGGCAGGCCGCGGCGGCGACGATCAAGCAGGCGGGAGGGGATGAGGAGGGAGTGCGGGAGGCGAGCATGCCGGTGGCGACGGTACAGGATCTTGTGCCGGCCGACGAGCTGAGACAGCGCGCTCGCAAGGCAAGGCGGATCCGGCAGGCGGCGGCTAGGCGGGCGGCAGGGAAGGTTGAGGACCTGGCATCCAAGCTGGAGAGCGAGGCGGAGGCGAAGCAGCGGGCAGAGGATCGGGCTGAGGAGCAGCTTGCCCAGGCAGCGAAGGAAAAGGTGAGTCGGAGAAATCGGCGAGTTCGCCGCTGATGGAGGCGATGAAGCAGGGGGATATGCGAACGGCAAGCGAGTCTATGGAGGATGTGCGGGCGGAGAACCCGGGAAACAGTCGACGCAGGAGGAGCGGCGGCAGTTGGCGGAGGATCTGGGAGACGTTGTGCGGGGATCTTGAGGCGGAGGTGGTCAAGAACCCGGGTGGAGGAAGTGTGGCCGGGCCGGGAACAAAAGCAGCCAGAGGCGGCGAAGAGCGGAGGAGCCGGAGCCGGGGCAAAGGGGGCTGAGTTCGCGCTGCTATTGGAGCGCAAGCAACACCAACTGAGACTTAGTAGATGTACATAAACACTACGTATTGCTTGATTTGTGTCGACATAATTAAGGCGCGGGGTGGAGCAGCTTGGTAGCTCGTCAGGCTCATAACCTGAAGGTCGCTGGTTCAAATCCAGCCCCCGCAATTTTTTTTTCATAGGTAAAATTGAAACCGCCCAAAAAAAAGTGCCTGAAAAGTGCCTGTTCGAACGCGGCGGTTTTAGTCGTCGATCCATTATAATGTGGGTGCATGAAAGCACCGAAAACGTTTCTTGAGGCTGCCCGATATTTCGCGGATGCCGATACTTGTTTGCAGTTTCTTGTCGCGTTGCGCTGGCCGCGTGGCGTGAAGTGTCCGCATTGCGGTTCCAAGAAAGTTACGTTTCTTGAGAACGCTAAACTGTGGAAATGCAAGAACGCGCATCCGAAACAAAATTTTTCGGTGAAAGTCGGAATGATCTTTGAAGATTCACCGATTGGCTTGGATAAATGGTTTCCGGCAATGTGGCTGGCCGCGAACTGTAAGAACGGAATTAGCTCGTATGAGCTCCACCGTTGGCTTGGCGTTACTCAAAAAACCGCATGGTTCATGCTGCAACGAATCCGCCTTGCGATGCAAAAAGGAATTACTGGCAAAGGGTTGCGGTACGCGAAGCTCATAGGTGGTGAGGGCATTCACTGTCCCGAGACGTGGCAGAACGCGTAAATCGGCTGTTTGGAAAAAAATGTAAAAGGATTAAGCAGATTGTGGTGCTGATTGTAGTCAGAATTACCACAACAAGATAAATGAGTTGGGAAACCGTATATTCTTGGAGCCAAATATCGTGGGTAAGTCTCGCGGGCTTCGCCTTGGTTAGCGGGCTAATTGTTAATAAGCGACAATCACGAGAAATCGCATTTGCTAACGAGCGGACGGCCAAAGCCGAATTAGAGTTAGAAAAACTAAAGCTGCCGCGATTCAACATTTAATAGATGCATTTCGCGAAGTAATCCGAGGAAAACCCAATCCGCGTTGAGCTATTATTCCAAAAAGATGACGTGGATTCGTATATGCTCGCAAAAGCGTTAAAGACTCTTTAGCCGCAGAAGGTTGGACAACACTAGGGCCAAGACCAATCCAAGAAGAAGATATAAGCTTTTCGACGGTGGACAAAGACGCGCCCACGAGGTCCGAGCCGGAGCGATGTATGGGATAACATACGTGTCAAAAGCAATGAGGAATCCCGATCCAATAAACACTTTGTTAGACGCCCTTACTGTGATGAGACGCGGATTTGGCATCACTGAAACTAATGCGGCTTTCCAAGGAAGAAGCGATCCCAACTTGCCCGACGACTTAGTAAGATTGTTTATTGGCCCACGTACCACGATTGGTGATGTAGTTTGCCAAAAAATGAAGTATCTTGTGCTTCAAATGGGGGCGGGGGTATTTTCCCGCCCCCAATTAAAGTTCCAGAAAATTCGGAAAAAGTTGGCAAAATTACGACAAGTTCGGAAAAAAACGCCAAAAAACGACTTTCCAAAAAAAGTGCCTAAAAGTGCCTGTAAAAATGCCCAGGTGGCTGATCAAACAGTCCAAATGGCGAGCTAGTTACATAGGTAAACGGAATTCTCCTCGTGGCGGGGGACTAGTTCAAATCCAGCCCCCGCAACCAATTTTCTTCGTATCAGAGCGCGTTGAGTCGCTAATCGCGTTTGCTTTCGCGGCCACGGCGACTTCGGTTGACGTGTGAGCGGAAAAATTCTTGTCGGCACGGCGAGCTGGTCGGATCCCGGGTTTGTCGAGCGTTGGTATCCGAAGAAGATGCCGGCTGGCGAGCGACTCGGTTGGTACGCGCAGCATTTCGAATTGGTCGAGGTGAACTCGACGTTTTATTCCGTGCCCGAACCGCGAATGGTGGAACGCTGGTGCGCAGCAACGCCGGATGATTTCACGTTCGACGTAAAGTTGCACCAACTGTTTTCGTTTCACTCGACTCCGGCAAAGCTGTTGCCGCCGGATTTGCAAAGGCGCGCTGAGACGGACGCGAAAGGGAAAGTGAAATCGACACCGGATTTGCAGGAAGCGCTGCTCAAAACTTTTCTGCGCCCGATGTCGATCATCCGCGATGCTGGAAAACTGGGCGTATTACTCCTGCAACTTTCGCCGGCGTTTTCTCCGCGGAAACATCAGCTAGGCGAGCTCGAGCCATTGATTGAAATGCTGGGCGATTACGACGTTGCGATTGAGTTTCGAAATCGCAACTGGGCAATCGGCGATCAACTGGAATCCACAATTGATTTTGTGCGAAAGCATCGCGCGATTTTCGTCAACTTGGATGCGCCTGCATCGGATCATTTCACCGTGATGCCGTCGGACGTGGACGAAGTGACAAACCCGAAGGCCGCGTATCTGCGGCTGCATGGGCGTAACGCGAAGGCTTACATCACCGGTAAAACTGTGGCTGCGCGTTTCGATTACGATTACAGCGATAAAGAAATCGCGGAGGTCGCCGACCGCAGCAGGAAGCTGGCACAGGAAGCGCGCGAATTGCATGTGATTTTCAACAACAACAATCTCGATTATGCGCCGCGGGCGGCGCTTCGCTTGCGCAAAGCGCTCGGCCAAATCGTCAAGACGCCGGCGGAGACACTGGAGTTGTTTTAGGTTGATGCGAGTCCGTGAGTTAATGTGCCGAAGCATCGAAAAAGAAAACGTCCAACGCTCAACTCCGATAAATCGCGAGCAGGCGTTCAACATCCAACGCTGAAGTAAGCGGAGTAGTGGGAACGCTATTCTTTGGTTCGATGTTGGGCGTTGGGCGTTGGGTGTTCGGCGTTTTTCTGCCAAGTTGATCAGCGTTGAAATCTCGAGAGTCACCACCACCATCCGAGCCGGTTTACGAACCACGATTGCCCGGCGCCTTGGCGCGGATCAAACGCTGGCTCGTCGCGCATCACATGACTCTGATGGCGATCGCCGACACGCCGCATTCCATCGCTCTCGGGTCGGCGATCGGAATTTTCTTCGGCTTTACGCCGCTGTATCCGCTCAAGACGTTGTTGTCGATTGCAGTGGCCTGGGTTTGCCGCTGCAACAAGATCGCAGCTGCGATTGCGGTGACGGTGCACGACGTCATGATTTGGGCGATGCCTGCTCTTTATCTTGCCGAGTATCAGTTCGGGTGCTGGATCCTGAATCGCCCGGCGGCACAGCGCCTGCACTTTCGCCAGTTTAGGCTGCAGGATTATGTGCACTGGCATGTATTTTCACGGGTCGTTTGGCCTACTTTCTGGCCAGCCTTCGTAGGTTCGCTCTTCCTCGCGGTCCCTTCGGCGATACTGATTTATTTTCTTATGCGCTTGCTGATTAGCCGCGCCCGAATGCCGCAGAAAATGGACTGAAGGTGGAACGGTCGCCGCGGCGACTCCTCAACGCGTTGGAAAAAAACAGCGGCGTTCGCCGCCTGATACTTGCGCCTGCGGCGAGTGTGTTGCCATCGTCTTCGGAGAAGCCGATCCACCTTTACATTGGCGAGCGTTTGCGAATCAGAACGCGCCGATTAAGGTGCTGCCGTTCGAGGGTGTTTATGCATTGGTCAGGTCGATTTTTCACCATTTTCTCAGTCATTCTTGCCAGCGCGTCCGTTGTTCGCACGGCGGCTGCGGCGCAGGCGTACGTTATTGCCGATGCGCAAACGGGCTACATTTTGGAAGAACAAGAGCCCAGAAAAAAATTGCAAGTGGGCAGCCTCACGAAGATCGCCACGGCGAGCGTTGTGCTTGATTGGGCGGAGAAAAAATCAGGCGACCTGAACCAGGCCGTTACCATTCCGCAGCAGGCGTTTGTTGGGACCTCCGAAAACAACATCGGCTTTCAGCCCGGCGACAGCATCACGTTGCGAGATCTGCTCTACGCCGCGCTCGTGCAATCGGACAACATCGCAGCCTACACGCTGGCGCACCATGTCGGTTCGCAGTTGAGATCGCTTCTGCCCAGCGACGTTTCCTCGAAATTGACGCCCGCGGATGCGTTCGTCGCGCAGATGAATGCGCTGGCCAAACAGTTGAACATGGAGCGCACGCGTTTTGTGAATCCGCACGGGATCGATTACAAGGTCAAGCCGCTGCCCTATTCAACAGCGGAAGACATGGCGCGTCTGACCCGATACGCAATGAACAAGCCGAGTTTCCGTTTTTATGTATCGCAAAAAGAACGTCAGATTTCGTTCGATCGCGCCGGCCAGCGACTCAATTACATGCTTCGCAACACGAACGAACTTCTGGGGAAGATGGGCATCGACGGAGTCAAAACCGGCACCTCAGCGCGGTCCGGCCAGTGTTTGATTCTCTACGCGAACCGTGAGTCGGAAGTAGTTCGCCAGGGCCAGATGGAAACCGTGTATCCGCGTCATTTAATGGTAGTAATCCTGGGCAGCACGAGTCGATTTAACGAAGGAGCAACGCTTTTGCAGCGCGGCTGGCAGCTATACGACCAATGGGCGGCCGCCGGTCGTCTGGCCGATCCAAAAAAATTGCTCTGATTGATTCCCACTTCGTGCGAAGCATGTCATTCTGATCCCGCAGTCGCGGGAGAAGAATCTCTAAATTCCTTTCTGGCTGAGAACGGAAAGATCAGAGATGTTTCGCTTCGCTCAACATGACAACCAGGTAGAAATGAGCGACACCGCCCGTATCAAGCCTGTCTGTTACCTTGTAATAAAATGAAATCACGGATTGGTGTTCTGACCAGCGGTGGCGATTGTCCGGGACTCAACGCGGTCTTGCGCGGAGTCGTGCTCGCCGCGGAAAAACTCGGCTGGGAAGTGGTCGGTTTCCGCGACGGATTCGAAGGGCTTCTTCCACCCGGTGATCATGTGGTTCTCGATCGCAAAAGCATTGATGGAGTCATGGCGCTGGGTGGCACGATCATCGGCACAACGAATCGCGGCCATTTCGTGGCTAAAGTCGGCGCCGGCGATCGCACCCTTGCGCCCGCGCACATAATTGCAGGCGCCAAAAAGATCCTGGATGAGCTTCAGGTAAAAGCATTGATCATTGTGGGTGGCGACGGCTCGATGGTCACCGCGCAACAATTGCAGGAAGCTGGCGTCGATTGCATCGGTGTCCCCAAAACCATCGACAACGATCTCGAAGCGACTGCGGCGACGTTCGGATTCGATTCCGCCGTCGATATGGTGGGGGACGCGCTCGATCGGTTGCACACCACCGCCGCCAGTCACAGGCGAGTCATGGTCGTCGAAGTAATGGGACGCCATGCGGGCTGGATCGCTTTGCACGGCGGGCTCGCCGGCGGCGCGGACGTCATTTTAATTCCTGAGATCCCGTTCGATTACGAAAAGATCGCGAGCGTGATCAAGTCGCGCGAGGCCGCTGGTTATCTGGGAACCGTCGTGGTGGTCGCGGAAGGCGCGCGCCGAAACATGGCGAACAAGTAAAACGCGAGGTGGACAGCGGCGAATATCGTCTTGGTGGGATTGGTGAAATTGTGGCGCGCGAAATTGCCAAACGCACCGGCAAAGAAACACGCTGCTGCGTGCTCGGCCATCTGCAGCGCGGCGGCGCGCCTACGACATGGGACAGAATTCTTGCCACGCGTTTCGGCGTGAAAGCCGTGCAATTAGCAAACGAAGGTCACTTCGGCTCGATGGTTAGTTATCAAAATTATCAGGTGCGCCACGTCCCGATCGCCGAAGCGGTTAATCGTCTCAAGCTGGTTCCTCCCAATGGCGAGCTGGTGCAAACCGCGCGTGACGTGGACATCTCCTTTGGCGATTGATGTGGCGTCGGCTTCCAGCCGATAGATGGATTGGCAAAGATGCCAATGCCACGATGAAAATCCTTCTCACGTATTCCGGCGATGGTCCAGACAAATGAAAAAATTGTTGATGGATTGTTTCGCCGACTTTGACAGGCCGGACTCGCCCGGCGCCGCTGTCATCGTGATCAAGGATGGCAAAGCTCTCTTCGCCAAAGGCTATGGCCTGGCAGATTTGGAAAAGAAAATTCCGTGCACGACGAATACGAATTTCCGGCTCGCTTCAGTCACCAAGCAATTCACAGCGATGGCCGTGCTTATTCTGGCCGAGCAGGGAAAGCTTTCTTTGGAAGATCGTCTGCCGAAATTTTTTCCCGAGTTCCCCGCATACGGCGAAGCGATCAGCCTGCATCATTTGCTCACCCACGCTTCCGGCCTTCCGGATTATGAAGATCACATTCCAGATGGCACTACCATTCCGCTGAGTGACCGCGATGTGCTTTTTATTTTGCGACAGCGGAGCAAGACTGATTTCGCGCCCGGCACGCAATTTCATTACAGCAATTCCGCTTATGCCTTGCTGGCATTAATCGTGGAAAATGTTTCCGGGAAAACTTTTCCAGCATTCCTGAGAGAGAAGATTTTTGATCCGCTGGGCATGACGAATTCCATCGCGTATGTCGCAGGACTCTCCTGCGTGCCGAATCGCGCCTATGGCTACGTTAATGGAACAAGCGGCTGGGAATTGAGCGATCAAAGCGTCACCAGCGCGGTCTTGGGCGACGGCGGTATTTATTCTTCGGTTGCCGATCTCTTTAAATGGGACCTGGCGCTTTACACCGAAAAACTCATCAGCCGTAAGATGCTCGCCGACGCGTTTACCGCGCATTCCAGCGAGTCGGACTTTGAAGGCAGCGGTTATGGTTATGGCTGGTATGTCGGAAACTTCCGCGGCACGGAACGCCTCTGGCATTACGGGAGCACCTGCGGATTTTCGACAAGAATCGAACGTCTTCCTGGAAGGAAACTGAGTGTGATCGTGCTGAGCAATCGTCGCGACGCTGAGATTTCTCCAATCGTGGAGAAATTGATTGAACTATTTTGGTAAGTTTACCGCGCATGACGTGGACGTTTCTTTCGGCGATTAGATTGTCATGTTGAGCGGAGCGAAACATCTCTTTTTTTGTTTTTCACGTTCGGGAGAAGTAATCAGAGATCCTTCGCTTCGCTCAGGATGACAGAAGGAGAACATCAAACATCTGTGAAAATCGTTCTCGCATATTCCGGCGGACTCGACACATCGATAAGTTCTCTGCTGGCTCATGCGACATCCGGGCAAGTGGGGTAGTATGCAGCTGCTTAATGACACAAACTGCTGCGCACGCGCAAAGCACCGACTCGGTGCTGATGATCCGCCCGGGCCGGTTTTATCCCAATCCGGAAACGGCGGCAGACAATGCGTTCCAGCGTGATGCCGATCGCGGCTCAGATGCGTTGACGCTGGCGGCGAGAAAAGAATTCGACGCAGCGGTGCAGACGCTGCGCGCGGCTGGGGTAAACGTGCATGTCTTCGAAGACACCGCTGAGCCGGAAAAACCAGACGCGGTTTTCCCCAACAACTGGATCTCGACGCACCACGATGGGCGCATCGCCCTTTTCCCGATGTATTCAGCCCTGCGGCGACGCGAGCGTCGGCAGGATATTGTCGAGGAACTACGGCAGCATTATCGGGTCACCGAAGTGATCGATTACTCGGCGTTCGAGGATGAAGGTTGCTGCCTGGAAGGCACAGGCAGTCTTGTGTTCGATCACCTGAACAAAATTGCGTACGTCTCGCTCTCAAATCGCTCCAATCCGAAGGTGATCCAACGCTTTGCCGATGATTTCAGCTACGAGCCGGTCACCTTCACCAGCATCGGCTCCAATGGGGAGCCGATCTATCACACCAATGTGATGATGTGTATAGGCACGGCATTCGCGATGGTTGGTCTGGAGATGATTCGGAATGAAGCCGAGCGGCAACAGGTGCGAGCGCGCCTGGAGAAGGCCGGAAAGGAGATCGTGGAGTTATCGGCAGATCAGATCGCGAACTTTGCCGGCAATGCCATTGAACTACACAATAAGGGTGGAGAGAAACTGCTGGTGCTTTCCAGTCGCGCCGATCGAGCATTGAGCGAGGACCAACGCGAAAGATTGAGCCGCTATGCGCGGCTCATCCTGCTTGAACTCCCTACGATTGAGCTTGGCGGCGGGAGCGCGCGCTGCATGATCGCGACGATTCACCTGCCGCCGCGGTTGTAGCAGCGCTCGTGAATGCAGTCGAGGGACGCCCTCGCCCGAAGCACAGCGAGCTCGTTTCCAACGGCTTCTGGTTCTCGCCCGAGCGCGAAGCGCTGCAGACGCTCATCACCGAAACACAACGCGACGTGACCGGGCTCGTGCGCCTCAAACTTTACAAACGCAACATCATCGTTGCCGGCCGTAAAAGCCTGAAAAGTACGTTCCGGAAATCGCCACAATCGAAGGCCAAGCGTCAGCATACGACCAGAGCGACGCCACCGGGTTCATTCGACTGAACACACTGCGATTGAAATTGCGCACGCTGCGCGATCACTCTGGGTAGCGGTCGCCGCGGCGACCTGGCGAGCGCCCCGCGATCGCAAGCTTTTCCAGAAGATCCACATTTGCGTTACGCTGGCGGAGCCAGAGGAAAGATAGTTTCGGCGCGACGCCGAAACCAACACGCGAGACGCGTGTGCTACCCAAACCGCAGTCTACGCAACCTTGCGAGGCATGATTGTCGATCTTTATCTCCTCGACGGGGCAGCGTAAAATGTGAATGAATCGCATCGGAACATGGCGGCCGAGGTCAAGAAAGAAATCCAACTCGAGATCGCGCATGTCCTGTTCATCGACATTGTCGGTTACTCAAAACTTTCGATTAATGAACAGCGCGCGGCTGTTGACGAGCTAACGCAAATCGTCCGTGCGACCGAGCAATTTCAAAAAGCTGAAGCGGCAGATCGGCTGATCAAAATTCCGACGGGCGACGGCATGGCATTGGTTTTTTACACCAGTCCTGAAACGCCGGTTCGCTGTGCAATGGAGTTGAGCCGCGCGCTCAAGGAACATCCGCGGCTGCAACTTCGGATGGGAATCCACAGCGGGCCAGTTAGCGGCGTGGTTGATGTAAACGAACGGGCCAATCTTGCGGGAGCTGGAATCAACATCGCGCAGCGGGTGATGGATTGCGGCGACGCAGGACACATTCTGCTTTCCAAGCATGTCGCCGAAGATCTGGAAGAATACGAGCAGTGGCGGCCGCTCCTGCATGATCTTGGCGAATGTGAAGTGAAGCACGGGCTGAGGCTGCACCTGGTTAATCTCTACTAGGATGATCTCGGAAATCCGCATCTGCCCGAGAAATTCAAGCGAGTCAAGAAACAGAACGCAGGCTCGCTGTTGCGGTTCGACCAGCATCGCGCAGCGTTGGCCAAAGTTGCGATTGCAGTTGCTTTATTCGTGGCGGCCTTCGCATTGATGATCCGTTCTTTGATCTTTTTTCATCCAACGCCACCAAATCGTTGTTGGTGCGCTGGCTGGGATTCCCGAAAAGAGCATCGCGGTGCTTCCGTTCGAGAATCTGGAGCGAGACAAAGCGAACGCCTACTTTGCCGACGGTATCCAGGATGAGATCTTGACGCGCTTATCCAAGATCGCCGATCTGAAGGTCATTTCGCGCACTTCCACGCAGCATTACAAAAGCGCGCCGGAAAACCTGCCTGAGATCGCCAGGCAACTTGGCGTCGCCCACATCCTGGAAGGAAGCGTGCAGAAGAGCGGCGACGCCGTGCGCGTGAACGTGCAGCTGATCAAAGCAGCCAATGATTCCCATCTTTGGGCCGATACGTTTGATCGCAAACTGACCGACATCTTTTCGGTCGAAAGTGAGGTGGCCAAAGCCATTGCCGAGCAGTTGCGAGCGCACCTCAGCGGTCGGGAAGAGCAAGAGATCGCCGCGAAACCGACAGACAATCCTGAGGCTTACGATGCCTACCTGCGCGGGCTGGCTTATACATTGAAAACGGCCACCACACCCGCCAACGCCCTTGGTGCACAGAAATATCTCAGAGAAGCGGTGCGGTTGGACCCGAAGTTTGCGCTTAGTTGGGCGCTGCTGTCATATGTTGATTCGCGCGGCTACCTCACAGAGAGTCTTCAACCAACGGTCGCCCTGCGTGAAGAGGCACGGCAGGCAGCCGAAACCGCGCTCACTCTTCAGCCCAACCTTGGCGAGGCTGTACTGGCCAAGGGAGCTTACCACTACTTTTGCCTAAAAGATTACGACACTGCGGTGCGTTACTTTGAGCAAGCACGTCAGTTTCTGCCGAATAGCAGCCGGATTCCTGAGTCGCTCGCTTATGTCGCACGGAGGCGAGGCCAGTGGGACCGGAGCGAGTCGTACTTCATCGAAGCCGAGCGGCTCGACCCGCGCAACGTTTACCTGCTCACCCAGCACGCGTATTCCTATATCTGTCTTCGTCGTTTCCCCGAAGCCCTGCGAAAACTCGATCAGGTTCTCAATATCATACCGGACGACGTGGATACCCTCGCGGAAAAGGCGGGTATTGCACAAGCCGAGGGCGACCTGCCGCGTGCCTCTGCGCTCCTCGCTCCGCTGCACCCGAGCGCCGACGACTCCAGTGCGTTGGAAACACAAGTTTACCAAGCGATCCTGGAGCGCCGCCCTGCACAAATCATCCCTCGGCTAAAGGAAATATTGGCCAAGCCTGATCCGGCGTTGGGTTATATCAATGGCGAACTGCGCTTTTGGTTAGGCTGGGCGCAAGAAGTCGCGGGCGACCATGCCGCCGCCCAGGAAAGTTGGCGACAGGCGCGCAGCGAACTGGAATCTTTCCTCAAAGAACAGCCGGAAAATTATAGCCTGATTGGAGACCTCACGCTGACCAATATGGGCTTAGGTGATAAAGCCGTCGCATTCACTCTGGCCGAACGCGCCATGGCGGCGATCCCGATTGAGAAAGACGCGGCGGATGGTCCCATTCCGATCGAGATCCTCGCCCGGGTAGCGGCGCGCATGGGGGAACCCGACCGCGCCATCGCCGCTTTACAGAAACTGCTCTCGATTCCGTACGAGGGCGCACTCGCTGCAAACGTGCCGCTCACTCCCGCGCTGCTCCGGCTCGATCCGATGTTCGATCCGCTCCGGAATGATCCGCGTTTCCAAAAACTCGCTGGGACAGCGCCTAAGTAAATCTGTCACGTTGTAGGGCAAGCGCTCCGCTTGCCAATTTTAGAAAGAACGGCAGGCGATGCGCCCGCCCTACAATTTTTTGGTGTGCGATGGTGTCGCAACAGCCTTGCGAGTCGTGATCGTCGATCTTATATTTAGAGGCGCGCTCGGCGCGAGAGATTTAGGAGGTCATTATGCCAACGACAATTGCTGTTCCAAAAAAGAAAGCTGCCCCAGTGGCGGAGGAAGATTTTTTGCCGCTCGAGGGTACAGATCACATCGAGTTTTACGTCGGTAACGCCAAGCAGGCGGCGCATTTTTATCAGAGCGCGCTCGGTTTTCAGCCGGTAGCCTACAGCGGACCGGAAACCGGCGTGAGAGATCGCGCCAGTTATGTGGTGCGGCAGAACAAGATCACGTTTGTTCTGACCACGCCGATTCGGACAAAACATCCGATTGCCGATCACATTCTCAAACATGGTGACGGCGTGAAAGTGATCGCATTGAAAGTGAAGGACGCGACCTCGGCCTGGAAAGAAACCACGAAGCGCGGCGGCAAAAGTTACATGGAGCCGAAAACGCTGACAGACAAGCAGGGGAAAATCGTGCTTAGCGGCATCCACACTTACGGCGAAGTCGCGCACGTGTTTGTAGAGCGTGATGATTACACCGGGCCGTTCATGCCGGGTTTTGTGAAGTGGGACCCGTCGTTCCGCGCAGCGGAGACGGGATTGCAGCATGTTGATCATTGCGTCGGCAACGTCGGATGGAACCAGATGAACCCGTGGGTAAAGTTTTACGAAGATGTGATGGGTTTCCGCAACATCCTCACGTTCGATGACAAAGATATTTCCACCGAATACTCCGCGTTGATGAGCAAGGTGATGAGCAATGGCAATGGCTTCGTCAAATTTCCGATCAACGAGCCAGCCGAAGGGAAAAAGAAATCGCAGGTGGAGGAATACCTCGAGTTTTACGACGGCGAAGGCGTGCAGCACATCGCCATGGCCACAAACAACATCATCGAGACGGTGACCGCGCTGCAGCAGCGCGGGCTCGAGTTCCTGAAAGTTCCTTCGACCTACTATGACACGTTGCTCGATCGCGTCGGTCACATCGACGAAGAGCTCAATGCGTTAAAGCGGCTCGGGATTTTGGTCGATCGCGATGACGAAGGTTATCTGCTGCAAATTTTCACCAAGCCAGTGGAAGATCGGCCGACGCTCTTTTTTGAGATCATTCAGCGCAAGGGCGCAAAGAGCTTCGGCAAAGGAAATTTCAAAGCGCTGTTCGAAGCCATCGAGCGCGAACAAGCTGCGCGAGGCAATTTATAATGACTTGCACCCCTCACTCGCCTCTCGAGCGAAGCGAAACATCTCGGATTCGATGCAGAGATTCTTCTCCCGCGACTGCGGAGATCAGAATGACAGAATCGAACAGAAAGGAGGATACAAGAATGCCGTATTACCAAAAACTTGGCGAGATGCCGAGCAAGCATCACATCTGGTTCCACCGCGATGGCGCCGGACCCGGGTACAAAAACGAAGGCATCTATTACGAGCACGTAGTTACGACGGAAGGTTTCAACGAAGCGTTTTCAATCATCTATCATCTGCGGCCGCCCACGCGCGTGCGCAATGTAAAGCTCCTGAAATGCGAGGAGCTGAAGAAAGTCACTGACAGCCCGCTGCGGCATCATCATCTGAAAACGGCGGATATTCCTCGCAAGGGAGATCTCTACACGGGCCGCATTCCGATTTTGTTTAATCAGGACGTGATCGCGTACCGCTCGCGACCGGAAAAAGCTTACGACAAATTTCAATATTACCGTAACGGCGGCGCCGATGAGATCATCTTCGTGTTCAAAGGCGGCGGCACACTCGAATCCATCTTCGGGAAGCAACGCTATCGCGCCGAGGATTACATCGTGATTCCGCGCGGAATTACTTACAAGCTCGTGCCCGACAAAGTGGAGGAAGAGGATTATCTGATTCTCGAATCCGTCGGGCCGGTCCGAATTCCGCAACGCTATCTAAATAAAGAGGGCCAGATTAAAATGGGTTCGCCTTATTCCGAGCGCGATCTGCACGGGCCAACTGACTTGAACACGATAGACAAAGAAGGCGACACCGAAATTCTGGTCAAAGACGGCCCGCGCTGGACGGTGGTGACGATGGCGCATCATCCGTTCGATGTCGTCGGTTGGGATGGATACGTTTATCCGTTCACTTTTAACGCGCAGGATTTCGAACCGATCACCGGCACGGTGCACCAGCCGCCGCCAATCCATCAGACATTTGAAATTCGCGGCTACGTCGTGTGCACATTTGCTCCGCGGCATGCTCGATACGCATCCTGAGGCCGTGAAAATTCCGTGGGTGCACGACAACGTCGAGGCCGATGAGGTTTTGTTTTACGTGCGCGGAAATTTCGGATCGCGTCGCGGAATCGAGCCGGCCTCGATTACGCTCCATCCGCGCGGCATTCCACATGGGCCGCATCCGGGCACGATCATGGCGAGCAGGAACGCGATGCGTACCGAAGAGCTGGCGGTAATGTTCGATACACAGCATACCCTCGAATTGACAGAGCAAGCTGTTGCGCTCGATGACGAAAAATATCCGCAAAGCTGGCTCGATTAGTAGAAGCGACGCCCTCGTCGCTTCTGGAGTGTTCTGCGACGGGGGCGTCGCAGCTACATTAGCGGGAGACTAGCGAGCGCTGCTCCTTGAGGCACCCGACTACGCGAGCTAAATTACTTTTATGCGGGACGGAAATTCCGAGACTGAAACTGAACTGCAAGCCGCTGAACGTCGCATCGGCAAAATTCCGCGCTGCGGCGCCGCTCGCATCGCAAGCATGGAACAATCCTTTCTTGCCTTGCTCGAAGCCATTGGTGAAGACCCACAGCGCGAAGGTTTGGTCAGAACGCCGGGGCGCGCTGCGCGCGCGTTCGAATTTTTGACTGCTGGTTACAGGCAGAGCTTGGACGAACTAATCAACAACGCGCTGTTTGAGTCGGAAGCCAGCGAGATCATTCTCGTCAAAGACATCGAACTGTATTCGATGTGTGAGCACCATTTGATTCCGTTCATTGGCAAAGCGCACGTTGCGTACATCCCAAACGGCAAAGTCGTCGGCCTTTCGAAGACAGCGCGGATTGTGGACATGTTCGCGCGGCGGCTCCAGATCCAGGAGAACCTCACGATGCAAATCGCCGATGCCTTGATGAAGGCATTGAATCCGCGAGGCGTTGGCGTCGTTATCGAGGCGAAACATCTGTGCATGATGATGCGCGGCGTTGAAAAACAGAATTCGGTGATGAAGACCTCCTGCCTCCTCGGTGTTTTTAAAGAGGACGCGCGAACGCGCTCCGAGTTCCTCTCGCTGCTGAACGATTAGGAAACTGTAGCCGCTTCGCTGTGCGAAGCGACCGCGCCGCCCACAGGGCGGCGGCTACAACTGCAGAAGAAATCGCGGCGTGATTTGTAATGTGTTTCTGGATGCTCCTAACCGTAAGCAAGCGCCTCGAATTCTCCGCTTCCCGGCGTTTGCGCGTTGCTCAATGGAGCGATGCTGAAAATCTGAGCGCTTTCGGCCCCGAAACGAGTGCGCGCTATGGAAGCGGTCGCAATTACGTTGCTTATTTCGTTTTCACGGGTCCGGTCGACCCAACAACGGGAATGCTGATTAACATCAGCGAAATCAAAGAGCGCGCCGGCAAAATTGTGCGCGCACGTTTCGATCACAAATTCCTTAACGAGGACAATTCCGCTTTCCGCGACGTTCCGCCGACTGCGGAGAACATTGCCCGGCAACTCTACGTCGATGTCTCTCCGCTGTTCTTCGATGTCGAAGCAAAACTGTGCGCTTGTCACCTGACTGAGTCGCCCGAACGCAGCGCGACTTATTATTTCAGTGGCGCATGCGAGGCGAACTACTGGGTTGAATTTTCAGCGGCGCGCAGGACGATGTCGCCCAGGCTGAGTGCGGACGAGAACGCGCGCCTGTTTGGGCGTGCGACTTCAACGCACGGACACAACTATCGCGCTCGTCTCACCTTTCGGGCGGAACGGTTCGACCCCGAAAAACTTTCGGGATTGGTCTGCCATGATGCAATCGACGCTTGTCTTCGTGGGTTGCGCAGCGAACTCGATCATCGCTATCTCAACGAAGAGGTCGTTGGACTAAAGGAGCGTCCCATTACAACCGAGAGTTTGGTGCGATACATCTACCAGCGCGTAAAGAGCGTGGTGCCAGTCCACCGTGTTCGTTTGCACGAGCAGAACGATTTTTTCGCTGAAGCATGGGAAGGCGACACGGTTTTTCTGGGATTGCAGCAGCCGTTTCATGCGGCGCATCGGTTGCATGCAGCCACGCTTTCCGACGCCGGGAACTTGAAGCTTTACGGCAAATGCAACAATCCGCGCGGCCACGGTCACAGTTATCTGACGGAAGCGACAGTGGGAGGCGAATACGACACGCGCAGCGGCACGCTCTACGACTTTGTGGCGTTGAAGAGCGCGATGGCAGAATCGCTTGAGCCATGGCGAGATCGCCATCTCGATCTCGAAACGGAGGATTTTCGAGAGGCGCCTTCCACGGGAGAAAATATCGTGCGCGCGCTTTGGCCCAGGCTCGATAATCGCCTCGGGCAACGGCTCGTTCGATTACGTTTGTGGGAAACGGCGAATAACCGGTTTACACTGCGGAGATTGTAGCGGTGCTTGTGTCAAGCGCCGTTGCAGGCGGCTGACACAGCCGCCTCTACAACAAATGTATGAAGCGTTATCTCATCACAGGCGCGAGCCGCGGGATCGGCCGCGCAATCGCTGAGAAGCTTGCCGCGAAAGACGTGGAGCTGCTTTTGCACGGACGCGACACGGTTGCGCTGGCGCAAACGCGAAAGGCCGTCGAGTCGCAATGCGCGAAAGTAGCGCTCTTAATTCATGATCTGGCGACATCCGCTGGCGTGTCTGACTTAATCGCCGAAGTCGGCAATGAGCCAATCCGTCTGCTCGTAAACAATGCCGGCGTCGCGGTGGTGAAACCGTTCACAGAGATCACCCAAATCGAGTGGGAACAAACCGTCGGCGTTAACATCACTGCGCCGTTCATGCTCACGCAGCATTTTGCTCCGCGAATGCCGCCGGGGTCGAGCATCGTAAATGTTCTCTCGGTCGCAGCTAAAAGCGGCTTCGCCAACTGGAGCGCGTATTGCATGAGCAAGTTCGGCCTTGAAGGATTTTCGCAATGCGTGCGCGAGGAATTGCGCGACCGAAAAATTCGCGTGATCAATGTTTACCCCGCGGCGACTGACACTGAAATTTGGGACCAGATCGAAGGCAAATGGCCGCGTCAGAAAATGATGAGTGCCACGGAAGTGGCCGATGCGGTCGCGTTCGCGCTGGCGCGCCCAACGGACACACTCGTCGAGAATATCACGCTCTCGAGTCTCGCTGGAAATCTGTGATGACGTGGCGCGCGGCCTGCCGATTGCAGGATAAGGCGGTACGTAGTCCGGTTAGATAACTGGCCTTGAGCTGCGGGAGCGCCGGTCAGGCGCGACATGTCTATAGCAAAATCCGTTTTCGAAAGCGCCAAGCTCCTTTAGGAGCGGCATGACAGAAGGGACTTGTTTTTCGTGTCGCTCCTACGGAGCTTGGGTTGATGATCGCATCGAGTCTATAAACATGGCGCACCTAACGGTGCTGCGGCCAACTGAGGTCGCGGGAAGGAACTTCCATGATTAAAGCCCTGCAGAGCGAGCTTAGCATCAATGTGATCGCTTCGATCATTGTCTCGCTGCTCTTTTTAGCGGCAGGATTTGCCTGGGGAAAATACAAAGAACGGCGTCGGAAGTTTGGGAGAAATCTGGAGGAGTATGATTTCTATCCGTTCACGGTCACGCGCGAAAACTTTGGTGAATTCAGCCTTAAAGATTTCCGGCTGGGCATGCATTACTTCCTCAAGAACGAAGATCATACGGCGGCGCGACAGCTCATTTTCATCGGCGAGCAAAATAATGTGCGGGCGCAACTCGAACCCGCCGAGCAAAAGGTTTACGCGCAGCTATTCGAGAAATACAACGGCAAGACAATCGCCGACGACACGCACGAATTCCTCGAAAACTACGAGCGGATCGTGCGGCTTATCGGGAAATCGTTTCCGAACACCGGGATCGAGATCTTGCTGCACAACCTGGCGGACCCGGCGCACTCACTCATTACCCTGGAAAACAACGTGACCGGCCGGCATTTGCGTGACGGCACAACGAACCTCCTGATTGACCTTAAGCGTCGCCAGCTTCTCAACGAAGAGAAACTGAATTACGAGCTGAACATCGGCGGGCGAAAATTCAAATGCACAACGATCCCCATCAAGCGAAAGGAATTCGGAATCGTCGGCGCGATCTGCATCAACATCGACGCTAATTACATCACCGAAGAGGTGCTGAAAGATCGGCAGCGCATCGAAGCGTGGTTTCAAAACCTTCTTCGCACCGACATGCAGCTCGACGAGAATATTCTCAGCAAGGACGAATACGGGAAAGCATTGAAAGGCAAACGCCACTTTAAAGACGAAGCGTTTTAACCCATTTGTCATCTCGAGCGAAGTCGAGAATGGAGCGGCTGGGGAAGGTGCGACATAGACGGGAAGACCGGAGCTTGAGCGAACGGGAAGTGAGCGAATCAAATCTCTCAAAACTTTCCCTCTCGAAGGCAAACAGTCAGAGATTCCTCCAGACCGTCGCATGAAGCTACGGCTCGGCAGGCGACTCCCCTCGGAATGACACATGAGTGAGGAACATGCCAGGCTGGTAAGGCGACCCGTGACCGCGCGGAGGTGCTAACCGTCCGTGGCGTCCCGCGCTTCGCACCCGCCTTCGCCTCATGCTACGGCGTGGCAGGCGGCGAAGCGGCTACAGCTACTTCGGCGAGGCGTGGAGCGCTGCTTGGTATTCTGGTTTCTTGTGATACTCGACCAAGCGGAATCCCCAGCTGATTAGCGTTTCGAGGTCCTTGGTTTTCGCTTTCTTCTCGTTCAGGAATTTCCCGAGTTTGGCTTTCAGGTCCGGTTGTTGATCGGTGGTGTCGAGGATTTCGAAAATTTCCATCGACAATAACCAGTCTTCGGGATGCTCGGCCTGCTGTGTTTCCCAGATTTCGCCGAGCCGTTCGTAACCCGCCTTGCTCTCGCGAATCTTGCGCACCTGCGCGTACAGATTTTCAAGGCGCTTCCGTTTTGCGTCCGATGGCACTTTGATGGTGCGCTCTTTGGGAACGAGCGCTACCTGATTGTAGGCATCCTTGTCTGCCGCTCCATTAAACACAGAACTGATTCGTTCGCCGACTGCCATGTCGTACATGCCCCAGTCGGGATCGAACAGGACGCGATCGCCGTACTTGGCGCTGCAATTTGAGAATGTGATCAACAACAATCTCCCGTCGCGACGCAAAATTTTCTCGACCCTGCCCGAAACGACGATGCCGCTGACGAACTCGAGCTTTGCCTTCTTGCCCTCAACAATTCCGAGCGCGTGCAGTTGATCGTTGGTGAGCGACTCAGGCGATGTCGTTGTTTGTTTCCATTTCCCGATCGGCGAACCGAATCCTTCCTTGTGATAATCGATGCCATGGCCTTCGAGTTCTTTGTAATGGAAGGCGAGCGCGGTCTTGCCGGTTGTCCGCAGATAAATCGGGGAATTGTCTTGGTCAGTGATGGCTTCGGTGAAAACTCCGCTGACCTGTAGGCCGGATGAATATTCGCAGGTCGCAACATTCTTGCATTCGATTGCCTTGTTGATCCCTTCGAGGCCGCCAACCTTGAATGCCATCTTGCTTGCGAATTCCTCCAGCACATCCTTGAGGTGCTGAAAATCGCGGCAGACAAAAAGCTGCGGCTGTTTGGTGGTGATATCGAACGGCTGATTCATCGCGTCGATGGAGTAGGGGATCTTCTTCACTGCCGGCTCAAGGCATGAGACCGATTCGCCAATCGATGAAAGCAATCCTGCTCCGTAAATCTTCGGATTCTCGAGTGTGCCGATCAGGCCGTACTCGACTGTCCACCAATGCAAACGCGAGAGCAGCGCCATCTCGGAAGGCTCGCCCAGAGTCTTTTGGCGGTGTTCGACCAGCTTGGTCGCTTCATCGACTTCTTTCGGGTCGGCATCTGGGCGTTCCTTTAAGATCGACAAATGGCGGATCGCTTGGTACAACTCGAAATCTTTCTTGGACGACATCGCTTTTGCGCCGACTTCACCGAAGCGTTGCAAATATTTCGAGTATTCGCGATCGACAATGATCGGCGCGTGACCCGCGGCCTCGTGGACAATGTCAGGCGCAGGCGTGTATTCGATGTGATGGATCTGGCGCATGTCGCACGCGATCACCAGCACTTTGTAAGCTTGAAATTCCATGAACGCGGCCGGTGGAATGAATCCATCCACGGCAACCGCGCCCCAGTCGATTTTCGCCAGAATATCGTTCATCTCTTCGATACGCGGGATTCGCTCGAAAGAGATCCCGGTGTTGAGCAGCCCCTGAAAATAAACTTTGTGCGCGTACTCCCTTAGAAAAAAAATGTTCTGGCGCATGATGAACCGCCAGACCGCGTGATCGACCGATGTGTAATCGTCGTAACGCTGATCGACTGCGAATTGGAGCAAGTGTTTAGGGCAACTGGCGACTGCCGCGTTGTCATAGCTGATACCGCCTTGGGCTTTCATCGGGCACCTCCTTCTTTGGCGAATGCAAGTTATGACTCGTTTGACGAACCGGCAACAATGATTCGTTCAGCTGCACGCATGGACGATGCGTGATAGAGTCGCCGAAGGCGCGAATATCAGGCGGCAAGCCGCACCATTGCCAACGCGTTGAGGACAACGCGTTCCACCTAGCGCTTTGAGCGAACTATGCGCTTCGTAACCCATGCGAGCGCCACGATTGCAATCACCCACGGCGCGAGGAACGCGACCGCCACGCCGATCATACGCAAGCTCCACATGATCGCACTGGCGCTTTGCGCCAGTGTGCGTCGCAGCGTGGCGAGCAAACCGCTTTCGTGCGAAACGATGTTGCCCTGGCTGTAAACCTGGATGGAGATGTCAGCCGGCGCGTTGGCTTCATCGATCTGTGTGCCTGTGCGATCCTGGCGCTGCACGCTTACGTTCTCGACTTTGCCGAGCGAGTTGAGCGATTGCATCAGCGCTGGGTAATTTTTCATCGGCACGCGCAACGAAACGTTTGCCAATCGCGTCCATCCGGGTCCACGATTGAACGTCGAATTGCGAACGCGTCCGCCTTGTTTCTCGGCGACGGCTCGAAGCTCCTTTGCCTTTTCGTCCACTGACGAGGTGCGAATGCGCAGGCTTGTTTGCTGAAACGCTTGCTCCTGTTCCTCGCGCGAGATGGTGATGTTGAGTTCCACCTTGTCGCGTTTGGTCTTTGCATTTTCCGACATGCCGACTGCCGCCCTGCGCGATGCGTTCGGTCTGCGTTTGGAAATTCTCGACGCGTCCGAAACCTTTGACGCGAGCGATCACCGCGTCGCTTTCTTCCGGCGCGATCAGCATGCTCATTGCCGCAGAGACGCGTCCTGAGTAGTCGCGGTTTAGTTGCGCGTTCGTGATCTGAACCTTTTGAGATCCGAGAGCTTTGATGTCGTTGTAAATCTTCTCTACGTCAGGCGCGTAAAGCGCAAGCTGCGAACGCTCCTTGAGCAGGAACGCCGCCGGTTCCTCCATGTCTTTCTCGGCGAGCGAAATCGTCACTGTGGCGAACTGCACCTGGGAATCCCAATACTTCAGTTCGCCCTGCATTTTCTCGATCTCTTCGCGAACGCGACCGAGTTCCTTCTCCACCTGGAGCAAATCGGAAACCTTGCCGGTCTTGGTTTTCAGCATGTCGATCAAACGCTGCTCCATCACGCGTGCGTTCTTGAGCCGCGCATCGGTATCGAAGTACGCCTTCGTCACGTCTTCGGTGCCGAGTGTTTGGTTCTTCAACTCGCCAAGCCCGCGAACTTTTTGCAGAAAGTGATCTAAATTTTCGGGCAGTAACCTTGACGATTACTTGCCCGCGCAACTTTCCATTCGCCTGTTTGTCCGAATTGGTCGTCGCGACATATCCGCGTTCTTCATTCGCAAACGCCGTGATCTTTTGCACAGCATCATCAAAGCTGACGATCTCCAGCTCGACAGTCGCGTTGCGAATCAGTTTGCGATTGGCCATCTCTGGAGCAGCCGTTTCCGCTGGCTTGGGCGGTGCTTGTTCCGCCGCGGCCAATTTCGATTCGGTGCCGGTCATTGGTTTGGCTCTTCGCGAAACTCTCTGCTTTGTCGCTTCGCTTGAGTTGACGGCAGCGCAGGCGGCGGCGGTTCCGGAAGAGCTATGTCTCGTGATCGTGCAGCTGGCGGCTTCGTCTGATCGTGCCAAGCCCGCGGCGGGAGCGGATCGCGACGCAGCGACCTGCGATGGCCGGGCGGCGAATTGCGCTCGGGCGTAGCTCTTCACGACCGGGCACCGCGGTCACACCTTCGCCCGTAATCATCCGACCGAGTTGCACCAGTCCGAGCAAGACCGCAGCAACTGCCGTGATTTGCACCGGGCGTAGCCGCATCAGATCGACGAGCAATCTTACCAGTCCAGCTCTTTGCGGGGACGCGATTGCGGAATCCGGCGAGCATCCGCTGTTCGAAACGCAGATCAGGTTTTTCTTGAGCAAGAGTTTCTTCAAGGATTTTGTTCATAGTTTTGGTTTCTTGATGAGCTTTGCGGCACGCGGCGCAGTCGAGGAGATGCGCGTGAAACGCGCTTCGTTCGGCGTCTGAGAGGTCGCCGTGAAGATCGGCAGCGAGCCAGTTGTCGATTTCGTTGTGAACGGTCGCCATAGGTTTAGTCCATTGAAGCCAGAGCGGGGCGAAGTTGTTTTCGCATTGAAGCCAGCGCGCGGCCGAGAATTCCTCGCAGCGCGCCATTGGTCAGGCCCAACGTGTTTTCAATAGTGCGATAATCCATCTCTTCGAAGTACCGCAGGGTAAGCGCGGTGCGATGAAGCTCTGGCAAAGCTGCGAGCGCGGAATGTAATTGCCGATCCAAGGTGATCGTATCAGTTGGCTCCGGTTTCGATCGCTTCGATTGTTTCTTCCGAAAGCGGAACGGTGCGGCGTTTGCGAAAAACATCGTGCGCCCGATGTCTTGCGATTGTTGCCAGCCACGCGGGAAATTTCTCCGGGTCGCGGACGCGCCAGCGCGTTTTCCACGCTTTGACCAGCGCGTCTTGCACGACGTCTTCGGCTTCCTCGCGATTTTGCAGAATGCCGTAAGCGATCGCGAAAAGCGCTCGACTGTGCGTGCGAATAATCATTTCAAATGCCTCCCGATCGCCGTGAATGGCCGCCCGGTATTGTTCGCGTTCACTGGCATCCATTGTTTTGCGATCTAATGCCTAGACGTTTAAGCACGCGATTCGGCGCGAAAATTTCTTGGTGAAATTTTCTAAAGGTGGATCGGCTTCTCCGAAGACGATGGCAAAGAAATCGCCGAAGGCGCAAATATTAGGCGGCAAAGCCGCTTGCTGCCAACGCGTTGAGGACAACGCGTTCCACCTAAAAGATGATCACTGCATTCCCCACGCTCACGAGGTCTTTCACCCGCGCGGCGTCCCAGTTTGCCAGGCGAATGCAACCGTGACTCGCGGCCCGGCCGATGGTTTCAGGATTATTCGTGCCGTGGATGCCGATGCCTGGTTTGTTCAAGCCCATCCAGAGAATGCCGACCAGATTATTGGGCCCGGGCGGGAGATTGTAAAAATTTTCGGTGCGCACACCGTGGTTTAGCATGCCTTCATCATAGCGGAACCAGGGCCAAATGGCCGCGCCGAGAATTTTCCACGTCCCTACCGGCGCAGGCAATGTTTTCGATCCCGGCGTAATTGGAAACACGCAAACGAGCTGATCGTGATCGAAAACTTCCAGCAGGTGCTCATAGGTGTCGACGAAAACTTTGCGCGTGGCGAATGCCGGATTCTCAGGGACTTTTCCCTCGGTGAACTTTTCCACTTCAAACGGCAAAACGTTCGGCACCTTGAGCGTTTCGCCTGGCTGAAGGTGTTCCCAGTTTTTTCCGGGATTGAGCTTCTGGATGTACGTCTCGGCGGAATGAAAGCGCTCGGCGACGAATTCCAACAGCGACGTGTAAGGAAGCCACTTTAATCTCGCCTGCTCGGCGTGACTGCCTGGCACGTCGCCGATCATTTTCACATCTTCTTCTCTGATTGCGTAGGTGGTGTAAGTCACGGGGACTTGATCGAGCATCCATTGATCGACTGCGCCGGTCTTCGGCATCGCCTGCGCGTGCTTGTATGAAATGAGCGCTTTCCGGAAGAATTCGCCCATCTTTCCATCGATCTTGCCTGGACCGAAATCGCTGTTATCCAAGAAAATCTGCAACCGAGTGGCGGTCTCCTCGTCGTAGTTCGGCAACGCCACAGGATAAACTCTCGGCGGCGGCGTAACGCTCTCTTGCGCGATTGCGGAGGCCGATAGCACGCTAAGCAGGAGAATTGGAAAGCCGAATTTCATCGGCGTAAGTTATGCGCTGCGAACCCCGCCGGTGCAAACGCGCGTTGCCGCAAGAGCGCCAACGTTACGAGCCCGCAAATCACGCGAATAAACGCGAATCCTTCAAGGAGGAATGACGGCTTCCCAGCGCCATCGTGTCCTTCCACGTCAACCGGACGTCTTTGTCATCTTTATTTGCGTCAATTGGCGTGATTCGCGGGTAGGCAAAATCTTACGGACTGTTCACGACCACTCTCGTGGCTCTCTGGCTCATCTCAATTTGCGCGCTGACCTTCTGGATTTGCGCAGCCTGCGCTTTGACGGTTGAAGCGAGATTTTCAATTTCTTTCTTCAACTCTGTGATCGTAGCTCCCTGCTGCTGAACCGTGCGATGCTCCTTGAGGAACTCGTTGAGCAACATCGCGTTCACCTGATCGTAGCGTACGCTGTATGGCTTGCCTTCCTTGTCACGCACCACCAGAGCAGGATTTACGTTTTGCTACTTCCTCGGCCACGAGTCCGAACTGCGGGGCGCCTTCGGGATCAAGATTTTTCTTGTAGCGGAAGGTGACGGGTTTCAAAGCGAAGATTGTTTCGCTTGCTTTGTCCATCGGTTTGATCTGGTCCTTAAAGCGCTTTGAGGATGTAGCCGTACCGAGTTTATTGTTTGAGTTAATGAAAACCGGCATCCCGTTCGCGGATGTTTGGCTAAAGATGCTGGCGATATAGCAGGCGTTGCTCTCGCCAGCTACACCGGACATCCCCGAGCCGATATAGACGTTATTGGATCCGGTAGTTGCCAAGATCCCCGCTTGAAACCCTAGAGCGGTGTTGTCGTTGCCAGTGGTGTCATTGAGCGCGCCACCCCCGATGGCGGTGTTGTCGTTGCCTGCCGTGTTGTTAAGGAGCGCGGCGCCGCCGACGGCCACGTTGAAGTTGCCCCCGATATTGTCAAGAAGCGCCTGATCACCCATCGCCGTGTTTTCGAGTCCGCTAACGTTGTGAAAGAGCGCTTGATAACCAACCGCCGTGTTCAACGGGCCAGTATCGTTATAGACCAGCGCGTCAGTTCCAACGGCCACGTTCTGATTGCCACTGGTGTTGAGTAAAAGCGCTGCCGCGCCCACTGCGGTATTGGAATCCGCCGTGTTGAGGACTAGCGTTCCAGCGCCAACACCAGTGTTGAAGTTATTAGTAGTGGCGCTGAAAGAGCGAATACCAACCAACGCCTGTATTTCCAGCACCGGTGCTGAGGAATTAAGTGCATTGCACCCTTCCGCTGTCGTGTACCCGGGATAGCACCCGTCCGGTGCCGGAGTCACCGCGTGTATTTGTGGCAAAAGCCCCAAGCTGGCCAGAGCTACTGTGGCCAGAACGGTTAGAATTGCTGTCTTATGCTGAGCTGCTGATTTCATGATTTGGGTCCTTTCTCTTTCCCGCCGGCATTGTTTGATCATATGATTCAAAGCCTGACAGGAGCGACGGCCTGAGCGGGAAGGTCATCGACATCGAATCAGACGCATGTAGGCGTGGAGATTCGCAAAATTTTCTTCCACTTGTCGAGAACAAAGAAGATCTGCTCTGTAGAGTGCGCTGTCCTCAACGCACAAGGCAACTATGCTTGCGCGCGCGCGAATCTCCGCTGAAGACAGCCCCGAACGCTTTCGGGGCTACAGTATCGGTCGCAACGCGACCGTGGACTCGGCTGGCAAAACCCATTGCTGGTCACTTGCAATTGCAACGGCGCCTGTTCCGCCGTAGTGCCGGGACTCGGTCGTCCAAAGTGTTTCCCATCGGTAACCCGACGGCGGCGCAAGCAGAGGTTCCGAAGCAGGATGCAAGATCTGTCCGTCTCCAAAGTTTACTACCAGCAGACGATCGTCGTTGTTCTCCGAAAAATATCTGAGAATGAAACTTGCCGATCCAAGCACCGCGCCATCGATGCCGCCGGAACTCTGCCGTCGAAAGCGCGAATCTTCCTGTCGCAATTTCAAAAGATCGATGTGCAGATCGTAAAGTTCGCGATTCCTTTCGCGCTCGGACAAATCCAATTTGCAGCGAACGAATACCGCCGGGTCATCCGGTGCGGGGATAGTCCTCCATGCCTCTTCTTCGGTAAGCGATAAAAATGGCGCCAACCATTCAGCGCGACCCCTGCGAATTGCGTCTCGCACGCTGGTATCGCCTATGTCTGCAAAGAACTGAAAAGGGCTGGACGCGCCGAACTCTTGTCCCTGAAACAACAGCGGCGTCCAGGGACCTAGCAAGAGAAGGGCGGTCATGGCGCGGTAACGTCCCGGTGAAGTTTGAAAGCCCAATCGCTGGCCTGATCCTGTGTTCGCGATTTGGTCGTGGTTCTCGATGAAGCAAACGAAAACCTCCGGAGCAATCCTGAATGTCGGCGTTCCACGCAACAGCTTTTCGCCATGAGCATGCCTGCCCCTGATACAGGAATCCGTATTTAGCCGCGGAAATAAATTCCTGCGGCGCGCCACGATAATCGCCGAAATAAGCTTGATTGCGATCAGTCAAGGCCACCACGGCGCTGTGATGAAAATCGTCATTCCACATCCCGTCCAGATCATCACCGCCTTGGCTTCTTGCGGTCTGCGCCATCTTTGTTTCCTGGAGATCGTTCTCGGCGATCAGAACGATTGAGCGTGCGCCGGCTGCCTCACGCGCAGCGCGTCCAACCGCGCCGATGATGTATTCAGTGGATTGATCGCGGATGGCATGTGTCGCGTCGAAACGGAATCCGTCGAAATGAAATTCCTCAATCCAGTAACGGGCATTCGTGCTGAAATACTCGCGAACCGGTCCCGAATTCGGTCCGTCAAAATTGATGGCATTGCCCCATTCGTTTTCTTTTTCACGAACCAAATAATCGTCGGAGAAAACAGCGAGATAATTTCCGTCCGGCCCGAAGTGGTTGTAAACGACGTCGAGAATGACGCCCAAACCTAACGAGTGCGCCCGGTCGATGAATGTGCGCAAGTGGTCGGGTGTTCCGTACAAATGGGCCGGTGCAAAAAGATTTACCCCGTCGTAACCCCAGCCAAATTTCCCGGGAAAATCCGCGACTGGCATCATCTCGACCACCGTGATTCCGATACGCGCCAGCTCCGGCAACTGCTCCGCTGCGGCGCGCCACGTTCCTTCCTTCGTAAATGTGCCGATGTGCATTTCGTAGATGATTTGGCCCTTTAATTTGACGCCCGGCCAATTCGTGTCCGCCCACCGGAACTGGCGTGGATCGACAACGCAAGAGACACCGTGCGGTCCTTCCGGCTGAAAGCGCGACGCCGGATCGGGATAAAAGTTTTCTCCGCCGTTTACTCGAAACCGGTAACGGCTGCCTGTGCCGACGTTGACGGCGCCGGAAAAATATCCACCTGCTTCCGGTGTTAGCGGATAGAAGATTGGCTCCGCGCCTCCGCTGTTTTCCAGAACAACATCAATTTCTCGAGCTTTTGGCGCCCAAACGCGAAAGTGCGTTTCGTCTTTGCCGACTACTTCGGCGCCAATGGGGTAGCGGCGTTGCGTGTGTAGCATCGAGAACTAACATGGCGCTCCCGGCTTACTAAACAACCGCGCAGCGTGGGCTGTAGAGTGCGCTGTCCAGAGCGTGTCTGGCATGATTGCTGTAGCCGGCTTCCCTGTGGGAAGCGTGACACCGACGTGTTTTGAAACGTGCGCGCCGCGCGTCTCACAGAGACGCGGCTACAACGGTCTTGCTTCCCAGCAATGGAACGCTTGAAATGCCGCGCATGAATGGAACCGAACGAAACATCGAAATCTTCAAACCATTTGGGGAAGCGTTTGAATTGATGAAGAAGATTCTCTTTCAGCCGTTCGACGTAAAGAAATGGTTTGTGGTTGGCTTTGGCGCATGGCTGGCGAACCTGGGTGGTGGCGGTTTCAACTATCAGTACAACCGTCGCGAAGACGTGCAGAAGCTACACGAGGCGATCAGCCAGATTCCGCATCCGATTCTTGTGACGGGCGTTTGTGTTCTGATCGCATTGGTTCTCGTTCTCATTGTTCTATTTGCCTGGCTGCGCGCGCGCGGCGGCTTCATGTTTATCGACTGCATCGTCAGGAACCGCGGGGCAGTTGCAGAACCATGGCGTGAATTTCGCAAGGAAGGGAACAGCTATTTTCTGTTCTCGCTGGTGGTTGGGCTTTGCTTTCTGATCTTGGCAGCGTTGCTTTCCCTGCCGTTGATCATCCTGGCGATCAAAGGCCGTTACTATTTGTATCTGCATCGAGATCGACTGGATCTTTATGTGATATCGCTAATTGCCGCGTGGGTATTCGTCATGCTGCTGCTCGTGTTTGTCTGGGCGCTGATCGCTAATTTTATGACGCCGGTGATGTATCGGCGCCGGTGCCGAGCCTATGAGGCGTTCCGGACTGTCACTACACTGATCGCGGCGAACCCGGGGGAAATCCTCTTGTATTGTTTATTTTTGATTGTTCTCGCACTGGCCTCGGCGATCGTCGGATGCCTGGTGACTTGCGCGACCTGCTGCGTCGCTGCGATTCCATATATCGGCACTGTGATTTTGTTGCCGGTCTTTGTTTTGCTTCGTTCATTTTCGCTTTTGTTTCTGCGCCAGTTCGGGCCCGAATACGATGTGTGGGCGGGCTTAATGCCACCGGAGTTTTTGCCGATCCTGTCACCTGCGTCGCCCGCGCCGCTGCCTTCGGCATCTGCGTTGAATCCGCCGCCAGAGCCGCCTTTGCCTCCGGCTGGGTGAAACGAGAGTGTAAGCGATGGGAAAAGTCTGGACGAACAGTCCGCGCCCGGGCTAAGTCGGAAGGCAGAAATCAGCGACTCGACCGGTTGACACTGTTATGCACGTTCCAAGGCAACTGACGTTTGTTATAGGGATAATGGCAGGGGCGATTCTACCAAGCGTTTCGCCTGCGCAAACGGCCAATCCGACCATGAAAGCAATTGTAGTGCATGAGTACGGCGGCCCAGAGGTTTTGAAATATGAAGATATGCCTCGGCCGGAACCGAAAGAAGATCAGATCCTGGTTCGCGTGATCGCAGCGGGTGTGAATCCGGTGGACGACGCGAGTCGCTCCGAAAAGTATGCGAAGTTTTTCGGAATAACGCTGCCGTTCATTCCGGGTTACGACATCGCGGGAGTCGTTGAGAAGACGGGAGCGAAGATCACAAAGTTCAAGGCCGGCGATCCAGGTGTACGCGTACCTCGATCTGAAAGACGGTGGCGGATATGCCAGATACGCTGTCGCGACAGAAGTCGAAGCGGCCGCAAAGCCGAAATCGATCAGCTTTACCGAAGCGGCAGGCGTCCCGGTTGTCGCATTGACGGCGTGGCAGGCGTTAATCGACAAGGCAAAACTGAGTGCGGGCCAGACGGTGCTTATCCACGGCGGATCGGGCGGCGTAGGAAGTTTCGCGATCCAAATCGCCAAAGCACGCGGCGCGAAAGTGATCGCGACGGCATCGACTCGAAATCAGGATCTGCTCAAGCAACTCGGCGCGGATGTCGAAGTCGATTACACACAGCAAAAGTTCGAGGACGTCGCAAAAGATGTCGATGTGGTGCTCGATTCAGTTGGGAAAGATACGCTTGCGCGTTCCTACGGAGTGGTAAAGAAAGGCGGCTTTATTGTGACGCTCGTGGCGCGAATCGATCAAGCAGAACTGGATAAGCACGGGATTCGAGGCGCATCCTTAGGCGTCGAGCCGACTTCGAATGAGCTCGCTGAGATTGGCAAATTGATCGACGAAAAGAAAATCAAAGTAATTGTCTCTCAAACGTTCCCGCTTTCGGAAGCGGCGAAAGCGCAGGAACAGGTCGCCACTGGTCACACGCGCGGGAAAATTGTTCTGAAAGTCGCTGACGAACCGAAGTAGCGGTCAATCCCATAATGACATTGTCATGTTGAGCGAAGCGCCTGCCAAGCCGTAGGCTTTATGCGAGGGCTGGAAACATCTCTGTCTATTCTCTTAGATGAGAGATGATCAGCAGATTCTTCTCCCGCGACTGCGGGATCAGAATGACATGTATGTGACATGGGTTGATGTTGTATAACTGGAGCGATTGACTGGGACGCGATTAGCGCGATCTCGCAATTGGTCGGCTCGATTGCTGTGGTTTTGTCCGTGCTATATCTGGCGCTGCAGGTGCATCGGAGCACGCGTGTGGCCAAACTCGCTACTCAAGACGCTGCAGCCACCGCTCTGCGCGACGTGACCAAACCTTTAATGGAGAATGCCGAACTGGAACGCATCTGGCGAATTGGCCTGGAAGACATCGGCGCACTCTCAGTCGAAGAACGGGCGCGTTTTTTCCACGCTACGTACCAATGGTTGAAAGCCTTCGAGACGATTCATTTTCACTATGTCTATGGGCTGATGGACAAGCAACTATGGGAAGGCTGGCGCGGACTTCTTCGGCACTATGTCGCTGCGCCGGGCATCGCTCATTATTGGAAACTCCGGCCTGAAGTTTTTTCGGAACGCTTTCGCAATTTCGTTAATTCGCTCGAACCGCCAGCAGACCAACGCACGGTAGGTACGCTTTTCGGAGAGGAACGAAAGTAAAGAAAACGCGTGTCATCCTGAGTCGCGCAGACGACGAAGGATCTCACATTGGGTGGCTGACTTACTCAAGGTAGCTTGCGTGAGCTTTCCGGCCTGTGAGAGGTCCCTCGCTTTCGCTCGGGATGACGACGCGTGCGATAGAATGATGCTACTCTCGAGACCCTACTTACACGGGCCGGGGACGGGAATAACGAATTTCCCGTCTTTCTCGGCGATGAGGTTTTCTGTGTTGCTGGTGGAGCTCCCGTTCGCGTCTTTTTTCTCGATCTTGATGACGAGCTTCTTGGTTGGTTTGAGTGTCAGGCAAACTTTGCCAGTTGGTCCGTCCATTGGCGTCGTCGCTTTTTTCACGTCCTCCGGCGTGAGAGCAACAAGCTCAATCGTGGAAATTTTCTCTCCGGCTTCCCCCGACTGCATCATCTTGTAAAACTCGACGGCCGCCGGGTCTGAGCCTTGCGTGTAAAGGAAGGACTGCAGCGTGGCTGTGTCCTTGCCTTCCATTGCCGTTTTGTATTTGTCGACGAAGGCCTTTTCTTGGTCGGACGTGCCGGCTGCAAGTGGCAAGCTAATCGAGACAAGGAACGCCAAGACCAGACTGGAGATTTTGATGAAGGTTGTCATGCCTGCCACCGTAGTCGGCCCGGTTTTAAAGAGGCAAGCCAATTTGCAAAAGAAAAATCTTTGCTGATCTGTCTTCTGCGGGCTACTCCACTCCTCGCGGAATCTGCGAATGAACATTCACGAATATCAAGCCAAAGAATTGTTGCAGAGATTCGACGTGGCGACCACGCGTGGCAAAGTCGCCTCAACCCTCGATGAGGCGGAGCAAATCGCGCGCGAACTGGGCGACGTCGACATCGTTGTTAAAGCGCAAATTCATGCTGGCGGACGCGGCAAAGGAACATTCAAAAACGGATTTCAGGGCGGAGTTCATGTTCGCAAGACACCTGAGGACGTACGGGAAGTTGCCGCAAAGATGCTCGGGCAAATCCTGGTAACGCATCAGACGAGCCCGGCTGGTCGCGTAGTGAACAAAGTGCTGGTCGCCGAGTCGGCCGATATCGCGCGCGAAATTTATTTTGCGATTCTGCTCGATCGGGCAACAGCCGCGCCTTTGATTGTCGCAAGCACGGAAGGTGGAGTGGAAATTGAAACCGTCGCAGCAAAATCGCCTGAGAAGATCATTCGTGAAGCGATCGATCCATTGGCCGGTCTGCAACCGTTCCAGACACGAAAACTGGCGAAGCAGCTTGGCTTCGAGTCGTCGCAGCTAAAAAGCGCTTCGAAATTGTTTGAAGGACTTTATCGCACGTTCGTTGCGTTCGATTGCTCGATGGTGGAGGTCAATCCACTGGTGGTGACAACCAGCGGTGACGTGCTCGCGCTCGACGCAAAGTTCAACTTTGATGATAACGCGCTTTATCGGCACCCGGAGGTCGCAGCGCTGCGCGACGTAGCGGAAGAAGATCCACGCGAAGTGGAAGCGTCAAAGCATGGACTGAGCTATATCGGGCTGGACGGCAACATCGCGTGCCTCGTGAACGGCGCTGGCCTTGCCATGGCTACGATGGACATCATCAAATTTTATGGTGGCGAGCCGGCCAATTTTCTCGACGTAGGCGGCGGCGCGACGGAAGAACAAGTGACCGAAGCGTTCAAAATTTTGATCGCGGACAAAAAAGTAAAAGCGATCCTCGTGAACATTTTCGGCGGGATTATGAAATGCGACATCATCGCGCATGGCATCATCAACGCAGCGAAAACAGTGAAACTGTCCGTGCCGTTGGTTGTTCGTCTGGAAGGAACAAACGTGGAGCGAGGGAAGCAGTTGTTGAAGGATAGCGGCCTCGCGCTAATCGCGGCCGACGATCTCGCGGATGCGGCAAAGAAAGCGGTTGCAGCGGCCGCAACCGCAAATCCCAAATCCCAAGGTCCAAATCCCAAGTAAAGAATCAAATCCCAATTCCCAAAATGGAAGACGGCGCGAAACGACGTGATCTTGAAAATCGAACGTTTCGGTTTGCGCGACTCCGGAGCTGTCCTGGGGAGCACAGGCTGCCAGCCTGTTGTTTTCGGCAGCTTGCCGAAAAGCTCTTTGAACGTTCGGCGCCGACGTCTTTTGGCATCCTGTGGTGTCGTCGGCAAGCTGCCGACGACTGCAGGCTAGCAGCCTGCGCTCCCCACAATTTAGCAATCGGCTGTTGGAGCTTCTGGGTAGAATAAAGGTCGGTCCCAATGAAAATCATATGGACAACTTTCGTTGCACTGACTCTTGCAGCGACGGCCGTGTCTGACGAGCTTCCGCGCAAAACGAAGTCGCCTCGCGAAAGTTATCCAAACGTCGATGTGATCTACGATTCGGTAACGTCGCCCGACGGCAAACGATTGCGCACGATCATTACCAAACCGCGCAATGCGAAAGGGAAACTGCCGGTCATTTTCGTGGCGGGTTGGTTGAGCTGTGATTCGGTTGAAGCGCCGGCGGGCACGAAAGACGCCAGCGGACTTGTTTTTCAAGGCCTCGCGCGCTTGCCACAATTCTCTCTGTTTCGCGTCGATAAGCAGGGCGTTGGCGACAGCGAAGGCGTTTGCGCGGAAACAGATTTCGAATCGGAGCTTGGCGGTTATCGGGCTGCTTTTCGCGCATTGAAAAATTACGACTTCATCGATAGCAACCGCGTTTTCATTCTTGGAATCAGCAATGGTGGTGGCTTTGCGCCGCTGGTCCCCGAATCGCAGGCGGAACAACAGCAGGTGCGCGGCTACATTTCAGTCGGCGGTTGGGCTAAGACCTGGTTCGAGCACATGCTCGAGATCGAACGCCGGCGCTTCACGTTAATAGGGAAAACGCCCGCGGAAGTCACTGAGATGATGAAACGAGCAGCGACACTTTATTATGAATGGCTGATCAAAGACCGCCCGGTCGGCGACATCCTCAAAGAGCAACCGCAGTCTGGCGGATCTTTGGCCAGAAGGAAAAGATCACGCGCATTTGTATGGACGTCCGCTCGCGTTTTATCAGCAGTTACAAAAATTGAATCTCGCCGCCGCGTGGTCGCGCGTAACGGCGCCCACTTATGCGTTGCGTGGCGAGTTCGATTGGATCATGAGCCGCGAAGATCACCAATTGATCGCCGCGTATGTTTCGGCAAACGGTGGAGACGCGTATCCGTACGAGGTGCCCAAGACGGGTCACACATTTCAGCATTATTTGAGTATGGCCGACGCTTTCAAAGGTAAGGAAGCGCCGTTCGATCCAAAAGTAATCGGGCTGCTAACCGACTGGCTGATGAAGGAAGGAGTGACTCATGAAGATTAAGAAGATCGCCTTTGTTGGAATTCCGGTGACGGACATGAAACGCGCGCGAGAGTTTTATGAAGGCGTGCTCGGTTTGCAGCCGGATCCTGAAATGACCGGCGAACATTGGACCGAGTATTTAATCGGTGAGGGGACATTGGCTCTCGCTTGTGTTGGCGAACAATGGAAACCGTCGAACGAAGGCACTAGTGCCGCGCTCGAAGTGGAAAATCTGGAGGAGGCAATTGCGCAATTCGACGAGCGAAAGCATCGCCTATGATAAAGTTGATTCGCCGGTTTGCCGCATGGCCATCATTGAGGATCCGGACGGCAACAAATTGATAATTCACAAACTTAAACCAGAAAATGAGAAAGGAGTCTGCAAATGATCACAAACGAAGTAGCCTTCATTGCTATTGCGGTGTCTGATAAGGAACGCGCGCGAAAATTTTATCAGGAGATCCTTGAACTAAAGCCCAGTTCCACGCAGATGGACGGCGCATGGGTCGAGTACGATCTCGGCCCTACGACAATCGGAGTTGGCTGTCATCCGGCGTGGAAACCGTCGCGTGATGGGACGACGGTCGCTTTCGAAGTTGATGACATCGATGCGGCTATCGCGAAGCTGAAAGAACGCGGAGTCACGTTCGATATTGAAAAGACCGAGACGCCAGTTTGCTGGATGGCGCAATTTCGAGATCCAGACGGGAACAAGCTGGTCGTTCATAAACGAAAAAATAAATGACCGGAAGCCCGAATGACGAAATTCGAAGGAAATCGAGTCAAATGCCCAGAATGCACGGAAATAACGGCTTTGGATATTCGATTTTTGGATTCGTGCGTGTTTCGGATTTCATTCGGACTTCGGATTGTTTCGTCATTCGTCATTCGTCATTCGTCATTCCGCTCATGTCAGTTTTGGTCGATAAAAACACGCGGCTCGTGGTGCAGGGGATCACCGGTAGCGCGGGCGCGTTTCACACGCGGCAGTGCATGGACTACGGCACGAATGTGGTCGCCGGCGTGACGCCGGGGAAAGGCGGCCAAATGTTCGATGACAAGGTGCCGGTATTCGACACCGTATGGGAAGCGCGACAGAAAACTGGCTGCAATGCTTCAATGGTTTTCGTGCCTGCTCCTGCGGCTGCGGATTCAATTCTGGAAGCAGTCGATGCCGGAGTCGAGCTGGTCGTTTGCATCACGGAAGGGATTCCGGTGATGGACATGATGCGCGTGAAAGCGCTAATGCGCGGAAAGCAATCGCGACTGATCGGTCCGAATTGCCCGGGGATCATTACTCCCGGTGCGTGCAAGATTGGCATCATGCCGGGCTACATTCACAAGCCGGGCAATATCGGAGTGATCTCGCGCTCCGGTACGCTTACGTATGAAGCAGTATGGCAATTGACATCGCGCGGCTACGGCCAATCGACCTGCATCGGCATCGGCGGTGATCCCATTCACGGCTTGTCGCACTTAGATTGCCTGAAGCTGTTCAACGAAGATCCAAGCACAGACGCCATGATTCTAATTGGCGAAATCGGCGGCTCGGCAGAAGAAGAAGCCGCCGCGTGGATCAAAGCGAATTGCAATAAACCGGTGGCAGCTTTTATCGCAGGCATGACAGCTCCACCGGGACGCCGCATGGGTCACGCCGGCGCGATCGTTTCCGGAGGGAAAGGAACTGCGGCGGGAAAAATTGAAGCGCTAAAGGCCGCGGGAATCGCCATTGCCGACACGCCGGCCGCGATCGCCGACACGTTGATTGCGCGGCTGAAGGCGCGATCATAGCCGCTCGGTTCTTGTTTGATTTCGAGAATCGCATTCTTCTGAATCAGTATCAGGTGAAACGTCGTCGCAGTGTCGCAGGAGGCAAATCGACAAGGATGCCGCGATATGGCATCGCCAACATCGCAGTACTTGAAACTACGGCGTCTGGAATCTGGACGTGATGATCGTCGAAATCGTTCCGATCGTTCTCCGCCTTGACAAGGTGCGATAGGATTGAAGAGCGTCGACAATCCGCGATTATCGGGCACCAGTCACTACGGCGTCTAAATCCTTGTTCAAATCGTTCCGCGATCTGCTTGCGGTGCGCATGAAATCACGAAATCGATAGCGCCAATCAAATTAACGCCTATGAACATACTCGCACTTATCGCTATCACGTGGATCGGGCAAGAATACCGCTTCCTCGGTCTGGACTGGAGTTATATCATGATTCTTGGCTTCATCGGGAACGTTTTTTTCTCGATGCGTTTTTTTGTCCAATGGCTTGCCTCAGAGCGGCAGGGCGAAAGCGTCATCCCGATATCGTTTTGGTATTGGAGCATCGCCGGCAGTGTGATCATGTGTTTGTACTTTATTTTCAGACGGGATCCGATCGGCATCCTCGCTTATCTGCCAAACTCCCTTATTTACATTCGCAATTTGATGCTGATTCGGAAGCGGCAGTTCGCCCCGACCGCAGCCGCGCCCTCTCAGCACCCGCGCGAAACGGGTTAGACTGCGCCATTAGCGAATGCCAGAGCCACCGTCCGCCACGGGTGATTCTCCAGCGGGCAAATGCGCCGCTTTCCAATCCATGGCCATGCGGATCCGGGAGCGGCCGCTGGGATGATCGAAAAAGATGAATTCTTCCAGCGGCGTCGGGTCGAGTTTGCGGTAGGCGCCGAGTTTGAGCGCCACCTTTGCCATGCCATCGGGCTCGCGCGAAGTGTTGATTCCGAAAGCATCCGCTTCTCGTTCTGTCACGCGTACGACCGTATTGAGAAACGGCGTGGCGACGAAAACCAGCGCGCTCAAAATCAAAACCAGCAACGGAAGTCCGGCGGGATCGGCGATTCCGCGAACGCCCCATCTGCCTCCCCAGCGTCTCACTGCTGCGTCGAACAGGGCACGAGTTAGTGCGAATCCGATGAGGACAAAAATTCCAAAGTAAGTCAGCAGTTTCGCGCCGTGGTTAAGGACGTAATGACCCATCTCGTGCGCCATCACCTCGCGGATTTCTGGAAGCGTGCATTGCTTGAGCAGATTGTCATTCAGCGCGATCCGAGTCGTGCCAAGAACTCCTGCGACATTTGCGCTCACCCGCGTGGTCTGCCGCGAAGCGTCCACCTCGAAAACTTGTTTTACAGGAATTTGATTCGCTCGCGCCATGGCGAGAATTGGATCCTTAATTTCCGATTTGGTTAGCGGTTTGTAGGTATTAAACAGCGGCTCGATAAACACAGGCGCGATGAACGCGGTGACGAACATGAAGACAACCGCGACGACCGTTCCCCAGATCCACCACGCTCGTGGTGCTCGCCGGAAAAGCAGCGTAGAGCACAATCAACAATACCGTGCCGCCAATGATTGCGATGCCGAGACCGATCAGCTGCTCCCGAAACCATGGCATAAAGCTCTGGGTCGCGAGGCCGTATTGATGTTCGCGGAAAAAGTTTTCATACAGATTCAGAGGGAAACTCAGCGCGGCGACGATGAGGAAATAGGGAATCGCGTAGAGGATTACTTGCAGGGGAAGCTGCCAGCTTCCCCTACAGACACGTTCGGCGAAATCGCGCAGCCGGACGGAGATTCGGGAAGCCAGCAGAAAGATCGAGATCGCCGCGGCCAGAAGAAAATTCCACAGAATCAGCCAGTAACCGCCCTCGAAATAGGCATCTGATTTTTCTCGCTCGTTTCTCGGCACCGTAGCCAACCACGCTTGCGTAGCGGCGGCGGGATCAAGCAATTGCTTGTTCTCTTCAATTGCAGGTGAAGCAGTAGGTGCCGGAGTTTGTGCATTTGCTGAGCTTGAAATGGCAAATATCAGGGAAACAGCCAACCCCGAGAGGACCACTCGATTCATCATGCGAAGCATCAATAAAGAAAAAGCTCCGGAAAGAAAAGCGCTCTTTGAGCAGACGGCTGGCATGCTGGCTTCGTTTTCTGGGGAGCACAGGCTGCCAGCCTGTAGGTCTCGGCAGCTTGCCGAGACCGGAAAATGGCATCACGTGAGCGTTGCGTTTCAAACATGTTGCCGGCAAGCTGCCGGCAACTACAGGCTAGCAGCCTGTGCTCCCCAGATAAGCAAGTGCGCCAGACGCTCGCGACGCCGGGGAATCGACTGGCTCGCATTAGGCTGGACAAAAAATTCCGACGGCACAGAATGGCTGCCATGAAAACGGCTGGGCCGCTCATTCTTGCCTGTACAATGGGCGTTGCGCTCACGCTGCAAGCGATTGCAGAAACAGAAGCGGACACGGCGCGTTACGGGTCATATCCTGCCAATTACAAGGAGATAGTGACGCAGTGGCTCAGCAAACAACTGATCGATCCGGACAGTGCGCGCCTTGAATGGAATGGGGAACCTAAACCAGCCGATCTGGGCAAGAACGGCGAACACCTCTACGGTTATCTGGTCAATTTCACCGTCAACGCCCGGAATCGCTTCGGCGGTTACACGGGCAATCAAAAACATGCCGTTCTCATCCGAAATGGCGAAGTAATCAAGGGCCTCGGGTTCGGCTACTAATTAATTATGAAGAAATTGAAAATGAATTCTCGTTCGAAATCATCCGGGCAAGTAATTGTTATCCTCATCATTGTGCTGGGATTGGTTGGCGCAGGTTTTTGGTGGCTCTCCTCCAACAAACAGGAGATGGCCAGGGAAGGAAAACAATTCGCCAGAGACGCCATCCAGCGCATCGTTGTCCAGCGTGATATTAACTTTTTCAACTCGCGGTTAAGCCCGGCAGCGCACATGAATTTCCCGGCATCGGCGCAGCAGGACTTTTTTGCCGAGATTGCCAAGCTGGGACCGCCTGCTGGCGCGATAGACGTCAAGGGCGACATCGAGTTTAACTCGCAATTTTTCGAGCCGCACGGGAACTTCCAAGGGCGCATAAATTATCCGGCGAGATACGCGGACATTAACCTCCTGATTTCGCATCCGGTTGGCCGCTGGCAGATCGACGAGGTCACATTTTTGCCGCAAAGGTCGCTCTAGGCTTCGCGTCGTTGTAGCCGCGGCGCTGTGTCGCCGTGCAGGTGGCAAACATGCGGAGCGCCTCGACACAGCGAGGCGGCTACAGCAGCAGGCGCTCGAGCGAATCGAGGCAAATTTGCGACCAGGTTTCCATCGTTTCGCGACGCGCTAGCAACTCTTCTTTTCGAAGAAACGTTAGCCCCGTGATCATCGCTTCGCGCTTTTCGATCTTTGCCTCGGCCAGTTTGAAAACGTGAACGATGCCAAGATGCACGCGTCCCACCTCCGTCGTGTCGTCATTTAGAAGAGCAACAATTCGGTCCTCGAACGGACTATCGATTTTGATTTCTTCGTTCACTTCGCGCTCAACACCGGCCCGATAGGCCGCCTCATCCAACGCGAAGAGCGATTCGTCGGTCTCGTTCATGTGACCGCCAATACCGATTGAACCTTTGGCGATCAGACGCTGTTCGCCCGCTTTTTTCCCGCGGACGTAATAAGCGACCTTATTCTCAAACGCGATTAGCGCGTAGGGAATGATTTGTTTGCAGGCGGGATTAATCTCAGCTTCAGGACGCGGGAGGAAGAAGTTGTTTCCCCGCGACAGAAATGCGTCGAGATATTTCTGCGGCTCAAAGTTGAGGCCTTGGAAACTCCCCAGCTCATCGAACAAACTCCGCCTGACGACCAGGACGTTTTCTTCGGGGTAGGTCTTCACTAAGAATTCCTCTATCCTAGGAAGAGAGGCGAAACGTCCAACGTCCAACGTCCAACATCCAATGCTCAACTGTTTGAATTGGGCGTTGCGCGTTGAGCGTTGAGCGTTGGATGTTTAAGAGCACGAGCATGAGCGCTTCGCTAAAACGAACATGTCACACCGAGCTGCGGCCCGAAGAGATTCAGGCTCGGATTCGGATCGGTCTGTCCGCCATTGGAGAGATGTTCGTAAAGCACTCCCACGTTCAGTTTCCAATGATCGTTCACAATGTAGGAAACGCCGGCCGCAGATAAAATGTTAAATGTGAAATCCTGTCCCTGTGCGCCGGGAACTTCCGGATGACTGTCGATCCAGCCTGCGCCAACCCCGCCCGAGAAGTAGGGAACCAGCCTGCTACCTGGCCGGACAAAGTTGTACCGCATGCCAAGATTGAATCCGAAATAATGGTTCTCGATTCCGCGAAAAATCGGCTCGGCGATGCCGCTGATGTAAAACTGGTTGTAACCGCGCAGCCAGGTGTCGCCTCGCACCACGCCCCATCGAATACGCGCTGTCAGAAACTCCGCGCCGATCTGATAATCAGTCGGCGGATTGATGGCCCCAAATAGGTATCCCGACTCGATCGCGAGTTCGAAGCTTCGCGGATTAAGTTCAGTCGGCAGGAAGTTCTGCGCTTGGGCGTTCCGTTCCGCCGAACGCTTGCAAGCACGCGAGCAAAAACGCGAAAACGACGGAAGCGCGAAGCGTTTTCATTCGGCGCGCTACGATAGGGGTAGTTGATGCGATTGCAATTGGCAGGGCTTCTGTAGCGGCGCTCTGCGAGCGCCGATCAAGCAAGGGCGATTTCCCTTGGCCCGCCATAGCCTCGCGACGGCGGCAGCTTGCCCAGCGGCGGACTAGCCGCCTTCGCCGAGGCTACGGCGCCCAAGGAGACCGCTGCTTCTTGGATCCCGGCAGTCAGCAGCCTTCACTCAAGCTACGGCTTGCCAGACAGACCGCCGCTGCAGAACTCCGCAAGGTCTGACGGCAAATCACTTGTCCATTCGCGCTCGCCTTTAACCGAGAGTTTTGCTGAGTGAAGCGCATGCCGCGGCAAAAGTAAGCGTTGTTCGAGTTCAGGCGTCCATCCGGACTCAATGAACTGGAGATAGAGTCGCTCATCTGGACCATAAATTTTGTCCCCCACAATCGGGTAACCGATCGAGCTCAAGTGCACGCGAATCTGATGAGTGCGCCCCGTGCGGGGAATTGCCCGGATCACGCTAAATTTATCGTCCGCAGAGGTCGATCTAACAAAGCGTCGTTCCACGCGGAACTCAGTCCGCGCCGGCGCGCCCGCCGCGTGGATCGTTTGCTTCAGCCAGATCGCTGATTGTTGGTGTTTACCCTGACGATCTAACGGCGCGTCCACGATTTTCTGTCCCCATTCCGGCCAGCCCCAAACGATGGCGAGATATTCTTTGCGAAGCCGTTGCTGCTGCATCAGCAATCCGAACCGGCGCGCGGCCGCGGCAGTTTTTGCGACCAGAACCAAGCCGCTTGTCTCGCGGTCGAGCCTGTTCACAATCGAAACCTGACCGCCGCTGGCGATTTCGAATGCCAGAAGCTCGCGCAATTCTTTCCACAGATTGCGCCCCTGGTTCGGCTTTGTCGGGTGAATGAGAAGAAACGGCGGTTTATCGACCACGACGTAATCGTCGGTTTCATCGATGATACCGAACTGGAGTGACGGAGTAATGGAGTATTGGAGTAATGGACTATCGGAGGATGCGCCAGATCAAAGACTCATTACTCCGTGCTCCAACTCGCAAGTGAGCTCCATTCCACGTGCTTGACCTTGCTCCCTAAAGCTGCTTTACCTAAACGCTCAGGCTTAACCACAGGAGCAACGCTTGGATCCTAAAGACCTAAAAGAAATTAAAGCCATCATCGATTTGATGAAGAAGCATGATCTTTCGGTCTTTGAGATCGAAAAGGAGGGATTCCGTCTTAAGCTTGAAAAAGGCTCTTCCCTTCTGACAGCTGCAGCTCCGCCGCCAGCAGCGCCAGGTCCGCCCAAGGCCGTGCCCGCCGCGGCTGAAACCACGCCCGCCGCGCCCAAAGCGATCGAAAGCGCGCCGTTGAAGGAAATCATCTCCCCCATGGTGGGCACATTCTATCGCTCCGCATCGCCGGACAGTCCGCCTTTTGTAGATGTTGGGAAAACCGTTGCCGAAGACACGGTGGTTTGCATTATCGAAGCGATGAAAGTGATGAACGAAATCAAGGCAGAAACGGGCGGTATCATCACCGAAGTGGTGGCCGAAGATGGCAAACCCGTGCAGTTCGGACAAGTGTTGTTCCGAATCCGGTAATGCATCGCGCGAATTTCAATTGCAGGGCAGGCGGTCGCCGCGGCGACCCTGCCAAAGCGCGTCGCTAAGCGGACAAGCGAAGCGCTCGCCGTACATTGCCAATTCATGTTCGAGAAAGTTCTAATCGCCAATCGTGGTGAAATCGCGCTGCGGGTGATTCGCGCTTGCAAGGAGCTGGGCATTCGCACTCTGGCGGTCTACTCAGATGCGGATGTCGATTCGCTGCACGTCCAGCTCGCGGATGAATCCATCTGCATCGGCGCTGCGCCGAGCTTGGAAAGTTATTTAAAAATCGATCGGATTATGAGCGCCGCCGAGATCGGCGACGTCGATGCTATTCATCCGGGCTACGGATTTCTGGCCGAGAACCCGCATTTCGCTGAGGTGTGCGAAAGCTGCAATATCAAGTTTATCGGACCACCATCGCGTGCCATGCAAGCCATGGGCGATAAGAACGCTGCTCGCTCATGTGCTCGCAAAGCCGGCGTGCCGGTGACTCCGGGAAGCGATGGAATCGTCGAGACGGAAGAGGAGGCGATCAAGATCGCAAGGAAAATCGGTTACCCGGTGATGATCAAGGCGGCTGCCGGCGGTGGCGGCCGTGGAATGCGCAGCGCGCACAACGAGCCCAGCCTTAAATCTGCCTTTCACAGTGCGCGTCACGAGGCGCAGAAAGCGTTTGGCAATGACCAGATTTATCTCGAAAAGCTGATACTTAATCCGCACCACATTGAATTTCAGATCGTCGCCGACAGCCATGGTCGCGTCATCCATCTCGGTGAACGCGATTGCTCCATTCAGCGGCGCAACCAGAAAGTGATTGAAGAATGTCCTTCGCCGCTGATGACGCCGGGTCTTCGCAAGAAAATGGGAAATGCCGCCGTGAAGCTGGCCAAGTCAGTCGGGTATGAAAATGTCGGGCACGATTGAATTCCTAGTCGATCAAGATCGGCGTTTTTATTTCATGGAAATGAACACGCGCATCCAGGTCGAACACACGATCACCGAGGAAGTGTACGGCTGTGATCTTGTAAAGGAGCAGATCCGCATCGCAGCCGGTCAGCCGCTTTCGCCTCATGTCGTACATGCAAGCCCTCGTTTGCATGCCATCCAATGCCGCATCAACGCCGAAGATCCGGCCAACAATTTTCAGCCAACGCCTGGTCGAATTGATTTTTATTACGCGCCGGGCGGGCACGGCGTTCGAATCGACTCGCACGTTTATACAGGGTACACCGTGCCGCCTTACTACGATTCGCTGATTGCCAAAATAATTACGGTCGGCGCCACACGGATCAATGCGATTGATCGAATGCGCCGCGCACTGGACGAGTATTACATTACGGGCATCAAAACGACTGTGCCGTTTCATGCAGCAATGATGCGAAACGGTGATTTTCGCGAGGGAAACTACGACACTGGATTGATGGACCGCCTCATTTCGGCCGGGAAACTTGAGCTGGCGTCGCGGCCGATCCGATTACGTGAGTAAAATTTATTGTAGCCACGGCGCTGTGTCGCCGTGTCGGTAGTATAACGTGGTGAGCGCCTCGACACAGCGAGGCGGCTACAGTCGCGATCCATTTTGAATGAAAATCAATCTGACCGACGCGCGTCTCTACGGGATCATTGATCTGGGCTACGCCGAAGAATCCGACCTCACTCACATCGCCGAGCAAATGATCGCAGGGCGGGGTTGATCTGATTCAGCTGCGCGGAAAAGGAAAATCGATCGACGAACTTGCTGGTCTACGCCGCCAAGCTGCACGAATTTACGGCGAGATCTTCCACGCCACTGATCGTGAACGATCACGCGGAAATCGCCAGCGAAGTTCCAGTCGAAGGCGTGCATGTCGGACAGGATGACGACGACGTCGAGGTTGCGCGACAAAAAGCAGGTCGAGAAATTATCGTCGGAAAATCCACGCACAGCTTCGAGCAGGCACTCGCAGCGCAGCGCGAGGGCGCAGACTATATTGGATTCGGCCCGATCTTCGCCACGCCTACAAAACCTGACTACGCGCCAATCGGCCTTGCGGATATCAGGCGGGTTCATGCGCAAGTGAGTCTGCCGATTTTCTGCATCGGCGGAATCAACATCGACAACCTACAAAGTGTGATCGACGCCGGGGCAAAGCGCGTGGTGATGGTTTCCGCCTTGCTCAAGGCGCACAGCATTGTTGATTACGCGCGCTGCGCCACCGATATGCTGGCGTAAATGACCAAGATTCACACATGAATCGTTACATGACTTCACGTTCGACGATTCGTTCAACGTCGACGTTTAACCTGGCACGCGGCGGGTCATTCGTCATTCTGATCATGTCCCTTCTCGTTGTTGGCTCCATCGCGATCGACACGGTTAAGACGCCGGTGGAAGAACATTCCGATTTATTAGGTGGATCGGCTTCCTACGCGGCGCTCGGCGCGAGTTTCTTTTCGCCGGTCCGACTGGTCGGGGTCGTAGGCGATGATTTTCCTGAAACGGAATTTGAGTTTTGGAAGTCGCGCAAGATCGACACGAAAGGCGTGCAGCGAGTGAACGGGAAGACTTTTCGCTGGTCAGGCGAATATTCGTGGGACCTGAATACGCGCGAAACGCGCTCAATAGCGCTCAATGTCTTTGAAAATTTCAAACCGGTATTGCCGGAAACATATCGTCAGACCGATTTCGTTTTGCTGGCCAACATCGCGCCATCACTGCAAGCGCATGTGCTCGACCAGATGAAACGCCCGCGATTCGTCGTCGCGGACACGATGGATCTGTGGATCGAGACAGCGCAGACCGGACCTGGATGCGCTGCTTCAGCGTGTGAATCTTCTTATCTTGAACGACAGCGAAGCGCGCGAAATAACGAAAGAGACGAGCCTCATCAAGGCCGGGCGTCGCATTCGAAAGATGGGACCGGAGTATGTCGCGATAAAAAAAGGTGAGCACGGCGCATTGCTCTTTGGCGAGGGAGATCAGTTCTTCAGTTGTGGCGCATATCCGCTTGAAGACATTCACGATCCAACCGGGGCAGGGGACACATTTGCCGGCGGCATGGCTGGATATCTCGCAGGCACTGTGAAGAAAGTGCACTTCAACGATCTGCGCAAAGCGATGATTTACGGAAGCGTGCTGGCCAGTTTTTGCGTGGAAGCATTCAGTCTCGAGCGTTTGCGCAAGCTCTCGATGGAAGAAATTGCAAAGCGCTACGAGACATTCAAATTGATGAGCCAATTCGAGGTGCCGGTATAATGATGATAAACGGGCAAGAATATCGCACACTGTTGCGCCGCACATTGATCATCAATGGGTGTCTGCATCGCTGCTGTATTGATCTGTTATTTTTGGATTGATCGCCCCGTGGCGTTCTTTGTCTATGACCATCACATCAACAAAATCGAATTTTTCCGATGGCTCACTTATCCGCCGCCGGAAATCCAGAATTGGTCGGCACTGGTTTTAACGATCTTAATGATTCGACGGGCGTGGGGACCGTTTCTGCGCTGGCAGAAGGTGCTACTTGTCGCGTGTCTCAGCTTGATCGTCGCCGATGATTTCCGCATCTCGTTAGGCGATGTCTTCGGTCGCTATTGGCCGGAGACATGGACCCACGATAATCCTTCGCTCATCGGCACCGGTACGTACGGTTTCCATCCATTTCAGCGCGGTGACGACATCGGCAGCTTTCCGTCGGGTCATGCCTGCAGAATCCTCGGATTCGCGGCGGTGTGGATGATTGCGATGCCCCTGCAGTCGAGTCGTACAAATCTTGCTGATCGTTCTTTGCGCTACGATGCTCGTCAGCCTCGTCGCGATGAACTATCACTTTGTGAGCGACGTGATCGCTGGGAGCGTTTTAGGCGGCATCATCGCCACATACGCAGCGCACCTGGCGCGGCTCCCAGCCCCTACTCGCGATGTGGCGTAAGGCTTCCAATTGCGAGTTCGCGATTGCGCAACTTACGCAATTCCGCCACAAGATCGCACTTCTTGCGCTTACTGTTCTTTGCGCGGCGCTTGTTGATGTTGGCGCACGCGGCGAATCCAAAGATTGGATTGTCCTTGAGAATTGCCGGTTGATTGCAAATCCAGCGAATGACGGCGATAGTTTTCACGTTAGCGCAGGCACGAAGGAATATATCTTTCGCCTCTACCTGGTTGACGCGCCGGAAACAGACGAAATGACCCCGGGGCGCTTGGTCGAACAGGCGAAATACTTTGGGATCACTGTGCCGCAGGCCATCGAAGTAGGGCGAGCGGCAAAGGAGTTCACGCGAGAGAAACTGTCCGCAGCCGTTCACCGTGTTTACGCACATGTCAGATGCGATGGGCCAGAGCAGACTCGAGCGGTTTTACGCGTTTGTGCAGACTAAAGAGGGTGATCTGGGAGAGCAACTGGTTCGGAATGGTCTCGCGCGGAACTACGGATTCAAAGCCGTGCCACCCGGATTGAGAAATTCGCGAGTGGAAATGGAAAAGCTTCAGCAACTCGAGAACCAAGCCCGACAGGAGAAGATTGGCGGGTGGGGCATCAACATCGGGCGATTAAACGCACCCGCCGGGGGTCCAGGTCCGTTTAGTCATTTCGGTTCCAACCAAAAGCCTCAAGGACTTGGAACGCCTGCGGCTTCGCCTTCGTTTTCGTCAACACCCAGACCGCCCGCGCAAACAGCGCCTGGCGGCACACCCAATCCGAACAAGTCGCATCCAAAAGCAAACACGCCACTTGGTAAGATCGACATCAATACAGCGACAGAGAAAGAACTAACGACGGTGCCAGGGATCGGGCATGTAATGGCTGCTCGAATCATCGCAGCGCGACCATTTCGGAGCGCTGACGATTTGAGAAGAGTCAGCGGGATCGGCGACAAAAAATACGCGCAGGTCCGGCCGTATTTTCAGTGAAGAAGAAGAGGTCGACCCTCGCCGTTGAACGCTGAATTTGCTCAAGAGCCCTGACGGCTTGGTCCACTGCACTGCTATAAGCCAAAATCGTCGCGGCTTGAGAAGATTTTTTCGCGCAGGCATTTTGTGATGGAACCGCAGATGACGCAGATGAACGCAGATACTTTGAGGCGACAACTTCACGTGCGCTTATCAGCGCAATCCGCGGTGTTACCTCAGGGTTCATCGGCGGAACGGCTGCGGACGACTCGTTTCCAGCTAAGCTTGGCAAATTTAAAATTGAGAAGCAGCGCCAACTCTAACTCGCTGATCGCAAGATAACCGAGCATCTGGGCAATGTGGTCATCGGTGAATGCTTCCACCACCTTCGGATCAACGATCACCTTTTCATCAACGAGGATGTCCGGGATCAACGTGCCGACCAGATGACCACGATAATGGATCCCGAAAACATTCGGGACTGCTCGACCTGATGACCTTGGGCAATCAGTTCCAGCACAAGCGAGTTTTCGTAAATCTTTTCGTCGAGGCCCGGCCTTAGACCGTTCAGCACTTTCATGGCGGCACCGATGATCGCCGCGCTGAGTTCGCGGTGTGGATATTCGTCTTTCATAGCCGTCGAACTCTAACCTCTGCTCGACAAATGGCGCGGATAAACGCAGACGATCTTCCCAATCTGCGGCCATCTGTGTCATCTGCGGTTAGTCTTTGTCTTCGGTTGCGGCTTTGCCGCTCTGGGGGATCCCGACGGCGAAAAACCAAACTGGTCATCGTGCCAGACTCCGTTGGCCGCAGCTCTTGTTGCGCCAGGACCTATTGGTCCTCGGTCGCTTTTTCCAGTTCTTTATTATGTTTATCATTGTCCTGTATGATTTTATCTACGCTCTTCCTGAGTTGTGTTCCGTCGTATCCTACGAGATCGGCGGCCTGCAGCGGCTTGGTTTTTTCCTGCGATGCATTGTTCGATTTAGGATCGGGATTTGTGGCGACAGTCTTCTTCTGACATCCCGATGAAAGTAAAATCGCCGCGAAACTGATCACGGCGACGCTGAGAGGAAGCACGATTTTCATGGCCTGGCGAGAATTATGCTAATGTTCAAAAAAGGTGACGAGCATTTTCTCGCCTTCGTTTTGCCACAGGCAATTTGATCGAGCCGTCGATAAGCGCGCCCGTGGGGATTTAACCTCACAAGGAGCGGCGGTCTCCTTCGGGCGCTCGTAGCCTCGGCGAAGGCGGCTAGTCCGCCGTAGCGTGGCGCGGGCAATCGTGTCAGCGATGCACCAGAGGCAGACAGGATTGTCTGCCTCACGCGATGAGCAGCAGCGCGCTCGAGAGACGAACTTAAAGCATGTGGAAAAATTTTCAGTGGACGGACGGCGGATGTCCTACTCGTCGTGCTAGGCTGACATGAAAACAATGAAAAACAGTCTGGCATCATCATTTATTCGCCTACCGATCTGATTCGCTACCTGGCGTCTCCATTCGCATCGTGGCTGGACCGATACTATCTGGAAAACCCTGGTGCGATCGCGCCGGACGCGACGCTTCATGTACAAGAAATGTTAGCGCGCCGCGTGCAGCGCATCACGAAGGCCTGAAGCCCGAACC
>CAVUGV010000004.1:0-114203 GCA_963741065.1 uncultured Verrucomicrobiae bacterium | reverse complement strand
AAAAAATATTTTTCCTCGGTGACCAAGTCACAGTTCTACCGGGCCACGGACCGCCGACAAAAATCGGAATCGAACGCGGAACCAATCCGTTTCTTGCTTGAATCGCACGGCGCGTTTGATTCAACATCATCGCGCTTCATGGAAAGTGGCGAACTTCGTGCGCTGGCTGCGAATCCGCAGTTCATTCCTGGCATTTACAATTACTGTGATCGCTGGTGCGAACGTGCCGCTCTCTCATCGTTGCTTGAACTATGCAATCGAGCGGGCGGAGGACGATGGCGATCCTGCGGCGCGCGATTTATCCAATCAAAAGTTCTGGGACAAACTCCATGGGCAATTTCACGCCACGCTCGAAATGGTCCGCGCTGACGCGAAAGCGCACGGGATTGATTTGGATGAACCGAATCTGCGGTCTTACATCATCGCGCAGGAACGCGAGGAGCGGCGGTGGGGCGGCGAAAAATCTTCCCATCGCCCGCGCAGCGATGGTGTACGCGAACGCGGTAAAGAAATGGTTTGAAGACGCGTCGCCCATTTTCAAAGCCAAAGGACTAGAACTCGAAACGCTGGCGCGGTTGGAAACCGGAAACCCGGAAGTCGGAGGCAGCCGAGTTGTCGGAATTCGTCGAAGTCATCCGTTGGTATCAACATCTTGTTTATGTGAAGCTCTCTCGGGCAATCGGATCGCGCGCCACCGAAGAATTGGAAACGGATGAAGAAATAAAACAGTTTCCGAAAGATTCTGACGGCTCGGCAAAAATTGCGCTGATCGCGATGGATCGCTCAATCGCAGCGTGGTCGGGATTGTGTACAGCATTAGGCCCGACAGGGGGCGACGACATTCTCGATTTGCTCGCGCAGCTTGCGGCGACCCGTCGCGAGACGGAAAAATTGTTTCCGCGGGCGCGCGCGTTCGTGCGCCCAGGCTTTGACGAACCACCAAAGATGGCTGTGGAGGGATGAATTCAGCCTCGCAAGATTTTCCGCATTACCTCGGCGTGCTGCGCGAACGGATGTTGCATCGGACCGACTACCAGGACGTGGTGAATTACTTCCTCGAAGAATTTGCGGGCGACGCGGCGTTCGTGCGCGCTTCGGACCGGGGCGACGGCCGCATCTGGTGGTGTTGCTGAGCGTCGTCGTCTCAAAGACTTTCGGGCGTCGCGTGGAAGTTGAGCACCCGCTGGTAATCCTATTTTGGCGCCAGCACCTGTTCGTCCACGGAAATGCCCAGGCTGACGGGCCATCGTCTTGTTCTTCTATTTCGAATACTCGATACTGGACTGCTCATGTTGATCCCGGGGTTTCACGGCCAGATGGAGTTCGCCCGTTTTGCCTCGAAGGCGGACGGCCTGATCCGCGGCGGAATTAAGTCCTCCTATTGAGAACGGCGAGCTTCGCGAACTGCTGGCGGTTCTCTCATACACTCGCGAGAAAAGATGCGAGTGGCTGCAGATCGTCGATCTTTGCCACAACCGTGCGCAACGATCGCAGTGCATTCGGAATGTATTGCAGAAAATGTTTGTGGTCTTTGACCAAGCCGAGAAACCGTAAGCACCCAGCGCCTGCATCAGGCGTTGCATCGCGCAAAGCCGCAACTTCAAATCGAAGTCGCCATCAATATGTGCTTCCGTTTTCCAGTTGCTGCTCGCGATAGTATGCGATCAACTCAGTGCGTTCAGCTTCCGAAAGCTCGACATACGGATCGTAAAGGAACGAGGCGAGATCGTATTCGGCCAGGCCGGGACGCATTCCCTGGAAATCGATCAGATAAGCTTGCCCATTTCGCATGATGATGTTTTGGGATTGAAAATCGCGGTGCACCAAAACCCTTGGCAAACTCGCAAGATGTTTTGCGATTTCGCGTAAAGCAGGAAGCGCTGCCAACTCCTTGCGTTTTGATTCGCTGACGCTGAAATAGCGGCCGAGGCAATTCTGGAAAAAGTATTTCTGTTCCCATCGGTAAAGAGCAGCGTTGAACTCGGCCGGCAAATGCTCCTTCATTTCTACGCACACCGACTCCGGCAGGCTGTGGAGCTTCACAATCTCGTCGAGCGCTGATTCGTAGAAAGCGCGGCGGACGAGCCAGCTCTCGTGTTGGTAACTGTAGAGGTCGCGCTCGCCCAAGTCTTCGATCCAGATCAGGCCCTCCGCTGGATCGTGAAAATAAATTTTCGGCACGCGAATGCCGTGCGTCGTCGAGAAATCGCGCGATCTGGACGTAATGCCGGTTTTCTTCGCGCTCCAGATTGTATTTAACGAGGATCAGTCCGGCAGCTGCCGGATCCGCGCCGCATTGGATTCGATAAAATTTCCGGTCCGAGCCTCCTTTTTCAATTGGCCTGATCTTTATGTGATCGACATCCAGACGCGGAAAATGCATTCGCGTTCGTCGGAGAAGCAGCGCCGTTCTCATAGTGGGTGTGGGGATGGTTGGTTCTCATAAAATTAGATGTCGATGTTGCGATGGATGCCGCTGACCTTTTTTTGGGAGCGGACAATACAACCATGAAGCTGACTTTTGGAAGCAATTTCTGCGTTCGGCCACAAAATAGTGTCTTCGAGGACCGCTTCTGCGCCCACTCGGCAATGTTCTCCGACGACTGAGCAGCCGCGCAATTGCGCGCTAGAGTCAACGATGGCTGATTTGGCTACGCGCTCAGGCCAGTCACGGTTTTTGACGTAATGAGGTTTCCAATCTTCCCGCAAAATTCGTGCGATGCACGTCCAGATATTCCGTGCGCGAACTAATGTTGAACCATTTTCCGTCGTTTATAATGAAGCCACCGATTTTACCGCCCTGGCCTATCCAATCCGCGAGAATTGGAATAAACGAGATCTTTTTCTGCGGTGGAATTCGCTCGAAAACCGCTGAATTCCAAACAGCGATATTGGCGAAATCGAGACTTCCCGCGATCCCGTAGCGATTCGCGATATCCACAACGCGGTGGTCGCGCAAAGCAATCTCTGAAGCTAAACCGGTTTCACGCAATGCGAGCGTTACGTCGTTCCCGCGACGGAAATGTTCGTCGATCAAAGGTTGCAGATTCACGTCGGTCAAAATGTCGCCGCTGTAAGTGATGAATGGATCGCTACCCAGGCAGCGTTCCGCATTCTTAATGCCGCCGCCGGTCTCCAGCAGTTCCCGCTCGTGAACAAGCGTCACTGAATAGTCGGCATAGTCGCTTCGGTTAAAAAAGCTTTGAAATAATTCCGGGCGCCTGTGGGTGTTAATGACGAACTTGTCCACTCCCATGCCCGACAAATGATCGAGCGCAAAAGTGATCAGCGGTTTTTGAAAAATCGGTATGAGCGGCTTTGGCAGCTCGTCCGTTAACGGACGCAAGCGCCTGCCAAGACCTGCGGCTAGAACGAACGCCTGTGTGATTTTGCTCACGACCAGAAAAATCAGAGATTCCTCGACTTCGCTCGGAATGACAAGATGAACGGATGAAGCTACGGCACGGCAGGCGACTTCATTCGGAATTCCAAGGCGATTGCCGGTCGGTCGCTACCTTAAATAGAGCGTGCGCGAGCCGAAGTCGATGATGCCGTGATGCCGTCGTAACGTTTCCGCGCCGAGCAGACCGGCGACGGGTGCCCCGCCGTCGCGTGGTTCCAATAACCTGCCATGAATTAGTCCTTCCAGGTCAATAACGCCCACTTCCTTACCGATAATATCGACGGAGCCCACCGACAGTTTGCGAATAAGCGCCACGCGCACGCCGCGCTCTTTCAGATTCACAGCCGACGAACTGTATTGGGTCTCCCGAGTCGCAATTCGCATTCGCCGAACGAAAGATCGGTGCAGTAGCGTGGCGAATGAACCCGTATCGACCATGAGCTTGGCGGGTTTTCCGTTAACGGAACCACTAACATACAGATTATAATCATCGCTGACCTGAATTGGCACAGCTCGCAATCCGCGCCGGTCGAATCGGGGAAAGCTGCCAAGGACTTCGGGATCGGTCTTCAAAATGAGTAACTGCCGTTCGCAATCCAGCACCGCTTTTGTCGGGAAAAGAATGTCCGCTCCAATGATTCCGTCGATTTCCTGTTCGTGAGCGCGCCGCGCTGCGCGGGCAGAGTAGCCAAGATCTACAGTAACCACCGGTTCATCGACCAGAGTCAGCGCTCCAAGCCGTAGCTCACGTGCGATCGCTACGCTATTGAACGCTCCGTTAATCTGAACTCGTGCCGGCAACTTCGATTCGGTTGTGGTTGGTTTCAGCCGAAAATACTCGCGACGATCCAAAGTGATTGCGCTTACCGGCGCCCCGCTATCGACCGTAAGCCATGCTGGCTTGCCATTGATAAAGGCGCGCACGAGTAAATGATTTTGCCGCGAGCGCACCAGCGGTAGTGCTTCAAACTGCGGGGTTCCCCGCGCGTAAGCGCCCCGCGGCGCGGCAGCCATTTCGACAATCAGCGCCAACGCAACGCAGGAAGTCGACAAAAACTTCCGCAGGAAGGAGGGATGATTTGAGATCGGCACGAGGCGGGAGATTAGCACAGTTCTTTTTTACGCGTAAACACTTTTGCGTTTTGAACAGCCGTTTTTTGCATTGCATAATGCCCATCGGTGATGATTAACTCTGCGCCAAATCAATCCGCCTAGATGACAACTGCGATAACTGAAACACCTGTAGCCGAGCAGAAATTCGTCAGAGGACTCGGCTTGCTCGACTCAACGATGCTCGTGGCCGGCTCGATGATTGGCTCGGGAATTTTCATCGTTTCGTCGATCATCGCTCGACAGGTCGGTTCGCCGGGTTGGTTGCTCGTCGTTTGGGTCGTAACGGGGCTGCTCACGCTGACGGCCGCGCTATCGTACGGGGAATTGGCGGCGATGATGCCAAAGGCTGGCGGCCAGTACGTCTATCTTCGCGAAGCTTTTTCGCCGCTTTGGGGGTTTCTTTACGGCTGGACGCTGTTCCTCGTTATTCAGACCGGGACGATCGCTGCGGTCGCGGTCGGATTCGCCCGTTACACAGGCGTGCTTCTTCCCTGGGTTTCAGAAAGCAATTATCTAATCGCGCCGATCCGTTTCGGCGGCTACGCATTGTCCCTTTCCACCGCGCAGCTTGTCGGACTGGCGTTGATCGGTTTTCTCACATTCACGAACACACGCGGCTTGGAAGTCGGAAAACTGGTGCAAAACGTTTTCACCACCGCAAAAACTGGCGCGCTGATCGCGCTGATCGTGCTCGGCATCATCGTCGGCCTGCGATCCGGTGCAGGCGCCGAAAATTTTAGCAACTTCTGGACGCTGCGCGGCGATTTGCAAGAGGTTGGCGCCGGTCTAACTGCCGCAACCGTATTCGGACTTTTCGTGGGAATCTGCGTCGCGCAGACGAATTCGCTTTTTTCGGCGGACGCCTGGAACAACATCACCTTCACCGCCGGCGAAGTGAAAGATCCGCGACGCAACGTTCCGTTGTCACTCGCGTTCGGCACGTTTTTGGTGATCGGACTTTATCTGCTGGCGAATGTGGCCTACCTGGCAGCGCTGCCGTTCGGCGCGATCCAGAATGCGCCGAGCGACCGCGTCGCGTCTGAAACGGCCAACGTTATCTTTCCTGGGGCGGGCGCGAGCATCATGGCGGTGGCGATCATGGTTTCCACTTTCGGTTGCAACAACGGACTCATTCTCGCTGGCGCCCGCGCCTATTATGCGATGGCCAAAGACGGTCTGTTCTTTCGACGCGTCGGCGAGTTAAATAAACAGGCTGTGCCGGCGTGGGCGCTTGTCATCCAGGGCATCTGGGCCGGCGCACTCGTTCTGCCGCGGACGGTCAAGACAGATGCCGCGGGTAACGTGACCGGTTATGGGAATCTATATGGCAATCTGCTCGACTACGTGATCTCGGCCGCACTGATTTTTTACATTCTGACAATCATCGGGATCTTTTTGCTGCGCTGGAAACGACCCGATGCTGAGCGGCCTGTACAAAGCGTGGGGCTATCCGATCGTACCGGCGCTTTACATCGTCGGAGCCGCCGTGATTCTTTTTGTGCTTTTCGTCTATCAAACAGCGACCACCTGGCCCGGGCTGATGATCGTGCTCACCGGCGTGCCTATTTATTTTGTTTGGAAATTTCTGGGGAGAAAATCGCAGACGTGAACAAGCGTTTACCAACTAATTCCCCATGCCAATTCAGCATTTGAATTAACAGGGACGACTCATGGCAAAACTATTTGCGAAAAAACCGATCGATCGGCTAATGGGAGAGGCACGCGAGGTTGGCGAACACACTCTGAAGCGCTCTCTCGGGCCGGTAAACCTGGTGGCGCTTGGCATCGGCGCAATCATCGGCGCCGGCCTGTTTGTTCGCACGGCGGCGGCTATCGCGGATCGCGCCGGCCCCTCCGTCGTTCTTGCCTTTGTCGTGGCGGGCCTCGGCTGCGCGTTTGCCGGCCTGTGTTACGCGGAATTCGCTTCCATGATTCCCGTGGCTGGAAGCGCCTACACTTACTCGTATGCGACGATGGGGGAATTCGTCGCCTGGATCATCGGCTGGGATTTGATCCTCGAATACGCCGTGGGCGCGGCAACCGTGGCAATCGCGTGGAGTGAATACGCTAATCGTGTGCTCGACTGGTTCGGCTTGCGCCTACCGTACCAATGGGCGCACTCGCCATTTGAGCACGATATCAACAGCGGCGTTCATGGTATAATGAATACGCCCGCCGTATTCATCCTGCTCTTACTCACGCTACTACTAATTCGCGGTACTAAAGAATCAGCATTCGTAAACGGGCTCATCGTCATTTTAAAGGTCACCATCGTGTTGCTCGTGATCGGCATCGGATGGCACTTTATCAATCCGGCGAACCACACGCCGCTCATTCCAGCGCCGACCACCTACGTCACACCGCAAGGCATCACCCACGCGTACGGAGGAATCCTGGGGATTCTCGGCGCGGCGGGCGTTGTGTTTTTCGCCTACATCGGCTTCGATGCCGTTAGCACCGCGGCGCAGGAGGCGCGAAACCCGAAACGCGACATGCCGATCGGCATCCTCGGTTCTCTCGTAATCTGCACGATTCTTTATGTGCTCTTCTCGTACGTCTTGAGCGGCGTGGCGACCGTACAGGACTTCCGCAGCCATGGCCGTGAAGCATCCGTCGCGTTCGCGATCACGAAATACATGCCCGGCTACGAATGGCTGTCCAAGTCTGTGACAGTCGCAATCCTTGCCGGCTTCTCATCCGTGATCCTCGTCATGCTCCTTGGGCAATCGCGTGTTTTTTATTCGATGAGTCGCGACGGACTGGTCCCGAAAATCTTCTCCGACGTGCATCCAAAATTTAGGACCCCTTACAAGTCGAACATTCTTTTCTTTTTGTTCACCGGAATGTTCGGCGCGTTCATTCCGGAGGACGTTGTCGGTGAGATGACCAGTATTGGAACGCTGTTTGCATTCATGCTTGTTTGCGCCGGAGTTTGGATCCTGCGCGCTTCGCGTCCCGATCTGGAGCGCGCGTTTCGCGTACCGGCAGTCCCGATTGTTTCCACGCTCGGTATTATTGTTTGCGGCGCGATGATTTACGGCCTCGGCTGGACGAATTGGATGCGGTTGATTGTTTGGCTTGTGATCGGACTGATCTTCTATTTCAGCTACGGGAAACAGCACAGCCGCATCAGCACGCCACCTCCGGAAATGCCCGAGGGCATTCAGTTGACGCAGTAAAACCGGTAGCAGAGCTTAACTGCAGCGGCTCCTCGGCCGAATCCGCGAGATCGGCCGCTCTTTACTTCTCTTTTATGGCGGCCACCGCATTGCGCTCGCAAAGCGGCGTGCCCAGGCCCGGCACACGAGGGACGCCAGGAAGAATTCGCAGTTGAAACGTGAGCAGACTACGAGACGACTGAACTCCAATCGCTCTGAAGTCCCTGTGCCGGGCTGGTCGCGCCTAATGCTGGCTGTGCTCCAGTGAGCTTCATCAGCTTTTGGGCATCGGTCCAGTCAAACTCGCGCCATGCCGCTGCGATCTGTGGCAGCGAAATCGCTAGCTCGCGAAGAACTTTTTTGTTGCCCGCAGTAACTTCCTTTGATTGTTCGCTGCTCAATGCGCGCTTTTGAAATTGCGAGATCACAACTGCCAACTCATTGCCGTTCGCTGGTCCAAGCAAATCGACAAGGTCTTGAAAGCTGAGGTGAAACGGAATCGCGGCAAGATCGACATCAAAGTTCTTTGACATGTGACTAGCCGGCATCGTCACGTCATTGGAAGTCGCGACTGAATTCCAAACATCTGCCGGTTGGTAATATCCAATCTCCAGATGATACAGAGTGTTTGGACGAGAAACTTCGATGTAACAATTGCCAGCCATAGGTTCGACGGCTAAGCGTTTTTCTTCGACGCCCTCCGTAGTGTGCACGCGAAGATGCACTTGCTTATCCACAGGGGCGTTGTCCGCAAAGATCGCTGGCCAGTAGATGCTCCAATAGGCAAAGATCGTCACCGGGTCGCGCGCGATCGCAAATAACATTGGTGCGCCATGCGCGCGAGGAAAGCCACTACCTGCGCGCTCCTGTGATTCTCGTTGCCGTTCGCTGTCCGAACTGACGACCGGTCGATTCGAAATCCGAAAGTCATTTCCAGATCTCCATTTGCGCCTGAGATGCTTCGAATTCGCTCTCGTCATAACGCGACTTCCATTCGCAAGCTTCACGTAAATTCGCGAAAGACCAACTGGAGATTTGTGTTCAAAAAACTTTAGCGCCATTTCCTCTGTTTGAAGGATAGTGACTCATCCGGTCGGCAAAGCGATGAACGAAAAGATGGTTACCCTGGAAGAACTGGCTGCGCGTTCAGCCGAACTGCGTGCTGCCGGGAAACGAATTGTGACCACCAATGGTTGCTTTGATTTGCTGCACGTGGGTCATGTGCGTTACCTGCAGGCGGCCCGGGCACTCGGTGATGTGTTAGCCGTCGGTTTAAATGGAGATGATTCAGTTCGCGAACTCAAAGGGCTGGGTCGTCCCGTGAACAGTGAACGAGACCGCGCGGAAATACTCGCCGCTCTCGAGTGTGTAGATTTCGTCACTGTTTTTTCCGAACGGCGCGCCACGCGGTTCTTGTCCGCCGCGCAGCCGGCGATTTATGCAAAGGGCGGCGATTATACTTCGGAAAACCTCAATACTGAAGAGCGAGCAATTTTGGAAAAAATCGGAGCGGAGATTCGGATCATTCCATTTGAAGTTGGGTACTCCACCTCCGCGCTCCTGCAGCGGTTATGCGAAATCGAGAAGTAAAGACCGGCGTGTTGGAGAAAAAATGACAGCATGCGCCGCACTCCACGCGCAAAAACACTGGTGTTCATTAGTGTTCATTCGTGGTTAGCTTTTTGAAGTGAGACGTTTGCCAATAGGAATTCTGGGGTCGGGAAGAGGGAGCAATTGCCGGGCGATTCTGGAGCGCATCCGCTCAGGCGAGCTGGCCGCGGACGCGCGTGTGGTGATTTCGGATGTGCTCGACGCACCGATCCTTGATATCGCGCGTGAGTTTTCTGTTGCGAATGCGTTCCTGCCGCCTGGCCAGTTTCGCACGCGGTTAGAGCCGGAAGCGGAAGCGGAGCTTGTGAAAATGTTGCGCGACGCCGGCGTTGATCTTGTAGTTCTCGCCGGCTTTATGCGCGTGCTGCACGCGACGATGCTCAAGGCGTTTCCGCAGCGTATCATTAACATCCATCCATCGCTTCTGCCGAAATTTCCAGGACTCGAAGCGTGGAAACAAGCTCTCGCAGCCGGCGAAATCGTGACGGGGTGCACGGTGCACTTTGTGGACGAGCAAGTCGATCACGGCCGGATCATCGCTCAACGGGAGATAGCCATTTTGCCCGAGGATACGCCGGAAAGTTTACATGCGCGGATTCAAGTCGCGGAACACGAATTGTACACGGCGGTCATCGCTGAATTCTGTGAAAAAATATTGTAAGGCATCTGTGCCAGACGCCGAGCGCGAAGGTGGCGTTTCACAGAAACGCCCTACAATTCCGGTTTTTGCGCACGCCTGAGCAGTTCTTCCAGCGCGGCAGTCGGTTTTTTCTGGTTGTAAAGCACACCGTACACTTCGTCGATGATAGGCGTGTCAATCTTTAGTCGGCGCGCGCACTCCCAAGCACTTCGCGCCGTGGGAATCCCTTCGGCCACCGTTTTCATCGATACCGTAATCTGAGCTAGAGATTCACCGTGCCCCAGCCGTTTGCCCACGGCGTGATTGCGGCTGCGCTCACTGTAACATGTCAAAACCAGATCGCCCGCGCCGCTTAATCCATAAAAGCCACTCGCGGTCCCGCCCATGGCAACCCCAAGCCGGACCAGTTCGGCCAATGATCGGGTGACCAGCGCCGCCTTGGAATTGTCGCCTAGTTCAAGTCCATCGCTAATTCCTGCCGCAATGGCGAACACGTTTTTTAACGCGCCGCCCAGCTCGATAGAAACTACATCTCGACTGGTGTAAATACGAAACCGCGGACTTCCCAGGACACCTTGCAGACTCGCCGCGCAATCCGCGTCATCGCAGGCAACTACTGTCGCAGTGGGAAGGTTTTGGGTGATTTCGACTGCAAGGTTGGGACCCGATAAAACTGCAACTCTATGTTCCGGCGCAAAAGCTTCGCCCAAGATTTGGCTCATTCGCATTCCACTACGATGCTCGATCCCTTTACTGCAGCTCAGGAATATGGCTTCCGCGTTGCCGATCACTTTTCGTAGACGCCCTGCAATCTCGCGCAAAGCGGTTGATGGCGTTACAAAGACGATCAGATCCGCCTGAGCGCAGTTCGTCAATTCGGATGTAACATCCACTGATTCAGGCAGTTTAAGTCCAGGAAGGTGGTCGCTGTTTTCACGGGTTTTCTGCATGAGTCTGACACGATCAACGTTGTGACCCCAAAGGGATATTTGCCGCCCGTCTTTACCCCACAGCCAAGCCAGCGCCGTTCCCCAAGCACCCGCACCTAAGATTGCTGTTTTGGCGATGTTCACTTTCGAGTAAAGCGCGGCTCACTGCCTCGCATCAGCCGCGAAAGATTTGAACGATGGCGCCAAATCACAACCCCGGCCAGACAGACGGAACAATAAAATAATGCTTTATCGCCTACTTTAGTCCGCGCGCTCATGATGAAAATTACTAATGGCAGGGCAGTTGCCGTTGTGATGGAGGCCACCGAGACATATCTCGTCAGCCAAAAAACTAGTATCCAAATCGCCGCCCCAATTACCATCGCGAGCGGCATAAGCCCAAAAAGCGCTCCGGCGGAGGTGGCAACGCCTTTTCCGCCCCGGAATTTGAGCCAGGGCGGAAACGAATGCCCGATCACAGCAGACACCGCCCCGAGCACTGCATACATCTCGGCTGAACCCCACTCTGGTCTGGCCCGCGTTGCGATTGCAGTTGAGATAGTCACCGCGCCGAAGCCCTTGAGAAAGTCTAACACGAAAACGGGGTAGCCGTATCGTTTGCCGAGAATCCGCACAACGTTGGTCGCGCCAATGTTTCCGCTGCCAGCCTTTCGGATGTCGATTTTTGCGATCCGGCCAGCGAGATATCCGAAAGGGATGGATCCAAGTAGGTAACATCCGACGACGACAATGGCAAACCTGAGCATCACACCCTTTATACTGGATAATTAGCCTTTCCTGAGCGCGATTTTGTCATATTATAAATAGCTTTTGGAGAGCCAAATAGATATAATTGCGATGTCCGCCGGAGTAATCCCACTTATCCGCGCAGCTTGGCCAATCGAGGGGGGGCGCAAGGTCGCAAGTTTCTGTCTCGTCTCAGAACGAAGCCCGCTGATCTGGCTATAGTCGACTCCATCTGGAATAACTTGCTCCTTCCTGCGTTCGAGCTGTCGATTTTGCTCTAATTGCCGGGCCGCATAGCCTTCGCATTTGAGATCGGTTTCGACCAGCTCCCAGATTGCGGTCGGCGTAGAGGACACGATCTCGCAGGGGAGCTGGGGGACGCCAAAATCCGGTCTCTTTAGCAACTGGGCGATTGGGACCCCGCGAAGTCTCGTCTCAGCCGCCATGACCCGTGCCTCCTCCAAGAGACGCATTTTCTCCTGAAAACGATCGCAGCGAGCTTTGGTTACCAGACCCAAGTTAAATGCACGCTCGGTCAAACGCTGATCGGCGTTATCGTGTCGCAGAAACAATCGATCCTCAGCTCGGCTTGTGAACATCCGATATGGCTCCTCCGTTCCTTTCGTGACTAAATCATCGATCAGGACACCGATGTAAGCCTCTCTTCTATTTAGGATAAACGGCGAACGACCTTGAACCTTCAGTGCTGCATTGGTGCCGGCGACCAAGCCTTGGGCTGCCGCCTCCTCGTACCCAGAGGTGCCATTGACTTGGCCGGCGAAATAGAGCCCGTTGACTCGCTTCGTTTCCAATGTGGGAAAAAGCTGGGTCGGCGGAAAGTAATCATATTCGACGGCATAGCCTGGTCGCATAATCTCGGCGTGTTCCAGCCCGGGGATACTGTGAACCAAGTCGAGTTGCACGTCGTACGGGAGGCTTGTCGAAATCCCGTTTACGTAAAACTCCTGCGTATGCCGTCCTTCTGGCTCCAAAAAGAGCTGATGAGAAGTCTTGTCGAAAAACTTCACCACTTTGTCTTCAATCGATGGGCAATACCGCGGACCAGTGCCTTTAATTCTTCCGGTATAAAGCGGAGACCGATCGAGATTTGCGCGGACGATCTGGTGGGTTGCTTGCACTGTCTGAGTAATCCAACATGGTAATTGTTCCACGTGGAACTTGCCGTCTCTAACGGAGTTTAGGGTGAAGATCTCCCTGTGTGCGTCGCCGCCGGCTTCGGGATCGAAGGCAAAAGTCGGAGCTGGCTCGTCGCCGAGCTGAATCGCACACCGCGAAAAATCAATCGACCGCGCATTCAATCTGCATGGAGTCCCAGTTTTGAACCGCCCAACTTCGAATCCGAGCTGTCGTAGGTTCTCACTTAAGCCCGAGCTATTGTCAGCCATCCGGCCGCCTGGTTTGCTGGTCTCCCCGACATGCAACAGCCCGCGCAAGAAAGTCCCGGAAGTAATCACGACCGTGCGCCCGGCAACTCTCAAGCCTAGGTCCGTCTCCACCCCAACCACTTTCCCTTTGTCCACAATGATGCCCGAAACGGTCGACTGCTTCACGTCGAGATTTTCTGTAGCTTCCAAGACCGCTTTCATGCGAAATTGGTATGCCTTCTTATCGCATTGAACTCGCGGCGCACGAACAGACGGCCCTTTAGTCCGATTAAGCATTCGAAATTGAATGCCAGTAGCATCGGCATTCACGCCCATGATGCCGCCCAACGCATCGATCTCGCGGACAATATGCCCCTTGGCTAGTCCGCCGATAGCTGGGTTACAAGACATCTGACCAATTGTGTCCAGATTTTGGGTTAACATTAGCGTGCGGCAACCGATTCGAGCCGCGGCCAGTACCGCTTCGATTCCGGCGTGGCCGCTACCGACCACTATCACATCATAGTCTGTTGGTAGTTTGAACATGATAGACGTAACTTTCGTTAAACAAAGACTTTATCGTAATATTACGCCACCCTGAATACTATTTTCTTGTCTGTCGCCAATCGGCTTTGCCGAGACCTGCGATGTCTGAATAGCCCGATAAGCGACGCGCCCGAGCACGACCAGGAGCAACGCCGTCGTGACAAATGCCCCTCCCCATATCCAGTACTCAATCATGCGCGGATAACTTTTGCCGCTCATGATACGCACTGCAAATTGCCCCAGTGTCCCCACGTAAGCGTACAAAAAAATACCCGGTATTCTTCCGATTGAGGCCCAGAGCATGTAGCTCTCAAATCGAATTCGTGTGAGGCCGTAAAAATAGTTCAGGAGACTCGTCGGGAAAAGTGGATGCAACTGGCTCAGGAGAATGATCTTCCAGCTCTCGCGTTCCACGGCGGAGCCCAATGCGCGGACCGTTGGGTTACCGGAAAGTTTTTGCTGAAACCACCGCCTGGCGATCGACCGGCTCAGCGCAAACGAAATTGCAGTGGCCACAACGTTGCCTGCAAACACGATTAAAAATCCCCACCACAAACCGAAGAAAAAACCGCCTCCTACAGCAAGGATGCCGCCCGGAAGCAGAAGAATATTACAGAGCGCAAAAAGCAGCGGATAGCAAACCGCCGCCCAAGCGCCCCAGCTCATCACCCGCTGTTGCAACACCTCGACAAAATTGACAACAGGAACGAAGCGCGAAAGCGCGATGGCCAGCGCAGTCGCTAGCACCAGCGCCCCAATCTGATAGCACATCGCGCGGGTGACCTTGGACATTCAGGGATTGTGCGCGTTTCGCAGGCTTCGCGCAAATTTCACCAGCTTGAAAAGTACTGGATATCTACACGCTCGAAGCTTGTGCGTCCCGACGACGTGGAATGCCGAGGCTGTCAAAAATTACCTGCGAAGCGTCAGAGCGGTTGAGTGTATAGAAGTGAATACCCGCGACAGCGTTATCGAGAAGATCGTGGCATTGTTCCAATGCATACTGAATACCGACGCGCCTCACGATTTCGGGATCGTCTTGGCAACGCTGTAGAGCGCGAAGCAGCTTGGCGGGGAAGCGCGCGCCACCCGCCAGCTCGGCCATGCGTTTTACCCCGCTGATGGAGGTAATTGGCATGATGCCAGCGATGATAGGTATGTGAATTTCGGCGAGCGCACAGCGTTCGCGGAAATCGAGAAAGTCGCGATTATCGAAAAACAGCTGTGTGACAATGTAATCGGCGCCTGCGTCCACTTTCGCTTTGAAGTAATCCATTTCGACCAGTCGATTTGGCGTGGCGGGATGGCCTTCGGGGAAACCGGCCACCCCGACCCCGAAACCGCGGCGGTCCGGATGCGCACCGGACTCGTTGAATCGTCGAATGAATTTGACCAGATCGATCGCATGTTGGAACGAGTCCCGGGATTTATCGTATGCGATTCCAACTGGTCTATCACCACCAAGCGCGAGAATGTTTCCAATGGCCGACTTCGCGTATCGAAGGAGAATCTCCTTGATTTCCTGTTCGTTGTGGCAGACGCAGGTCAGGTGGGGAATCGGGTCCAGTTGTGTGGTATGTTGAATGCGCTCGACAAGATCGTGAGTTAAATCACGTGTTGAGCCGCCGGCACCATAAGTCACACTGACGAAGTTTGGCATGTACGCTTCGAGATCGCGAATCGTTTGGTAGAGTGCCTCGGCCGCCTCCAGCGTTTTCGGAGGAAAGAACTCGAACGAGAACGTGGGAGAATTCCCCCGCATAATGTCTCTGATGTGCATGACTCAGCGGCTACCTTCGCTCGTTCCGTGACTTTCGGTCAACCCACCGGACCACACTTACCGGAAACGCGCCGGCGGATCGACATGCGTCCCCCATTAGCCCATCTGCGTGAACAATTCCGAGAAAAAGCCCGATCCCATCGTGTCCGGGCGCTTGTCGTACCAGTGCGATGAAAACACATGACTTGGGGACAGCGCTTTCTTCAAAAACATTTCAGCTTTGTTTAAATGATCGTGTAGCAAAAGTTACCAACAACTTCGAATAGCTCCGAATAAGTTTGGTAGTTTCGTAGAATTCAGCGTTGTCAGTATTGGACGCAGGTCTTATTAACAAGGTCACAAAGAATCACTGGGCGTGGGGCAATATGAATGCGTGGTACAGTTATTCGCATTAAGAAGAATAAGACCTAACCGGAATTTCCTTAAACATCAGCATGATCTATTGTGAAAAACTTATTCGGCAAACGGATGACCCCGTTTCGTGTTCTTGATCCCACTCTTTCCTCCAAGGTACCTCGGGGCCTTTGCGCGCTGACCATAATGACCAAAGCACCACAGGCAGGACAAGTAAAAACCCGCCTCGTTCCCCCGCTTACGCCGGATGAAGCCGCCGAGCTAAACAAATGTTTTCTGCGCGACACCGCGGCCGCGATTTCGGGTGTGATCGCTAATAATGAAGCCTGCGGGATAGCCGCTTACACACCGCTCGGCGTCGAGGCGGCCTACGCTGATATTCTTCCAGGCGATTTCAACTTGCTCCCGCAACGAGGTGTCAGCTTTGGCGAACGTCTCTATTTCGCTGCGGAAGATTTGTTAAGATGTGGCTTCGACTCGGTTTGTCTGATTGATTCCGATAGCCCGACCTTGCCAGTCAGAAACTTTTCGGAAGCTATCAGAATCCTGAAGATGCAGGGCGATCGTATCGTGCTTGGGCCGTGCGATGACGGCGGCTACTATTTGATTGGGCTCAAAAAACCGCATCGCAAGCTTTTTGAGCAAATCGACTGGAGTACAGAAAGGGTTTTTGAACAGACTCGAGCACGCGCGCGAGGAATTGGCCTCGAAGTCGAACTGGTGGCGCATGGATACGACGTCGATGATGCCGCGAGCTTACGCCGCTTGTGCAAAGAATTACTCAGTCAAAGTACGAGCGATAGCGTTGCGCCAAGTACGCGGAAGTTCCTGGCCGACATAGTTGCGCAAAAGAAATTGTAGGTCCGGCGCTTCGCCTGCAAAACTGGGCAAACGGGGGCGGTTGCCGTACAGAGAATGCATCATTAGCCTCACATGCATATGGCAAAACGCGCGTTAGTCACCGGCGGCGCGGGCTTGATTGGCTCGCACGTTGTTGATCTTCTGGTGCGCGAAGGCTGGCAGGTGCGTGCACTCGATAACCTTGAGCGGCAAACCCATCGCCGTGGTAAACCTGCTTGGATTAACGAAAACGCGGAATTCATCGAAGGCGATTTGCGCGATCGCGACACAATCGCAGCTGTGCTCGATCAGATTGACATCGTTTTTCACCAGGCGGCTTTCGGCGGATACATGCCGGAGATCACGAAATTTGTGCATGTGAATTCGCTTGGCACAGCGCAAATGCTCGAAGTGATTCGGGAAAAGAATCTGCCGATCCAGAAAATTATCGTGGCGAGCTCGCAAGCAGTTTACAGCGAAGGCGCCGGCGAATGCCCGAAACACGGCTTGGTTTTTCCAAGCGTGCGCCCAATCGAACAACTGCGTAACGGCGACTGGCAAGTGCATTGCCCCCAGTGCGGCGCCATCACGAAGAGCGTTCCCACTCCCGAGAAGGCGCCGGTGGGTGGCGAAACCGTTTACGGTCTGACGAAGGTTGATCAAGAGCGACTCGTGCTGCTCTGGGGAAAACAGATCGGCATTCCCACGGTCGCGCTGCGTTATTCCTGCACGTACGGACCGCGCCAGTCGATCTTTAATCCCTACACCGGCGTGATCGCGATTTTTTGCACACGGTTACTCAACAATCTGCCGCCGGTGCTTTACGAAGACGGCGAGCAGACGCGCGATTTTTCTTTCGTGGAAGACATCGCGTACGCAAATCTGCTCGCCGCGGAAACTGATAAGCTCGACGGACTGCCTGTAAACATCGGCAGCGGACACGGCGCACCGATTCACGAAATCGCCGAGCGGCTATCGGATATTCTGAAGATCGACATCGCGCCCGAGATCAACGGCGAATTTCGGCCCGGCGAAATGCGCCATCTTACCAGCGACACTACTCTCGCTCGATCCGCCGGTTACAAGCCAAATGTCGATGTGAGCGAAGGTATCGCCCGTTATATCGATTGGATCCGGACCCAATCCGCCATTCGCGATTACTTCAGCGAAGCGAGCGAAATTTTGAAGAACAAGGGAATCGTTCATCGAGTGGCGAGATGAACATCGCCACCGGCATTCCCAATTTCAATGCTGCAGTCGTCGATCATGCGCGGAAGGATTTTCCGTTACTTGATGCGAACATGACTGTGGGCGACGCGCTTGAGCGCATTCGGTGCGAGGGCGTGGGTGAGCGCGTCATCTATTTTTATGTGGTCGATGAAGAGAAGCGGCTGGCGGGCGTAGTGCCCACTCGGCGATTACTCACCGCGCGACTGGAGACGGCGCTCTGCGACATCATGGTGCGGCGCGTGGTGGCTGTTCCTTCGACTGCTACCATCCTCGACGCGTGCGAATTTTTCGTCCTTTACAAATTTCTCGCATTTCCGGTGGTGGACGAGCAACGGCGCATCGTTGGTATCATCGACGCGAACCTGTTTGCCGAAGAAATTTTGGAGGCGGGGGAAAACGAGGACCGTCATCGTCCGGCCGAATCAATCGGTGCGGAGTTTTTCGAGGCGCTTGGTTTTCACATTGAACAAATCCGGGGCGCATCGCCCTGGCGCGGTTTTCGGTTCCGATTCCCGTGGCTGCTGATCACGGTGAGCGGCGGCACGCTCTCAGCGATTCTGGCTCGGTTTTTTGAAGCGACCCTGGCGAGCAGTCTGGTGCTGGCGTTTTTTCTCACCATGGTGCTGGGGTTAAACGAAAGCGTCAGTATGCAATCGATGAGCGTGACGATTCACGCGCTGCGCTCGGTTCGCGTGACCTGGCGCTGGCTCGCGACAGCGTTTCGGCGCGAAGTAATGACTGCGTTGTTGCTCGGTCTTGCGTGCGGCCTCGTCGTCAGCGCGATTGTGTTCATGTGGCGCAACGATCTTGCCGGCGCATTTGTCATCGGCGGCAGCATCGCCGTTTCGCTGGTAAGCGCGTGCGTGCTCGGGTTGGGCGTGCCGTCACTTCTTCATCGGTTCAAGCTCGACCCAAAAATTGCGGCCGGCCCGGTCACGCTCGCCTTGGCCGATTTTATTGCGCTGGTAATCTACTTCACCAGCGCGTGGCTGGTTTTGTGATGAGCAACGTGACGGACCGTCAGGGTTTGTTCGCAACCACTGTCGTCGTCGGTTGGCCCATCTCAAGCCGCGCGCTCACCTTCTGGATTTGTGCCGCCTGCTCTTTGACCTGTTCCGCGAGAGCTTGCGTTTCTTTCTGCTGCCGGGCCACCGTTGCCTTTAGCTCGGTAATTGTTGCCTGCATTTGGGCGACCTTCCGATTCTCCGATTTATTGAGCATGGCGTGGGGATGAGCGCCTCGGGCAACAGGTACAGCCATCTTTTTTCCCGGAGCAGACACCGGCATCGTGCCCAATTTTCCAGTGTCATCGACATACACTGCCACAGCCGTCGCCGAGTTAACCTCCGCCCCAAAGATGCCGCTGATGTAACAAGCGTTGTATCCGGAAAACTTCCCGTCGCCGATTCGGGTGACGCCGTTTTCGCCGGCCAGACCGTACACGCTCGAGCCGATACAGATATTGCCGGCGCCGTCAAGGTCCGACCCTGCCCACCAACCAATGCCTGTATTGTCGTCGGCGTCGACGGTGCCGAGGGCGTTCCGGCCCACCGCAGTGTTGTACCAGCCGCCAACATTTGAGAATAGCGCCTCGTGGCCGACGGCCGTGTTGACTTCGCCGGTATCATTGTTCACCAGCGCATTATACCCGACGGCGCAATTCCACTGGCCATCGCCGTTGAACCACAACGCGTAACTTCCGACAGCGGTGTTTTGTTCTCCCATTCCGGTTCCGCTAAAATCATTGTAATAGAGCGCTTGATAACCAACAGCGGTGTTGTCACCGCCAGCAAAGTTGTAGAAGAGCGAGAATGCACCGTTGGCAGTGTTGTTGTTGCCGGAATCGTTGTACACCATCGCGTCTGTGCCAGTGGCGGTATTTAGGGTGCCGGTCGTGTTGAGCAGAAGCGCTACAGCGCCAACCGCGGTATTGGAGGCGGCGTTATTCAACACCAGCGTTCCGGCGCCGACGCCGGTGTTGAAGCTTCCGTCAGTATCGGAGAGAAGCGAATACCAACCCAAACCAGTGTTTCCAAGCCCAGTGGTGAGGCTCTGAAGCGTGTTGCATCCTTCCGCCGTTGTATATCCGGGATAGCATCCGTCCGGAGCCGGACTGCCCGCCTGCATACTTGGGAGAAACGCGAGGAATGCGAATGTGAGGACGAAAGGAATTGCTGAGTATTTTGTTTTCATTTTGATTCTGGGTTTAACTAATTTTTACCTACGTGAAGGCGCGACTCTCGCGCACCCCCCTTTTTGGGCAATACGTAAAATTGCGTACGAACAGTGACGTGATGTTTTGGCCAAAGTCAATGCACTTGTTGAGCAAAATTTTCCAGGCGAGGACACGATGGTAGTGCTGGTGATTCTCCGTTGGGAGATTGCACATAAGATCGGCACTTGAGCGCGTGAGCTGGTGCTAAAAGTGGCGCATGCCTCTCGCTTGCGGAATCGTTAAGCGCAAGCGAGACGCATACGGCACTATGTTTGTATCGGTCATTATCCCGGCGCTGAACGAGGAGGAACCAATCGCAGGCGTGGTGAGCGAATGTTTCGCGACCGGAGTCCCTGACGAAGTAATCGTGGTCGATAACGGTAGCACCGATCGCACAGCCGACCGCGCGCGTGAAGCGGACGCGCGCGTGGCAACCGCACCGCGCGGCTACGGCCGTGCATGCGCGGCTGGCATTCAAGCGCTTTCGCCCGAATGTGACATCGTCGTGTTTCTGGATGGCGACGGCAGCGACTGTCCCGAGTTTATGCCGCAGCTTGTCGATCCAATCGCAGCGGGAAAATTCGATTTCATCATCGGCTCACGCACGCGAGGGCAACGTGAACCCGGCAGCATGAACTTCCAGCAGGTTTTCTCCGGGCGAATCGTCGGCGCGCTTCTACAACTGCTTTACGGAGTTCGTTACACCGACATGTGCCCGTTTCGAGCGATTCGTCTCGACGCGCTGGTGAGACTCAACATGCGCGAGCAGACTTATGGCTGGAATTTGGAGATGCAGATGAAAGCTGCGCGCGCCGGGCTGCGCATTCTCGAGATTCCGGTAAACCATCGCCGGCGCACCGGTGGAGAATCGAAAGTCTCAGGCACGCTGCGTGGCACATTTGTCGCTGGCGCTCGCATCCTCGCGACGCTGGTGCGTGTAGCATTGGAATAGTCCGTTTGAAATACAGCGACGCCGCTTCAACGAACGGGTGCTTGCCAGCTTGCCCGCTGTGGTGGGTCTGATCTAGTTTTGCCAATTGAACCGCCAAATCGAAAACGCACGTACAAACAACGCGGACGCGTCGGAATTAAAATCCGCAGAATTCTCGCGCATTCTATTGATCAAGATTTCGGGCTTGGGCGACGTGGTCCATACGCTGCCAGTGCTGGTGAAGCTGCGCGCACGTTATCCGGCGGCGCGGATCGATTGGCTGACTACGCCGGAGAACGCTGAGATCGTACGCTGCCATCCGGCGCTCACCAATGTCGTTCTTTTTGCGCGAGACGATTTCTCCAAGCGCGGCCGAAGATGGCATGCGGTGCTGGCGTTTTTTGATCTGCTGAAGCAAATTCGCCGTGCGAAATACGATTTAGTAATCGATCTGCACGGTCAGGCGCGCTCGGCCTTTTTCGCCTTGGTAAGCGGCGCGCGTGTGCGCATCGGATTTGATCGGCCCGTCAAGAATATATCCGGCCATGGTTGGCGCGGCGCGCGAGAGAGTTCATGGATCGCCTACACGCACCGCATTTCTATTCCGACACTCGACGTTCACGCAATCGACCGCTACCTCTGGGTTGGGCCGTTACTGGGCCTCGACGACAACCCACCAGACCTCACTGTTCACCTCTCATCGCAAACCGCGCGTAATGGACAGCGCCTCTTGGAGGAGCAGGGCGTGCCCGCGTCCAAAGCGCTCGCCGTCCTGGCGCCCGGAACCATATGGGAGACCAAGCACTGGACCATTGAAGGATTCGTGGCCGTCGCGCGGCAGTTTCTTAACGACGGATTTGCCGTGGCTCTGGCCGGCACGAAACGCGATCAGGCGCGATGCCGGCAGATCGCTGCCGCTGCACCGGGCGCGTGTGATCTTTCCGGCAAGACGACACCCGCAGAATTGGCTGCGCTTATTCGGCGTGCCGAGATTTGCGTGACGAATGATTCCGGCGCGATGCATCTCGCCGCGTCGCTCGGCACGCCGATGGTCAGCGTGTTCGGCCCGACGAATCCGGTTCGCGTCGGCCCTTATCGGCGACCGGAATCGGTCGTGCGCCTGGACTTACCATGTTCGCCATGCAATTACCGCCGGCTGAGCCAATGCCCGTTTGACCATGCCTGCATGAAACAGCTGACGTCTGCGATGGTGGTGGAGCGGGTACGGAAAATTCTTGGGACTGCAAAGAGTCACGCTGAATTGTTGTAGCGGCGTTCGCCGCGATGAACGCCGAAGCGAATGATCAGGCGCTTGGCACAAGCGCCTCTACAATCCATACTCCCTCTGAATGAGTAGAACAAAGGCGATCTTCGCTGGTCTGGGTGCCGGACTGCTCGGCGGGATCGTCATGACAACGGCGATGTTATTGCTTGCTGCGCTCGCTGTGGCGACACCGCTCGTGATCATCGGCGACCGCCTTTCGGTTTTCATCCCGCCGGGTCCGTTTCTTTCCCTCATGGGCAAGGTCGGCGGTTACAATCATCTGAAGCAACTTGGCGTGGGATCGACAATCGGCGGACAACTCCTGGTTGCTGCGATTGCCGGGATGGTTTTCGGCTTGTTCGCGCGACGCCCGCCTTCGCCGAGGCTTCGGCGGCCAAGCAATCCGGCGCGCGTGTCCACGATGTGGACGATATCCATTTTTGTTTTGCTGCCGATCGTTGCGTCCGCAGTCGCATTGTGGCCAGTCCTGGGCACAAGCTACGTTGGCCTCCCTATCGACGTCGCGCGCCTGGTCACGCTGATTGGCTTCGCACTGTGCGTCTTTCTCTTCGAACGAACCCTTGTCACTGGTTTCCGATTTCTGACCACGCGAAAAATCGGGAGGGAGAATTACGAATTCACTCCGACCATCGGACGCCGTGCATTCGTGCTGGGCACAATTGGCCTCGCTGCGACTGGCGGCGGGGTGGCGCTGGCGCGCAAATTGTATCACGCGGCAGTGTTCAGCTATGACGGCACGGAATACAAAGGCCCGATCGTTCAGCCGGTTACGCCTAACGACTTGTTCTACTGTGTCACGAAGAACGTGGTCGATCCGAGCGTGAACATCGATCTGTGGCATCTGGAAATCGGCGGTCTCGTGCAAAACGCGGCGACTTGGCGGTTTCAGGACCTGATAGGATTCAAACCGACGACACAGGAGACGACACTAATGTGCATCAGCAACGGGCTGGACGCGGGCCTGATGAGCAATGCGATTTGGAAAGGCGTTCCGTTACGCGATTTGCTCGACCAGGCCGGCGTGCTTTCTGGCGCCGCGCGGGTGCGCCTGCACAGTGTCGATAATTACACCGACACCATCCCGCTGGAGAAGGCGATGGAACCAACAACGCTGCTTGCTTACGAGATGAACGGCGTGCCGTTGCCGCATCGGCACGGTTATCCGTTGCGCGTGATTGTGCCGGGCTACTTCGGCGAGAAACAATGTGAAATGGCTCACGCGCATTGAATTGACGGATGCGAACGCGAAAGGCTTTTACGAAACGCAAGGATGGGGGCCGGATTTCATCACGCCGACTCGCTCGAGAATTGATGTGCCCGATGATTGGTCGTTTTTTTCGTTAGGCAAATTAACTCGCGCCTATCGAAGTGAAAGGCATCGCCTACGGTGGCGACCGCGGCATCTCGCGCGTTGAGCTCAGTTTCGATGATGGCCAGACCTGGAGTGACGCCGAAATTTATTACTCCGGCGGCAATCTGGCGTGGTCACTCTGGAAAGCGCAGTGGACGCCCGCCGAGCTCGTGATTACAGTCTGGTCGTCCGCGCCACCGATGGCGAAGGCGACGTCCAGGAATTTGAGGAGGATCGCGGGCCGTACTCGGGCGTGAGCGGATTCCATAAGATCAACGTGCGCGTCACGGCGTAACAGGCATGTCGCAGCGAAGCCGAGACATCCCGCGGAGTTACCCTCGTGCATTGCCTTGGGATTCCTCGACTCCGGTCAGAATGACAATCGTGAGCATGGCTTCAAAACTTGCGCGCTGTGCTAAGTTCTATCGATGGAGAAAGTCATCATTGTCGGGAGCGGCTGCGCCGGATTGACAGCGGCGATTTACGCTGCCCGGGCTAATTTGAGCCCGCTGGTGCTGGAAGGGCGGCAGCCGGGCGGACAGCTCTCGACGACGACGTTGGTGGAAAATTATCCGGGATTTCCGGATGGTATCGATGGCCCCGAGCTCATTCTCAACATGCACAGGCAAGCCGAAAAATTTGGCGCTCGGTTCTCTTACGCGGAGGTGACCGATTTCGATGGAAGCAACAAAGCATATCCGAGTGAAAGCGGATGATGAGTGGCTGGAAACGCAAGCGCTGATTATCGCCAGCGGGGCGTCGGCTCGCTACCTGGGGCTGGAAAATGAAGAGAAATTGATCGGCCACGGCCTGACCTCATGCGCCACGTGCGACGGCGCGTTTTACAAAAATGTGCCGGTCTGCGTCGTCGGCGGCGGCGATTCCGCGGCGGAGGAATCGTTGTTTCTCACCCGGTTCGCTTCAAAGGTTTATCTGATTCATCGCCGCGACAAAATGCGCGCTTCGTAATCATGCAGGAGCGCGTATTTGCGAACAAGAAGATCGAACCGATCTGGAACACGGCGTTACGAAATACATTGCTGATGAAAAAGGCGAGATGCAGGCTGTGCGTTTGCGTAATGTGAAGACAAACGAGGAACGCGAACTTCCGGTGGCGTGCGTGTTCATGGCGATTGGCCACGACCCGAACTCGCAACCGTACCGGGGCAAACTCGACATGGATCGCGGCGGGTTATTTGGTTACAAAAAATCTGGCGGAGAGTAAATATCCCGGCGTGTTTGTGGCGGGCGACGTTGCCGATCGCGTTTACAAGCAGGCCGTAACGGCGGCCGGTTCTGGCTGCGCGGCGGCGATGGATGCGGAGAAGTACCTGAGCGAGCTGGAAGGGTAATCGTTGATGCTGGTCGACGGAAGATCTGTAGGGCAGGCGTATTGCCTGCAGACGCTCGACGTGGCAACCGGAGCGGCCGGCTTACAGGGACCGCGTAGTGAAGATCTGCGACCTGACCCAGTTTTATTCGCCGTTTAGCGGCGGCGTGAAGCGTTATCTCCACGAGAAAATTGCTTACATCAGGAACAACTCGCCGGAAGATGAGCATGTTCTCGTTGTCCCCGGCTCAAAAACCGAGGTGGAAACCGATGTGCGGTCGCGAATCTATTCGATTCGCTCGCCATTAGTGTCACGGAGCTCGCGTTATCGCGCACTGCTTAATCTGCGCGCGATCGAGGAAATCTTGGAACGCGAACGGCCCGATCTCATCGAATCGAGCGACCCATATCAAATTGGATGGAAAGCGATTGCTGTCGGGCGCGCGTTGAAAGTTCCGGTCGTTGGTTTTTATCATTCACATTTTCCAGAAGCGTATTTGCAGGGCACCGCAGTTTCTTGGGCAAACGCGGCTCACATCGCGCCATGAAATTAACGCGCGCCTATGTGCGTAAACTCTATAACCGCTTTCAGGCCACGCTCGTTCCTTCGGAGAGACTGGCCGACCTCCTTTCTGAATGGGGCGTGCACAATGTCCGGCCGGTACGGCTTGGGGTGAACACGGAAGTTTTCAACCCCGCACCGGATGATGCACCAGCCACACGCCAGTCGTTAGGATTGGAGCCGACCAAAAACTGCTGCTCTACGTCGGGCGTTTGGCTAAAGAAAAAAATACTCAAACGCTGTTCCGAGCATTTGAGCTTCTGCGCCGGCGACGCCCGGAATAAATTTCATCTGCTGATTATTGGCGATGGACCGCAGCGACAAAGAGTACAAAAATTGCAGCGCAGCAGTTACCGAGGCAACATTTCAGTGGATTCGGTACTGCGACTGATTCTGCTGATCTCGCCCGCTACTATCGTGCAGCGGATCTATTCGTTCACCCGGGCGTCCAGGAAACATTTGGCCTTGTTGCGCTGGAGAGCCAGGCGTGCGGCACGCCGGTGGTCGGAATTCGCGGCAGTTACATGGATCGGATTATTTGTCACGACCAGGGATCGTGGGCACGCGAAAACACTCCGGAAGCGCTGGCCGGCGCGATTGAGGGTTCAAGCGCAAAAAAATTGGCTACCCTTGGCATGAGCGCTGCGCAGACCGCGGAGAACCTTTATAGCTGGCCCCGCGTGTTTGAGGAACTCTTTTGCATTTATCGCGAGGTTCGCTCAAAATATCGCCGTTCTTAAATGGAGAGCGACGATCACAAGCCATTCCTCATTCGCGGCTATCGCAGATCCGACCGCGAAGCGGTAAGGAAACTCTGCTGCGATACCGGATTTCTCGGCGACCCCATCGATCCGGTCTACCAAGATCGCGAATTGTTTGCCGATTTTCTCACCAGTTATTACACCGATCACGAGCCGGAATCGTGTTTTCTCCTGGAGGTGGAGGGCGAAATTCGCGGTTATCTGCTCGGCTCGCGCAAGCCGCTGCAAAACCAGCTCTACGCGCTGTATCAAAACGTCTGGCTCTTTTTTCGCGCGCTGACGCGCTATTTTCGCTACAACGAGCGCTCGCGGCGGTTTGTTCGCTGGGTCCTCATGTACGGGTGGCACGAAGTCCCCGCCCAGCCCCGGCGTGTTCCGCATTTTCACATCAACCTTTTGCCGGATGCGCGAAAAGTATCCACTACGCGCGCGCTGATGAGTGCGTATTTGAGTTATCTCTATCGTTCCGGTGAAAAACGCGTCTGCGGTCAGATCGTCACGTTTGAAAGCCGACGGGGCGAAAAAATGTTCGAGCGCTATGGGTTCAAAGTGTTGAATCGGGCAGAGATCACAAAATACAAGGCGTTCTATCCCGAGTCGGTCTATCTGAGCACGGTCATCAAGAATTTGGAAACGGCCGGACCGCTTTCGGCTTACTCCCGCGTCCGCGAATAAGCCGATAAGGGCGTCCAAGAGATTACAGGGTTGCAAAAGTTACGATGGCTTTCTGGTCCTTCCGTTTTAACGTTGGAACGCTTGTAACCTGTTAACCTTAATTCGCCGGCATAGCTCAGCTGGTAGAGCAGCTGATTTGTAATCAGCAGGTCGTCGGTTCGAATCCGACTGCCGGCTCGCTCGTAAATCGAGGATTTTTGAGATCGTTCAGAAATCTGCTTGGACACTTATGGTATTCTGACAACTTACGAATGGTGACGCCAGCCAGCCGCCCGCGGCGCGCGAGGCATAGGCACGCGGCTCGCCAGCGTAGCGCGATGATCGTGCGCGACGCATGCGGCAGCCAGCGCCAGCCCCGCGAAGCTGGGGCGCAGAAGGAACTCCGAGGGTTAAGCCATTAGCACGAGCACCCCGAATCGCTCGCGCCCGTGCGGGCAAGATACTGATTGCCAGCTCCGATTGCGGCAAACTTTTGCCGGTCAAAAGGTTCTCAGCTGTCGGGACGCTGTCATTCGCGTTTATGATGAATCGGGCAGTGTGATCGAAACGCAAGAGCACACGGGCGAGTTCAAAGAGTGGTAGCGTGGCTAACAAGTTATCGCACTTTCGGTTGCCATTGCCATTTGGAAACGTTTGTGTAGTCCTGCAACCAAGCGGTGTAGAGCGGGTCTTCTTTCCATGCCGTGCTGTTGTCGAGGAACCCGCCGTCGGGGGATCTTTGCAAAAATGGGTTCGGAACCCTACGATAAGCTATGTCCTCTTTGAGTGGACACCAGAATAATTGGCCGCTATTACGCCAGCCATCCATGATGATGCCCTCCTTGAAAGGCTGATTGCGTGCGGTGACTACCAGACCATTGTTCTCGGCCGGGGTTCCTGCATAAGCAGCACCCCAGTGAAGTACCAGCGTCTTGAGCCTGAGCTCTTTCAGGCGTTCGCCGATATCACGCGTATAATGGCCGCAATAGCCGCGTTGTCGCTTGCCCATGTGGATCAGTAAGTTCTGAAACCCTGAGAACCAGACGACGCGATATTCGCGCGCAAGGTTGCGCGAGGCGGTGTGCGCCGTCACCGAGACCAGCTCGGCCTCGCCTGGATCTACGTCTGGGGCGAGCGCCACGAGCGCGTCACGCAACTTCTTGATTGATCTTTCGTCTTTCGCCCAAACCGCATTTATGCAAAGGCTAAATGCAATGATGAAAACAACCGTTCGAATCACGTTAGCAAAGTTGGCAAAGGTTAAGGGCCAATTATACCAGAATCACAGATGATTCAACGCGCAGAGGACTGCGCGTTCCTTACGTGGTACAAATGCGCTCACTGATTGGTCAACAGTCTAACTGCCTTGGGATTGGGAGCTTGTGCGCAGCAAAAGAAGGAAGTAGTGACCACAGGCGCAGGCACTACCGGCTACGCGAAATAAACCGGGCCGGCCAATTTGTGACGGCTCAAAAAAAATGAAGAAAAGCATTGCTTCTCCTTGGTTCCCCGCCTAAACGGAACGGAGCAACCTGCGACGAAAGGAGGCGAGATAGATTGAAATTTCTGAAAATGATCATGATCGTGGCCGTTCTAGTCACTGCTTTGGAACTTGGAGCTTGTGCGCAACACAAGGAGGTTGTCGCTCCAGCTCCAGCACCGACGGGGAAATAGATCGAGTACCTTCCGCGCCTTCAATTGTTCAATCGCACTTTCACTGACTTCATTGATTTCGCCGGTGTCATTGATGAAGACGGCAAGGAAGCAATTGTAACCTCCCAGCCTTTCGTGCCGGGTGAGGCTTCAACAGATGAGGAAGTTGCAGCGTTCATGGCCGAGCGCGGTTTTGCCGTCGTGCCGCAAGTAGTCGCCGGGCGACGAGGCTCGGTCTCCTATTTTCGCGAAAGTGACCACGTCGCCGTCTTCGATATTTGATTCTGGATGGCCGATTTGGTTTCCCACCACGCGTTTAGTGATTTCAAATTAAGTTAACCAATAACGAAAATTCATCCATGGAGTAACAAACTATGAAGACACATAACTACAATACCCGCAGCGCGATCCTTCTGCTCGCGGTCTGGCTGTTCTTTAGTGCGTTTGCAACCGGCCAGGCAACAGCTGCCGATCCACGGTCACCTCACGCCGCAGCGCCAAGCCAAGCCCCGGCCCGTTTGGTCATAAGACGAATGCCAAATCTGGGCTTCAACGTAATCGTCCGATTGTGGATCGATGGCCAGCAAACTGCAACGCTTGGATATGGCCACACTTATAAGGTTCCTGACACCCGGCCGGCACGTTTTGGCAGTGCTGGCGACTCCGAGGTCGCTCTCGCGGATTCCGTGGGAAATGCCTTTGAATGTGCAAAGCGGGCAGACCTATATCTTCACGGCGACCGGAGGTCCTTCAGGAAATCTGGTTCTGGCCAGCGGATTTTAGCCAGGGAACGTTCCGTTCAGGCGGTCGCGGTGTCGCCCACGCGCAGGCTCATTCCCATCACGCGGAAGATCCGATCGCGTTTTTCCAGATAGCCGGGTGAATCGAGGTCGCGCGGCCGGGGAAGATTCACATCGACGATTTCTTGAATGGTCGCAGGCCGGTTGCTCATGACCAACACACGATCGGCGAGCTGGATTGCTTCTTCGATATCGTGCGTGACGAACAGGATCGTTTTCTTTTCGCTTTGCCAGATGCGCACCAGATCGTTGCGCATTTTTAATCGCGTCAAAAAGTCGAGCGCGCCGAAGGGTTCGTCCATGTAAATGATGTCCGGGTTTGCAGCCAGGGCGCGTGCGATTTCAACGCGCTGGCGCATTCCACCTGAAAGCTCGTGCGGATAAGCACTCTCAAATCCGCGCAAGCCCACCATGTCGATGTAATGCGCAATGATCCGCTCGCGCTCAGCTTGGGTGCGCTTCCGTAAGCCGAACCCGACGTTCTCGCGCACATTGAGCCAGGGGAATACGCCGTTCTCCTGAAAAACAAAAATGCGTCGGGGATCAGGGCCCCGCACCGGTTCGCCTTCGACCAGCGTTTCCCCTGAAGTAGCGTGGAGAAATCCGGCCACGATATTGAGCAGAGTCGATTTCCCGCAGCCGCTCGGCCCGACGATGCAAACAAATTCCCCGTGCACGACCTTCGCGGTGATATTTTGCAAAACGCGAATGGAATCGCCGCTCTTGCCGGCGAAACTCATACTGATGTTGCGGATGGAGACGGCGCTCATAGCGGAATAAATCCGAAATTCGAATATCGAAATCCGAAACAATTTTGAAATGTAGAAAAGACCGAAACCCGTTTCCCTCGTGGCGTTCCAGTTTTGGTCATTGCGTTTTCTGCCTTTGAATTTGTTTCGAGCTTCGACATTCGGATTTCGTCATTGCGAAGCGCTTTCAGCGCTTCGCATATCCCCAGCTCACCTCGTCGAATTTTTCTAGTTGTCGCACGAGCAAATCGAGAACGAGCCCGATAAAACCAATCATCACCATGCCGGCGACGACGAGATCGTAGCGTTTGCCGGCGTTGCGCGCGTCGATGATCAGGTAACCGAGGCCGCTGTTCACCGCGATCATTTCGGCGGCGACGACGACCAGCCACGCGACGCCGAGCGCAATGCGGATTCCAGTGATGATTTGTGGCAGGCTGGCGCGAAAAATCACTCGCCGAAAAAGTTCGCCGCGGCTTAGCCCGAAGTTTTGCGCTGCGCGCAAATAAACCGGTTGCATGTTTTGCACCGCAGCAATTGCGGAGACGGTGATCGGAAAAACGCTGGCGAGAAAGATCAGGAAAATCGGCGCTGCGTCGCTAACGCCAAACCAGAGGATCGCGACTGGGATCCATGCGATGGGCGAGATCGGCCGCAAAATCTGAATGATCGGGTTGAACGCCTGAAACAGGCGGGTGTACCAGCCGAGGATCAGTCCAAGTGGAACTCCAATGAGAACCGCGAGCGTGAAGCCCCAACTCACCCGGAAGAGCGAGGCCACGATGTATTTCAAGAGCAAGCCTTTTTGAAAAAGCTCGGCGATGCCGCGAACGACATCGAACGGTGTCGGAAACAGGTCGCTGTGCGAAATGCGTACCGCCAGACCCCAGGCGGTGAAAAACAGCGCCAGCATTCCAAGTGCGCGAACTGTTCGCCAAAAACGTGAATCCGGATATTGGAACCAGTTTGGTGTCCTCCGGGGAGCACGCGCCCCTCGCGTGTTGGTCGCCGTGTCTCGCGGCGACGAACTTTCCTTTGCGCGCTGCTCCCGTGTCGAGTCGGAGCTCAGAATAGAAGTTCGCGACGGCGAGACACCGTCGCCAGCACTCGGGACGAGCGCGCTCCCCGAAAATTCCGAGTCCGCGCTCATGGTTTCGTCGCCGGTTCCCAATCGTAAGGTTGCACCGCGCTCTCGTCGGTCACGAATGAAGCATCGGTGTAATCCTCAAAGTGCGCTGTGCCATTCAAAATGCCGGCTTCTCGACCAAGCGCCTCGATCTCCTCGAAGTCCGGTTTGCGCAGGGTAAGGTTTGTGTATTTCACACGGTCGGGCGGCTTGCTCAAAACGAAGGCAAGCAGTCGCGGGTTCTGATTGTAATAAAAGTTCGCCACGAATTGCGCGGCTTCCATGCGGTGATCCATGCTTTTGTCGATCCACTTGCCGCTTTTGGCGATCCCGTCCACGAGGCGTTGCACTACATCGCGATGATTTTTGATCATGTCCTCGTGCACCGCCAGCACGCAGGAGATGAAATTCGGCCACACATCTTTTGTCAACCACAGGACGCGCCCGTAACCGTCGAGTTCTGTTTGCCCCATGAACGGTTCGCCGCTGGAAATTGCGTCCACGGCCTTTGCGTAGAGGGCCGCTGGCATATCGGGCGGCGGCATCTCAAAAAGCTCGATATCCTTGATTGTCATGTGCGCCTGCTTGAGCGCGCGAAAAATCAACAGACGCTGATTGGAAAAGCGATTCGGCACAGCGATGCGTTTGCCGCGCAAATCCTCCATCCGATAAATATTCGAATCCTTGCGAACCATCACGGCCGACCCATCGCGATGGCCAAGATAAACGATCTTGATCGGCACGCCCTGCTCGCGCAGCGCCATGGCCATCGGCGCGAGGATGAACGTCGCAGGCGTGTAACCGGAGAGATATGCTTCCTTCAATTCCGGCCAGCCACTGAAACGGATCGGCTCAAAAATGCTGTCGCCAGCAATCTGTTTGTTAATGAAATCGGTGACAGGACACGTGAGATGACAGGTGACCGGCAGAAATCCGATCCGGAATTTCTTCTGATCGATTCCGGTGGCTTGCTGGGAACGGAAAACGTGAAGATTAATCGCTGCGTGGAGCAGCGTAATGAATACCAGCCAGCCCACCGCGATGATGATTAAAGTTTTCCGCAGCGACATCTTCCCGACTTTCGTCGGGACTATTGAACCTGCCGGCCCTGCGTTCAACGACTGTTTCGCACGTAAAAGCTCGCGGAGCTCGCCTCTCCGTTGCAAAATACTCAATCCTAATCAAGCCATGAGACTGTTCGCATTTGCTGTCGCGCTTGCATTGTCAAACGCTGCTTTTGGTCAACAGAAACCTGAAGCACCGCGCGATACGGGCAGTGATTTGCTTTGGAAAAAGATCGAGACGCGCGTTGAAGAAATCGCTGCCCGGTTCGATGGCGTGATGGGCGTGGCCATTCTCGATCTTACGGATGGTCGTATTCTTTTGCGCAACGCCGATCGTGTATTTCCTACCGCGAGCTCGATCAAAGTCGCAATCCTGCTGGAGTTATATCGTCAAGATCAGGAAGCACGCTCAGGAGCCAAAGGGAAAGCCAAGTTGGATGACAGCTACACATTCGATCCCAAAGATCTGGTCGAAGACAGCCAGATCATGGCGGGTCTTACTCCGGGCGTGACGCGGGTGACCAACCACGACCTGGCTCAATTCATGGTCGCTGTGAGTGACAACGCGGCGACGAATGTTCTGATCGATCGCGTTGGAATGCAGAACGTGAACGCCACCCTGCGAAGCCTTGGCCTAACGAAAACAATGCTGCGCCGAAAAATGATCGACATTGCCGCTGCACGACGCGGCGATGAGAACGTCTCCACGCCGCAGGAAATGCTCCGGCTGTTGGAAATGATCTACAAAGGCAAAGCGTTGAACAAGGAAAACACCGACGCGCTCATCAAACAACTGAAGACGTTGAAGAAGGACAGCTATCTGTCGTACGAGTTGCCGGAGGACGTCGAACTTGCCGATAAGCCCGGAACTCTCGACGGGGTGCGGACGGATTCAGGAATCGTGTTCGCCAAGAGTCGTTCGTTCGCGATTAGTGTGATGACCGCTTACGACCGCGACGAGAAAGCCGCCGAGCGCGCCATTAGCGAAGTCGCTCTCGAAGCGTATCACTACTTCGAGATGCGCGGTAAAACTTCAGATTACGGCCGCATATTGCCACCGCTTGAGAAGCGGTAGCCAAAGGCCCCGTTGTTTCTCGACACTATTCCGTCAGAAAGCCCACGTTTTCTTCAGAGCAACTGATAAGGATCGACGTCGACGGTGACGGTGACGTCTTCGGGGAACGGCAGTTTGTCGAGGGTTTCGCGCACGAGGCGGCTAAGGCGCATGATGGCTTCGCCGCGGATCAGGATGTGAAACCGGAATTGGCCTTGTAGTTTTTCTAGTGGCGCAGGTGTTGCGTCGCCCAGGATGAATTCTTCGGGAAGCGCTTCTTTTAAACGGCGCTTCAGAGTTTCAGCCGAAAGTTTTGCGCGACCTTCGTGCGCTGAACGCACAGTGATCAGGATCGCGTGTTTGAATGGCGGGAAATCGCAGCGTTCGCGGAATTCGAGTTCCTGTTGGAAATAGCCAGTGAAATCGTGGTGCCGCGCAAATTGGATCGATGGACTGAATGGCGTGTAAGTTTGCACAAACACTTCGCCCGGCGTCTCGCCGCGCCCCGCGCGTCCGGCGACCTGTGTGAGAAGTTGGAACGTGCGTTCGCCTGCGCGGAAATCGGGCAGATGCAGAGCGAGATCGGCGTTAATAATTCCGACGAGCGTCACGTTTGGGAAATGCAAACCTTTCGCGATCATTTGGGTGCCGACGAGGATGTCGATCTTGCCGGTGCGAAAATTTCTTAGAGTCTCGCGATACGCGTCCTTGCGTGTCATCGAGTCGGCATCCATGCGGCGCACCACTGCTTTGGGAAAAATCTGTGAAACGGTTGATTCGACTTTCTCCGTGCCGAAGCCGTAATAGATCAGCGCATCTTGTCCGCACGCCGGACATTTCTTCGGCACGGCGGCGGTGTGCCCGCACAAATGACAGCTCAATCGTCCGGCGACCGCGGGATGCCGGTGGAACGTGAGCGCGACGCTGCAATTCGGGCAGTTGCGCGCTTCGCCGCAGTTGCTGCACAGCAGCGACGTGGAAAAACCGCGCCTGTTCAAAAACAAAATTGTCTGCTCGCGTTTCTCCAAACGATCGCCAATAGCTTGCGACAATTTTTCCGACAAAATGGCGGCTTTCTTTTCCCTCCGTCGTGCCTGACGCAAATCGATGATTCGCATGAGCGGCATTTGTTTTTGGTCCACGCGCTGGGCGAGACTGACGAGCTGATATTTGCCAATACGTAGCGTTGTGATAACTCTCCAGCGATGGCGTGGCGCTGCCCAGAACCACGACGCACTTCTCGATCTTCGCCCGGACGACCGCGACGTCGCGCGCGTGATACCGCGGCGCTTCCTCCTGTTTGTACGTGGTCTCATGTTCTTCATCGACCACGATGAGGCCGAGATTTTTCAGGGGCGCGAAAACCGCACTGCGCGCGCCGATCACAATGCGTGCGCGGCCGGAATGGATCTTGTGCCATTCATCGTGACGTTCGCCCTCGGACAAATGACTGTGCAGCACGGCGACCGCATCCTGCACGTCAGCAAAGCGCCCCTTGAACCGTTCGACTGTTTGCGGAGTCAGCGAAATTTCCGGGACGAGAACGATGGCGGTGCGCCCGCGATCGAGCGTGGCGCGGATCGCCTGCAAATAAATTTCTGTTTTCCCCGAGCCGGTGACGCCGTGAAGCAAAATCGGCCGAGCGTTCTCTGGCGACTCGAGCGCCAACACGACTTCCTTTAGTGCGTGCGTTTGCTCCTCGTTCAAGAGGAGGTTCGACGTCGCGATGAACTGCTCGTCTGCGTGCGGATCGCGAACCACAGCTTCCTCGCGCAACTCCGCGAGGCCGCGTTTCACCAGGGCCCGCAGGGTCTGATTATCGAGGGCGGTTTGTCGTAGCAGCTGCGCTGCTCGCATGGGCGATTCCAATCGCGCGATTGCTTCCAGTAGTTCCGCCTGACGCGGGGCGCGTTTTCGCAGTTTCTCGATCTCGTCGCTGTCGATTTTGCGCGCGGGCTGGACGAACAACTGTTTCTTCCATCCGACTTCAGCGCGCCGGATCACTTGCGGCAGCATGCTGCGCATGACGGTTTCGATCGGGCAGCAATAATAGGCGCTGATCCATCTCCCCAGTTCGAGCAATTGCTCGCTCAAGATTGGCGCTTCGCCGATTACCACGTCTATGGGTCGAATGCCTTTCGCTTTGCTGCTTTCTGGAACGGCCACGACCGTGGCAAGCGCAAACTTGTCGCGAAAGGGCACGCGCACACGCGAGCCGACCCCGACTTGTTCGGCCAAACTTTCCGGCACGGAGTAATCGAGTTCGCGGTGGATCACCCGATCAACGATGACGCGAACGTAGCTTGGTTTTCCGATTCGATCCTCAGGATTCATGCTCGTGCTCGTGCTCGTAATCGTAATCGTCTATTGTAGCCACTATGAAAATCTACCTCGATCACGAAAAACTCGACGTGTATCGGGAAGCCATCAATTTCTGCGCCTGGGTTCGCAAGTTTCTTGCCGCTATTTCAGCGAACGCGGCGGCGAAAGATCAGCTTGATCGCGCATCGACAAGCATCCCGCTGAATATCGCCGAAGGAAACGGAAAATTTTCACCGAATGATCGCGCTCGTTTTTTTGAGATTGCGCACGGATCAGCTTTGGAATGCGCTGCTGCTCTGGATGTCTTGGTCGCCCGGGAATTGGCGAGGCCTGAACAGATCACGCCAGCAAAGGAAAGTCTCGTTCGAATTGTAGAGATGTTGGTGGGATTGCTCCGCAAGTTCTCGCCACATGGTGATGTTCTCCGGGAAGATGAAGCAGTATATCCTTCCCAGATCGAGCACGAGCACGATTAGGAGCACGAGCACGAACTAAGTGATACGATTCTTCTTCAAACTGATCCTCTGCGTGCTGCTGGCACTGGCTGCAGGGTTTGCTTATCTCGCAGTGCGATCGGGGGATCCGGTTTACACGTTCTACGAATGGATGAGCCCGGCGCGGTTTCAACAACACGATCTCCTGATTCGCGGCGTCGCGGTCAAGCATCACCTCGATCCCATGTTGGTGAAAGCAGTCGTTTGGCGCGAGAGCCGCTTCGATCCGGGAAAACACGGCAGCCATGGAGAACGCGGGCTTATGCAAGTGAGTGAAAAAGCGGCTAACGAATGGGCGCGTGAAAATAAGATCGCCGGCTTTCAAGTGGAACAGCTTTTCGATCCGAAAACGAACCTGGAGGCGGGCAGTTGGTATTTGTATCGTGCGGTCGAACACTGGGAACATCAGGCCGATCCGCTTCCTTTCGCGTTGGCGGAGTACAACGCCGGCGCCAGTCGGGCCCAGCGATGGAGCGGCGGAAACAACGTTGCCGATATTCCGGTGAAGAAGTTCCTCCAAAACATCGATTTTCCCGGAACGCGCAAGTACGTCGAGTCGATTATCGATCGCTACCAATTCTATCAGCGCCGTGGCAGGATGTGACGACACTCGCGTAGACTCACGATCCGACAAGTTGGCCGTGCGTTTTTCGACCCGTGCAGTAGAATGTCCATAGCTTTGTTGAAAAGCAGGCGGGCTGGTGGACGCGACGCCCCTCGTCGCGTTCTTACACGCACAGGAAAGCGGCCCCGATAGGATCACCGCTTCTACTTTACTGCGTCTGCTTTTCAACAGAGCCAATATCCATCTAGATTGGCAGCTCTTCGAAACGAAACCATGCAGCGGGCAAGCTTTCTCATAATCGGTTCAATTATTTTTGATGGCTTGGCGCTCGGGCTCCATGCGCTCGCCGGCAATAACAACTTGCCGGAGCACAACATCGTTTCCAGTGCACCGTTCCAACCAGGTGCCGGGAAGCACGAGACACACGTAGGGTCGCAAAGCACGGTCGAGTTTCCGAACGCGAATGAAGATTACCTCCCGAATTGAAACTGTTTCGTCGCCGCCGCCGACACGCAGCAGTTTTATGGCGACCTGGGACAGCGTAAGCGGGGCGGAAGGCTATCTACTGGATGTCTCCACGAGCAACTCATTCAGCAGTTACGTGGTTGGATACCACGAGTTGGACGTTGGCAACGTCAATGGCCGAGCCGTAACCGGGTTGAATCCGGGAACGACCTACTATTATCGGGTGCGTCCTTACACTGCCGCCGGTGCAGACGAATACTCGAATGTCACCACGGCTACGACAGAGGCTCCCACTGGATTGATCATTAACGCAACCTTCGACAGCTCCATTATCGGCAATCCTAACGCGGCGGCCATCGAGGCGATGATCAACCGGGCCGTCGCGATTTACGAGTCGCTGTTTAGCGATCCGGTCACGATCCAGATTCTCTTCCGCTACGCAACAACTGCTCCTGACGGCACCCCTTTGCCGGCCGGGCTCGTTGCAGAAAGTGATTACGTTGTTTACAACGTACCGTGGAACGATTTCATCAGCGCCTTGAGAGCAGATGCGCGGACCAGCAACGACAATATGGCGAACGCGAGTCTGCCAGGGAGCGCGTTATCTGCAAACATCGTGCCGTCTAGTGCGAACGGGCGAGCACTGGGATTGGACACGCCGCCGGCAATGTTTGCCAACGGCACGGTAGGCAACGGCGGACCGTATGATGGAATCGTCACGTTAAATTCCGCGACACCGTACCAGTTCACCCGGCCTCCCAGCAGTGGCAGCTGGGACGCGCAGAGTGGGACTGAGCATGAAACCGATGAGGTTATCGGTCTCGGATCGCGCCTAAACGGCAACGGCAACAATCTTCGTCCGCAGGACTTGTTCAGCTGGTCATCGGCTGGCATTAGAAACATCACGTCTTCGGGCACGCGCTATTTTTCCATCGACGGTGGCGTCAACGACATTGTCGATATCAATCAGGACCCGAGCGGCGATTTTGGTGATTGGTTGAGCGATCCTTGCCCGCAGACACATCCGTACGTGCAAAATGCGTTTGGTTGTGCCGGCCAATATTCCGATATCTCCGCGACATCGCCCGAAGGCATCAACCTGGACGTCATAGGTTACGATTTGGCGAATGCGGTCGTAAGCACCAATGCGGCGACTAATGTGACAAGTTCTTCAGCCACACTCAACGGCACAGTTAATCCTAACGGGCTAACCACTAGCGTACATTTTGAGTACGGGCCCACGACTAGCTATGGGTTCAGCACGGCCGCCCACAATTACAACGGGATTACAACACAAAACGTCAGTGCGAACGTCACAGGGCTAAGTCCAAATGCGACGTATCATTTCCGGCTCGTGGCAACCAACAGCGGCGGGACCAGGTACGGCGGCGACAGGACTTTTAGCACGCTCACTCCCACCGGGTCTCCCGGCGTTACAACGAATCCGGCAACGAATGTAGCCAGTTTTTCAGCTACACTAAACGGTTCGATTTATCCGCATGGACTGACCACCACCGTGTATTTTCAATATGGAACAACGTTCAGCTACGGACATACAACTGCCTCGCAGACTGAGACTGGCAACACATACCAGAGCGTCAGTGTGAACATTAGTGGCTTGACTGCGAGCACCAGGTATCATTTCCGAATCGTAGCCACGAACAGCGCGGGCACAGTTTACGGCGCGGATAGGACCTTTACCACGCTGATCGCGACCGGGCCGCCGGTCGTCACGACTTATCCGGCGACCTTCATTGCGAGCTATTCGGCCACGCTCAATGGCTCGCTCGATCCGCATGGGTTGACCACCACCGTGTACTTTCAATATGGAGCAACCACCAGCTACGGCCTCACCACCATTCCCCAGACCAAGACTGGAAACACATATCAGGCTGTCAGTGCGAATCTCAGCGGTCTAACTACGAGCACTACGTGGCATTTCCGCATGGTGGCTACGAACAGCGCCGGAACAATTTATGGCAGCGATAGAACGTTTACCACGCTCAGCGCCACGGGGCCTCCAGTCGTTACAACTAACCCCGCAACTTTCATCGCTAGCTTTTCAGCCAGGCTCAATGGCTCAGTGGATCCCCATGGGTTGAGCACGAATGTTTACTTCCAGTACGGTACAACAACCAGCTACGGACTCACCAGCTCTCCACAGAGTAAGACTGGCAACACATACCAGAGTGTGGCTGCTGGCATCAGCCGCTTGAGTGCGAGCACCACGTATCATTTCCGGATCGTGGCCACCAACAGCAGCGGTACCGTCCATGGTGCGGACCAGACCTTTACTACGTTGAGCGCGACCGGGCCGCCTGTGGTCATCACAAACCCCGCGACGAGTGTGACAAGTTCTTCAGCCACACTGAAGGGGACAGTTGATCCCCATGGCTTGAACACGAGCGTTCACTTCCAATACGGCACTACGAGCAGTTACGGATTGACCACGGCCAATCAGAGCTTTGGCGGAAACACCTATCAGAGCGTCAGTGCGAACATCAGCGGCTTGAACGGGAGCACGACCTATCATTTTCGCATCGTCGCCACGAACAGCGCCGGTACCACTTACGGTAGCGACAAGACATTTAGGACACCTTAGCAAATGTGTTTAGCGCCAACGGCGCTCACGTCACATTAGCCTGGGGCAACGCCCCAGGACTTCAGGTTGCATACGGAAACGAGCGCTGAAGGCGCGACTCAACGCTCCAATGAATCGCGCCTTCAGCGCTGATGGCCTGCATCGATGGTCTTCCTTGGGTGCTGCCCAAGGCTGAGGATGAATGCTGCGCCGTTGGCGCTGGGCAAGTCGGCGTAACGAGCAAAAACAGGAGAATCCCACTCACCGCCCGAGGGAGGCGGTTCGCCATTCGACGAGGCGGCAATCTGGGCTAACGGTTTTGGCGATGACCAAAGAGGAAATCGCCGGCGTTTTGGAGCAGATCGCAACACTGCTCGAATTGAAGGGCGAGAATCCGTTCAAGATTCGCGCTTACACTAACGCAGCGCGCGCAATCGAAACCTTTGGCGGCAACGTTCCAAATTTTCGGGATGAAGAAGCCGTGGCGAAAATTCCAGGAATCGGGAAGAGCATCGCGCTGAAGATCAAGGAACTGGCCGCGACCGGTTCACTCAAATACCTCGAGGAGTTGAGTGCGGAATTCCCGAGCGGAATCATGGAATTGTTCTCATTGTCTGGACTAGGCGCCAAAAAGATAAGAGCTCTTTATGATCAACTCGGCATCAGCTCAATCGAGCAGTTGCAGAAGGCGTGCGAACAGGGGCGCGTCGCTGAATTGCCGGGTTTTGGGCAGACCACGCAGCAAAAGCTTTGCGATGCCATCGCGAAACGCGCCGCGCACGCCGGCGCGTTCCAGTTCGGACAAGTCGCGGCGGAAGCGGAAACGTTGCGTGAGGATCTGGCGGCGCATCCCGACGCTCTACAGGTGGATATCGCTGGAAGTTATCGGCGGCGAAAAGAAATCGTGCACGATTTGGATTTGTTGGTGGCGACAAAAAAACCCGAGGCGATCACGAAATTTTTCGTTTCACATCCGCTGGTGGAATCGATCATCGCTCAAGGGCCGACGAAATCGAGTGTGCGACTTCGTTCCCGAGTGCAGTGTGATCTGCGAGTAGTCAGCACGGCGGAATATCCTTTTGCGCTCGCTTATTTCACCGGGAACAAGGAACACAACATCGAACTACGCAGCCGCGCGCTTAAACGAGGGTGGACGCTAAACGAGTATCGGCTGGCGCCGTTGCCGCCTGATCCGAACGCGAAGAAGAATATTCGGCCCAAAAAGATCCCAAAGGTGTGCGACGAAGCCGAACTTTATCGGGCGGTTGATCTCGATTTTATACCGCCGGAGCTACGGGAGAATTGGGGCGAGTTCGAAGCGGCCGAGAAACATTCTCTGCCAAAATTGATCGAGAAGGAAAATTTGCGGGGCACGTTTCATTGTCACACTACTGCGAGCGACGGACATAACTCCCTCGAAGAAATGGCGGAAGCCGCGCAGGCTCTTGGTCTGGAGTATCTCGGCATTGCCGATCACAGCCGAAGCCAGATTCAGGCGCACGGGCTCGATGAGAAAAAATTGCTCGCGCAAGTCGCCGCGATTCGAAAGCTAAACAAAGAGTTCGACGGCTTCCATCTCTTTGCTGGAGTCGAATGCGACATTCTTCGCGACGGTACGCTTGATTTTCCCGATGAAGTTTTGTCGCAACTCGATTTCGTAGTCGCTTCCGTTCATTCCGCTCTTGGTCTGAGCGAAGCGGACATGACCAGACGCATGATTCGCGCGATGGAGAATTCGTTCGTGACTATGCTGGCGCATCCGACCGGTCGTTTGCTTTTGAAACGCGAGCCTTACAAAATCGATGTTCCCAAAATTCTCGATACTGCTGCGCGCACCGGCACATGGATTGAACTCAACGCCGCTCCGAAACGGCTCGATCTCGATTGGCGCTGGTGGCCAATGGCGAAACAGAAGGGGGTCAAATGTGTGGTCAACCCGGACGCGCATCGCGCCGAGCGTTTGCAGGATTTATGGTTTGGCATTGGCGTCGCGCGCAAAGGCTGGCTCACGAAAGACGACGTGATGAATTGTTTGCCGCTGGGAAAGATAGAGAGCGCCCTCGCAGCGAAGAGGCGGGGGTAGCCAACGAACGTTCACCTCGGTCGCGCCAGTCCGCCGGCGTGCTGCGCTATTTCCTTGACTGACCTCTGGCGGATTTGCCATTGTGAGGCTTCGCTCTACACATGGCTCAGTCAGCAATGGAGGCTATCGATGCTTGCCCCGCGAAACCGTCAGGACCGAGAAATCCATGGCTCGCTTACGCGGCGCTCTATCGTGATCCGCTTGGCTATCTCACGCGCGCGGCGCGCAAACACGGAGACATCGTCCATCTAAAGATTGGCCGTAAGAGCGATTTTCTGCTCAATCATCCCGATCTTGTTCGTGTCGCGCTGCTTGATCACGAGAATCTGCGCCGGTGCGTGCACCGCCCACTGCGACGGGTCCTTGGGACGGGCTTGCTGACTTGCCGCGCCGAGCGCCATAAGAAACAGCGCGCTCTCCTGCAACCGATGTTTACTCGCGAACGGATCGTTGCGCTCGGCGATGTGATGGTTGATCAGATCGTGCGTTGGACTGACAAGTGGCGCGACGGCGCCACGGTGGACATGGCGGAGGAGATGACGGATTTGGCCATATCCATTAGTGGAAAAGCGCTGTTCAATGTTGATTTCAACTCGAAAGCGGCCGAGTTGCGCAACGCACTCGTCACGATCTTAGAAGCCACTCGCTTCAACAATCTGGCGCTGGCCAGCAAGCAGTTCGAGAAGCTTTCGCTCCCCTCCCATCGTCGCTTCGCGCGCGCTGCGGCGAAACTCGACGCGGAGCTTCGCGCCATGATTGCCGAGCGTCGAAAGGGCGCGTGCGACGATCCGGATTTACTCTCGGTAATGGTGCGTCTGCATAAGCAATCGCGAAAGGGGATTACCGACCAGAAGATACGCGATCAGGTGCTCACGTTTTTCATGGTCGGCAATGAAACGCCTGCCACTGGTTTGATGTGGACGTTGTATTTGCTTGCGAAAAATCCGGATGTGGCGACGAAGTTGCACCACGAAGTGGATCACGTCCTGGGTGATCGGCTGCCGTCAGGGCAAGATTTCGACCGCCTGCGGTACACACGGATGGTCTTCGCCGAATCGATGCGGCTGTATCCGCCTGTCTGGATGATGACCCGGCGGGCAGTGCGAGATGTGAAGATAAATGGTTTCGTAATCCGCAGCGGATCGTACGTGCACGTTAGCCCGTTCGTGATGCATCGCGACGCGCGATATTTTCCGGAACCAGAGCGGTTCGATCCCGAACGCTGGACGCCGGAAGCGGCGGCTGGGCGCCCGAAGTTTTCCTATTTTCCATTCGGCGGAGGCAGCTTGCAATGTATCGGCGAAGGCTTTGCCTGGATGCAGGGTGTGCTGACAATAGCCACGCTCGCCCGGCGGTGGCGGATGCGCCTCGTACCGGGCCACCGAATTAAGCTTGATCCGCATATCTCTTTGCGTTCGCGATACGGCATGCCGATGATCCTCGAGCGACGAAGTGACTCGCCGACGCGTGCGGACGCGCCAACGCCATTGTAGTCATTCCGATCCCGCAGCCGCGGGAGAGGAACCCCACAGTCGAAGTTTGGGTCACGCAATTTTCCCAGCGTGATCAATCAGCCTGTCAGAGGTCCCTCGCTCCGCTCGGGATGACGGTGCGTGTTTACGACACGCTTTCTCTTTGCGGCATGAACATGACCAGACATTTGCAGGCGCCGCCGGCTTTGATGAATTCGCTCATCGGCAACGCGTGGCAGCGATAACCACGATCTTCCAGCTTCGTCGCAAGCTGGGGCGCGCCTTCCGGCAGAACAATGTCGCGCTCGATCACCACGGCGTTACACGAAAAGTGCACCGCCTCTTCAGGTGCAACATCGATCAAATCGGTCACGTGCTCCCGGATTGCGCGCTGGCCGTACTCGTCAAAGGCATCTGGAAACCAAAATGCGCCACCGTCGGGTAAGGGGCAAAAGCAGGTGTCGAGATGATAAAATCGGGGATCCACAAGTTCGACCGAGACGGTGAGACAACCAAGCATCTCAGCGATCGCGCGGTGTGATTGGATGTCCGAACGAAATTTGTAGCCGCAAAAGAGAACGTCGCCGCCAAAGAGTGCATCTCCTTCGCCCTCGAAATAGAGATTCTCCGGCAGCCAGTGCACTTCGTATCCGCGTTGCTGCATCCATTTGGCAAAAAACGGCTGCTCACCGGCGCGTTCCTTATGGCGGAAATTACTGGGGATGAAAGTGCGGCCGACGGTTAGCCCGGCGTTGGCGGTGAAAACCATGTCGGGAAGTCCCTGGCTGCGGCGAGATCAGATCAACTTTGCACCGCAGTTCTGAAAGCGTCGCGTGCAATTGTTCCCATTGCTTTTTGGCGAGCGCTGCCTCCGCTCCACGCGCGACGCTCATCCAGGGATTAATCTCGTATTCGATGCCGTAGTAATCCGGCGGACAAAGAAGCAGCTCACGCATACGATCCCAAAATCTACTCGATGATTCGCGCTGGTCATTTCGGAGAATTGCCCGCTTCGCCAAGGTAATCGGCGAGCTCCCTGAGAAATGGTTCCACGTCCGTGACCAGGCCGATGGATTGCAACGGCTGATGCTCGACCGCTCTTTCTACTGCGGACGAATCGATATCGACGCACACGGTTTTCACGGTGGGCGCGAGCATGCTCGCCACCGCGAGCGAATGCTGAAGGGTTGCCAGTAACAGGGCGTGCGTCACGTCGGTCAGTTTTTCGCGCATCACTTTTTGGGCCTCGATTGCATCGGTCGTTACGCCAGGGATCGGTCCCTCGTCGCGAATCGAACCGGTCAACACGATATCAACATCGTGCCGGACACACGCGTGCATGATGCCGCTGGTCAGGATCTCTTTTTGAACAGCCGCAGCAATTCCACCCACTTCACGAATTGCATTGATCGCGCGGACAAGGTTCTCGCGCCCTCCGCGCGCGAACGCCAGGTCGGGACTTATTCCCAAAGAGGTACCGAACAATGCGCGCTCCAAGTCGTAAGCGGCAAATGAATTTCCAGCAAAAAGGCGATCAACATATCGTGATTCGATCAGGCGCACCAAGTGCTGACCGGCGCCGGTTCGCACGATCGCAGGCCCTACGACTACGGCGATTCTTCCGTTTGCCGTGCGCGCGCGTTGCAATTCCCCGGCCAGCTCGCGAATGATGGCCGATTTCGGTTCGTCCGCATCGATGATTGTGTTGATGAACTGAAAAACATCCGTGCCCGACGTCGCGCGCTGCACAGGCACCACGCGCACACCCTGGTGGCCAACGACAATCTCGTCGCCTTCGCGGACGTCGAAGAATTTGACGGCCCGCGCGGCGCCTCGCTTTCGATCCACCGCGATCGCGCTATCCATCATGGCAGGCCGCACTTCGATTTCTTTGCCGTCAAACCGGACAAAGGTTTGCTGGTTCGTCATTACGTAGAAATCGCGCGGGAAAACGCCCTCCGCCGGAGCGGGAGCGAGCTCGGCGTCTGCCTTTTTGGGTATTTCGGCGCCGTGCTGCCGCAGGCGCAAAATCAGTTCATCGAGCGCTTCCGTCGTTTCGGCAGACACCTCGATGCGCGCGAAGCTTTGGTTCGCTCGCTTTTTGCCGATGTCGATCTCAGTAATCTTGAAGTTTGCGCCGTGGGTCAAAATTTGATCCAGCACCTTTGGCAAAATGAGCGAGTCGATAATGTGCCCGCGCAGCTCGATCGTTTCCGAAAACATTTACAGAATTTAGCCGTCCGGCGCAACCGCGCCAGTGAGGCAAGATTGTTGTAGCGGCGTTTGTGCCAACCGTCCAAGTTTAATAGATAGGCGCTCGCCGCGGCGAGCGCCTCTACAACAATCAATATGGAAAAACCAAGCGCACGCGGGCCTTCGCCGAGCCGCAAGGCGCATCGCGCTTTGGGGCCGCGATTGAATCAAAAAACAAAACGTCCGCCGCCGCTCCCCACGAAGAAAAATTCCGGAAGCGCTGGTTGCGTGATTGATCGTTAGATCGGCAACACGATGGACAAAGAACTTCCCGCACTGGCCGCGAAAATCGCGAAAGTACCTGTCCCTCGGGTCTGAGTACGTTGTCACGCAGCCCGCAGAGCTGCGCGTGCTGCGAGCGATTTCCGATGCTGAGGTGAGTGAGTTTGCAAACAGTCACGGCTGGCGCGTAATACGTCGTCTCGGCGGGCGGCAGATCGAATTTTATAACGACGCCAGCGTGCGCGCGTTGTAGCCGGGATCGGTGATCCCGGCTATAGGACCACTATCATCAATCCGGGGTCAACGCCCCCGGCTACAGTCTAGCTGGACAGCGGCGCTCACTTGGCTTACCAATGCCGGCGCGTACCAAATGGAAGCAGCGAAGAATTTATTTCATTGTTTTTGGCCTTTGACGATCGCCGGCGGGTTGTCGGCTACGTCAAAGGCAGGCAGCGTGGCGTCGATCATTGCCGGCTCAATCACGGGAGTTTTGCTGCTCGTAGCGGCATTTGTTTGCCCGAACACCGCGTTGCTGGACTAGCGACTGCGCTGATTGTCTCACTTTTGCTGGCGCGCATATTTCATTCCGCAAATTTTTGAGGACAGGCGCAGTCATGCCCGCGGGCATGATGTCGATGCTGAGCATAATCGGAATTATTGCAGCCATCGTCGCCTGGCTAAAAAAGTAATCGCGTGGGAAGAATTCGCCTTCGGACGTGGCGGCGGCTTGTGCTGGTCATATTCGGCGCGCTCTTCGCCGCTATTGTTTACCGCTGGATCTCGCTCGAGCGGCTGCAACGCGTCGTGCCCGCTGAGATACCTGCCACGCCAACACCGGAACCGACGCCGACTCGCCCGCCGGTGATCACCGGAAAATTGGACACGGGCAAACTGTTCAACGGAATCACGCTTCACTCCACGGTCGAGACGATTCCGGGCGCCGATGCCACGACCGAACGCACCCAGCCGGACAGTTACGTGCTCGATCTGAGGCTACAGGCACGCGTGCCTTCACCGAACAAGACGATCGAGGAGCTGGCGAAAGTCAGTCCCCAGCTGCCGACACTGTTGCCCGGACTGGCGTCGATGTTATCGGCCGATCCGGTTTCTCCCCTTTATGCTCAGCTTTATGACACAAAAGTCAGGATGCTGCGCGAAAACCTCGCTCGCCTCGATCTGCTTCTGTCGCGGCATAACTTTTTCGATTGCCAAACTGTCCTGCAACTTCAGCATCCTCAGACTCATCGAAAAGCGCTCCTGCTCCAGGCGGACATGGACGTCGATGCTGATGGCTCCGATGGAGATCGGATGCCGGTTGGTACTGGCGCGCCGGCTAATTTCAAGCCGTCCACCAGTTATCGCTGGGCAAAGAAAACGTCCGCGCCCAACCCGTATCTCGCCGCGACCGAACAGGCATTGAAACGCGCCGAAGATGAGTATGCCCTCGCAACGACCACTCCGGCACGCAAGCGCGACCTGCGCAATGCCATCGCGCAATCACGCGCCGAAGTCGGCACATTGAAAAAATACAGCTTCCTGATCGGCGCGACCGATCCTTTTATCGTGGTGCCGGGAGCATTTACGCACGCTCACGAGCCCGTTAAGCCTGGCGACTATGCGCTTGTCGTTTTCGGGGATTCGATCTATCCGGCCATGGTCGGCGACGTCGGGCCAAACGACAAAGTCGGAGAGGCGTCGCTCCGTATCGCAAAACAGATCAACGCGCTTTCGACGCCCTACAATCGGCCAGTGAGCGATCTTAAAGTGGCCTACGTAATTTTCCCTGGCACGGCAGACCAGCCATTTGGTCCGCCGGATTTGGAAAAAATTCAGGCGCGCTGCGACACGCTGGTTAAAGAGATCGGCGGCGCAAGCGTGCCGTTGCATCACTGGGAAAATATCATTCCGCCTTCGCCCACTCCCAGCCCGACGCCGGGTGCTTCGCTGTCTCCAAGCGTGACATCGTCCCCCTCGTCAACGGCCTCGGCGGCGCCATCTGCTTCGGTATCGCCTGCGTTCGCGTTCCCCATTGCCAGTCCAGTTGTGACCGGGCAGACGAATCCGACGCTCGCGCCGACGAGTTCGCCCGCCGTTAAGCGAAGCCCGACGAAGAAACGGAGGCCGTGAACCTGATCCTTCGCGACGCTGTTGAAGCCGATCTGTCGGCGATCATCGAAATCTACAACGCCACTGTGCCGACCCGCATGGTGACGGCCGAGCTTGAGCCGACCACGGTCGAAGCGCGTTTGCCGTGGTTCCGCGATCATTCACCGGATGAATATCCATTCTGGGTCGCTGAATCAGACGGCCGCGTGATTGGCTGGCTCAATTTCAGAAAATTCCTGCCACGCAGTGCGTACCGCGGCACTGCCGAGATTAGCGTTTATGTTCATGAAAACTTCGTGCGGCACGGCGTCGGACAACGATTGTTGGAAGAAGCAATCGCCCGCGCGCCGACGCTGGGAATAACAGCTCTGGTCGGGCTGATCTTCGGACACAACGAGCCGAGTTTGAAATTGTTTCAACGCTTCGGTTTCGAACGCTGGGGATTTTTTCCCGCGGTCGCGCAACTCGACAACGTAAAGCGGGACCTTGTTGTAATCGGCCAACATTGTCCCGGGCGAGTGACGCAGACAATCCTGTCTGCGTCTTCAAACTCGCAGGCAAGATTGCCTGCATCACCAATCACCGACACGCCCGCTCAACTGAGCGATTGCCTCAACTTAATGCAGACACTGATGCACTATCGGCAGGGGCCGATTCATTCGGTGCTCCTCAAAATCCGGGACAAATATTCCATGCTGCATCTGGACGTACTGATCCTGATCTATCATTTTGCGAAGATTTGTTCCGGATCGATTCTTGAGATCGGCGCGTTTGTTGGCGGCGCGACCATTGCCGCCGCATTCGGCGTGCGCGATTCAGGTCGGCAAAAAAAGCTGATCGCAATCGAACCCGGAGGCGGGGTGAAACACAAACGGCTCGGCACGCGCAATATCTTGCGCGACTTGGAACGCAATCTCGCCCGACAACGCGTGTCCAAGATGGTCACGCTAATCAAGGGCCGCTCTTTCGAGCCACAAACGATCGCCGCAGTTCATCAGGCGCTTGCTTCAGAAGAAATTGGCCTGCTGATTCTCGACGCCGACGCCGGTAAACGGCGCGACATCGAGTGTTACCGCGATAAATTGGCCGACGGATGCTGGATGGTCATCGACGATTACTCCGGAGCCGATTCAAACGTAAAGAGCGCACCGAGCCGCGCTGACGTGGACGCCTTGGTCGCCGCGGGCGCTTTAAAGCCACTGGGGTTTTACGGCTGGAGCACATGGGTGGGCCGATGGCGCGGCGCGCCGACATCGGCGAGTGAAGAGTTACAAGGCTAAGACAGAACGCGGTCCCGTTGTAACGTTGTAACTTTAACCTTTCACTTTCTATTACGCTTCCTCCGGCCCGATGACGAGATGGATCATGCCATTGGGCGCGGAGATGAAAAAACCATTGAAATCTTCGCGCAGTTGCTCGACCTCGTCGCGGCTCGTGATGCCATGCACTTTCAGAAATGACGCGGCTGCTTCGGTATCATTCGTCTCCAGTTCGAGCCAGATGTCCGGGTGGCTCAGGTTCGGCACACTGTCGATCCAAAGCCGGTTCGGTCCGAATTGAAAAATGCAGCCGTCTTTTTCTTCCTCGATCAAAGGCAACCCCAGCGTGTCGCGATAAAAGGCAACCGTCTGCTCGTATGTGTGGCTGGGACATTTAATGGCGATGTTCGCTCCGCCTGAAAACTGCGGCCCTTCGAGTTTCGCAACCATGGTTCTTGCGCCGAAAGAAAGCGGCTCTGCTATTCTTTCCCGCCTGGCTCGGTCATTTTGATCGGGTCCAGCGCGCGCTCGAGTTCTTTCTCGGGCAAAACTTTTTTCTGCCTTGCGATTTCGCGCACTGTGCGTCCGGTCTTCGCACTCTCTTTTGCGATCTCTGCCGCGCGATCATAACCGATCTTCGGCGCGAGACTGGTCACCATTGCCATGGAAAGCTCTACCAACTCGCGGCAGCGCTCTTCGTTCGCCGTGATACCGCGCACGCATTTCTCGCAGAAAACATCGACGACGTTCGCCAGCAGCCGGATCGATTCGAGAAGATCATGCGCCATCACCGGCATCATCACGTTGAGCTCAAAATTTCCATTCGCGCCTGCCCAGGTAATGGTTGTGTCGTTACCGATCACCTGCGCGCACACCATCATCAGCGATTCGCACATGACCGGGTTCACCTTTCCCGGCATGATCGAGCTGCCAGGTTGCGTAGCGGGAAGTTGGATCTCGCCGATGCCGCAGCGCGGGCCGCTGCTGAGCCAGCGTATGTCATTCGCGATCTTAAACAGACTCACCGCGATCGTCTTTAAATGGCCGCTCGCTTCGACAACTGCGTCCTTGCCGCCCTGCGCTTCGAAATGATTTTTTGCCTCGTAAAACGCGATGCCGGTGCGCTGCTCCAGATGTCGGAGCATTTTCTTCGGAAGATCGATATGGCGATTCAGACCCGTACCCACCGCCGTTCCACCAAGCGGAAGCTCGCGTAAAACTTCGATCGATTTCTGCGCGCGCTCCTTCGCATAGGCAACTTGCTGTGCGTAGCCGGAAAATTGCTGGCCGAGACGGATCGGCGTCGCGTCCATCAAATGTGTCCGTCCGATTTTGATGATGTGCCAGAATTCCTTCGCCTTCGCTTCGAACGCGCCGTGTAATTTTTCAAGCGCCGGGATGAGACAATTCTTCAATTCTTCGGCGGCGCTGACGTGGATGGCGGACGGAATCACATCATTGCTGGATTGCCCCATGTTAACGTGATCGTTCGGATGAACTGGGTCGTGCGACCCGATCGGTCTGCCCTTAAGCTGGGCGGACCGGTTTGCGATGACCTCGTTGGCATTCGTATTTGTGCTTGTGCCGGAGCCAGTCTGAAAAATGTCGAGCGGAAAATGCTCGTCGAGTTTTCCTTCGGCGACTTCCTCGGCTGCCTGTGCGATCAACCCTGCGCGTTCTGCGTCCAATAATCCAAGATCCTGATTGGCTTGCGCGGCCGCCCATTTGATCAGACCCAGCGCGCGAATGAACGGTCGCGAAAAGCGATAGCCGCTCACAGGAAAATTGAGTACCGCGCGGTGAGTCGAGGCGCCATGAAGCGCCTCCGCGGGAAGCGTCATCTCGCCCATCGAATCTTTTTCTGTCCGCGTCGGCTTCTCGGTCATGCGGAACGATCCGCGCCAACGCCAGCCAGCCTGGAAGAACTTTTGGACCGCGCGGTGCGTCGTTCGCGACTATGCGGCGAGGGCGTTTTGTGAAAAACAGTGATGAACATCGGCGGGATATTCTGCAGGAAGTATTCCGATTCGGCGTGCTCGAAAAATGTAGCGTGCTGCTTCAGTTCGTTGGTGACCTGATAAATGATAAAACTGCCGCCCGGTGTCAGCGCATCGTGCGTTTTTCGCAGTAGCGCGCGTTTCTTGTCGATCTTGAGAATGCTGAACGGAATGCCGGAAAGGATATAGTCGCAGCAAGCGATGCTGTGGCGTTTCAGCTCGTACGGCAAAGAAGCTGCATCACCATGGATCACGTGCACACGTCGATCGCCTGCGAATTGCCGTTCAAGAGCGCGCGAAAACGCCGCGTCGAGCTCAAACAGGAGCAAATGCGAATCCGCACTCATCCGGCGCGCAATTTCGCGTGAGTGCACTCCCTCGCCGGGACCGTACTCGGCGATCACACGCGGCCGACTAAAATCCATTTTGCTGGCGACGCGTTCCACCAGCGCCTTTGAGCTGGGAATGATTGAGGCGACCTGGAATGGTCGCTTCAAAAATCGCTTGAAAAAGAGTGCGCTCACGGGGAACGAACAGTCGTCTGGCGCTGGAAGCTTGTCCAGTGACGAAGTAGACGGTGTATGTGATCTGTGATCGGCGCTCGTCGTTCTTGACTGATCAGGGATCCCCGATCACTTACTTGTCACGCCGTAGCTTCTGGACTCGCCTTAGCTTTATGCGAGGCTGGTTGGCGAAGGCGGATCACGTCTGATCCATGCGCGGTTAGCTCAGTGGTAGAGCACTACCTTGACACGGTAGGGGTCAGAGGTTCGAACCCTCTACCGCGCACCGAGTCTCTTTCTCGATGCATCATAGAATCGCCTGTGTTGTTGGTGTAACGATATTCTTTTTGGCAGCCGCCCACCTAACCTCATTCTTTAACTCGGAGAAGGCGGAGTAGCCGGAGCCTGTGGCAACGCGGGCGCGCTGGTGGGCCGCTTTTCAATAAGGGTCGCCAAGGCGGGACGCAAACTCGTCAGGTTCTTGAGCAGATTAAACCAAAACGGCGCGCCGAGCGCGAGTAACCCCGCCGTGGCAAGAATGCCAAGCAGGTGACTGAACGTATGGCCCATCTGTCGTCGGAGCCGCGGCAATCCGTGGAGTTGACTTTCTGCCGGTTGATCCCAGCGGCCAAGAAAATTCACCGGCATAAGGTCGAAGCCCGCTTCGCCTACGGTTTTTCTCAGGCGTTCAGCTTGTTCGCGGCTTGCCACTTCAAACTTTGTCGCCGCGCTCGTGTAAAGGAGGTCGTACTCATCGAGTAACGTCTTCGCTTCCTCAGCGTTGACGTTGTTCGCAGTCAGCTGTGCGTTCAAAGCTTGCCGATACTCATCGGGCGACCGCGTCGTGGGCACAACACTCAAAGCCTGTTCCGGATGCTTTTCTGCCCACTGAAGATAAGCCTGGTGTGCGGGGGCGTTGTTCGGGTCGAGAATTTTGGTACCTTCTTCAATTACACTCGATGCGGCTTTCGCCAGCCCCTGGGTCAGTGCGGGACTGGCGCGGAGCTGTCGATAAATGTCTGCGGTATCGAGCTGGAGAACGAACGCTGCGCAAATCGAGCAAACAATCGTTACCACGCGAGCATGAGTTTGGAACCATTGCTCGGCCCGGTCCTGGGCGCTGCCGAACCAGCGCTGAAACCGATCGTACGCTTCAGTTGTCGCCCGCTCCACTGTTGCGCCAAAGTTGTCTAAAGAATCGAGCACCGCCTTCTTCTGTTGCTCCGTCGCAAAGATGTCTGCCACCTTTTTGATGAGCTCAAGTTTATCTTCGGATTCTTGCGCGGGTTGATCGCGAGCTTGGAGGCAAGCCAGCAGATCGACGGACTTTTGGATTAATTCCGGTGGTATATCGCGGAGCGCTGCTTCAGTCGGCGTCAGATCTGCGAACTCGTGGATAATGCGGTAGATCTCACCGGGACGAATTGCGCTTCCAAGAGCGGTTGCGTCCTTCAACCTCGAAAAAAATCCCCACGGCGCCATTCGGTTCGGCGTGACCTTGCGAATTTGGACGCCAGCTTTGGCCAGACTCATTTTTCTCTGGGCCGCTTTCACGGCTGCTTGCTTGTGGGTATCCGTCGGATCGCCATCGAGGTCTGTCTCGGCGTCCTCCAACTTTTTCTCGGCATCAATGAGCGATTGCGTCTTCGGATCGGGAACGATCTGGACGCGATCCTTGGGTCGCCAGAGCGAATCGCTGAAAATCGGATCCCTTAAAATTTGTGCGGCCAAAGAATGCGCATACTCGCCGATTTTCGGGTCGATCGTTTGAAACGTAAGCGCCAGTGCATTGGCCAAATTCTTACCTCGCAACGAAAACGTCGTGGAAACCATCTGCACGACAATTGTGATAATCAGACTGAGAACAGTCATGATCACCGCGAAGGCGATCACCGTGTCGATGGTATTTAGCATAAGGTTTCCGAGTGATTTGGCGGAGTCAGAGCACCAACGGTAGAAGGAAACGCGATGCGGCCTCTGGCGTGACGAATGGCGAACCTGAGAGCGAGTCTGTTCACAAGGGGCGCTGTTGGGGGCCACCTTTATCGGTTTGAGAAACGTCTGACAAGACCAAAATCCACCAGCCACTTTGACTCCATGCTTACCAAGCCCGGCATCATTCATTTTGCTTCAAGCGCTGAAAAGTTGTATCAACAGCAGTCCGTTCCAAATAAAGCCTGCAATCAATGTCTGACCTTTCTCAATTTCGCGACGCCATTGCAGCCGCGACGGAAACACTTGGGTCACTTTCAAGCCTCGAAGCCCCAATGGCCGAAGCCGCCGATTTGATCGAGCAATGTTTGCGCGCCGGAAATAAATTGCTCATCTGCGGAAATGGCGGCAGCGCCGCTGACGCATCGCATTTTGCGACTGAGTTGGTGGTGCGTTTCGCCAAGGATCGTCCCGCGTATCCGGCGATTTGCCTCGCAAGCGACGGCGGACTGCTTACTGCTGCGGGCAACGATTATGGTTTCGATGAAATTTTCGCGCAGGCAGGTCGCGGCATTGGGTCACCCGGGCGACGTCCTCATCTGCCTGACCACTTCGGGCAAATCGAAAAATGTATTGCGCGCTCTCGAGGAAGCGAAAGCGCGCGAGCTGAAAACGATCGCCTTTCTCGGCCGCGACGGCGGATCAACCATTGGCATTGCCGATGTCGATCTTTTGGTTCGCGAGCGACTCAACTGCGCGCATTCAGGAAGCGCACCAGCTTCTGCTCCACGTGCTCTGCGAGACCATCGAGTCGCGGCTCAAGAAGCTGTAGCCGCTTCGCTGTGCGAAGCGCGGCACTGATGGCATAAACACGCGGCGATTATCGTCGCCCACAGGGCGACGGCTACAGGCTCACTCCGATTTTTTCAGCAACCGTTCGCGTTCGCGATTCAGTTGCCGGCGCTCGCTCGCGGTCAAACTTCCAATCCCAAACTTGGAAATTTTATCGAGAATCGGATCGATTGAGGCATACGCATCATCCGATTCCGCCGGAGGCGAGCGGTCGTACTTTCGGAACAACGCGATACTTCGGCTTGGGAGCGAAGCATGTTTTCAAGGCGTTCCACCAGGCAAGCTCCGGCCCCGCGCCACTCCATTCGATGAAAAGGAACGCGGCGCCAATACTTGTCCAAACGACGACCAGATCGTTCCACGCGTGGTAGGCAAGCAGTTGAAAGCGTGTAAACGGCTGCAAGAATCAGGACGACCCACTTGGCCATGATCCGCAGGAACAACTCTGCCCGCGGATAGATTGTGGCGAAAGCAACAAAGATTCCAAAGTGCAATGCCGGCGAACCGAGCGAGGACCGAGCGCTGCCACAGGCCCCAAATTGTAAGCAGCGCCGCAGGGGTGATCAGCAAAATCAGATACAGCACAATGTAAGAGCGCCGCCCAACAAAGCGTTCCACTTCCCGGCCCAAAACGAAGAGCAAGTACATCTCGATCGCGAACCACAGCAGCCCCGAGGCGAATGCACAAACGCGTAGGTGAAGAGGCGCCATATCTGCAGCGCCATTCCAAATTGCGCGCGCTGTCGAAATGCAAAAGTCAATATAGCTGCCACCTCGGCTCGCGAATTGCCGTCGAGAATACAGGCCAGAACCGCACACGCGACATGCACCCCTACCAGCATCGTGGTTACATCGACGGGATAGCGACCCATCCACGCAACCGGCCGATAATCATCGGAGGTGGTGACCCCGAACATGTTTTCAATTAATGCCGCGCATTGTGCTTTCGCAAGCCTGATTCGTGATTCAACGTGGCGAAAACTTTCATTCGTGGTTAAAATCGACACCTTCGCTCTCATGACAAATCCTGCGCCCGCCATCTTCCCGCCGAACGGAATCGGTGACGCGAAGCCGGCCAATCAAGCCGTGCTCGATTGGGTGCACGACATCGCCAGTCTCACGGAACCGGAAAATATTTTCTGGTGCGACGGCTCGGAGCGCGAAAACGACTTCCTGCTCGATGAATCGCTCAAGCAAAATGTGCTGATCAAGCTGAACCAGAAGAAAGTTCCGCGCTCGTATCTGCATCGCTCCAACCCGAATGACGTGGCTCGCGTCGAGCAATTCACATTCATCTGCACGCCGACGAAAGAGGAAGCCGGTCCGACCAACAATTGGTCCGAGCCGGGAGAAACGTACACGAAACTTCACGGCATTCTGAAAGGCGCGATGCGCGGGCGCACGCATGTTTGTGATCCCCTACATCATGGGCCCGCCGGATTCACCGCTTACGAAAGTCGGCTTCGAGATCACCGATTCAATTTACGTCGTGCTCAGCATGCGGATCATGACGCGCATGGGCGACGTCGCGGTCAAACGGCTCGGCGACGATCCGAACGCGGAATGGAACCGCGGCGTGCATTCGTTGCTCGATGTTAATCCTGAGCGCCGGTTCATCTGCCATTTTCCGCAGGACAACGCGATCATTTCTGTCGGCTCCGGTTACGGCGGCAACGTTTTGCTGAGCAAAAAATGTCTCGCCTTGCGCATCGGTTCATATCTGGCGCGCAACACAGGGCTGGATGGCGGAGCACATGCTGATCCTCGGCGTCGAATCGCCGGAAGGTCGCAAACATTATGTGGCCGCCGCATTCCCGAGCGCGTGTGGCAAAACCAATTTCGCCATGCTCATTCCCCCCGCGCATTTCAAAGGCTGGAAAGTGACCACCGTCGGCGACGACATCGGCTGGATGCAAATTCGCGACGGACGGCTTTACGCGGTCAATCCGGAGAACGGCTATTTCGGCGTCGTGCCCGGCACGAGTTACAAATCGAACCCGAACGCGATGAAATCGATCGCGCACGACACGATCTATACAAACGTCGCGCTCACCGATGACGGCGATGTCTGGTGGGAAGGCAAAGACGGCGCCACCACCTGCGCATGCGTTTGATTGGCGAGGTAATGATTGGACGCCGGACTCAAAAGAAAAAGCGGCGCATCCGAACAGCCGGTTCACCACACCGATGCGCAACAATCCGGTGCTCGATCCCGACGTCGAAAAAGGCGAAGGCGTGCCGATCAGCGCGATCATTTTCGGCGGTCGCCGCAGCGACACGATGCCGCTCGTCTTTCAGGCTTTCGATTGGAACCACGGCGTTTATCTTGGCGCGACCATGGCTTCGGAGACGACCGCGGCGGCGACCGGCGCTGTCGGTCAGGTGCGCCGCGATCCGATGGCGATGCTGCCGTTTTGCGGATATAACATCGGCGATTATTTCCAGCACTGGCTCGATATCGGAAAACGCCTCACGAATCCGCCGCTCATTTTCAACGTGAACTGGTTTCGCAAAGGGGTGAAGGGCCAATTTCTCTGGCCGGGTTTCGGCGAAAACATGCGGGTGCTCAAATGGATCATCGATCGCTGCGAAGGAACCGGCGGCGCGCTCAAATCGCCGATCGGCTGGTTGCCCAGCCCGCACGATCTCGATCTTGCCGAACTGGATGTCGAGCACAAATGCGTCGCCGAAATTCTCGGGATCGATCACGAGGAGTGGCAAAAAGAACTCGCCGCGCACAAGAAGTTTTTCGATTCGTTAGGCGGCGTTGTGCCGAAACAGTTGCTCGAGCAGCGCGAACAATTCGCCGAGCGTTTAAAGAATAGCGTCACTGTAGGCGTCGCCCTGTGGGCGACGTAACGCATGCGGGATTAACGGGCCATCGTGCGCTTCGTACAGCGAAGCGGCTACAGGATTTGCGAACTCGCTTGACTGGCAGCGAATATTCTCCAGTGGGTTCGAAGATCGGGAAAAAGAATGCGTTACCGCGCCAGTCACGGCACGGATTGCGTCGAGATTCGCGGGGCGCGCCAGAATAACCTTAAAGGCATCGATCTCGATCTTCCGCTTGGGAAATTGACGGTCGTCACCGGTCCGAGCGGCAGCGGCAAATCGAGTCTCGCCTTCGAGACAATTTACGCCGAAGGCCAGCGCCGTTACGTCGAAACGTTCAGTCCGTACATGCGGCAATTCCTCGACCGCATGGACAAACCGCGCGTGGACGACATCCGCGGCATCCCGCCGGCGATCGCGATCGAGCAAGCGAATCCCGTCAAAATCGCGTTCGACCGTCGGCACGATGACCGAGATCAACGATTATTTGAAATTGCTCTGGCCGCGGGTCGCGCGCGCTTTTTGTCCGAGCTGCGGCCGCGAAATTCGCCCGGAAACCGCGCAGTCAGTCGAATTCGCTGCGAGTCGAAAGTAATTCTGCGCAGACTGTGCGCCGGCCAAAGAACATGTCCTCATCACGTTCTGGGTTGCCGTCCCGCGCAAAACAGAGCCGCGGGCATTTTTCGATTTTCTCCAACAGCAAGGTTATCTGCGGGTTTGGATCGACAACCAAATCGTGCGGGTTGATGCCGACCAAAAATTAAACGCCTCGGTGCGCGCGTGCAGGTCATTCAGGATCGCATCGCGATCAGTCGAGAGAATCGCGCGCGATTGGTCGAGGCAATCGAAACCGCGCTGCGTTTCGGCAAAGGCAAGATAAACGTAATTCCGATTGAGGTAAACGCCGAAGCTCAACGCCCAACGCTCAACGTCCAACCGTTCACGGACCCGTCCGCCGTAGCCTCGGCGAAGGCGGATCACCGATCACAGGTCACATTCCCTTCTCCACCGGCTGGCATTGCGCGCATTGCGATCTCGACATTCGCCCGCCGACACCCGGGCTTTTCAGTTTTAATAATCCGCTCGGCGCGTGTCCGGAATGCCGCGGCTTTGGCCGCACGATCGCGATCGATCTGAACAGGGCGATTCCAGATCGCAGCCTGACCATCAAGCAAGGCGTGGTGCGCGTTTTTCGCGGCGCGGAATTTGGCGAATCGCAAAAGGATTTGCTTCGGGCATGCGCGCGCGAAGAGATCGACATCAATGTTCCGTTCGAGGAATTGCCGAAGGCCGATCAGGACTTTGTGATCAACGGCGAAAAGCGATCGGGCGAATACACCGATGACGATTACGAAAACGATCGCTGGTACGGCGTCCGCGGCTTTTTCGCTGGCTGGAGAGCAAGACTTACAAAATGCATGTGCGCGTCTTGCTCAGCCGCTATCGCGCTTACACCACCTGTCCCAATTGCAACGGCGGACGGTTTCAGCCAGACGCGTTGAATTACAAAATCAGTGAGCGGCGGTTTCCCAACCGCCGCAGCGGCGCTTTGGAAAGCGCCGCTACTTGTTTAACGCTGCCGGAATTCCGGCGCTTTCCATTTCCGATGCGCGCGATTTTTTCCGCGCACGTCGACATTTCACCTAACGACAAGACTGCGCAGATGTTGCGCGACGAAATCTGCGCGCGCCTGAATTATCTCTGCGAGGTGGGCGTCGGCTATCTCACGCTCGATCGATCGACGCGCACGTTGAGCGGCGGCGAAGTCCAGCGCGTGAATCTGACGACGTGCCTTGGCGCGTCGCTGGTGAACACGCTTTTTGTCATGGACGAGCCGAGCATTGGACTGCACCCGCGCGATGTCGGCCAGCTTGTTCGCGTGATGCACAATTTGCGCGACAAAGGCAACACGCTGCTGGTGGTCGAGCATGAGGAACAAATCATTCGCGCGGCGGATAATTTGATCGATCTCGGCCCGGGCCGCGGCGAGCACGGCGGCGAATTGGTCTGGAACGGACCGCTCGATGATTTTGACCTCCTGCGCGAACGCTTGCAGGACTGGATGCGGCGCAGGGCGCCCGCGCTCCCCAATCACTCACGCGCGATTACCTCAGCGGTCGCAAATCAATTGCGATACCGAAATCGCGCCGAAAATCGACGTCATCAATCAGGATCACCGGCGCGCGGCAGCACAATCTGAAAAATATTGATGTCGATCTTCCACTCGGCGTTTTCATCTGCGTGACCGGCGTTTCGGGCTCCGGCAAATCCACGCTGATTCACGATGTGCTTTACCGGAATCTCTTGCGTGCGAAGGACGACGTCAGATCACCAGCCTTCGCAGCTACGGCCTGGCAGGGGAGCCGGGCGCATGCAAATCAGTCACCGGCGCGCATCGCATCGGCAACGTCGTGATGGTCGATCAATCGCCGCTGGCGCGGACCCCGCGTTCAACTCCGATTCTTTATCTCGGCTTGTTCGATCGGGTTCGGGAATTGTTTGCCGCGCAGCCGGAAGCGATGGCGCAGGGACTCGCCGCGAGCGCGTTCTCGTTTAATTCCGGCAGCGGTCGTTGCGAACGTTGCTCAGGAACGGGCTTCGAAAAAATCGAGATGCAGTTTCTGAGTGATCTTTTCGTGCGTTGCGCGGAATGCGAAGGCAAACGCTTTCAGCCGCACGTATTGAAAGTGCGGCTTCATGGCAAATCAATTCATGATGTGCTCGAGTTGACGGTCAGTGAAGCAATTGAATTCTTCGCTCGGCTCGGCGAACAGAAAACCGACGAGGTACCCTCACCTCAATCCTCTCCCTGGCAGGGAGAGGCGGACGCGAAGCGCCAAGTGAGGGTCGACCCAGGTATGCAGATTTCCAGCGGGCTCAAAGTGCTTGAGGAAGTCGGATTGGGTTATCTTCGACTCGGTCAACCGCTAAATACGCTTTCCGGTGGCGAATCGCAGCGGCTGAAGTTGGTGGGGCATTTGGCGGAAACCGGAGAGTCACGCGCCGGAACACCGGATATCGGAGCAACGATCACGGCAGATGCCGCGCGGAAATCTGTTCATTTTCGATGAACCGACCACCGGACTGCATTTCGACGATGTGGCGATGCTGCTGCGATTGTTTCAGCGACTGGTCGATCGCGGACATTCGATCGTGGTGATCGAGCACAATCTGGAAGTGATCAAGTGCGCTGACTGGATCGTCGATCTCGGCCCGGAAGCTGGCGATGACGGCGGCGAAGTCGTAGCCGTCGGAACGCCCGAGCAAGTCGCGCGCGTTGAGCATTCGCACACTGGAAAATTTCTGCGGCGCGTGCTTCTAAAAGCTCTTAAAGCGCTGCCTGTCATCCCGAGCGGCGAAGACGGTGAAGGACCTTCACAAAATCTCGCGCGAGGCGGAGAGACCCTTCGCTTACGCTCAGGATGACAGCGTTGAGTTGGCGCGAGCTGCAGAAACCGCTCCACAATTTCGCGTGAGTGGGCGCAACGGCGCGATCCAAGTTCACGGCGCGCGGGAGCACAACCTTAAGAACATCGACGTCAAAATCCCGCGCGAGCAGCTGGTGGTGATCACCGGCTTGAGCGGCTCGGGCAAATCGACGCTCGCGTTCGACATCTTGTTCGCCGAAGGGCAGCGCCGTTTTCTCGACAGCATGTCGCCGTATGCGCGACAATTCGTCGAGCAACTCGAAAAACCGGATGTCGATCTGGTCAGCGGATTGCCGCCGAGCGTAGCGATCGAGCAACGCGTCACGCGCGGTGGAGGCAAATCAACCGTCGCGACGGTGACCGAAGTTTATCATTTTCTCCGGCTGCTGTTCGCGAAAACCGGCACGCAATTTTGTCCAGACTGCGATCTGCCGGTGGCAAAACAGAGCGTCGCCGCGATCGTAAGACAGATCGAAGCCGTCGCGAAGCGCGGGCCGCTAAAGGTGCTGGCGCCGCTGGTGAAAGCGCGCAAAGGTTTTCATACGGACGTGGCGCGCTGGGCGGAACGCCAGGGATTCGACACGCTCTATGTGGACGGTCAGCTTGTACCGGTCCGCAACTTTCGGAAACTCGAGCGTTTCAAAGAGCACACCATCGACGTCGTCGTCGGCGTAATCGATCGGAAGCGAATTGCCCACGCGCGGGACATTACCCGACGCGCGCTGGAGATTGGCCGCGGCACGGCGCATCTGCTCGATTCAAAAAATCGGCTCACCGTCATGAGCACGGAGATGAGTTGCCCGGATTGCGGCCGCGCGTTTGAAGAACTCGATCCGCGTTTGTTTTCATTCAATTCGCCGCATGGCGCATGCGAAGAATGCGGCGGGTTCGGCGAAATTTGGGACCAGGATTTCCAAACGGCCGCGGACCGTGACGGCGAATCGGTTCTGGAAAACGAGCTAGCCGCGGAACGCGAGTCGGAATGGATCGAGGAAGGCGAGGCGCGCGAATGCCCGAGTTGTCACGGCTCGCGTCTGAATGCGGTGGCGCGTCACGTGCGTGTGCACGGCTACACGATTGATCAATTCATGAATCTTTCCGCGAGCAAAACAGCGCGCATGATCGACCGCTTGAAATTCAAAGACACGCATCAAACGATCGCAGCCGGTCTTATTCCCGAGATCCAACAGCGACTGCGTTTCATGGAAAAGGTCGGACTTGGTTATCTCGCGCTCGGGCGTTCGGCAAAAACGTTGAGTGGCGGCGAATCGCAGCGAATTCGGTTGGCCGCGCAGCTTGGCTCGAACTTGCGCGGGGTCCTCTACGTGCTGGATGAACCGACGATCGGTTTGCATCCACGCGACAACGTGCGCCTCCTCGAAACGCTCACCGCTCTGCGGAACAAGGGCAATTCACTGATCATTGTCGAGCACGATGAAGAAACAATTCGACGCGCCGATCACATTATTGATCTTGGACCGCGTGCGGGGCTTCACGGCGGCGAAGTCGTGGCGACTGGAACGCTGCGCGACATCGAGCGGAATCCAAATTCCGAGACCGCGCGCTGCCTTAAAGCCCCGGTGCGCCATCCCATTCGAGGATCGCGCCGATCACTGCGCAACGTAGAGAGCTGGATCGAGATTCAGCGGCGCGCGCGAGAACAATTTGAAAAACATCGACGTTCGTTTTCCGGTCGGCCGGCTTTCGGTCATTACGGGAATTTCCGGTTCGCGGCAAATCGACGTTGATGCACGATATAATCCTACCAATAGTTCGCGCATCTCTGGGGAGCGTACGCGTCCCGCGTGCTGGCGAGCGCGTCTCGCGATCGCGAACTTCCTCTACCAAAGACTCCGAACTATATTTCAAGGAAAGCCTGTTTCGGCGCGACGCCGAAAGTCCGAGCCGGACTGGCGGTAACACGCGGGACGCGTACGCTCCCCAGATCGAAGCCGTTTACGAAGTCGATCAGTCGCCCATCGGTAAAACGTCGCGCTCGACGCCGGGGACCTACGTGAAAGTCTTCGATGAAATTCGAAATCTCTACGCGCAACTGCCGGTCTCGCGCGTGCGCGGGTATTCGGCGAGCCGATTCTCGTTCAACGCCGAAGGCGGTCGTTGCGAGACGTGCAAGGGCCAAGGCGTCGATCAAGCTGGAGATGAATTTTCTGCCCAGCAGTTATGTGCCGTGCGAAGACTGCCGGGGCCGGCGTTACAATCCGCAGACGCTGGAAGTTCTCTACAACGAAAAATCCATCGGCGACGTCATGGAAATGACGATCGAGGAGGCGGCGCAATTTTTTTCCGCGCATCCGAAAATTGCGCGGCCGCTTTCGCTGCTGGTCGATACTGGGCTTGGCTATCTCAAGCTGGGGCAACCGAGCCCGACCTTGAGCGGCGGCGAAGCGCAGCGGCTCAAGCTGGTGACGCAATTGAAACGCGGAGTCAGCCGCGCCGCGAACGAGCGGATCCGGAAAATGCGCAAGCCGGGTTCGACATTGTATTTGCTCGAGGAGCCCACCATTGGCCTGCACATGGCGGACATTGAACTGCTTCTCAACGTGCTGCATCGGCTGGTGGACGAAGGAAACACTGTGATCGTGATCGAACACAATCTCAGCGTGATCGCCGAAGCAGATTACATTGTCGATCTTGGCCCTGAGGCGGGTGACGCAGGCGGCGAAGTGGTCGCAACCGGCACGCCCGAAGAAATCGCCAGGAATCGAGTCAGCCGCACCGCGCCGTTTCTGCGAAAAGTGTTGAATACATCGCGCGCTCTGTAGCCGTCGCCCTGTGGGCGACGCGCGCGCTTCGCACAGCGAAGCGGCTACAGTTTGATTGCGCAAATTGAGAACGTCGCAGACAATCGCCAGCACACCGAATGCTCGCCTACTACCTGCACAGCCTGGATCCGATTATTTTTCGGATTTACGACAACGTTGGTCCGCGATGGTACGGCCTTGCTTATGTGCTCGCATTCGTCTCCGGCTATCTCGTTTTCCTTTGGTTGGCCAAACGCGGCTACGCCGACCTTCCTCCACAACGAGTTGGCGACTTTATCACCGGCTGCGCACTCTTTGGCGTAATCATAGGCGGGCGCCTCGGCTACGTTTTCTTCTACAAACCAGAAATGCTACGTGAGCCGCTGTCGATCTTGCGCGTCTGGGAAGGCGGGATGTCGAGCCACGGAGGAATGCTCGGTCTTGTGGCGTTCACGTTTTACTACGCCCACCGCCACAAAATCTCGTGGACGAACTTGGGCGATAACCTGGTCGTGACCGCGCCGATTGGGTTGTTCTTTGGACGTTGCGCTAATTTCATCAATGGCGAGCTTTATGGGCGGATCACGAATGTTGCCTGGGCAATGCAATTTCCAAAGGAGCTGCTCGATCATCCGCAGGAAGCGGATCGTGCACTGGCGGCGTGCGCGCAGATTGATCCGTCGCTGACCACTCCAGACGCGATCATCGGCGCGCTGCATACTCAGCCAGAAGTTGCGACGGCGTTGCGCTCAGTTTTGTCAGCGCGCCATCCATCACAGCTTTATGAAGCCTTCTTCGAGGGGATTGTTTTGTTCGCCATTTTGTGGTTCGTACGGACGCGCACCCGCCAGCCGAACGGAGTTCTCACCGGACTGTTTTTCATCTGCTACGCGATTTTCCGGATCGTGATCGAAAATTTCCGCGAACCCGACGCCGAGTTGATTGGCGCTTTTACGCGCGGCCAATTCTTTTCGTTTTTCCTTATTGCCATCGGCGTCGCATTCGTTGTCGCGGCGAAAAGGCATCCGACGTTTCCGAAGCACCAACAACCAACATCCAAGCTCCAGAGAAGCTCCAAGATCCAATAATCAAACGATCACACCGTTGTTAAAAATTGGTGTTTGGGATTTCTTTGGATGTTGGAGCTTGGAATTTGATGCTTCACTTTCACTGGCGCTTTTTCTGGAATCCGGTATTACTAAGGCGGTGACGCGGGAATGCTCGTTCCGGAAATCGTAGCGGCCGGCGGCGGTCTCCTGTTTGCTTTCGATCACGCGACGATCGCAGGCAAGCTCGTTCTCACTCTTCTGGCGGTCGTGTCGATCTTCAGTTGGTCAATCATGATCACGAAACTGCGCGTGATCCGCTTCGCGCGAAAGCAGAACGCGCGTTTTCTTGCTGCTTTCCGGCAAGATCGACAACCGCTGCGTCTATTCGAAAAGAACGCACGTTTTCCGGGCTCGCCGGTGTTTAATGTCTATCGCGCCGGTTGCGAGGAGATGACATTTCATCTGCTCGGCTCGCCGGAAGTGGATGATACGTTTCGCGCACGACTCGAAATCGCAGACAAAATTTCACCGGCGCAGATGGGCGCGGTGAATGCGGCAATGGAACGCGCGGTCGGCGAGACAGCGCTTTCGCTTGAGTCGCAAATGATTTTGCTCGCCACCGCGGTGAGCGGTTCGCCCTTTCTTGGATTGCTCGGCACGGTCTGGGGCGTGATGGACGCGTTCACCGGTGTGGCCGAAGCCGGTTCGCCAAGTCTCGTGTCGATGGCGCCGGGCGTTTCCGGCGCCCTTATCACCACGGTTACCGCGCTCTGCGTCGCCATTCCCGGCGATGTTCGGTTACAATTTTCTCGTTACCAGCATTCGCGCGATCATCGTGGAGATGGACAACTTCGCCGCCGAACTCGCGTCCGAGTTCGAGCACAAGTACGTCGATCACGGCTCACGCGAGGCCGCGTTGCGGAGATGAGCACGCCTCTGTTATTGAGCATTGAGCGTTGGAAGTTGAGCTGCCTGCTCGCGAAAGCTTTCGGAGTTGGGCGTTTTTCAATCGCGCTATGCAACGTCCAACGTCCAATGGGAACAGATGAGACGCTACTCGCAACGCCAGAGTCTCTCCACCCTGAGCGAGATCAATGTCACGCCGCTGCTCGATCTGGCGTTTGTGCTGCTCATCATTTTCATGATCACCACGCCGTTGCTCGAAAGCAGCATGAACCTGGTGATCCCATCCAGCAGCGCGAAGAATCCGCCGATCAATAAGTCGCAAGTGCAAACCGTCTCGATCGATCGCGCCGAGACGATCCGTTTTAATAATCAGGTAGTCGATTTGGGAACACTCACCGTACAACTGAGCGAGTTGAAACAGAAGAATCCGGATATCGCCATCGTGATTCGAGCCTGACCGCGAATTGCCCGTGCAAAAATTAATTGGGCTAATGGATGCCCTGCAACGGGCGGGAATCACCAAACTCGGCATCGCCACCCGAGCAACCACGAATGAACACTAATAGACACGAGGGGAAGAAGAGGTGCCCGCGAAACACGCGAATTGATGCGAATGAAACAGAAATCTGGAGTGCGCGGACATGTCCGCGCACTCCAAAGCGGTGACATGTCGCCCCACTCCCAAACCTTCGCTTCTGCTCGGGTCGGCGGGCCGCCTTATGAATTCGTGTTCATTCGTGTCCATTCGTGGTTAAAATGACCACGGGAAGGGACAGCCGTTTTTGGCGAAACGTTGTCCTAATTGCTCTCGCGCACGTTGCGCTGATCGCGGGGCTCATTCGCTGGAGTTTGGCAGCCAGAGCTTCATCAAATCCGGAGAGCATCGTTTGGTTAGGCCCCGGAGATCTCGCGGCTGGAGAATCGGAAAGCGAACCACCGTCACCACCCAAGCCGGAGGCACCGAAACCATCAAACGAGGACGAAGAGCACGAAAAGAAGCCTGCCGTAGTGACAGCGAACAGCGAAATCGAATTGCCCTCGCCGACCCCGAAACCGACACCCACTTCTACGCCGAAGTCGACTGCGGCGCCCACACCAAAACCGAAGTCAACGCCAAAACCAATCCCGAAACCAACTCCCAAGAAAACTCTGGTGGCGAAAGCTTCCCCTAAACCGTCGCCAAAAGCGAAACCAAGTTCGGCAAAAGCGAGCGGGAAGTCAGAAAAGAAAAAGGAAAAAGCTTTAGCAAAAAGTGACTCTGCGTCTCAGAGCAGCAGTGGGAAAACAGGTTCAACAGGCAAAGCTGGCAGCGCCGGCGGCCTGCCCGCCGGAGCCTCGGCGAAGGCGGGCGGAAGCAGCGCGTCGGAGTTTGGTTGGTATGGCAACATGTTGCACGATCGTTTTTACAGCGCCTGGATCCAGCCGACCACCCACGTGCCCACCGGCGCCAAAATTTCGACCTTGGTCAGAGTTCGCATCGAGAAGGACGGGCGCGTTTCCAAATTCGAAATCATCAAGCCGTCCGAAAGCGCTGTTGTGAATGAATCCGTTGCAGCAGTTGCCAAGCAAGTCACCGAGGTTGACTCGCCGCCAACTGGTCTAATCAAAGGCGATCATTACGACGTAAAAATTAATTTCGAGCTAAATACGGAGGAAAGACCGTGACAGAGATAAGATGCACGCGAGACGCGCGCTCTCCGCGGATTTATGCAGCGAATTTCTCTTCGATCAGGCCGTGCAAGTAGTTGCCTATCGCCGGTTGATTGAGGCGCTGGATGACTTCGTCCAAAAAGCCGGTCACGAGAAGGCGCTGGGCGACCTTTGTTGAAATGCCGCGCGAGCGGAGATAAAACAGCTGGTCTTCTTCGATCTGGCCGGAAGTTGCGCCGTGGGTGCAACGGACGTTGTCGGCCAGAATTTCGAGGCCGGGCATTGAGTTGGCTTCTGCATCATCGCTCAATAGAAGATTGCGAACTTTTTGATACGCGTCAGTGAAATGGGCATGCGGTTCGACGCGGATGAGACCGCCGAAAGTGGTGCGGGCCCGATCGTCGAGCGCGTTTTTGTAAAGAAGATCGCTCGCGGTGTGAGGCGAGACGTGGTCCTGCAAGGTGCGGGCGTCGAATTCCTGCTGGTGTTTGGCGACTGCGACAGCGAGCAAATCGCTGCGCCCGCCTTCGCCGATGAGCCGGCTCAAACTTTCGAAGCGCGAATACTTCCCGCCGAGATGCAAATTCAGGCTCATCGCAGAAGCATCGTGATCGACCGTGGTCGAGTTCATTTGCAACGCGATGACATTTTCCGCCCAGTTTTGCGCGCAGACGTAGGTCACTTTCGCGCCCGGGCCGGCGATGAGATCGTTCACACCGCAGGCAAACCCGGCGGCGCGCTGATCACACGAGCGGAAATGTTCGATCACCGTGACCTTCGCCAGCTCATCCGTGACGAGAAGCAGATGCGGGAAAACCGACATGTTGTCGTGTCGCAACCAATGGAAGATCTCGATCGGCTCTTCGATCTCGAGCCCGCGCGGCACGAACAAGAAATGTTCCCGACGAAACGAGCGCCTTGTGCAGCGCGGCGAACTTGGCCGAGCCAAGCGTCGCTTCAGTGCGACATGAAATATTTCCGGAACAGATCGGCGTGCTCCACCATTGCGCGCTCGAGTGGTTGAAAAATCACGCCGCGTCTTTTCAGATCTTCAGAAACGACGTCGCGCTCGATCAGTTGATCGTTCGCGAAAATCATGCGACGCCGCGTATTGATCGAGCCCGCGGGAATATTTCAGAATATTCTTGCGATCGTCTTCAGAAAGCGGCGCACTGATTTTGAACGGCGCCAGATCGAGAAGAGCGACATTGGAAAATCGCCAGGCCTGATCTTTTCGCGTCGGATTCGGCAATGCTTCAAATTGTTGCCAGGCTGCGCGCTGCTGATCACGAAACCAATCTGGAAATTCGCGCGACTCGCTCGGCCCGGAGAGAATCGGTTGCGGTTTGTTGCTTCGATCTGTGACTAGACGACATTGTGGATCTTGCAGACCGCAACGGCGGTCACGAGACCGCCGCTACAGAAAGAATTCGTCAGCGGCGAAGGTTATCCGACCGAGCCTTCCATCTCCAGCTCGATCAGCCGTTTGAGCTCGACGCTGTATTCCATCGGGAATTGGCGGACGAGATCGTTGACGAAACCGTTCACGCTCAAGCTCATGGCCTGCGCCTCGCTGAGACCGCGCTGTTGCATGTAGAAAATTTGCTCCGCGCTCACCTGGCTGACACTGGCTTCGTGTTGCACGGCGTTGCCGGTGCCGCGCACGGTGATAGCGGGATAAGTGTCGGTTCGCGACGTCGAGTTGATCAGCAGCGCGTCGCACTCGGTGTTGTTCTTGCAATGCTTGAGATGCTTCGGCACGTGGACCAGCCCGCGATAAGTGGCGCGGCCTTTGCCGATGGAGATCGATTTGGAAATAATGTTGCTGGTCGTTTCATCGGCGGCGTGAATCATTTTCGCGCCGGTGTCCTGATGCTGGCCGTCGTTGGCGAGCGCGATGGAGAGAACTTCGCCGCGCGCTTTGCGACCCTTCATGATCACGCTCGGATATTTCATGGTGAGACGCGAGCCGATGTTGCAATCGATCCATTTCACTTCGGCGTTCTCATGCGCGAGACCGCGTTTGGTCACGAGATTGAAAACGTTGGAAGCCCAGTTCTGCACCGTGATGTACTGAATCTTCGCGCCTTTGAGCGCGACGAGTTCCACGACGGCGCTGTGGAGTGTTGGAGTGTTGAATTTCGGCGCCGTGCAGCCCTCCATGTAAGTCACTTCCGAACCTTCATCGGCAATGATGAGGGTGCGCTCGAACTGGCCGAAGTTTTCGGCGTTGATGCGGAAGTAGGCCTGCAGCGGGTGTTTCACTTTCACCCCGGGCGGGACATAAATGAACGAGCCGCCGCTGAACACGGCCGAATTCAGCGCGCTAAATTTGTTGTCGGCGATCGGGATGACTTTGCCGAACCATTTCCGGAAAATTTCCGGGTAATTCTTTAGCCCCTCGGTCGATCCGACGAAAATGACGCCTTGTTCACCGACCGCCTTCTTGATGTTTGAATAGACTGCTTCGCTGTCGAACTGTGCTTCCACGCCGGCGAGAAATTTTCGCTCCTGCTCGGGAATACCGAGGCGCTCGAATGTGCGCTTAATGTCGTCCGGCACTTCCTCCCAACTGCGTTTCGTCTCGGTCCCGGGGGAGAGATAGTAACGGATTTTGTCGAAATCGATGGCTTCGAGATCCTTGCTCGCCCAGTGCGTTGGGAGCGGTTTTTCCAGAAATGTCTTCAGGCCGCGCAGACGGAACTCGCGCACCCAATCCGGATCGTTCTTCACATCCGAGATGTAGTGAACAGTCCGCTCGCTCAATCCGGCGCCAGCATCGCGCACGTGAGCTTCCGGATAAGAGAAATCTCCTTTGCTTCGATCAATATTGACTGCAGAAGTTTCGGTTTTCATTGTGTATTTTCCCCTGTTTATCTAAACGCTGGTTCAACCGCCCCTTCGCGTGCCCAATCGTATCCTCTCTCTTCAAGCTCCAGAGCGAGTTCTTTTCGCCCGCTTCTAACGATTCGCCCTGCTACCATTACATGGACGTGGTCGGGGACGATATAGTTCAGGAGGCGCTGATAGTGCGTGATTAACAATATCCCAAGATCAGGTCCGCGCAATGAATTTACCCCGTGCGCGACGGTCTTGAGCGCGTCGATGTCCAGCCCGCTATCGGTTTCATCGAGAACGGCGTATTTTGGTTCGAGCATGGCCAATTGCAGAATTTCAGCGCGCTTTTTTTCGCCGCCGGAGAAACCCTCATTAACTGCACGGGACGTAAACGACCGATCCATGCCGAGCAGTTCCATCTTTTCGTAAAGCTTTGCGTAATAATCGGTGGCCTCGAGTTCTTCGCCTTCCGGCAGACGCGATTGCAACGCTGCGCGGAGAAAATTGGCAATCGTTACGCCCGGGATTTCGCTCGGGTACTGGAAGGCCATGAACAAGCCACGCCGCGCCCGTTCGTCCGGCTCAAGTTCGAGGAGATTCTCTCCGTCCATCAACACCTTGCCAGCAGTAACCTGTAGTCAGGATGACCAGCGAGGACCTTTGCCAGCGTGCTTTTTCCTGAGCCATTTGGACCCATGAGCGCGTGCACCTCGCCTCGAGGCACTCGGAGAGTCAATCCGCGAACAATCTCCTGATCGCCAACGGTGATATGCAGGTTCTCTATGTTCAATTCCTTCATAAGGCGGACCCGAAATATACGCCCGTTCGACAGATTAGCGAACGCCGAGCGGCGAATTCCGGACGTGGCTACCCCGCTTGGATTCGAACCAAGAATAACGCCTCCAAAGGGCGCTGTGTTACCGTTACACCACGGGGTATTTCAAAGGAAGACTTTAGATTGGCCATTTTGGATCAAATCGCAATTGGCAAAATGCCGGACGAACTTGGATTCGAACCAAGAATAACCCCGAAAGCTTTCGGGGCTGTGTTACCGTTACACCACGGGGTATACGGGTTTGCGATTTTAGATTGGCGATTTTCGATTCAAGCGCAACGCCCAAAATTAGAGTGTGATTGGGTTTACGCGAAGCAACTCGCTGGCAAAATCGAGGTTGAATCACTGGCAGCGGCGCGAGTATGATGGCTTCGCCGCAGCCAACGGGACCCGGTTATGGAACGCACAATTTTCCTTCAGCATTACCGCGTCTGCCTGACATCCGATGGCGCTCCGCGTGAAATCAGCCGGGACGGTGCAGCGATCACTTACGAAGCAGTGGACGAAAGATCTCGTGAGCCAGTTGATCTAAAGCTCATTCCTCTTGAGGGCATCGATCCGGGCGTGCGGGAGCAGTTGGAGGAGCAGGCACGCGCCGCGCAGATGCTGCGTCACGTCAATGTCGCGAAAGTTTTCGATTTTGGACGTGAAGGCGGAAATTTTGTTTGCGTCTCAGAGCATCTGCCAGGTGAAACGCTTGCAGCTTGGGTGGCCGCCCATGGCCCAATGCCGGCCGACGCCGCATTGCGAGTGGCCGAGCAAATCGTGAGCGTGCTCTCATCCGCGAGTTTTCACAGGCTTCCATATCCGCCAATTCAGCCCTCCGACATGATCGTCGTCCCGGGACAGACCCCTGAAGGCAGTTGGCCGCTGGTGAAGTTGATTAACTTCGGCTTGCCCACACTCAGGTCCGATCCCGAGCTCCAGCCTGAAAATTTTGAGACGCACGAACAAGGATCTTCTGCAGAAAAGTCTGCCAGCCCGGAACAATTAGCGCATGGAACGACGGACGTCCGTTCAGAGGTCCATTCGCTCGGAGCGACACTTTACTTTCTTCTGACAGGCGTTGCACTTTCCGCTGAGGAGCTCGAGCGGCCACCAAGGTTCTCAAAGTTTCCAAAACCATTGCGAACCTTGCTTGCCCGGATGTTGCATCGCAATCCCGATCAACGGCCAAAAGATTTGGTCGTGTTGGCGGAAATGATCCGCGGATGCCTGCTGAAAATCGAACGTCGGCGGGCGCTCGCCGACAAGTATGGCATTCCGTACAGGACAACAATTCCGCGGCGGGTCGAGCCTCGGCCCAGGCCCTTCTTGCGAATAGCGTTGCCGATTGCAGCGCTGTTGCTCGCCGCAGCAGTGATCGCCGCTGTCTTGCTGCCGGAGCCGATTGGCAGAATCATGTCCCGGGTTCGCGAAACCAAACCAATCGGCGTTCTGATTGGCGTCCCAGAATCTTCGCCGCCGGCAGCAGTCCAAAATTCTCAGACTGCTACCCCGAAAGCTTTCGGGGCCACCGCAGCATCGCAAGGGGCAGGCGCGGGTGTGCCGTCTGCGAGCCAACCGTCTGTAAACACGGCTGCCGTTTCCAACTCGCCTCAGGTTTCATCGGCGGATCTTCAGCAGACTCAGACATCAAACGCCCAATCGCAGGTCGCTGGTCCAAACGCCTCCGTCGAAAGTTCGCCAGCAGCGATCGCGGAAAGTTCCTCCTCTTCTGCGGACGAGACCAAGTCACCGTCGCAGCCTGACGAGGCATCCCAACCTGCCACTGTCGGTCAATCGAGTTCCCAGAGCAAAAAGAAGACCGTCGCCTCGGCGTCGCAGCGTCGCGTTGGCTCAGTGCATGCCCAAATGGTTGGTATCACTTCTGATGGAAGGCTGATTTATCGTTTGCCCTCCGGTCGCACCAGGGTTGTCGCGCCGGACTCGGACGAAGGCGAATTCGCGCCGCGGCGCCACAGGCGCGTTTTCATTGACCGCGATGAAGTGTTCGCGCCGCCGCCTCGATTTGCGCCGGATTATTTCCCAGACGACTAGCAGGACGGGCACACGCGGCGCCAGAATGTCGGGGGGCGAGGGACGCTTCTCCTTGCCCCGATTTTTTTTGAAAAAAAAGCTTGCCTAAAGCTGCGTTTCTCGGCATACCTCGCGTCCGTGGAGAAACGACCGGCCTTTTTGGCCTTCACAACCATTTCCCTTTTCGTCATTTCCAGCGGAGCTCTTCACGCGCAGGAATTGGCTCCGGCAACCTTGAATCTTGCGAGCCACGATCAAAAGGCTGCCGACGACATGGTGCAAATCATCACCAGTAAATCGGTGCAGGAAACCGATAAGCCGGTGCACGCGATCACGAAACACCGGGTGCCGGTTGTTGCGAAGAAACTGGCCCAGCCAGTTAAGAAAGAGCCGGCGCCGGCAATCGCCACCGATTCTGCGCGAGCTTTCGTGGCAGAGCCGGTGCGACCAATGGATCAACAAACCGTAAACAAAACAACGAAGCGCGTTGGCCTTTTCAGCTTCAAAACCTCGGACGGCAAGAAAGAGTCAGTCCCCGTTATTACGCAATATTATCCCGGCAGGGTTGATCGGCACATCGATGGGAGGCTGATGCAAGCGGCAACGATCGCGGAGGAACGCGCGCATGCGCATTCGCGCTCGAGGTGCTGGCATTATGTAAAAGACGCATTGCTCGCTTCCGGCGTGATCGATTCCCGCCCGAAGACCGAACTCGCCAGAGACGCCGCCCAAGAACTCGTCAGCAATTACGGATTCAAGAGACTGCCTGTGAACGATCCATTCGCCGCGCCCGTCGGTTCGGTGCTGGTGTACGGCACCACCCGAAGCGTTGGGCACGTCGAGCTCCGCACCCGGGAGGGTTTCGTCAGCGACTTCCGTTCGAAAACTCCATCGCGCCGCCCTCTGCTCGGCGTTTACGCGAAGTTGTAATTTCTGGCCAACTTCGATCGGAAGTTAGGTTTCCAGTCTGACCAGGCGGGCATCTTGTCTGCCTTCTTAAACGATCTTTTTCGTTCTTAGTAATTCCTAACCAGGCGAGTCACTGCGATGAGCATGGACACGACCGGCCAGGCGACGAGGCCAGTGATCAGAATGAAGAACAAAAGCTCGGCGAGATGACGTCGGCTTGTTTCTGCGCCGAAGAATTCACTGCTTAATTTGTGGAAGGCGGGCAACTTTGTAACCGGCTGACCGGCGGAGGAACCCATTTGGGTTTCCGGCTGTTGGACGATAGTTGTAATCCGTCAGCAGAAGCCTTCGATTACTGCGCCTTGTGCCATTGTCGCGACCTGAGCCGCGCTGGTTGTGACTAATTTGAGGGGTTGGTTTCATAAATTTCTAGTTGTTAAGTGTGATTGCCGAAGTCGGTTCGGGATACCGGCGGAAAAAACCCGCGCGTGGTAAGATTCGACCACTGGGGTGCCGCGAATTGCGGGCTCCAACTTGGCGAAATCTAACGAGCCTTTATGCCGCCCGCCCGCCCCAGCGGGCAGCGCGAATCGGCGCGTTGATCATTTTCATGTGCATCTATGTACAGTCGTTTGGGTATTTGTCCAGCGTCGGCCTGCGGTCTCAGCTGTAAGTCCCTCTCGTCGTGGGAGAAGCGATTACGAATATTTTTTCCAATTAGTCATAGCTCGGACGGTTCTGAGGGAGATCCGGCCGGACAACTTGAAGGGTCATAAAGTGGGGATGCGCGTTCGTCCACGCCATCGCCTCTCGCTTTGTTTCAAAAAATCGGTCGACCACGATGGCCTTGAGTTGGCTCGCAGTCCGTCCGCATAGACGAGCCGCTTTGCGACTAATGACCGCCGGTCCGGTGTCCACCGCGGTGCAGGCGCGATCAGGGAAAACAACTTTACTGCCGTACGGAATTCGCTTGGGATCGACGGCGCAATGTCCGGCGCGCAGTCGTTGGCCGGTGCTGGCGAATTTAGAGCCCTCGCCTGCCCAGTAACTGGTGACACGCGCCAGGATCGATTCCTCGCGCGCGAATGCGGCCGATGCCAGCAATGAGAAAAATATGACTGTGTAAAATAGCTTCATGGTGTTTTGGGGTTGCTCCGATGTTGTCGAGTCTTGGGCGGAGCACCCTATTCTCGATGCCGAAAGCCGCAGGAATGCAGCTTTTACTTCGGATTCGGAACAGCCCCGGCGCGCTAGCCCTTGGGGGACGCGCGGACTTCTGACAACGACTCGGTGTGACGAGCCGGCCTCTCTATAGACGAGTTCGGCGACTTGTCAATCGATCACATCATCGCGTCGACTGAACTGTAGTCGCAGCCGTCTCAGCCGCAGATCCACATGGATTTGGATCCGTGTCGACAGTCTTTCGAAGACGCGTTATCAATTGAACCATGGTTAAGCATACCCCCCGCAAGACTACATTTAAGTATTCGACAGTGGAGGAAGGCGAGCGCTTGCGTCTTCGAGAAGTTGCGAATGGCAGATCTTTAAAGCCACCTCTTCTTGATGTGATCATTGAAGGCGATTCACGACAGAGATCGATGAGTTACCAAAGGAAAATGCTTCAACAGTTGACTATGCCCCTCCGCCATGAAGTTGAACAAGCTTTGTTCGCGGCCTCCTGAAGCATAACGTTGAGTAATCAAAGAATTCGGTTCTGGAGGGAAAAGATAGTCGACGTAATAGCCGTGACGGGTTAAACGACCTTCGCTCGGCGTTTTTAGAGACGGTATATGCGGAGATGCGTTAAACTTACGTCATGGCATCAGCTTCTTTTCGAGCAGAGACTCCTTAGACGGAAGAAAACCTGATTTCGCGTCCGACCAAAACGCTCCAACTTATCCGGGAAAAGAGAATGGATGCCGACGGAATTAGGCTTTGATGAAGCATTGAGGCTTTGCAAAATACCAAGTCAAGAAACTCGTATTTGCCGATGAAGTCTTACGAGTGCCTTTGGAAAATTGTAAAACGCCCATCCAGTCTCCGTAAACTAAGTCGAGACTATCGACCCATGGCGATAGAAGATTAAAAACGGCTTTGGTAAGACGACGAGAGAACTTGCGTTGCGAGATCTCGCGTATCCGTCAACCAATTGTTGAAGCTTACACTTTCAGACGCACTGTATGCGGTCTGAAGCTCCAATCACCCGACTCATTGTTATGGGAAGTCGGAGGCCTTACCATTTGTTCCTCACTTCTCTTTTGAAGCCCGGCGATTTGGTGCAATGGAATTGCATTGGGTCACGCACGACCGGGATCTCGTGTTGGTAGCTTCAGATGGACGATTCATAGGCTTGAAGTTTATCCTGAATATCGTGAGCCTAGGACGGAAAACTCGGACTTTAGAATCGTTTGGGTTCTTTCGCATGCGCGTTCTAAACTGGTTTGCCAAACAGAAACGAAATTTGATCCCCTCACAATGCCATCCGCTGGCACCGTGAAACTTTTTACAAACGACTGCCTGAATGGATAATCGCCTCAAGTGAAGAATATTTTACGGCAAGAAAAATCTTTACTCTTTAACGTGTTCTGGTTTCGAAAAAGTCTCGAACGGAAGTTATGGATCGCCTGCTTGAGCAATCAGAGAAATCGATTTGTCGGGAACATTTTCGTTGGGAACTATCTCGTTGGCTCTCCCAAGCGAAAAGTGCGCAATTGAAGAAATAGGTTGCGGGAGTAGTTAGGACGAAAACCTTTTTCGGTCGCGTGAAATCCGGCCGAACTGGGGAATGCGGATCAGCACAAGCGCCAGAGCACAAACTTCGATGCACTTCGAAAGCGTCTCTTTAAGATGCAAAAGCAATTTGATCCGCTTTGTGGTCAATCTTACGGGCAACAATGCAGTGAACCGACCGACAACGCGCGTTATCGACGGCGATCTGGTCAAGCGTTCTGGGAAGAAATTACCGGTGATCCGGATTTCTACCTAAAGCTCACACGTTTAATGAAAGATGTTCCTGCGGAGAACCGGCCGATTTACAAGCCAGTTTGGGATGCCGCCGTGAATAGGTTTACAGCCGAATTCATTGCGGATTTCTGCTCTCCTGAAGGTGCGATCGATTGGGAAAGACTTACGGAGTTTTCGAGCAGTGCATCTCCAGCGAAGAGAATATACAGAGCGAAATCTCGCAGGACGCGCCGTTGACGCCGGCTTCGCGCGAAGGCGTGACAGCGCCCCACGCGGAGTGATACCGTGCGCGAAATGGAAGCTGCCGATTGGGCGTCACTGAGCGATCAGGAGCTTCTCGAACGCCGCATCTCCACGCTTGGATTGCGGCTCGAGGGCACGACGCTCGAACCGCTCATCCAGCAGCTTTACGACGAGCTTTCGGCGCAAGGGCTTGGTGTTTCATCCGCCGTGTCACATCGGCGATGAATGGTTTGTACCGATCGGCATCCCGGCGATTTTCATTCCGTTCTTTCTCGTGCACGACCGGCTGCGCGCGCTCGAGCGCACGATGATGCTCGAGGTGGAAGGCGGGACGCCGGAGTGGTTCATGAAGTTAATGCGACATGAAGCGGCGCACGCTTACAGCTACGCTTATCAACTTAGCGCGAGAAAAATGGCAACAGTGTTTCGGGCACACGTCGCGCGAGGAAACACCGGACACTTACAGGCCGCGCCCGTTCAGCCGCAGTTATGTTGTTCATCTCGAAGACTGGTACGCGCAGAGTCATCCTGACGAAGATTTCGCCGAAACCTTTGCGGTCTGGCTCACGCCGGGGCTTGATTGGCGCAAAGATTATGCTGGGTGGCCGGCACTACGAAAACTGGAATATGTAGATGAGCTCATGCGCTCACTGGCAGGCAAGCCGCCGGTGCACACGCCCACGTATCGCGTCGCCGATTACGACTTTCTCAACGTCAAGCTCAAGACCTATTATGCGCGCAAACGCAAGCTCAACGAAGATACGTATCCACATTTTTACGATGTCGATCTGCGACAGCTCTTCGCTGCGCCGGCCGGCATCAAAGCAAGCGCATATCTGCGACGGCGAAGGCGGCGATTGCTCAACGCCGTTTGCCAATGGACCAATGAAAAGAAATTCCCGGTAAACCAGCTGCTCGCGAGGCTCACCCGGCGCTGCGATGAACTTGGATTACATGTACTGAATGACGACCCGCAGGAGGATTTTCGTGTTACCGCTTTCATTACCACACTGGTGATGAATTATCTTTTCACCGGCAAATTCAAGCGCACCAAATAACGAGTGCACTTGTCATGTTGAGCGAAGTCGAGACATCTCTTAACTGCCGCCTTAAGATCAATGATCGAGATTCCTCGGCTTCGCTCGGAATGACAAACACGACGAAAATAACGTGAAAAAGAAACTCAAAGTCCTCGTGCTCTTTGACGGCACAAGTCCTACCAAGCTCGATCAGGACTTCACAAAGGAGCTGAAGACGAAGGACTGGAAAACGGAGGCGGACGTTATGGCCGCGCTCGGCAAGCTCGGTCACACGGCGGAGCATCTCGCCATCTACGATGATGTCGATCTGGTAAGGCAAAAATTGGAGACCTGCGCGCCCGACGTTCTTTTCAACCTCGTCGAGCAGTTCAAAAACAAGCCCGGTTTCGATCAAAACATTGTTTCGTTTTTCGAAATGCAGGACCTGCCTTTCACCGGGTGCGGTTCGACTGGTCTGACGCTTTGCAAGCACAAAGGCATTTCCAAAAAAATTCTGCATTATCACGGAATCCATGTCCCACATTTCGTCGTCATTCCGCGCGGCCAGCGCATCGGCCGGCCGAAGCAGCTCAAATTGCCGGTCCTGGTAAAGCCTGTGAAGGAAGAAGCGTCCTACGGCATTTCGCAGGCGTCATTTGTCCAAAATGAGGAGCAATTTCGAGAACGGGTGACTTTCATTCACGAGAAATACAACAGCGACGCGATTGCTGAGGAATACATCGAAGGTCGCGAGCTTTACGTGAGCATCATGGGCAATGTGCGGCTGACCGTTTTTCCGATTCGCGAGCTGGTTTTTCGTGAAGTGCCGCCGAACGAACCGAAGATCGCTACCTACAACGCGAAGTGGGACGAAGAATATCGCAAACGCTGGGGCTTGGAGAACCAGTTCGCCGAGATCTCGATCCGGCGCTTGTCACGAATATTCAAGACACGTGCAAAGACATTTATCGTCTTGCTGACCATCGACGGTTACGCCCGCATCGATCTTCGATTGACGCCGGAGAACAGACTTTATTTCATCGAGGCAAACCCAAATCCCATTCTCGCAGACGACGAAGACTTCGCGCTCGCAGCCGGAAAGTCAGGCCTGCCGTATCCGCAACTCATCGAGCGAATCGTGCGGCAAGGGATGAATACCGTTCGTGATTGAAGAGCAAACGCTCAACGTCCAACGCTCAACGCCCAACTCGAACACAGACACGAGCAACAAAATAGCCGTGACGAGCGCATCGAATACGCGCAAGATCGGGGCGTCGCACGAAAAATTTTGCCATGAAGAAGAGACGCACTGCTCAAGGCGGCTTCTTTAATGTGCGAGTTTTGATTGCAATCATTACCTGCGCAGCCGCGGCATGTTCGCTGGTCAGTGGCACACTGCTTGGCTTTTTCAGTCCCGAACCTCGGGCGAAGACTTCTCCAAAAACGCTCACGTTCCAAGAGCGCGTCGCTTATCAACGAGCGATTGAAGAAGTTTACTGGCGTCACCGGATCTGGCCAAAGGAGAACCCCGATTCCAAGCCATCGCTGGATGCGGTGATCTCTCAGGCGCAGCTCGAAAAGAAAGTCGAAGATTATCTGCGCAAGTCGCAGACGCTCGAAGATCACTGGCGACGCCCGATCACCGCTGAGCAATTGCAGGTGGAAATGGATCGCATGGCGCACCACACAAAACAGCCCGATGTACTGCGCGAACTTTTTGCAGCGCTCGGTGACGATTCTTTTGTCGTCGCTGAATGCTTGGCGAGACCGGTCTTAGCGCAGCGTCTAGTCACGGAGTTGAACAACGAAGAGCGCGTCAAGCTGACGACAATCGCGTGGCTAAACCAACCATTGCAATCGCTAGTCGCTGCAGCGCATCCGCCGATTGAGGTAGCGGCGATTGACTCAATCGCCAAGACGGTCAGATGAACCGCCACTACCATCTTCCCGCAATATCCAGTCCTTCGGCTGGCTGCATCGATGACACCTGGACTCCAACGAGCGTCACGAACGCGCCCGGTGGCCGAGACTCGGCACACGGCGGTCTGGACCGGCAGCGAAATGATCGTCTGGGGCGGAGGCGCAGATGGCCGCACCGGCTTCAACACCGGCGGGAGGTACAATCCTAGCACAGATAGTTGGACTGCCACCAGCACCACCAACGCGCCCGAGGGCGCGGTTCTACGATCACACGGCGGTTTGGACTGGCAGCGAGATGATCGTCTGGGGCGGGTTAACAAATTGCAACCAGGGCTGCTATGCGACCACCGGCGGCCGATATAATCCCGGCACGGATAGTTGGATGGCCACTAGCGCTACTAACGCACCTGAATCCCGATACCTTCACACCGCGGTATGGACCGGTAGTGAAATGATCATCTGGGGTGGATACTGATTGGTAGCGGCTATTTGTATGACTGGCGGAAGGTATAATCCGAGCACGAATAGTTGGACGGTCATCACCCTCACCCACGCGCCTGATCCCCGACGTACTGGCACACAGCAGTGTGGACGGGTAGTGAAATGATCGTCTGGGGCGGATCCCACGCCGACGTTCTAAACACCGGCGGGAGATACAATCCGAGCACCGATAGCTGGACAGCAACCACGCACTTTCAATGCGCCCGCCGGGCGATACCAGTCACACCGCAGTCTGGACCGGTAACGAAATGATCGTCTGGGGCGGCTCAGATTACCCGACAGTATTTAACACCGGTGGCAGATACCACCCGGACACGGACAGTTGGACAGGAACCACCACCACCTTCGCGCCCGTGCCTCGATGACCTTCACACTGCAGTCTGGACGGGCGGCGAAATGATCATCTGGGGCGGCGTTGACTTCGTAGGCTTCGCCTTGAGTACCGGTGGGAGATACAATCCCAGCAACGATAGTTGGAGAGCTACCAGCACGAGTAACACGCCCCTTGCCCGATACTATCACACGGCAGTGTGGACCGGCAGTGAAATGATCGTCTGGGGTGGGCAGGTTGTCGCGACGCCAACTGCTCGCCCGCAACTGGCCGACCAACAGCCCCGCATCACCCAGAACACCGGCAGGGAGATACTGCGCACAATTCGCCTCGCCAACACCGACTCCAACTGCGACGCCGACAGCGACGTTAACACCGAGAGCTACACCGGTTCCGCGAGTTCGACCCACTCCGCCACCGCGTCCGTAGAAATAGTGGTTATTAATCGCTGACGAATAGAGGGCCGAGCCCTGAGGAGCGTCTGGGGCTTACAGCCAATTCTTTAGGCGCGGCCCAGATTTCGCGCGCGTCGTCTTTTCGGCTAAGCTGAGATATGAGTGTGCAAGTTTATGGATGTAATCATGTCGCCATCGAGGTGGACGACGTCGAGAAGGCGGTGGCGTTTTACAAGGACGTTTTCAATCTCGAACAGATGAGCGGCGGCGAGGGCGACGCCTTTTTCAAACTGGGCGAGCATCAGTTCCTTGCGATTTTCGAAGTGGAAAAAGTTCAACGAGCAAACATGCGGCATTTCGGGATCATGGTTCGCGATGAAACGCAGCTGGAGGAAGTCCGAAAGAAACTAACGGAGAAATATAAACTCAAACTGGAGCCGCCGTTCCGCTGCGATTTTCGCGATCCGTGGGGCAACCGCATCCAGGTTGTCGATCTTCATGACGAATCGCTGGTCTGGCTTTTGCCTTATGGGGAGGTGCAGAAGGCGGGCATCAAATTCGATGCGAAATAAATAATGATTTCATTCATCGTTCCCGCGCATAACGAAGAATTCGAGCTGTCATCCACGCTCGCCGCGATTCGAGCCGGGACTTCTGATGCGGGACGCCCGTACGAAATCATCGTAGTTGATGATGCATCGACGGACGCGACGCCAGAGATCGCCGCGCAGGCCGGCGCGAAAGTCGATCCCAATCAATCGACGCCAAATCGCGGCCGCTCGGAATGCAGGCGCGCGCGCCGCGCAGGGTGAGTATTTGTTCTTTGTTGACGCCGATACGCGGATCAATCGAGCGCACGTTACCGAGGCGATCGCCGCTCTGGAAGCGGGTTACGCGGGCGGCAGCGCGCGCGTGGCAATGGATGGATTCATTCCGATTTGGGGACGCATGCTGTTGCGCGGGTTTTGCATCGGTTTATTTCGGCCTCAATCTCGGCGCCGGCGCATTTCTTTTCACCACACGACACAATTTCGATGTCATCTGGCGGCTTCGATGAGCAATACTTTGTCGGCGAAGAAGTTTATTTCAGCCTTGCATTGAAAAAGCTTGGGCGATTCAAAGTGCTGCGTGAACCGATCGTCACGTCCGGGCGGAAATTGCGCATGTACCCAGCTAAACAATTTCTTCGCGACTTCTTCGGAGTGTCGTCGCGGTCCCGCGGGTCCGTCGCGCGCTCGCCGACGGCAAACGGAAACTCCAGCTTGACGATGGAACCAAGCTGCACGCAGCATTGGTCGGTTATATGAGTCGGGTCGCCTCTCCTTCGCAAGGAGAGGGGCGGGTGAGGGTTGATTCCGGCGCGTGGGGTTGCAAGCGCGAACCCCTCACCTCAGTCCTCTCCCCTTGCTCAAGGGAGAGGCGGCAAGATCGCTACGTCGCCATTCGACCTACGAATCGACAAAACTGCCGCACGATCTGATTATCATGCGCGGTTGCCAAAATGGGTTCTTCGTCTAGAGTAGGCCCTTCGTTATGGCAGAGAGCAGCGAAACGTTGAGTCTCAAGGAGATTCCAGTTGCATGACAAAGATACCGGCAGCGCGGATGTGCAGGTCGCACTTCTCACCCGCCGGATCGAGCATTTGACTGAGCACCTTAAGACCAACCGGAAAGATCATTCTTCGCGCCGCGGCCTGCTTAAGATGGTCGCGCAACGCCGGAGTCTGCTTGATTATTTGAGCAAAACGCAAAGCCGATCGTTATAAGAAACTGATCGACAAACTAAACCTGCGCAAATAACCAGACCGATTATTGGTCTTGTCTCCAACCGTTTGAACTGCTCGAAGCCAGAAGTAAATTAAAAACAGACAATCAGCAGTCCAGGCTGCAGTAATCACCTTGGATTTTAGGTTTTAGTTTCGCGTCCGCCGCGGCGGACAACGGGTTTAAAACCTACAGTCAGGGTGACCAGCCTGGAACCGCACATCCAGGAAAAGTAAAATGCAACAAAAGGTCACGGCCCAAATTGGGGCTAATCAAATCTCTATCGAAACAGGCAAAATCGCCAGGCTCGCCGACGGAGCCGTCGTCGTCACGTGCGGCGACACAACGATCTTGGCCAGCGCCGTCTCGGCCACAGCAGTCAAAGAGGGTCAGGATTATTTCCCGCTCACCGTTGATTATCGCGAAAAAGCGGCAGCGGCGGGAAAATTTCCGGGCGGCTATTTCAAGCGCGAAGGCCGTCCGACGGAAAAAGAAACGCTCACTTCGCGCATGATCGATCGACCCCTGCGGCCACTCTTTCAGCAGGGATATTTTTACGACACACAGATCATCTCGATCCTGCTTAGCGCCGACGGTGAAAATGATCCCGACATTCTGGCGATGAACGGCGCATCGGCTGCGCTGTGCGTTTCGGACATTCCGTTTGCCGGCCCAATTGGCGCTGTCCGCGTCGGCCGGGTGAACGGCGAGTTTGTCGCCAACCCGACGCATACCGAGCGCGCGCAAAGCGATCTCGATCTTGTTTATGTCGGCACCGAAAACGACGTGATCATGATCGAAGGCTCGGCCAGGGAAGTGCCAGAAGCTGAGTTCGTGAAAGCGCTCGAGTTCGCGCACGGGCATGCGCGCGAGATGATTCGCGTTCAAAAAGAACTGGCGGCGATGGTGAGCAAACCGAAACGCGAGATGCGCAGTTGCTCCAGGTGAATCAGGAACTGCTCGATATCGCGTATCGCGTTGCGGGCGATCGAATCGAACAGGCGCTTTACACCGAAGGCAAAGTCGCGCGCGCTAAAGCGGTCGATGCGTTGCGCGAGGAAGTGAAGACGGCAATCCTGGAAAAACATCCCGAGGCCGATCCCTTCGCGATCTCGCAGGCATTCGATTACGTCCAAAAAAAGGCGTTTCGCATCAGCATTCTGGAAAAACAGAAACGCGTCGATGGCCGCGGCTATCAAGATCTACGGCCGATCACTTGCGAAGTGAGCGTTCTGCCGCGCGCGCATGGTTCGGCCATTTTCCAGCGCGGCGAGACGCAGGCGGTCGCGCTCGCCACGCTGGCGCCGATCGAAGAGGCGCAGATGATTGATGCTTACGGCGGCGGCGAACAATCGAAGCGGTTCATTCTGCATTACAACTTTCCGCCGTTTAGCGTAGGCGAAACGGGCCGGACTGGCGGACCCGGGCGACGCGAGATTGGCCACGGCGCGCTGGCGGAGCGTTCGCTGGAACCGGTCGTGCCGAGTGAACAGGATTTTCGTTACGCCATCCGCATCTCGAGCGAGATCATGGAATCAAACGGATCGACCTCCATGGCGAGCGTGTGCGCGGGCACGCTGGCGCTCATGGATGCCGGCGTGCCGATCAAGACGCCGGTCGCCGGAATCTCAGTCGGGCTGGTGACCGAGCGCGGCGACGATCAGGAAGTGAAACGCTACGAATTGCTCACCGACATCATCGGTTCGGAAGATCACTTTGGCGACATGGACTTCAAGCTTTGCGGAACAGACGCAGGCGTCACCGGTTTTCAGCTCGACCTGAAGCTCCCCGGCATCAGTCACAAAATCATGGCGGAAGCAATCGAACGCGCGAAAGAAGCGCGTACGAAAATTCTCGATATGATGCGCAGCGCGCTGGACAAGCCGCGGCCGGAACTCTCGAAATACGCGCCGCGAATCGAGACGATCAAAATTAATCCGGAGAAGATCGGCGCGCTCATCGGCCCCGGCGGGAAGACCATCAAGGGCATTGTCGCGGAGACTGGTGCTGAGATTAATATCGAGGATGATGGATCGGTGCACATCTATGCGACCAGCGGTGAAAGCATGGCGCGCGCGAAGGAAATCATCGCTGGCATGGCGCGCGAAATCGAGATTGGCCAGACCTACCAGGGGCGCGTCGTCTCAACGAAAGAGTTCGGCGCGTTTGTGGAAGTTTTGCCGGGCAAAGACGGCCTGGTGCATATTTCCGAGCTGGCAGATTTTCGCGTGAAACGGACCGAAGACGTCGCCAAAGTGGGTGACATCATCTGGGTCAAGTGCATCGGCATCGACGACAAAGGCCGCGTAAAACTTTCGCGCAAAGCCGCGCTGAAAGAACGCGCGGAAGCTGAAACAGGCCAGCCCGCTCCGACAGAGACAGCTGTGCACTGATTGGAAGTGTAGGGCTGTAGCGTCCGCTGTGCTCAGCGGACATCGCGTCGCACCGGAAGCTGCTGCGCTGAGACAGCGCACGCTACAGCCTCGGCAGCATAGTTGACAATGTCTGGCAGGGATGGAGTTAAGAAGAGGAGAGCGAACCATGGTTACTCCCATTCGGCTTTCTTACGGTGTGCTCGCCGCCACAATTATTCTGGCGGGTCTTCTGCATCTTGGAGTGCCGCTGCTGGTCGTTTTGTTCTCCTATTTTGCATTACGGCAACTGTATTTCCTGACGAAAAGAAAGTGGCTGGCTTTGATTTTGTTTGGCGTTGTTGTGGCCGGGATCGGCACCGCAGCGGTGTTCTTTACTCGCGCTGCCATTCTTGCGCTGCCGGATGTGGCAGACACGTCCCTTCCCTCGGCCAGCGCCTGGGCGCAGAAGCGCCAGATCGAGCTACCTTTTAATGATTTTGAAAGTCTTAGACAGGCCGTGACCGACGCGCTTGGCCAGGAAGCGCATTACCTGCGAAACCTCGCTAATTTTGCCAAAAGCACCACGGCGATACTGTTTTTCAGCGTAATCGGAATCATAGCGGCCGGGAGCCTCTTTTTCAAAACCGGCCTCGACCCGCACCGGGGCACGCATCGCGTGAAGAACAATCTTTACTCCATTTGCTGCGATGAAGTCTCGAGGCGATTCCGCGATTTCTACCGCAGCTTCGCCACCGTTATGGGAGCGCAGATCACGATCTCGCTCATTAACACGGTATTGACCTCGATTTTCCTTCTCGCAATGCGTCTGCCGCACGCGCCGCTGCTCATTGCAGTCACGTTTCTTTGCGGCCTTGTGCCGATCGTCGGCAACCTCGTAAGTAATACCATCATCGTCTTCGTCGCTTTGACGGTGTCGCTGAAGCTGGCGATTTTCGCGCTGCTGTTTCTGGTTCTGATCCATAAGCTGGAATATTTTCTAAACAGCAAGATCATCGGCGACCGGATACGCAATCCCATTTGGCTGACGTTGGTTGCCCTGATCATTGGCGAACGACTAATGGGTATCCCCGGTCTGATTCTCGCTCCGGTGGTATTGAATTATTTGCGCGTGGAAATGCTGACCGTGGAAGTGCTGCCGCTAGCGGCGGAAGCTCCAAGTGCCAACGTCCAAGCTCCAAAGAAATTCGAATCCTCGAAGCTTGGAGCTTGATGGTTCACTGGATGTTGGGTGTTGGAGTTTGGACCTTTTAAATCATGAAAGCCGGTTTCCCTTTTTGTCATTCCGAGCGAAATCGAGGAATCTCAGTATTTTGAAGGTTCGTTCATCTGCGAGATGAAAGCTGGTTTTCTTGAGAAACTCATCGAGCGACTCGGGCGCATCGGGCCGGAAGAAGTGCAGAATTATTTTCTGCGCCTGGCGCAGGAGAAAGGTTTCCTGGAGACTGTTTTCAATGCCATCCAGGAAGGCATCATTGTGACCGATTCCAAAGGCCGGATCACGTATCTGAACGAGGCAGCTTGCGGATTGTTTGGGCTGGAGGGAGGCGAAGTAATCGGCAAACGGCTCGACGACCGCATCCGCGGTCTCGATTGGGAATCGCTTACGAAAAGCGGCGGACCTGTCAGTCATGACATGGAAATTTTTTATCCGCAAAATCGCTTCATCAATTTTTACGTCGTGCCGCTGATGATGGAGCCACGCGAAGCTGTAGTCCCGATCCCTCGGGATGACTCCGGCCGAGTTGCAGCCGCTGATGACGAACACGGCCGGCCGGGGTCATCCCGACGCGTCGGGACTGCAGGTGCGGCAGCGGAGGTTGGCCACGTCATGATCCTGCGCGATATCACCGCGAGCAGGCGCACAGCTCAGCAAACCATTGAGTCGGAACGTTTCAACGCGCTGACGTTGCTCGCAGCAGGCGTCGCACACGAGATCGGCAATCCACTCAACTCGCTGCACATCCATTTGCAATTGATGGAGCGCAGCGTGCAGAACCTCGACGACGGAGCAAAGGCGGAGCTCCAACAATCGATTGATATCGCGCGCTCAGAGGTCAACCGGCTGGATTCGATCGTCACCCAATTCTTGCGGGCAATCCGGCCATCGCGTCCGCAACTTCGTCCGGAGAACATCAATACGATCGTCGAGGAAGCGGTGCGCTTTTTTACGCCTGAAATTCAGGACCGCGACATGGTCGTCGAACAAGAATTGCGCTCAGACCTGCCTTTGCTTCAGCTTGATCGCGATCAGATGAAGCAGGCGTTTTACAACGTGATCAAAAACAGCCTCGAAGCCATGAAACGGCGCGGGATTTTGCGCATCCGCACCGATAGAGACGATACGCATGTTCTCATCACCTTCGTTGATACCGGCGGCGGTATATCGGTCAGAAACTTGAGTCGCGTCTTCGAGCCTTACTTCACAACCAAGCCGGCTGGCACAGGTCTCGGGCTATTGATTGTGCGCCGCATTGTGCGCGAGCACGGGGGCGAACTCTCCATCGAGAGCAGCCAGGACAAAGGCCTTACCCTTACGATCCGGTTGCCATACATCGACAAGCGCATTCGGATGCTGGAAGCCGGCGAAGCCAAAGCGCCGAATCAAGGAACGACGGATTCCAAGCCGTCGAGTTAAACATTGCGCTCGTCATTTCTTGATCATTTCTTTTTTCACTCCCAGTTGCGTAAAGAAGAATGCATAAATATCCGCCAACTGTTTGATGCGCTCGCTGAGGGCGGTGCCAATGCCATGGCCGGCGCTGGAGCTCGTTCGCAAAAAAATTGGGTTTCCAGATTTGTTCGCTTCAATCAGGCGCGCCGTCATTTTACGTGAGTGATACGGCGCAACCCGCCCATCGTTTGCTCCGGTCATCATTAGAATAGAAGGATATTTCGTTCCATCGGTAACGTGGTGATAAGGCGAGTAGGCGTACAGCGCCTTGAATTGCTCAGGGTCTTTCACAGTGCCGAATTCGGTCACATTGAACGCGCCGTTTGGCGCCAGCTCCACTCGCAGCATGTCGTAAATGCCCACTGACGAAACGACCGACCGTATCAAATCGGGATGCTGCGTAATCATCGCGCCCATCAAAAGACCGCCATTGCTTCCACCCTGGATCGCCAGCTTTTCCCGGCGCGTATAATTTTCCTTGATCAGGTATTCGGCAGCGGCCGCAAAATCATCGAACACGTTTTGCTTTTTCGTGAGGTTGCCTGCCTTGTGCCAGTCTTCGCCGAATTCGCCGCCGCCACGAATATTCGCCACGACATAGACGCCGCCGCGATCGAACCAAAGCCGCCGTGTAAACTCAAAATTTGGCGACATGCTGATCCCGTAGCCGCCGTATCCGTAAAGCAGCGTGGGGTTCTGTCCGTCACGCTTCATTCCTTTGCGGTAAATGATGTTGAGCGGAATTTTGGTTCCATCTTTTGACGTTGCGAACTCGCGCCTTACTTCGATGTCGGAAAATGCGACAGGCGACGTGCTCCGCAGCGCCGTCTTCACCGGCTCTGTTTTTTCATTCGTGCAACGGAACCACGCCGCCGGCTCGGTGTAACTTACGTCGCGGAACAGGAGCGAGCCGTCTTCGAGCGCGAGCATTTCCTGCACAGCTGAGATTTGCGGAATCGGGATGACTATTTCGTTCTTGCCATTCAGATCGAAACGCCGGATTTGAGAAGGACCGCCCAGCAGATCGCCTGCGTACAGCGCGTCGGTGCTCGGCACGATGTGCTCAATCACAGCTTCCCCGGCGGCAACGATCTCGGCCGCATTCTTCAATTCCGGCACCTCGAGCGGCAGGCGCAGAATCTTGCCGTGCGGCGCGTCTGCGCGTGAAAGGAGGTAGAGCGCATTGTCGCGACCGAGGCGCGCGATTTTAATCTGGTCGCTGAACTGCGTGATCTGCTTCCAGGTCCCGTCCGGCCCGAGCAGGTAATGCGCGAAGTCCCCGCCATCGCCGTTTGCGACCGTCGCAAGAATGTATTTGCCGTCATGCGAACCTTCGAGCTCGATCTCCGCGATCCGTGGAAAGTCTTTGCCGATTGAATAGGTGTCCTCTGTGTCGGGCGTATCGAGTTTGTGAAAATAAATCTGCTGATAAAAATTCAGATCAGCGTCAGGCCGCTCGCCTTTTCGGGGAAAGCGCGTGTAATAAACTGCCGTGCCATCGGCGTTCCATGCCGCGCTGCCTCCCGCAGTGGGATATTGAACATGTGCAATCGTGTCCGGCAGCGCTTTGCCCGTCGCGGTTTCGTAAAAGTGAAGTGTGCCGTCTTCGCTGCCGCCCTTGGAAAGCGACACGGCTACACGTTTGCCGTCCAAGGACGGCACAAACCAATCGATCGCGGTCTTGCCTTGGGTGTCCAGCACGTTGGGATCAAGCACGACTTTCTCGGATTTGAGATCATCGGCCGACGCGAGCGTCACCAGCAACGGCTGTTGTTTTGGTGGCTGGAATTTCATCGTGAACAAAATTCCCGGTCGCGAGACGAGCGACGAATAACTCGGCGAGGTTTTCGCGTACCACTCTGTCAATTGTTTTTCGATCAGCCGCCCGATCTGGCAAACTCGTCGAGATATTTGCGTGTTCGTTGATTTTCCGCGCCTGACCACGCTTTCACCTGTGGGTCCTCATCGTTTTCAAGCCACTGATATGGATCTTCCACGGTGACTCCGTGGTATTCCGTCGAGACAGATTTCTTTGGAGTCTCGGGCGCGCGCTCGGCCCAAGTCGGATTGCCGAGCGCAAGCGCACTGGCCGCTGCAACTGAAGACAGGAAAAGATTCGCTCTCATGAGTCTGAGAAAAGACCGGGCCGCGTCGGTAGCAAGATCGATTTCGCTAACGTGTAGCTGATACCGATGATGCCGGAGCAACCATGGCATATTTTGGATCTTTGACCTGTTTGCGAATGGCTGCGAAGAGCCTGCTTATTCCCGTCAGGCTCACATGATTTGCGAGGAACGATGGAAGGAAGCCGCCGCTGTCAGTGTAAACCGAATAAGTGGCGCGAGTCTTGGTTACGCCTTCCGGCTCAAGCAGCCATTTGCCCTCGCAAACTTTTACCCGCACTACCCCTTTCGTTTCTGGCGGGCCGAGGTCGTTCGCCGGCGACCATTGACTCACAAAGACCCGGCCATCAGAGGCAGGCCATGACCTCTTCCAGACTCGCAATGTGTAATCACGATCGGCGCAAACTTTCGGCGAGAGCCGCTGATAACCAATGATTGAATCGCCATCCCGTTTGATCAATCGGCACTCAGTCGTGAAAGGCATGAACTTTGGATAATTCTGGAAGTCATCGATCACTGCACAAACGGCGTAGGAGGGCGCGTCAATCGGGCCGACAGCTTTAAACTCCTTGAGCGGCGAACCCGGACGCGCGCGGCTGTAGATCGCGACATTGTTTTCCCGAACGGCGGCCAGTTTCCACCCCTCGTCGCTCGAGTCCACCGCAGCGAAGACCGTTGGTGAACCGGCAAAAAAGATCGAAATCAGCCCGCGAAAAATTCGCTGGTGCACCGCGCGATGATACACGTTTCCAGCCCAAGCGCCATAGATACTGGATGCCAGATCCTTGATACTGGATAAAAATCTAGGAGCTAGAATCTGGTCATCCGATGTTCGGAACATAGACTTGTAGTCTGTGCGCCCAGTGGGTTTGAAACCCGCTGAACAAACAGCGGATAAAATATCCGCTGGGCACACAGGCAAAATGCCTATGTTCCGCGTCGCCGGCAGATGAATCTCCAGCCCACCATCCTCATCGTCGATGACGAGAAGCACACGCGCGATGGACTGCGCCGTTTGCTCGAGAACGATTACGACGTGTATGTCGCCGCGGATATCGCAGGCGCGATAGACGTACTCGACCGCGAGCAGATCGACGTCCTGCTTACTGACCTGCGCCTCGGCAGCGAGGATGGAATGACCTTGATCGATCGCGCTCTGAAAATGCCGCGTCCACCGATCTGCATCATGATGACCGCCTACGGCTCTGTCGACGTCGCAGTCGAAGCGATGAAGCGCGGCGCCTACGATTTCGTCACCAAGCCGCTCAACCTCGACAAGGTCGAAATGCTGATCGCGCGCGCGGTGCAAGGCCGCAAACTCGAACAGGAAAACCGCGCGCTGCGGGAGCAAGTGGACGAACGTTACGGGCTGGAAAACATCTGGGGCGACTCGGCAGCGTTACACGAAGTGCTCGACACGATCCGGCAGGTGGCGCCCTCCTCGGCTAACGTGCTGATCGAAGGCGAGAGCGGCACAGGCAAAGAGCTGGCTGCGCATGCCATTCATAATTTGAGCCGGCGCAACAAGGCGAAATTTGTGACGGTGCATTGCGCGGCGCTCTCGCCGCAACTTCTCGAGAGCGAATTGTTCGGGCATGAGAAAGGCGCGTTCACCGGCGCGCACGAACGGCGCATCGGCCGATTCGAGCAGGCCAACGGCGGCACGATTTTCCTCGATGAAATGGCGGAGATCGACCCGAGCACGCAGGTGAAATTGCTGCGCGTGATCAGCGAGGAACGCGCTTTCGAGCGGGTCGGCGGCAATCAAACGTTGCGCGCGGATGTGCGGCTGATCGCAGCCACGAACAAGAATCTCGAACAGCTGGTGCGCGAGGGAAAATTCCGCGACGATCTCTTCTTCCGGCTCAACGTCGTGCGCATCACCATGCCGCCGTTGCGCGAGCGAAAGGAAGACATCCCGATTCTGGTCCGCGGATTTCTCCGTCATTTCTGCAAGGAAAACAACAAGCCGCTTCTCGATCTGACGCCGGACGCGATGGATGCGCTGCTCACTTACGATTGGCCCGGCAACGTTCGCGAGCTGCGCACCGCCATCGAACACGGCGTCGTCATGGCGACCGGCCAAAAAATTACATTGCGCGATCTGCCGATGGCCGTGCGCCAGGCAGCCAGTCCCGCAGTTGCGGGATTGCCCGGCGGCGTTTCAGCTACTGAGGCTTTCGGCGAAAAAACGAGCCCGCTCGATCTGCACGAGACCGAGAAAAGATTGATCGCTCAGGCGCTTGCAGCGACAAACGGCAACGTGACCGCCGCCGCGAAAAAGCTCGGCATCAGCCGGCGCACGCTTCATCGAAAAATCAACGAAATGAATTTGGCGAAAAAGTCGATCCAAACGGGAGACGCGAGTGCGAACAAGAAGTCGACCTAAAAGTTTCCCGTTTACGAATTAGCGTTCGAGCGTTTCAATTAGGCCGTGACTGAACAGAGGAAAATTTTTGGAACCGATGGCGTGCGCGGTGTCGCGAACGTGGAGCCGGTCACGGCGGAGACCGCGCTGAAACTTGGCCGCGCTGCGGCGTATGTGTTCGCGCAAATGAATCCGCGCAGGACGCCTGCCGGGGCGCGTCCGAAAATCGTGCTCGGCAAGGACACGCGTCTTTCCGGTTACATGCTGGAAAACGCGCTCGTGGCCGGAATCACTTCGCTCGGCGTGGATGTGCTCGTCATCGGACCGTTGCCTACGCCCGGTGTCGCTTACATCACGCGCTCGCTGCGCGCCGACGCAGGCATCGTGCTCTCCGCTTCGCATAATCCTTATCAGGACAACGGCATCAAATTTTTCCGGCACGACGGTTACAAGCTGGACGATCAGATCGAGGAAAAAATCGAGCAGCTCGTTTTTAGCGGTGAGATCGATTCCATTCGGCCGACGGCGAACAAAATCGGACGCGCCACGCGAATCGATGACGCGCTCGGCCGCTACGTGGAATTCGCCAAAGCGAGTTTTCCACGCGGAATGTCGCTCGAAGAAATGCGGGTCGCTGTCGATGTGGCGAATGGCGCGGCCTACAAATCGACGCCTTGCATTTTGCGCGAGCTGGGCGCGGATGTCGCTGTGGCGCATAACCAGCCGAATGGCATGAACATCAACGACGGCTGCGGCAGCATTCATCCGGAAGAGATCCAGCGCATCGTGAAGATAAGCGGCGCGGACGTTGGCATTGCGCACGATGGCGATGCCGATCGCGTTCTTCTCTGCGACGAGGACGGCGAGATTGTGGATGGGGACGAGATTCTTGCTATTGCGGCTTTGGATCTATTGGAGGCTGGCCGGCTTGAGCAAAATACCGTCGTGGCTACCGTGATGAGCAATTTTGGCCTTGATGAGACGATCGTGGCGCGTGGCGGAAAAGTCGTGCGGACAAAAGTCGGCGACCGCTATGTGCTTGAAGAAATGATGCAGCAAAAACTTAATCTTGGCGGCGAACAAAGCGGTCACGTCATCTTCCGAGATTTCACCACCACCGGCGATGGCATCATTACCGCTCTGCAGGTTTTGCGCATCATGCACAAGAGCGGCCAGCCGTTAGGCAAATTAAAGAGGTGCTTGCAAAAATATCCGCAGGCCCAGCGCAATTTGGTCGTGAAAGAAAAGCGTCCGCTGGCCGAGCTGTCCGCGGTGATGAAGCTGGTAAGCGAGACGGAGAAAGAGCTATCGGGCAAAGGCCGGGTGCTCCTGCGTTATTCCGGGAACGGAGCCAAAAATACGTCTGCTAATCGAAGGGCGCGAGTCGGATAAGATCGACAAGCAAGCAGACCGAATCGCGGAGGCGATTGAAAGCGAGATCGGAGCATGATGAACTTGCTCAATCCCGCGGTCATCCCGAACGAAGTGAGGGACCTCACAAGTGGTGATGGATCACGCGATCAAGTCTGTGTAACCAAAGCTTCGAGTGGGAGGTCCTTCCCCGTTCGGCTTCGCGCTTGCGCGCTGCGCTCAGGGCTTCGGCTGTTTTTGCAGGGCAGCGGAGCCTGCCCTGAGCCTGTCGAAGGGCTCAGGATGACACGCATTGTGTTATGACTCTGTCCCGCGTAATCGAAGCGCTCCTGTTCAGTGCGCAAAAGCCGCTCTCGATCCGTGAAATTGTCGACGGCAATAAAGGGCGCAGAGGGCGATCCCGCAGGCGCGGGACCAAACGAGTTCTCGCGGGTGCGTGAAGCCGAAGTCGCCGCGGCTCTCGAACAATTGAAGATCGACTACATCGGGCAGGAGCGCGCGTTTCAATTGGTCGAAAAGGCGGAGGGCTGGCAGCTCGCGACCGATCCGAAGTATGCTCAATGGGTGCGTCAGCTTTTCCCCGCGCTGAAGCCGGCGCGTTTGAGTGCGCCTGCTTTGGAAACGCTGGCGATCATTGCCTATCGCCAGCCCATTACGCGCGCTGATGTAGAAGCAGTTCGCGGCGTGAATATTGATGGCGTGCTGCAAACATTAATGGAGCGCGGCCTGGTTAAAATCGCTGGACGCGCCGAAATCCCCGGGCGTCCGCTTCTGTATGAAACGACGCAGTTTTTTCTTGATCACTTTGGCCTGCGTAATCTCGATGAATTGCCAAACGTGGAAGAACTGCGGAGACGTGATTTGCCAGCGGCGCGCCCTGTAGTGCCGCCCGAATCTCGCGCATCTACGCAGGCGGGAACGGCGGCCTCCGAGTAGCGTGCGCGTGTCGCTTGCTGGGGAGCACAGGCTGCAAGCCTGTTGTCGTCGGCAGCTTGCCGACGATTCCCAGCGCGTTGCAATAAGCCCGTGCAATGAACTTTCGATGAACTTTTCGGCAGGCTGCCGAAAAGGACAGGCTGGCAGCGTGTGCTCCCCAGACCAACGACGCGCGCGCTGTGCAACGCGCTCGGTACCCGTACGCCCATTGTTCATAGCAGTTTATCTCGTCGTTGCGACATCTGGTTTTGCCGAAATCCAACCCGCGGATTGCGCGCGCGCCGCAAAATATTCCGAGAGCAAACGCGGCGTCTCCATGCTGGTGATGCAAAATGGCCGCACGATTTTCGAGCATTATGCAAATGGCGGATCGGCTGAGCGGAAGATGGCCGATCTTCAGCGGGACAAAGAGTTTTTGGGGAATCGCCGCGCTGGCGGCGGTGCGCGACGGGCTGTTTAGACTCGATGATCTCGTCTCGGACACGATCACCGAATGGAAGAATGATCCGCGCAAATCGCGGATCACGATTCGACAATTGCTCAGCCAGACCGACGGCATTGAAGGCGCCTCGTTTCTTCAGCGCGCATCGATTCAAGACCGAAACGCCATGGCAATTCGGTTACCGACGCTTACTGAACCGGGTGCGTCTTTCATCTATGGCCCGAGTCATCTTCAGATTTTTTCCGAGCTGCTGCGCCGGAAACTAAGAGGTCGCAGCACCATCGCGTACTTCGAAGGACATGTGTCGAGTCGGCTTGGCCTCCATCGCCTCAACTACAAAAAAGACGCGCGCGGCAATCCGCTGCCGGCAACAGGGTTTGAATTGACTGCGCGAGAATGGGCGCGACTGGGCGAGCTGGTCCTCGGGAACGGCAATTATCGTGGGCGGCAAATCGTTCCCGCAGCTTTGTTGCGCGAGGCGTTTACCGGCTCGCAGGCAAATCCGTCGTACGGCCTCACATTTTGGTTAAATCAGCAGGCGCCGAAGCGGGCGCGAGGCCGACTTCGAACGCATGCTCGATCTGCCGTGGCAAGCTGCGCAATGGACAGACGTTTGCATTTGCAAGGATGCCCCGAACGACATGGTCGTCGCACTTGGCTCGCATTATCAGCGTTTGTTTGTAATTCCATCGCTAAAGGCGATCATTGTGCGACAGGGATCGGAAGCAAAATTTTCGGATGCGCATTTCCTGCGGCTCGTGCTTGGGGCGACGCTCGTGGCTTGCAGAACGAACCGCCGCGTCTACAGTTGACTTGGCCCTGCATTTCCTGAACGATTCACGACTCGTATGAACAAATTCGCGCTCGGTTGCGGCGTCGTGCTGGTGATCGTACTTTTCATCGTCGTCGCTGCTGCTCTTGCAATTGGCGGCAGTTACAATCGCCTGGTCCGCTTGCAGCAAGCGTGTCGATCAAAGCTGGGCGCAGGTGCAAAACGTCTATCAGCGTCGCGCAGATTTAATTCCGAATCTGGTGAACACAGTTTCGGGCGCGGCCAATTTCGAAAAATCAACGCTGGTGGAAGTGACGAACGCGCGCGCCAGCGTTGGCGCGTGTGCAAACGCAAATCGACCCAAACAAAGCGCCGACTGACGCAGCGCAGCTTGAGAAATTCCAGGCTGCGCAAGGGGAATTGAGCAATGCGCTTTCGCGGCTGCTGGTAGTGGTAGAGCGCTATCCGGAGTTAAAGGCCAACCAGAATTTTCTCAGTTTGCAGGCGCAACTGGAAGGAACTGAGAACCGAATCTCGGTCGAACGCGGAAATTTCAACACCGCAGTGCAAAACTACAATGTCGCGGTGCGCAGTTTCCCAACAAATTTCGTGGCGGGTATGCTTGGTTTTGCGCCGACGGCCTTTCTTCGCTGCGCAGCCGGGCGCGGAAAAGCCGCCACCGGTGCAGTTCAATTTCGGCACGCCCGCTCCGGCGCCTGCGGCGACGGCGGCGCCGTGAAAACGGTGACGCAGGCAATCCTGCCTGCGATGACGCAGACAAGATTGTCCGCGTCACAACACGCGAGGCGCCGACGCGAGCTGCGCTCAGCAATACCGCTGGCTCTTGCGACCTTACTCGGCGATCAACTCGCAAGCCGCGGAAGTGATTCCGCCGAAACCCGACCGTTATTTCAACGATTACGCCGGCGTCGTTTCAAAAGAAGCGGCCCAGCGTTTCAACGAGCAGCTCGCGCAATTCGAGCGCGAAACCTCCGATCAAGTCGTGGTCGCCGTTTTTCCGAAGATGCAGAGCGACTCGGATATCGCGGACTACACCCAGCGCGTGGCGCAGGCGTGGGGCGTCGGCCAGAAGGAACGCCGCAACGGGGTCGTGCTGTTTGTGTTCATCCAGGATCGCAAGATGTTTATCCAGGTTGGTTACGGTCTGGAAGGCGCGCTTCCGGACGCGACAGCGTTCGATATCACCGAACGCCGCATCAAGCCGCTTTTCCGGAATGGTGATTATCAGGCCGGCCTCGCTACCGGGATCGATCTGATCTGCAAGGCAATCCGCGGCGAGTATCAGGGATCGGGAAAAACGGTTGCCGGCCAACACCGTCGCGGCGGCGCTTCTGGGCTCCTGCCCTTCCTCATTTTTGTCATTGTGCTGATCATCATTTCGAGATTGATGCGGCGACTCGGCGGTTACGGCTATTCATCTGGCCGAGACGGTCCAATTTTTCTACCAATGGGCGGTGGCGGAGGCTGGTCGTCCGGAGGCGGTGGTGGTGGTTTCAGCGGATTCAGCGGTGGCGGTGGAAGCTTCGGCGGCGGCGGCGCGGGTTCGAGCTGGTAACGAAAATGCGGACGCGAGAGTTCCTTAGTAAACTCGAGCACGATCGGATTGTGCAAACGATTCGCGAGGAGGAATCCAAGACTTCCGGCGAGATTCGCATTTTCATTCAGCGCGGCAAATTGAAGAACGATCCGTTGGCTGCCGCGCAGAAAAAATTTCATCAGCTGCGCATGCACAAGACGCGCGAGCGCAATTCGGTCCTGATTTTCGTGGCGCCACGCGCGCACAAGTTTGCTGTAATTGGCGATAAGGCGATTCACGAGAAATGCGGTGACAAGTTCTGGCAAGACATTGTCGAAGGAATGCGGACGCATTTTCAAAACGAGAACTTTAGCGATGCGCTGGTCGAAGCGATTAAGGAAATCGGCAAACTGCTGGCAGCGCATTTTCCAAAGACGCGGGGAAACGTGAATGAGCTGCCAGACGACGTGATCGAACAGTGAGGTGGCATGCGCTTCCAGCGCACATCGTATCGGCAAGATGCCGATGCCACGAGACGCCGTTTGCAAAATCGCGGATTCAGTGTTTATTCCAAACTCCGCAGCGAGTTTTTGAAAATACGCCGTTGGTCCCTGGGTCTCCGTCGCTGGATGCGAGGCCACACTCGCCAGGGGGAACCCGGCGACAGAAGGAATTTAGCGATTTAAAGATTTAGCGATCTGACGATTTGCTTTCTGCATTCGTTAAATCACTTACTCGTTAAATCGCTAACTAACAAATATGCCAATCCGTTACGGTCGTTTTGAAATGCCGAAGACTCTCGCGAAAGACGAGAGCACGGCCACTGATACCTATGCAAAATTCACCGCCGAGCCGTTTGAAGCCGGTTACGGTCACACCGTTGGGAACTCTCTCCGGCGCGTTCTGCTTTCCTCTCTGGAAGGCGCGGCCATCACCGCGGCAAAAATCACAGGCGCGCAGCATGAGTTCGCCACGCTTCCCGGCGTGGTCGAGGACGTCACTGATATCGTCCTCAACCTCAAGAAGGTGAAATTCAAACTCGATGGACAGGACCACGAGCCGAAGAAACTTTCGCTTACCGTGAACAAGGAAGGCGAAGTGACCGCCGGCGACATCCAGGCCATCCAAGGTTTTGAAGTGCTGAACCCGAAGCAAGTGATCTGCACACTGGACAAGAAACATAAATTTGATGCGGAGCTCGATGTGCGCGTCGGCCGCGGCTTTGCCACCGGCGAGGAAAACAAGCGTGCCGATCAGGCGATCGGTATTATCCCGATCGATTCCATCTTTTCGCCGGTCACGCGCGTCAAGTATGCAGTTGAAAATACCCGGGTCGGTCAGCGCACCGATTACGACAAGCTCATTCTCGAAGTCTGGACCGATGGACGTTTGACGCCGGATGACGCTTTGCTCCAGGCATCCGCGATTCTGCGACATCACCTCGATGTATTTGTGCACTACAACGAGGAAGTGATCGAGTTCGACCAGACACCCGCCGGCGTAAGCGAAGAGAATATCAAGCTCAAGAAGCTGCTCAATATGAGCGTGAACGAGATCGAGCTCAGTGTGCGCGCGGCCAATTGCTTGAATAACGCCAACATCACGACGGTGGGACAACTTGCCCAAAAGACCGAGGCCGAGATGCTGAAGTATCGCAATTTCGGCAAAAAATCGTTAAACGAAATCAAGGATAAACTGCAGCAGCTTGGTTTGAGTCTGGGAATGAAATTCGACCCGGGCTTGATCGACATGCCGGTAAGCGGCGATGGTGCTGCCGAGACCGCTGCTCCCGCTGCCAGATAAGCGTCCGGTCAAACCACGAATGGACCAGCCTTCACATAGTTACGGCTTGGCAGGCACGAATGGACAGCAGGATCCCGTGATTCGTTACATTGCTACACCGTTACGTCGGATTTGCGGTTTGACGATTCAACGATTTAACGATTCAACGAGGCGAAGCCAGCCATGAGACATCAAAAGAAGACGATCAAGCTTGGTCGCACGGCTGAGCACCGGAAGGCGCTCCTCGCCAATCAGGTTTGTTCTTTGATCGAACATCAACGTATCAAGACCACGTTGGCCAAGGCGAAAGCCGTTCGACCGCTCGCAGAGCGAATGGTTACTCTCGGAAAAAACGGATCGATTCACGCACGCCGCACCGCTTTCGCGACTCTGCGTCAAAAGAATGCGGTCAAGAAATTGTTTGACGACATCGCGCCAAGATCGGCGGAGCGCAATGGCGGATACACGCGCATCGTGAAGCTTGGCCAGCGCCACAGCGACTCCGCTCCGATGGCGTTCATCGAGTGGGTCGATATGGAAGTCATCGAGGCAAAGCCCGAAGAAGAAAAAAAGGCGAAACGGAAAAAGGCCGAACCAAAACCAAAGCGACCAGAACCAGAGCGCGCAGAGTCAATAGAAGAAGAGCCTGCGGGCAGGGAAGAAGAGCCGGCCGAGAAAGAAGAAAAACCGGCCGAGGCGCCGGTGACGACGGAGGAGCCGAAGCCGAAAAAGCGTCGCTGGTTCGGCAGAAAATCGAGCGAGGAGTAAGTGGCATGGGCTTCCAGCCCATTTCTGACCCTATCGGCAGGGATGCCGATACCACGTCGGAAGCCGAAAGGTAAAAGTTACGCTTGGCAGTGACGCTTTCCGAGCGAATTTCCTCGTTGTAACGATGTAACTTTTTTAACCTTTTTAACCGCCTCGCATGACCCCGAATCCCTATCTGTTTATCGTCATTTTCGTTGGTGTGGCGCTGGTCTTTCCACTAGTCCCGCTCGCCCTCGCGTGGACGTGGCGGCGATTTTTCCAGCCGCCAAAGCCGGGCGCGGAGAAAAACGCGATTTACGAGTGCGGGGTCGAATCCGTTGGTGAAGCGCACATTCAGTTCCAGTCACAGTATTATCTCTATGCCATCATCTTTTTGATCTTCGACGTCGAGGCGATTTTTCTTGTGCCGTTTGCGGTCGCATTTACCGCGTTGCCGGTCGGAGCGTTTGTTGCCATTCTGATTTTTCTCCTTCTTTTGGTTGAAGGTCTCGCCTGGGCATGGGGCAAGGGTTGCCTTCAATGGGTGCGCTAGCGGGCGGAACTGGTTAAAAGAGTTAAAAGAGTTACATTGCTGTAACTTTTGTAACTTTTTACCGGGAACCATGAGTCAAATCGACGAAAAACTCCGCACCGAATTGCAACGCCAGGGAGTCTGGGTGACGTCAATACAGGACCTTTACAACTGGGGACGCAAGAACTCGATCTGGCCATTGCAATTCGGGCTGGCGTGTTGCGCCATTGAAATGATCGCAACCGCAGCGTCTCGCTACGATATCGCGCGCTTCGGCGGCGAGGTTTTCCGGCCGTCACCGCGCCAGGCCGATCTGATGATCGTTGCCGGGACAGTGACCAAGAAAATGGCCCCACAGATTGTGCGCCTGTACAATCAGATGGCTGACCCGAAATACGTCATCGCCATGGGCGCATGCGCGATCTCCGGCGGACCATTCAAACAAGGCTACAACGTACTCAAAGGAATCGACCGCTACATTCCGGTCGATGTTTACATTCCCGGCTGCCCGCCGCGACCGGAAGCGCTGCTGCACGCATTCATGGAGCTGCAGCGCAAAATCGAAGAACAAAAATTGACCGGCGCAGACAAGGCCGACTTCCTGAAGCCGGAGCAGCCGAGCGAATTTCCAGTTCCCGCATTTGGCGAACACGATTTGAATCCGCCGGCGAACCCGGAAGTCTACCAACCTCCCACACTCGACCGCGTCTGATGGCAAACGAAGTGATCAAGACGATTGCGGCAGTTGTGGCTGCAGCCGCAGCGGTTTGGGGAATATACGTTTACTTCTCGAATTCACGTTTACGGCGGGCTGAATGGCTCGCCAGCTTGTACGAGAAATTCTACGAACGGCCGGAGCTGAAAGACATCAGGGAAATTTTGGATTGCGAAGCCGGCCACTCGGCCGACATCGATAATTTGATCAATACCGAGCCGCGTAACTTTACTGACTATCTAAATTTTTTCGAGTTCGTGGCCGTTCTCCAGAAGTCGCGGCAATTGACCAAAGACGAAATCGAAGATCTTTTCTGTTATTACTTAGATTGCTTGGAGCATTGCGTCGCCGTGCGAAAATATATCGCGGCCAAGGGTATAAGCAGTTGAACAGACTGCTAAAACAGCGAGCGAAGAAGAGATGAAGGAGTATCTGTTTGCATACGGAACGCTTGCTGAAGAAAGCGCGCCGCCCGGAATCGCCGGAATCATCAAGAGACTTCGGTATATCAGCGAAGGCTCCGTCCTGGGTCGACTCTACGACCTCGGGGAGTATCCCGGTGCAGTTTTGGACAAGAATTCGAGCAACAAGATTTTCGGCAGGATCTACGAACTTCCCAATGGCCTCGAGCTGCTCAATCGATTAGACGCATATGAAGAGTTTGATCCAAAGCACCCTGCGAAGAGTTTGTTTGTCCGGCGGCGCGCCTCAATCACGCGTGCAGATAAAAAGAAAGTCCAAGGCTGGGTTTACGAATACAACCGTGACGTCGGCTCCCGGCCATTAATCAAAAGCGGACGATATTTCCTAACCGCTGCCTCGACTCGATAATACCTCGCCGTGGAGACGTTGGAGCAAATCAAGAATCGAGCGGAGCTGGCTGTGCGCGGCGCCAAGATCGACATCGTCGTTAATCCCGGTCCGTCGCAGCAATCCTCGTTGCTGATCGACAACGAACACGCGCTCGCAGTCGCGCACTTCCTGCGCGATGACCCGTCGCTGCGGCTCGATTTTTGTTCAAACGCGACCGGTGTCGATTGGCTCGATCGTGTGGTGAAGAAAACGGTGAAAGTAAAGACAGTCGTCGACGGCATCGAGAAAGAGGTCGATCAGACGACCGAGGAGAAAATTCCGGGTTATCTCGAGGCCGTGTATCACCTTTACTCAATGGCGCAGAAACACGGACCGGTAATCATTCGGATGCGCACCGCAGATCGCGCAGAGGGCGCGCGATTGCCCTCGCTCACGCCAGTCTGGCGCAGCGCGGAATTTCAGGAGCGCGAGATTTTCGACCTCTACGGGATCCGTTTCGATGGTCATCCCGATTTGCGGCGGATTTTGATGTGGGACGAGTTCGAAGATCATCCGATGCGCAAAGATTATGTGCAGCCGGACGATTTTGAATGGGAACCGACGCCGCACGATGAAGTGCTCGCAAGAGCGAAGCAACATTACACAGCGCGCCCGGCTGAAGAGCAGTTAAAACCTTCCTGACCTGTCATGTTGAGCGAAGCGAAACATCTCTGGCCATTTCCGATACCAGCGCTGCAAAAAAATCAGAGATCCTTCGTCGTCTTCGCGACTCAGGATGACAATTTGAAATGAGCGCGACAGTCCAAACACTCGAAGCAATGGAACGGCCACCGGTCACAATGGCGTCGCGAATCGAAGGCGACTTGCTCGAGGTCTCAATGGGGCCGCAGCATCCGTCCACGCACGGCGTGTTCCGAATGAATGTCGCGCTGGAAGGCGAAATCGTTCGCAAACTCAAACCGGTCTTCGGCTACCTGCACCGCAACCACGAGAAGATCGGCGAGCACACAACTTATCTCGGCTCGATGCCGTACACCGACCGGCTCGATTACTTTTGCTCGATGACCAATAACTGGGCTTACGCGCTCAGCGTGGAAAAACTCGCCGGCATCGAGGTTCCCGAGCGCGCTGAGTATTTGCGCGTCATTCTTGCCGAACTGACGCGGCTCCAAAATCATGCGTCCCTCCTCGGATTTTTGTTGAGCGACATGGGCGCGTGGGGCACGCCGCTGATGTATGCGTTCCGCGAGCGCGAAAAAATTCTCGACCTGTTCGAATCGCTCTCCGGTTCGCGCATGATGTGCGACTACATGCGGTTCGGGGGTTGCCGCGTTGATGCAAGTGACGAATGGCTGACGCGGGCGAAACAGATCGCCGATCGTTTCCCGAAGTTTCTCGATGAGTTCGAGAACTGATCCTTGGAAACGAGATCGTGATCGCGCGAACGCAGAACGTGGGCAAACTTTCGGCCGATCTCGCGATCAGCGCCGGCATCACGGGCCCGATGCTGCGCGCGTGCGGCGTGAACTACGACGTTCGCAAAGTGGACGGATACGGAATCTATCCACGTTTCAAATTCCGGATTCCGTTAGGCGAACACGGCGACACTTATGATCGTTTGATGATGCGCGCGCTGGAGATGCGCGAGAGTGTCGAGATTCTGAAACAGGCGCTCGCCCAAATTCAGCCGGGGCCGATCGTGAACCCAAAGGTCAAGATCCGCGCGTTTCGCCCGCCTGCAGGCGAAGCGTATGGACGCATTGAAGCGCCTAAAGGCGAGCTCGGGTTTTATCTCATCAGCGACGGCGGCCCGAATCCGTATCGCTACCGCGTGCGTCCGCCGAGTTTCATCAATCTGACGGTTCTCGAAGACCTCTGTCTGGGCCACACCGTTGCCGACGTGATGGTAATTCTCGGCAGCGTCGATATCGTCATGGGAGAAGTGGATCGATGATAATCAAATGATCGGCACGGGCATACTCAAGGGAATGGCGGTTACCGCCCGAAACTTTGTCGGAAGTTATTTCGAAAAGGAGCGGCTGATCACGGTGCAGTATCCGGAAGAGCGGACTCCGCTTCCCGAGAACTATCGCAACTTTCCGTTTCTGATTTACGACACGGACGATCCGCACGCGGGGTTGCGCTGCGTGGCGTGCAAGATTTGCGAGAAGGAATGTCCGCCGCAGTGCATCTACATCGTCAAAAGCGACGACAAAAAGCCCGATTACATGGGCAAACCGCAGTTTTATCCGAAGGTCTTCGATATTGACATCTCGGTTTGCATGAGCTGCCAGATTTGCGTGGAAGTTTGCCCGTTTGAAGCGATCAAGATGGACAAGGACTTTGAGCTCAGTAAGCGCGAACGTTTCAACCATCTGCTCATGCGCAAAGAGGAATTGTCTAGGTCGAACGAATATTATCACAGGATCCATCCCGTCGAAGCCGCGGCAGTAGATAAGAATCTGTCGGACGCTGCAGCCGCGGCCGAGGCAAAGAAGAAAGCTGCCGCAGAGGCCGTCGCGAAAGCCGCAGCGGCGAAAGCAGCCACGGCCACGCCATCCGCTCAAGGCAAGGCGTCGACCGGATCCTAGACGCAAACAAGCACATTGCCGGCGGACAGAGACCGCCGCTCCTTGAAATCGGCAATCAAAAATCTACAATCGAAAATCTCACCGCCAGGGTGGCGAAATTGGCAGACGCGCCAGACTTAGGATCTGGTGGAGAAATCCTTAGGGGTTCGAGTCCCCTCCCTGGCACTGAACTGCGGGAAGCAAACACCGAACGCTCAACGCCAAACGCCCAAATGTTCAATTCAGAAAGCGCCAGTTAAACGTTGGACGTTGAAGTTCGTGTCGCACGTCGGCTCGCGACGAACCCAGGAGCTTCGTCAATTGTTACGAATAGGTTACAAAATTCGTAGTGGAATATAAGGCTTTTCCCGATCAGCCGGACAGTGTAATAATCGAGGGGCTATGCGGAGATGTTTGCATGTAAGGGCTCGCGTCCTCACCCGGAAGAACGCGAGCCGGACTCAAGCCGTAATAGTTATCGCGGCGGCGGTTAATTTTAGATCTTGGTTACAATTGGGCGCGCGGTCCCACGTGTCCGCCATCGAGCAGCAACCATGAGAAGCATCTCGGCATCATTTGACACCGGGGGAGTTCAAGCGCCTTCCCAAAATCCGCGCATTTGGAATGTACCTTTCGATTTTCGCACACTTGTGACCGGGGCGTGCGTGTTTGTCGGCTATTATCTGGGTGCGAGACTCGGATTCGCGCTCACGTTTCAGCCGCATCCGGTCTCGGTCCTTTGGCCTCCGAATTCTATCCTGGTCGCGGCGCTTCTGCTGACGCCACCGCGCATCTGGTGGTTCGTCCTGCTCGCTGCGTTTCCGGCGCATTGCGCAGCGCAACTACAGAGTGACGTTCCACCGCTGATGATTTTGTGCTGGTTCATCAGCAACTCGTGCGAAGCAGTGATCAGCGCGGGCCTGACGCGCTATCTTGTTGGCGAACCGATTCGCTTCACGAACCTTCGAGAGGCGGGCATTTTTTGTCTTTGCGCAGTCCTCATCGGTCCGTTTTTGTCCTCGTTCTTGGACGCAGCGTTTGTGGTATGGAATCATTGGGGCCAGGACGCCTACTGGAAGCTGATCCGAATACGATTTCCTTCGAACGCCCTGGCGGCATTAATAGTTGTGCCGTTGATCGTCACGTGGGCGAGGGACGGAATTCCTCGCCTGCGGAGAGCTCGACTTTCGCGCTACCTGGAGACATGCGTTCTCTTTCTTAGTCTGTGCTCGGTCAGCTACGTCGTTCTTTATGAATTTGGACCGGGAGCGGATTCGGCACTTCTCTTTCTACCTCTGCCGTTCCTTCTTTGGGCGGCGGTACGGTTCGGCTCCCTCGGGGCAAGCAGTGCTATTTCGATTGTCGGCTTTTTGGCCATTTGGAGCGGATCCCACGGGCATGGGCCGTTCTCAGGCGGAACAGTTGAACAAGACGCTCTCTCAATCCAACTATTTCTAATCGTCTTAGCAATTCCGCTGATGTTTCTCGCGGCAGTGATCGAGGAGCGCGCAAGAGGCGAGGCTGATCGGCGGGAAAGCGAGGTGCGCATGAGTCTTGCGGCCGACGCGGCACACCTCGGTTTGTGGGTTTGGAACATCCCGGGTGACGAACTTTTGGTGACCGATAAATGGCGAAAGCTGTTCGGCTTCGCGGAATCGGAGCCAGTGAACTTTGACCGAGTGCTCCAGATCGTGCACCCCGAGGATCGCGAACATATGAAGCAACTCGTGCAGCACATGTTCGAGCACGGTAGAGAGTATGAAAATGAATATCGCATCATGCGGGCGGACGGAAGCACACGCTGGATCGCCGGTCATGGCAGCGTCGAGTTAGACGAACGTGGCAAACCGGCCTTCGCGCGCGGGGTGTCGCGCGACATCACCAAGCGCAAAACAGCGGAGGAAGAGTTGCGTGAGAGTGAAGCGCGTTTTCGCACGGTAGCCGACGCGGCGCCCGTCCTCATCTGGCTGGCTGGCGTGGACAAGCTCTGCGCTTTCTTCAACAAGCCCTGGCTCGAGTTTACTGGTCGCACGATGGAGCAGGAAATTGGAAATGGCTGGGCTGAAGGCGTGCATCCGGACGATTTGCAGAGGTGCATGAAAACTTACGTCCAAGCGTTTGATGCACGCGAGCCGTTCCTCATGCAGTACCGCCTGAGACGTCACGATGGCGAATATCGCTGGATATCGGACAAGGGCGTGCCGCGCTACGACGCCGAGAAAAACTTCGCTGGTTACATTGGATCGTGCGTGGACGTCACGGACTTATTGAGAAAGGAGCAGGCTTTGCGCGAAAGCGAGGAGCGGATGAGCTTGGTGATGGACGCGGCCAATCTTGGATTGTGGGAGTGGGATCCCGACGAAGATGAACTCTGGGGCACGAAAACGCGCCGTGCTCTTTTGGGGTTGCCAGGTCCCGGAAAGATCAAGTTGGAAGACGCTCTTTCCACGGTACATGTCGATGATCGCGATCGAGTCCGGCAGGCCCTGAAGGATGCGGTCAGAACTGGTGAGAATTACCACTTCGAGTATCGGGTTGTACTTCCGGACGGCACCGTACGCTGGACGGAACACCGCGGACGCTGCGTGAGCGAGGCGGGCCGCAAAAGTCCCGTCCTCCGCGGCATTTCGATCGATGTGACAGCGCAGAAGCAGGCGCAAGATCTATTCCGCCTGGCGATCGAAGCTGCGCCGAGCGGTATTGTCGTCGTCGATGATCAGGGCCGCATCGTTTTGGTGAATGCTCATATCGAAGAGCTGTTTGGCTATGAACGTGAGGAACTCGTGGGAAAACGTATCGAGATTCTCGTGCCAGAGCGGCTCGCTAGTCAGCATCCGGCTCATCGGGCGGAATTCCACGCCGCACCTACAGCCCGGGCGATGGGCGCCGGCCGGGAATTATTCGGGCGGCGAAAGGACGGTAGTGAATTTCCAGTCGAGATCGGACTAAGTCCCATTCAATCACCGGAAGGGATGCTTGTTCTGGCCGCGGTTGTGGACATTTCTGCCCGCAAGCTCGCTGAAGCTGAAGCAATACAGCACCGCGAAGAAGTCGGCCATCTTAGCCGGGTGGCAGTGATGGGTGAACTGACGGCATCTCTGGCGCATGAACTGAATCAGCCGCTGGCGGGAATTATCAGCAACGCCAGTGCGGGAGAGCGTTTTATTGATCGTGGCAATGTCGATCTCCGTGAACTTCGCGAACTGCTCGCCGACATTGTCGCGGATGGGCGCCGCGCTGGCGAAGTGATTCGCGGTATTCGCAACATGGTGAAAAAAGGCGCCCGAGTCCGGCACCGGCTGAATCTGAACGATCTTGTAACGAATGTGGTGCGCATGGTAAAACCGGATGCCATGCTGCGCTCCTGCGACGTGGACACTTTGCTGGAACCGGATTTGCCCTCCATTGAAGGCGATCCGATTCAATTGCAACAGGTCCTGATCAATCTCCTTGTCAACGCATTCGATGCCATGCGCGACACGCCATTAAGCCGGCGTAAAGTCGTGATCGTGACGGAGCGAAATGGCGAGAACGCGATTCGCACGAGCGTACGCGATTACGGAGTTGGTATTTCCGAGGAAGCGCGGGATCGACTTTTCGATCATTTCTTCACGACCAAATCGCAGGGATTGGGAATGGGCCTTGCGATCGTGCGTTCAATCGTTGAATCGCATTCCGGCACAATCGCGAGCGAGAATGTTGAGGGCGGCGGCGCGCGGTTTCATTTTACTCTTCCCGTAAGCGCCGAAAGGACTGCCGATTCAGCCATATGACGATCCCAAACAGCCTGGTCTTCGTGATCGACGATGACGCGTCGGTGCGAAAGGGCTTGACGCGACTGCTCCGCTCCACCGGGTACAAAAGCGAAATTTTCCAGTCCGCATCCGATTTTCTGGCGCGTCCATCCCACAGCGGCCCTTCGTGCGCGATCGTGGATGTGCAGATGCCGGGTATCAACGGGATGGATTTGCAGGAAACGTTGATCCAGCGCCGCCGCGAAGAACAACTTGTCTTTATCACCGGCCATGGCGACATCCCAACTTGTGCGCAGGCAATGAAAGCGGGCGCGGTCGATTTTCTATCGAAGCCGTTTCGCAGTCACGAATTGCTTCAATGTGTCGAGCGCGCTCTGATCCGGTCCGCCGAGCAGCGACGGCTCGGTGCAGAAAAGAACGACGTTCGGCGTCTCCTTGATTTGCTCACGCCGCGTGAGTTTGAAGTGATGGAGCTCGTGATCACTGGTATGTTGAACAAACAGATCGCCGGCGAACTGGGCATAGCTGAGAAGACTGTAAAAGTCCACCGTGGCCGGATGATGCAAAAGCTTGGCGTGACGTCAGTGGCCGAGCTCGTGAAGTTAGTGCAAAAAGCCGGCATCGCCTCGGCCGCATTACATAAGACCAAAGTCTAATTCCCCTTTGGCAGGCTCATGCTGCTAAGTAGCGGCATCCTTCGAATAATATGAGCCAGACAACGGAAACAGAACTGACGCCTGAGTCTTATCCAATTGCCTCCGCGGAAGTCTGCTATTTGGTTGACGACGATCCGTCAGTGCGAAAATCCATCAGTCGGTTGCTCAAATCGGAGGGATTCAATGTGCGTGCCTTTGCCGAACCGGAAGATTTTCTCAATCACATGGCAACGAATCCGGTGCGGCTCGTTGTCCTGGATATCTGGATGGAACAAATGACGGGAATGGAATTACTGGCGCATCTGTGTGCAAGATCGCCCGGGACTCGAGTGATTTTCATTACGGGTCATGAGGATCGTGCCGCCGAAGCCACCGTGATGCAGGCCGGTGCCTTTGCTTTTTTTATCAAGCCTTTCGACGACAAAAAATTCATCGCAGCCGTTCGGGACGCCCTTAATCAGGCCTTGGAGGACAGCGGTGCAGCAAGTGCGCCCCGCGTCTGCGGAAACGTGTAAGACCAAGGTCTAATAGACTCGGTCGGCGGTTAACCCGATTATAGGTCATCTTGCTAAACTCAAATGCTTTTATGATCTGCTTGCTCGACGACGACCGTTCCGTGCTGAAAGGGTTGGGGCGGCTTCTCTCGTCAGCTGGCCTGCACGCAGAAACGTTTAGCGATCCCCAGAACTTCCTGGATTATGCGCGGATTCATCGCCCGACGGTTGCCCTGGTTGATGTTTGTATGCCGCAGATGAGCGGCCTGGAGGTTCAATCGCAGCTGCACAAGATCTCACCTTCTACCAGGGTCGTCATCTTTACGGCAAAGGACGATCCTCTGGTTCGTTCAACTGCATTAAACGGCGGGGCGACGGCTTTCCTGACCAAGCCTTTTGACGACGAGGAACTCCTAACCGTCGTTCGCCTGGCACTCGCTCCCACAACATGAAAATCTTCTTCCCAAACTATCGCTCGGGCGCCGGCAATTCGCTTCGCGCGGCCATCAATGCTTGGCTGAACTCGCATAAGGCCGAGCGAACACAGACCGCGGCCAGGAAAAGAAATGTGCGGCAAATCACGCCGGGATGGGATTATCGGCCCAGAGAGTCAATTCGGCGACACGCGGCTGTTGATGTGGCACGAGCGAAAACTGCCAAGACCCTGAGTTCAAGCCCTGCGGTCGTAGATGCAAGTAATGTGATCTCGTTCGATTTAATTAATCCTGACCCGGCGATCGAGGACCAAAGGACGAAAACGCCATTGTGGGATCGTGCCCATACCGGTTCGAGGTACGACTAAAGTCCTATAGACAGTGAAACCGCCGTCGCTGAATGATGGCGGCGGCTCAGAAAAAACTTAAGAAATTGGTTGACGAGACCAGCACTTATCAGTTATCACACCATCGTTATGAAAAAATTCTCTATTTTAATGTCCATCCTGATTGGGTTCGTTACCGCTTCGGTGCAAGCCGGACCGCCCGAACCATACAAGCAGGTCGCGCCACCGCCACCGCCCGAACTTTACGGACTCGGTTTTTACGGCGCGATCGACGGAGGGGCCAATGTCTATCAGAATCGCGGCGGCGACAGGACGTTTGAGGATAGATTCGGAGACACTCTCACGATCAGTCCTAAAAACGACGTCGGCGGCTACGGCGGTATCAAGCTTGGTTACGTCTGGGGCACGGGTGTGTTTCGTCCGACCGTTGAAGGCGACTTTTTTTGGAACGGCTTCAGGGGCGGCGCTGACACCACTCTGGCGCTGGTCGATCCTCCTATAGTGAGAGGCAGCAGCGTGACTACCTTCGTTAACACCGGGGCGTTTATGTTCAACTTCATCGGGAGATTCGCGTTTGGAAGATTCCAGCCGTATGTAGGCGGCGGCCTCGGCGTTTACTATGCCGAATCCGCCGGTATCGACGTCCAAACCCCGCACGGCACCTTTAGCACCGGAGGCGGGGCAAGTCACGCGGACTTCGCGTGGCAGATAGTCGCAGGCTCAGATTACTATTTCACTCCGAAGTTCAGCACCTTCGTCGAATACCATTACCTCAACTATACGAGCAGCCAAATCAATACGAATCAGAGTCGCAATCTGGGGCAGCACTTGGTTGGTGCCGGCCTGCGCTTCCATTTCTAAAAACGACAGCGATCTCCCTGCTAGGTTAAGTGAACCGGCCTCTCCTTTATCGGGAGGCCGGTCTTTTTTTGCGCCTGGAAAAACTCGATAATTTCTCGTTTCTACGCGCAATCGTTCGCTTATGGGACGAAAGTCCAATAGACATCCTGGCGGCGTTCTTTCATTCTCCGGCTTACAACCCGGAGGAATGCAAAAAAAGGATTGCTCCAATGGGCGGCGAATTGGTATTTCTGACGAGCGCCGACACAACCACTGGCGAAACTGCACCACTATGAATCAATCAACTTTAATGAGTCGAATCATTAATCGATTCCTATTCGCGACGTTCCTGTCCATTCCTGTTCCACTTCTTCTTGCGGGAACTGCGATCGGATGACCCGAAAGACGGGAAGGAAGTAATCTCCACCGGAAATACAACCGTGGTGCCAAACGCCGTCGCCGCTCGAAATTCGGATCGGTGTTCCCGGGTGGATTGCCGGTCTGTCAGGCGATGTCGGAGTGAAGGGAGTCGTCAGCAACATAGACGTCGGCTTCGAAGAGTTGTTTAAGCATCTGACTCATGTGCCCCTCGCCCTCTCGGTCGACATTCGCTATCACCGGTGGGAACTCTTCGGAGACGGTCAGTACATGGAAGTAGGTGATTCGGCTACGCTGCCCGGTTTACTTTTTACCAATGCCAATGCGCACATCAAGGCCGGCGGCGGTGGGGCTTTCCTCGGTTATCGATTGATCAATTGCGATAAGGCCTCGCTTTCTGTCTTCGCCGGCGCGCGCTACACCTATCTCGGCGCCGATCTCAGCATTTTCGATAACGGCGACGCGCGCCTGGTCATCCTCCGCCGACTACTGGGAATCTCCAAGAAGTTGGACTTCTCGAGCTTCGACCGGTTGGGTCGATCCCGTGATCGGCGCCCGCGGGAAAGTGAAGATCTGGAAGGCCACATCGCTTTACGCGGAAGGCGACGTCGGTGGATTTGACGCCAACTCGGGCTCGGCGTTTGAGGTGCACCGCGAAGGGCGCCGGAACATCGTAAAAACGCCGATAGATAGTTCTGATTGGAGCTATCAGATACAAGGCGGCCTCGAATTTCAAATCAGCCGGTGGTTCTGGACGCAGGTCGGATGGCGCTACCTGAAATACGACTATGTCCAGGAGGGCTTCACTAATAAGCTCGCCTTGAACGGCCCCTTCATCCAAGGCGGAGTGAATTTTTAAGCAAGCGAGCCTAAGTCGCAATTCGATCTCAGCACCAAACCGCGGTGCAGGCTGTTCTTGATCGCTCGATATCGCGATTTTGAATCTGCGGATTCAGCCCGCGTTGATATAGCGCCACTAGCCAGCGTCGTCCCCTCTTGCGCCGCTGGCAAATCCGGGTCCTTTTTAATGTCGTCGCCTTAAAAGCTCTGCATGCTGTTTGAGCCGCTGAGATCCTTCGTGGCGTTGAGATTCTTTAGGACTGGCATATTGGACCGAGGTCTTATTTGCGGAAACATCTGCATCAAATAATCTCGGGCATGAAAAAATTTAATTATCACTGTTGCGTTCTGCTGATTGCGGCGCTGGCGTGCGCCGGCTTATCAGGATGCGAAACGAGCAGCACAGCGGCCTCCGGGGCAACGGCTTCTGTGGCTGCACCCGCCGGCCAAGGTGCTGCTCAACTGATTATTCGGAGAGCCCCCAACATGGGAACTGGCCTGTTCCTCGATATAAAGATAGATGGTGCGAATGTAGGCACGCTTCGCCATGGGCCAAACCTATAGGGGTTCCTTGTCACCAGGGCAGCACGTCATATCCGTTATCCTGCGACCGAATCAATTGAACTTGCAGCCTACGAAAAAGACTTTGACCGCAGTAAAAGGGCAGACCTACGACTTCACCGCGATGTGGCAGGGGCAGACGCTGGTTTTGCGCTGATCAGAAGGCGGCACGGCACGGGCTGCTTCGCTGTTCCGGCGCGGTGGTGACTGTCTGTTTAGAATGTCGTCCGTTCCGACACGGCCGTATTGGACCAAGGTCTTATAGACAGAGTCCACGAAAACTGGAGAAGTTTCTGCACGAATTCTCTCCGATGAAATCATCCGGCCCTATAGCAATGTCGTGGCGTCGCCACGTTGAAGGAATTTTCGCGTTCGTCGAGATCGTTATCATTTTCCTGCTTATCGCCTTCCTGCTGGCTACCACCGTCCCAGGTCTCCTGCGCCTCCGCAAACGTTCGCAGACGTCCAGGATTGTGAGCTTGGCACGATCATCAAATCCGCTCGCAACGGTATAAGCCAGCGTTCAAATGTGCCCGAGATTCAGCTGCCTTTACCGTTGTAACATTTTAACGATGTAACGCTGTAACCCTGTAACTCGCGTCGATAGACGTATTGGCCTAAAGTCCTATAGCCGTTTGGCCGCAGGCACGGCAAAATCGGCCTCAAAAGCAGTATTAACAACCAGATTACAAAACAATGAAACCATCAAGACCAATCAGAAACCTAAAAACCATGAAAACCAACTTCATCAATTCCGCCTTTATCGGTATCACATTCCTTCTCATCGCCGGATGCGCATCAACGACTCAGGCCCCGAGTACAACACCCTCGGCCACTGTCAGCATTCGGGAGTGGTCGGCTGCCTATTACGCTCAGGCTGAACACGGAAAAGGGACCCTCTATTACAACGGCCAGAGTCACCGTTTCAGCATCTCTGGTGGGGGCCTTGGTGGCTCGGGCGTCCAAAAGACCTCTGCCACCGGCAAAGTCTATAACCTAAATAAGCTCTCCGACTTTTCCGGAACTTACCATGGCATCAGCACCGGACTCACACTGATCGAGGGGAAGATGCATGCGAAGCTGACGAACCAGAATGGCGTGGTCATGTATCTCACCGGCCAGACCGAAGGCCTGGCCTCCTCCCTCGGAGCGCAGGCATTCGAGGTCTCGCTGACGAATTGATCAAACGACGCGCGAGCGTCTATCTACAAGCTATCTCAATATGCAGAGCGTTGTAGCCACGACGCTGTGTCGCCGTGCTGCTACGGCCGCACAGTGGCCGAGTCGCCTCGACACAGCGAGGCGGCTACAAGCTCGCGTTCGCCGTTCATCGCATTTCGGCGGTTTACCGCGTCTCATTCGCTTCACCGCTTCAACGATTTAACGGTTTAACGCCGGCGACA
>CAVUGV010000003.1:0-21477 GCA_963741065.1 uncultured Verrucomicrobiae bacterium | reverse complement strand
CGCTATGCGGAGGCGCGATAGCTCAAATCTTCGCCTGCTTCGCTTGGTCATCGCTGGATCGCTTGCTGCATTAGCGATTGCCGCTGAGCAAACACCCGCTGTCGCTTCCGAGGCAGAACAGGCAGATATGGAGCTCAACCAGACTTATCAGCAGCTCATGCAAAAACGCCACCACTGTGGCGCGCCAACAGTTGCGGGAATCACAACGCGCCTGGTTGACATTCACAGAGCTAAATAAGGACACCTTCCAGACGACCGCCGGCAGGCTTGGACTATCTTCAGCGGAATGTCAGACCAATCGGAGTTGATCACGTTCGGCTTCGAGTGCGCGAAATGGGAGATGCTCCCAGGGACGTAAGTCGGGTGCCCGCTCGAAAGGAAAGGTGCGAGGATCGACGGCTCAACATTGTCTATCAGCAATGCATCGCGGTACCTAACAACAGATGAAGCGATGAAACTACGTAAGGCCCAGCGCTAATGGACCGCCCTCTGGAAGGGCTTGCCCGTTACCGCTCGGAGCGGATGTCTGCTCGCGCGTTACGAGTGATCGCGCCGATCAGCTGAACAATTTCTATCTTAGTTCCAGCGGCTCGTCTCTCCAGCCCGGTCCTTCCCAGACTGCCAAGCCTGAACCGAAGGATAAGTCCGACCCCAGCCATTCCCGGATCCGTTTGAGAAAGCACGTTAGCGCCGCAGGTCGTGTTCGGCTGCTCACCTGTTCAGAATGGATTTGGAACAGTTGTCAGGTCTTTCATGCGTTCCTTCGTAATCTCGGCACCGTAGCTGGCCATGCCAAGGGTGCGAGAGGAAGCGGAGCCGATATTCGCGTGTATCCCGACGAATGCGACTTGTGCGTCGCGATACTTGAGCCACGCACGCTGGGATTCCGGAGACGCTCAACGAGCAACTCCGCCCGGTCCTTGTCGTTGTCGGCCCTGATGCTCTTGATGAGCTGATCATAAGCAGCGTTGAGCTGCTTGTCGGCTTCGGCGTTGATCTTGTTGGCCTCGGCGCAGATTTCCCTGCCAGATTGCGCGGAAAGCGTCGGGGGAAGGAAGAGCGCAACGAGAACAAAAAGAAGCCTTGTGAGGTGTTTCATAGAGTTTGGTTATCTATGCCTAACATATCCTTAAGCGGCGCGGAGCAGCCCTCCGGGTCCGCGTATCCGAAAAGGACAGGCTAACAGAAGGATAATATGTCAGGCGATCCGAGGTGTCGCGGATCATTTTCGCCTCGGCATCCCGGCGGATCAGGAGTCCGCGCTGACTGTTATCCCAGAGCCGCTTCATGCCTTGGATGAGGCCAGCGATTTTGTTCAAGGTGGCCCTCACATCGCGGCGCTCGGGGGCGTGTTTGCAAACTGCGTGATGACGTCCTTGATCTCGCGCATTTCAGATCGCCGATCCCCATCGAGACCCGGGCCCCGATTGTAAACGATCGAAGTCATCGCGCCCAAAACAGTCGGGGGCAGGAGATCGATGCCCGGGTAGGTCTTACGGGTGAGTGCGATCTCGAGCGGCAGAGTCGACTTCATGAACACGCGCGAGAGTGTCAGCCTTGCTGACTTTGATGTCGGAGAATTGCCTCGCAATGGCCGCGGCAGTGCCTCCGGTTTTTCCCTTGGCGGCCGCCAAGCGGGTGATCTGCTCGTCAGTCAGGATACCGCGCCAGTATTCGAGGCTTTTGGGATCAGCGCCGATATCGCATCCGTACCCGAGAGAGATTCCGGACTCGCCGCCGGGACACTTCGCTGGCTGGTCCATTCCCTCCGCCTCAAGGATTATCGAGACGGCCTCCTGGGGAAAGCCTTTAATCCCGGGTATGTCTGGCGACCTGAGCGGGTTTCGGATCTATCCAAGCCTTGCCCGTGAGCTTGGCGTAGATGGCTTTCCATGTGATTTCGCCTGGGGTCCATCGGGCTCTACGCCCACGAACGTCTGAACTGCACGAACGATCTGGTTGACCGGTCTCGGGCTTGCGGGCCTGGGCCAGGCCTTGTCCGTTACCTTGGCGTGGATGGCTTTCCAAGTGATTTGGCCGAGAACTGTCGGGCTCTTCAATGAGTCACGAATCTGTCCCCAACTGCACCAATGACACGGGGTTCAGGTTCATTATGTTGTAAATTTTACCCTTGAATCGCACAGGCGGACAAGCAAAACAGTGATGCTGCGTGTGTTTGTGACTAGAGGCACGTCTTTCTTACAAGCCAGCCGAGCGGGCGTTGCGACAATTTGACCCAGCAGGACTCAATCTTTTTTTCCAGCGTGATGAACGTAGAAGATGGCAAAAAGCTGACTGACTGGCCGACGGTCTACCTTGTCGGTTTCGCTAATCTCAAACAGACCGATGAAATCGATTCCCACGAATAGGAGTGTCTTGATTCTGAATTCGCAAAGTGACTCTGCCGCGCTCGTAATAGACTGCGATAGACCATTGAATCTGGCGGTCAGGTGCCCCGAGGCGGCTTTAGTGTTGCCTGCTCTTTGGTGCCGCGATCGCGGCGGACGAAGGTTTGCAAAGCGTGCGAAATGGGATGCCGACCGCATGTGATTGAAGGCAGCGAAAGATTTGCGGACCAACGAGGTGCAGTCATACGCGATGATCAGTCTGCGAAATCTGCCGAGCAAGTGAAAATCGCGCACTCCCGTCGCGTCGAGTTGTTTCGTGTCGACTCAACGCCTACAGCAACGTCAGCAACGATATCGAGCTGCGCCGAATGCTATGCAGTTCATCACCGGGTTGAATACTCGCATGAAATCTGGAAAGAAACTTCCGTCGCGGTTTCCGTAGATGTATAGAAACATTATGAAAGAGACGCACATCATTATCCGTATTCGTTGCATAGTGACACGGGAGGTTTTCCGTGGGGGAGCCGCCGACTTTTCGCAACGCTCAGGACGTGTCGGTCACGTCCTCGGGTTGGAGCGCGGGACAAGGGGAGTTGGATTGAGTATTGAGCTACAGCGGTGTCGCTCCGAAAGGAGAAATTCTTGTTTCTAGCGCAGACAGAGCCCTACAGATAAGGATGATGCCTTCGATCATCTCGTTCAGCGTGTCGAAGCTCTATTGTCAAAGGAAAACGGTGATTGGGCGCGATCCTATGCAACAATTAAACCACCCAAAGGCGAGAAGCGTGTTTGAGATTCCGAAATCTCGGTAGTCTCGCAGATTTGCTTCACATACGCCCTCATGTTTCAAGAATAAATGGGATGCGGTGGATAGCGTCCCCTCGCAGATTATTTTCGCTGGCGCGAAAACCAAACTGGGAAAACTGCGATTGTCCGGCGGGGTGTTATGCATCGTTCCTTCCCAGGCGAATATCGCCGGACAGAGTTCTTACGCGTGAGTTCAATGCGCGCAGTCAACCGGGTGTCGGTGTATTCCTCGAGTAATAATTTGCCAGCTGGGATTCTGGCCTTCGAGCCGAAACGTGCGGCCGTTTTGCGTATACGTTCCGCTAACGCGACGCTCCGGCCCAAACTGTAATCGAAACGTCGCTTCGGAAGATCCCACCTGACCCGAATACGTGTTCTCCTCGCCGGTTACGGTCGTTCCAGCGCTCCGGGCCACCGGAGCAGAGCTTGTCCGTGATGGCTGCTGGTGGTGTCGTTAGAGTCGGAAATTGAGTTGGCAGTGGCGATGGCGTAGGCAAATCACGATGAGCGCTAGGTTTCCGTGAAACAATTTTAAGCGCGCCAGAGGTTTTGGAGATTACCCATTCCTGGCTGGGGCGGCCGCTGTCGCTCCGGCCTGACGCAGGATCTCTGTAGGAAAACCGGTATTCAAAATAAGCAGTCACCCTGTCAGGAATGTCGGAATGCACAACGCGAATGTCGCCGACAGCGAAGGAGCGGACGGGCCACTGCTTGAGAAATTCATTTAACTGATCTCGCCGGGACGCTTTATCGCTCCGCTCCGGCCCCCACCTGAATGAGTCGCCATATTGCGAAAGCATGTATTCGACGTCCCCCCTTTCTTCCGCGCGAAAAAAGCTGGTCACAAAGTTCCGCACTTCCTCCTCGTTGATCATGTTGGCACTTGGCGGCGGTGTGCTTGGAGTTTGAGCTGGAATCGGGACAAGTGTCGGGATGGGTGTGACTGCGACCGGCGTTATCGGGACTGGCGTTGGAGTTCCAATTGGAGTCACAGCCGGTGTTTCAGGAGGACTCTTTTTCTTCTGGACGAGATACCATCCCGCACCGCCGACAATCACTAAGGCTGCAATTGTGATAGCGATGAGAATTGATTTACGCCTAGACGGACGAATTGGCGGCTTTGAGATCGATGGTTTCTCCGGTTGAGCCGGCACGTCGGCGGCGGGAAGAGGGGGTCTTCAGCACTGCCTTGACCGTTTTAGCCAGATTATCCAAATGGCGTTCCAGTGGGGGCGAAAACGCGTCCATCCACTGCGAAGTCGATATGAAATATTCCAGCGACTTGCTGGGCGGAATCTCATCAATCCGAAATGGAATGATGTAAACGCCCTTGTTAACAGCGCGTTCTACTTCGCGTTTGATTTGCGGCGAAGCGTCCGCATTTCGAGAGAAGATCAAGATCATAATGCGACTGGATTCGATCGCATCGATAATTGATTCGCCCCAATCGGCGCCCGGAACAACATCACGCGGCGCTATCCAGCAGGTTACCGAGTCTGCCTCGAGTCGCGCTACGATCGCATCGGCGACGGCTTTGTCTTTTACCGAGTGACTTACGAAAACATCGTGCGCCATTCAGGCCTCGTTTCTCTTTACCTGCTGCTGAATCTCAGGGTGAGGATGATAGCCTCTCGACTCAAGACAAATCGACCAATTCACCTTGGCCGAGAGTCGCCTGGGAGCGTGAATTGCGCGTCATTGACCAAGGCTACATTGACGCCGTGTTCGGCCAGTTTCAGGGCGATCCCTCGGCCAATGCCACGGGAGCTTCCGGTGATCAGCGCGTGTTTTCCACCCAGCGACATATCTATTAATCGACGTATCTTTGCGCGATCGGCATTTTGCGGCCAAGTCCAAACGCGCGGCTTGTGACTTTAAGTCCAGGCGCGGCTTGCTCGCGTTTGTATTCGTTGAGATCGACACGGCGCTGCACCCAGCGGACCGTTGTCTCGTCAAGTCCGCGCGCGATGATGTCGCGTGCGCTTAAATTTTCTTCCACGTAAAGGTGCAGGATCTGATCGAGAATTTCATAGGGCGGCAGCGTGTCCTGGTCTGTTTGGTTCGGCTTCAACTCTGCGCTCGGCGCTTTTTCAATCGTGGACTTTGGGATGATTTCCACCGCAGGCGGTTCGGGGTGAACCACCCCTACCTGTGGTCTCAGAAGGGTAGGGGCGATTGACCTCAATCGCCCGTAGTGCGTCACCGGAATTGATCCAGCGAGCCAGCTCGTAAACCATCGTCTTGGGCACGTCACTGATCACGCCGAGCCCGCCTGCCATGTCGCCATAGATGGTGCAATAGCCCACGGCGAGTTCGCTCTTGTTTCCAGTGCTAAGGACGAGATGACCGAACTTGTTGGAGAGCGCCATCAACGTCATCGCCCGCAGGCGTGGCTGCATATTTTCCTCGGTCTCGTTTTCGGGCAGACCTTTGAAAATTTCCTTGAACTGCGATTTGAACACGGCGAAGGCGTCGCCGATTGGAATTTCAAGAAGTTTAATACCGAGATTGCGTGCCAGAGCGCGTGCGTCATCGATGCTTCCACGCGATGAATATTGGCTGGGCATGGAAACTCCTGTCACATTCGCCGCGCCGAGTGCATCAACAGCAATGACAGCCGTGACCGCAGAATCGATTCCGCCGCTGAGGCCAACCATGGCGGAATGGAAATTGCATTTGCGAAAGTAATCGCGGACTCCCAGCGAAAGCGCAGCGAAAAGTTCTTCGGGAGCTTTGCCTTCGTGAAATTCAATCGTCGGAGTCGAATCCGTATCGACGACTCTTTCGTCTTCGCGAAACGCCGCCAGTTGCGCGATCAACTTCCCGTCTGCGTTTACTACAATAGAGTTTCCATCGAAGATCAGTTGATCGTTGCCGCCCACGAGATTGCAATAACAGATTGGACGCTGATGCGCGCGGGCGGAACCGGCCACCAACTCGTAACGGATCGCCGGCTTATGCAAGGCAAACGGCGAGGAACTCAAATTGACGATGATCTCGGCGCCTTGCTCCACCAGTTTGCCCACCGGATCGACGTCGTAAAACGGTCGCGGCAGATAATGTTCCGTCCAGATGTCCTCACAGATCGTCACGCCGACTTTTCTTCCCTGCACTTCGAAAGGCTCGACGCAGTTGGCCGGCTCGAAATAACGGTCCTCGTCGAAAACATCGTAAGTAGGCAAAAGCGATTTGTAAGTTTTGCGGATCGGCTTGCCTCGCTCGAGCAAAGCAGCGGCGTTGCGAAACGGTTTGCCGCGTCCGTCATTTCGATCGACGAATCCGACCAGCAACGCTGCGTCTCCAACGCGCGCGTGCAGTTTGTCGAGTACCGCGAGATTCTCCGGAACAAATCGTGATTTAAAGACTACATCCTGCGGTGGGTATCCGGTGATGGCCAGCTCCGGCGTCAGCACTAATTCCGCGCCCGCGGCAGCGAGACGCTCATAAGCGCGGATGATCAGTTCGCAATTGCCGCTCAAATCACCCACGGTCGTGTTGATTTGAGCAAAACCAATCTTCATGCCGCTACAGCAGATTATGCGCAACGCGGCGTGCGGCAAGCCTCACCCTATCTGCGGTAGCTCACGCGCCAGATGGTGCCGTTGCCGTCTTCGCTGATGAGGAGGCTGCCGTCTTTGGCGACGGTGATTCCGACCGGGCGACCCCAGACTTTGCCCTCGGGTGTGACGAAGCCGGTCACGAAATCTTCATACTCGCCGAGCGCTTTGCCGGTCGAGTGGTCGAACGGCACCCGCACGACTTTGTAGCCGGTGCGTTTCATCCGGTTCCATGAACCGTGGAACGCAGCGAAGATGTCGCCTTTGTATTCAGCGGGGAATTGGTCGCCGTTGTAAAAGCACAAATTGAGACTGGCCGAGTGCGCCTGCACGAGCACATCGGGAACGATCACTTTGTCGGTAAGCTCGGGATGTTTTCCTTTGTGGCGCGGGTCGGGGTGGTTGCCGATGTAAAACCACGGCCAGCCATAAAAGCCGCCGGGTCGCACGCTGCTGATGTAGTCGGGCGGCAAATCCTCGCCAATTTCGTCGCGCTCGTTTGTGCTCATCCACAGCTCGTCGGTGCCGGGTCGAAATGCGATTCCCACGGCGTTGCGAATTCCCCACGCGTAAACTTTTCGATCCGTGCCATCGGGATTGAACTCGAAGATGCGCGCGCGATCAGCTTCTGCGGCGTTATCGGACACATTCGAGCGCGAACCGATGGACACATACATTTTTTTGCCGTCGGGCGAAAAGATGACGTCACGCGTCCAGTGTCCGCCGCTGCGCAGATGCGCCGCGCCACCGGAGAGATGTGCACCCAAAACTTCGGCTGGTCCACGGGCTTTCAGATCGCCATTACGATACGGAAACCGGACGACGCCATCGGTATTCGCAACGTACAAAAATTGAGGATCATCACCCGGCGGATAAAACGCGATCCCGAATGGTTTGTTTAGGCTGGCTTCTGCAAAAGTTTCGGTCACATCGGGTTTACCGGCGTGCTTCGTGTCACGCAATACCTTGATTTGATTGGCGCGACTCTCCACAACGAAGATGTCGCCATTCGGCGCGGTCAGCAGAAATCGCGGATCGCGAAAACCGCCTGCATACAATTCGATTGTAAAACCCGGCGGGATACGAAGCTGTGCGCCTGCTGGCGGCTTGACGACGTGCGCCCGGTTAATTGCCAGAATATTTGAACTCGGCGCGGGCAGGTCGTTGACGGTGATTTTGCGGCGCACTCCGGGTGCATCACTTGTCCAATCGCCCATTGCAGCCTTGCCGCGTGAGCAAAGTGCCGCTTTCGGCGGCTGCTCCAATTGAGACAGCGAGGCTGAAACTAGCTGCGATAAAGATCGCGCAAGAAGCAGAACGAACTAGGCAGCGATATTTCACTTCACGTTTCCAATCGCTTCGGACCCAAAGATCGCGTGGATGGGTAGTGCGCGTGTCTGGCGTTCTGGGGAGCACAGGCTGCCAGCCTGTAGGTCTCGGCAGCTTGCCGAGACCGGGGAATTGGCGTCACTCGAACTGTGCGTGCAAAAATGTTGCCGGCAGGGCTGCCGGCAACTACAGGCTGGCAGCCTGTGTCCCCAGAAACACGCGACACGCTACGTGCGCGTTCAGTGCGCGATTGTTCCCAGCTTTTCGACCAGCGCCGCGCCTTTTTTCCGATCGTTGATCACGAAAGTATTGTTTTCTCCAAGAGTGGACCACGGTCCGCGCGGCACTTCACTGAAATCTACGAACCTCCAGTCGGTCACATCAGTTGGTTCTAATCCGAGGTAATCGCGCACGGCAGGCGAGACATCGAGGCCGGCGCCTTTGTTCAGATTAGGTTTTGGTCGTTCGTTGCCAAAAACGTATTGCCAGTGATCGGTGCGGAAAGGGCCAGCGTCTTCCCATTGCGCATACGCGACGCGATTGCCTTTGCGAATGGCGATCCAGCGCCCTTTGCAAGTCGAAACAGCGGGGCCTTGATAAGCTTCATTGAACCATGGAACAACGCGCGGCGCTTCGGGTCGATGGCCCTCCCTGGCTTTATCGTTGTAAGGAAGCGCGCAATAAAATGGATTTTGTCGGGGCGTGAATTTTACAGGAATGTAATTGCTGCGATGAGCGGGATCAGGATCATCAACCCCGCCATAATTTTTGGTCCATTCCTTGTCCCAGGAGCTTGTGCGATTAGGGATCGGATTGTTACCGGCTGGTTTCTCGCCGACCCAGAACACCGTCGTTACGATCTCCCTTTTCCACGGAAAACGCTGTCCCGGCTCAGGCGCATTTTTGGCCAACTGTCCCGGCGTGAACGCGAGTGAAGTAACATCGAACGAACGGTCGTCTCCTGATCTCTGAGATTTTTTGCTGAACTTTGTTTTCGCAGGCTCCGCTTTTTAAGCTGTTCCGTGGGCGAAAAGAGACGTGATCGACGAAAGGATGACCGCGACCGTGTGAGTAAATTTTCCAGGTTTCATTTGTGGTGCCTCAAGACAGCGCGAATGAGAAGACTTAGGTCTTTCTTATTGGTTCGTTCACGAGGACGCGGATGCGCGTCAGTCGCGGCGAATTCAGATGCGCCGTTAAAAGCTGGCCGAATCTCGATGCGAATTTGGATTCGTCAACCAAAAAGATCAGTTCGCGAATAACGCGAATACACGCAAATAACAAGAATATGCTTTCTTTATTCGCGTCAATTTGTGTGATTCGCGGGCACGATCCTTCTGTTCAGAGAAATTTTCCCGGATTCAAGATATCGTTTGGATCAAGAATTTGTTTCAGCCGGCGGTGCAGATTGCGCGACGACCTCACTGGTCGCATCCGGCCACCAGCGTTTTTTGGCGAGACCAATTCCGTGCTCCCCAGTAATCACACCGCCCCAGGCCAGGACTTGGGCGAAAAGATCGTCGAGTGCGCGCTCGACTTTCTCGCGCACTACAGCATCGCGATTGTAACGGTCCGCCATGATGTTGACATGAATGTTGCCGTCCCCGGCATGACCAAAGCACGCGATCGGGAACCCGTGTTTTGCCTGCAGGGACTCGGCGAATTCCATCAGATCGACCAGGCGGCTGCGCGGCACGACAACATCCTCGTTCAACTTTGTCAGACCCGTGGCGCGCAGTGAATTGCTGAACTGGCGGCGCAGTGCCCAGAGCCTTTCGCAATCTGCTTCGCCCGTTGCTATCTCGAGCGTGTTCGGTTTTCTTTTCTCGAGCAAATCGCGAATCGCTGTGGACTCGCTGCCGACGCTTTCCTCTTGTCCATCCAGATCGACCAGCAGATGCGCGTTTCCCTCGGGCACGATCATTTTGCCCAGATCGCGTCGCGCTGCTTCCAGCGTAAAATGATCGGCGATCTCTAATGACGACGGCAGGAATCCTGCCGCAAAAATCGCCTGCACTGCTTCGGCGGCTTGTGCGGCCGTAGCGAAGGCAGCGGACAGTGTCGCACGCGCGGGCGGGAGCGGGAGCAGGCGCAACGTGATCTCGGTAACCACGCCGAGCATTCCTTCCGAGCCGACGAAGAGACCGATCAAATCGAAGCCAGTTTTATTCTTGTGGACGCGTCCGCCGATGCGCAGCACATCGCCACTGGCGAGCACCACTTCGAGGCCGATCACATAATTGCGGGTCACGCCATATTTCAAACAGCGCGGGCCGCCCGCATTCGTGGCGACATTTCCGCCGATGGTGCAATCTTTCATGCTCGCCGGATCAGGCGGATAGAATAATTTTTGCGCGCGCACCGCTGCTTTGAGTTCGCCGGTGAACACGCCAGGTTCGACGATCGCCACTGCGTCGGCAAAACTGATTTCCTTGATCCGGTTCATTCGCATAAGCGAAAGAGCAATGCCGCCCTGCGCCGGCACGCATCCACCCACGTAGCCGAAGCCGCCGCCGCGCGCAGTTACCGGAATTTTTTCACGCGACGCGAACTGAAGCAGCTTGCTCACGTCACCTGTCGATCTTGCGAAGACGACAACTTCCGGTTGATGCGCTGCGAACCATTTATCGCCGCTGTGGGCGGCGAGTGTTTTCGGATCGTCCACAACACTCTCGTTGCCGAGGATTTCCCGAAGTTTCGAAGCGAGTTGCATACAGACCAACGTCGCGCAGGCCAGTTGTAGGGCAAGCGCTCCGCTGTGCAATGGTGGATCGGCTTCTCCTGAAGACGATGGCAAGGGGATCGCCGAAGGCGCAAATATCAGGCGGCAAAGCCGCAACTTTAGTCAACGCGTTGAGGACAACGCGTTCCACCTAGATCGCGATACGATAATGCCGCGCTCGCTCCATTCGCGCGATGAGCGCTTCTGCTTTCGGGAAAATTACAGGCTTGGTCTCATCCGCGCCCGCGAATTCCTTCACCGCATCCATTGAATCGAACCGCAGCAGTGTGACAAACTCCACTTCGTCGCCATCTTCGCGAATGAACAATTCCGCGCCATGATAGCCTTCGATGTTTCGCGCCGCGATGCTCGGAAAGATTTCGTCGCGTAAGATTTCTTCGTACGCCTTCGCGTCCGTTCGTTTCGTCCAGCCACGCCAGATTCGCGCAATCATTGCGAGCAAGAGCAAGAGTCAGAGCCAGAGGAAGGATGGTCACATACCCATTATTTGGTAACCGCCATCGACGTAGATGACCTGGCCGGTGATTGCTGCGGCGCGTCGCTGGCGAGAAAAACTCCGGTGGCACCTAGCTCGGCAGGATCGCAACTGCGTTTCAACGGCGCGCGTCCTGATAATGCTTTAACATCGACGTGAAACCGCTGATGCCACGCGCGGCCAGCGTTTGCACCGGCCCGGCGGAAATGCAGTTTACCCGGATTTTTTTCGGGCCGAGATCGTAGGCAAGATAACGCGTGCTGGCTTCGAGGCTGGCCTTGGCCACGCCCATCACGTTGTAATGCGGCACGACCTTTTCCGCGCCGTAATAAGTCATCGCCACGATGCTTCCGCCATTGGTCATCAGCGGCGCTGCTTCACGCGCGAGCGCCACCAGCGAATAAGCGCTGATATCGTGCGCGACACGGAACGCTTCGCGGGTGGTGCTGACAAAATCGCCCTCCAACGCCTCTCGTGGCGCGAATGCCAGCGAATGCAGCATCAAATCGACGCGATCGGTTTCGCTCCGCACGTTTTCGAAAAATGCTCTGATCTCATCGTCGCTTGAAACGTCGCAGGGGAACAACGGCGTTTTTTCGCCGAATTCGCCGACCAATTCCTCGACGTTTTCCTTTAATCGCTCGCCTTGGTAGTTGAAAATCAAGTGCGCGCCCGCGCCGGCCCATGCCTTCGCGATCGCCCAGGCGATGCTGCGCTTGTTCGCCACGCCAAAAACCAGGCCAATTTTTCCTGACAAAACTTGCTGCGTCATAAGCTCTGCATGATACCTGCATTTCAGGCATCGCAAAGCGGCCGGTCTTCGCTACACTCTGCCCGTTTATGACTGCACGACATTCAGTCTTCTGCGCGTTAATTATGTCGCGGTGAGGTTCAGTTTATGCCTGCAATCGGAATCACAGGGGGGATTTGCACAGGTAAAAGTACATTCTGCGAATGTCTGCGCGAGATTCTTCCCGCAGCGAAATTTTTCAATGCCGACCAGGCAGCGCACGTGCTGGTTGAGCTTCCTGAGGTGAAACAGGAAATTCGTGCCGAGTTCGGCAGCGAGATGTTTTCAAGCGATGAAGCCTTGAATCGAGCGAAACTTCGAGCAATAGTATTTGGCGACGCGACCAGGAAACGCGCGCTTGAGCAGATCCTCCATCCGCGGATTCGCCGCCAATGGAGGACTGAGGCGAAAAGGCATCGCAATTCTCCCGATTTTTTCTTTGCTGATATTCCACTCCTTTATGAAACCGGCGGTGAAATGTTGTGCGACCGAGTGGTGGTGGTGGCCTGTTCGTACAAGGTGCAGTTAGGCGGCTTGATGGAGCGGATGTCGATTAAACACGTCGGAAGCTGAACAGATGATCAACTCACAAATGCCACTCGAGGAAAAAATCAGACGCGGAGATCACGTTGTCTGGAATAACGGTGATCGAGCAACGCTTGCCGAACAGGCGCGGTTTCTCGTCGCGTTATGGCAAAAGCAATCATGGACGAAAAAGTAGAGGTATCGACTTCGCAGGCGGAAACTGAAGAGGGAGATGTGCCCGCGACGCCAGGTCAGGGCGAAGGCGGGTCGCCTGCCGACGGGCGGCTGCCACTACAACTGAAAAGGAAATCCAAATGCCGGGATCAACGAGCCCGGCTACAGTTCGCTCAGTTGATTTGAATGAGCTGCAAGAGTTTTCGGGAAAAGAACTAAAAGCATTGGCGCGTGATTTGGATTTGTTTTTGCATCCCGCCCGATCGCGTCATCAGCACATCCTCGATATCATCCGCGCCGCGTTAGCCGGCGGCGGAACGGTTACCGCGGAAGGTTTTCTCGATCAGGTCAGCGATTCGTTTGCGATGTTGCGCTGGCCAAAATTGAATTTTCTGCCTGTGCCCGAGGACGTAGCGGTTCCGCGCGCCCTCATCGAACAACATGAGCTGCGGCCCGGACAAAAGATTCGCCGGGACTGTTCGATTGCCTGTGCAGCGTGAGAAGTTTCTCTCCGCTCGACACGCTCACAACCATCGAAGGCCAATCGGCCGAGGAATGGAAGCAGCCGACGCACTTTGACAAGCTAACGCCGCAGTTTCCACAGGGCAGGATTATTCTGGAAAATCCTAAGACGAACTCCATCTGCGCGCGCGCCGTTGATTTGCTAACGCCGCTTGGGCGCGGACAACGCGGGCTCATCGTTGCGCCGCCGCGAGTGGGCAAGACCATCCTCCTCAAGGAAATCGCGAAAGCGATCCGAGTAAATCATCCCGAGATTGTGCTCATCCTGCTTTTAGTGGACGAGCGGCCGGAAGAAGTCACGGATTTGGAGCGGGAAGTTGATTGCCAGATTTATCATTCGAACTTTGACGAAAGCGTGCAGCGGCACGTGCAGGTGGCAGAGATGGTGCTGGAGCGCGCCAGGCGTCTTGTCGAAATGAAACATGACGTGGTGGTTTTGCTCGACAGCATCACGCGGCTCTCGCGCGGATACAATAATCTGGAACCGGGCAGGGGACGGATCATGTCCGGCGGCGTGGAAGCGAAGGCGCTCATCAAACCGAAGAAATTTTTCGGCTCGGCGCGCAATGCGGAGGAAGGCGGCAGCCTGACGGTGCTCGCGACTGCTTTAACCGAGACCGGCAGTCGAATGGACGAATTAATTTTCGAAGAATTCAAAGGGACAGGCAATATGGAATTGCATCTCGATCGCGCGTTGCAGGAGAAGCGGCTTTACCCGGCGATCCATCCGCTCCTCTCGGCTACGAGGCGCGACGAGTTGCTTTATCATCCCGATGAATGGGAGCGCGTGCTGATGTTGCGCAAAACGATGGGAGCGCTTCCGCCTCTCGAGGCGATGGAAAAACTGATTGATAATCTGCACGCGACGAAAACCAATGCGGAATTGTTGCTCAGCGGATTGCGCTGACGGCAGAAAATGCCGAATCACCAATGCACCAATGACGAAAGAAACCCAAATGCTCCGAATTTGCTGCACGCAAACCTGACAAATTTGGGGCGCCATTTGAGCGATCTGCGATCTGTCATTCAGATTTCGAGATTGGGATTTCGAGCTTACGAGATTCCTGATTCAGGCAGCCAAATCAATCCGTGTAATTGCGGACGCCGCCCGGTGGCGAGCCTGGTTTCAACAAGATCGGGACTGCGGATCGCGTTGCCATCGATATTGAGGCAGACAGCCTGCATTCGTACCGGGAGAAACTTTGTCTGCTTCAGATCAGTGCGCCTGCTGTAGCCGGCATCGTTGATGCCGGCTCGGATTTGGAAACCGCCTCTGGCAACCGGGATCATCCGCCTTCGCCCCGCGGCTACGGCGTGACAAACCGATCCCGGCTACAGCACGACTTCATTGTAGATCCGCTGGCTGGTGTCGATCTGGAGCCTCTACGCCAGGTACTCGAGCCCAGGGAAATTGTCTTGCATGGCGCTGATTATGATCTGCGAATGCTGCGGCGCGGCTTGAATTTCACTGCGCACAGGATCTTCGATACGCTGATTGCGGCGCGTCTCCTTGGTATTCGCGAATTCAGTCTGGCGGCGCTGCTGAAACGCTACTTTGGTTTGGAACTTCCGAAGGGTTCACAGAAAGCGAACTGGGCAAAACGGCCTTTGCCGGCTCGAATGGCGGAATACGCAATTAACGATGTGCGTTATCTCTTACCACTCGCGGAAAAATTGGAAGCCGAGCTGGATCGGCTCCAGCGCCGGGATTGGCTGCGGCAATCATGTGAGCGCGCGATTGAGCAGGCAGCTGTCGCGCGCGTCCGCAACCAGGATGAACTTTGGCGCGTTCGCGGAACTGGCCCGCTTCACGGGCGTCCCGCGGCAGTGCCTTCGCGCACTTTGGCAATGGCGCGAAAAAGAAGCAGAGATGGCAGATCGCCCGCCATTTCACATCTTGCAGAACGAAAAGCTTGTGAACGCCGCAGTAAGTTTCGCTGCGGGGAGCGTGCCTGATTACAAACATTTTTCCCATCGCCGACGTCGGGCGTTTCGTGAGGCGGCACGAAGTGCATTGCTGGCACCTGAATCGGAGTGGCCGGTATTGCCGCGGCGGTTTGGAACTCGGCGAACTGCCGACACGGTGCGACGCACGGAGGAGCTGCGGCGCCGGCGTGACAAATCAGCGGAAGAACTCGGCTTGGAGCCGTCATTCATCGCGCCGCGTGGCACGCTCGAGGCGATCGCGGCGGATCGGTCATGCACCGAAAAGTTGCTAGCGCCGTGGCAGCGTGAACTGCTCGGCGTTTAACCGCAGCCGTCTATATCAATGCAAAAGACGGCACGCTAGAATTTCAGGAAAAATAGTTGTCTAAGTCGTGGGATTCGGGCATTGATTCCATCTTTTAATAAACGCGAGACCCAAAACCATGATCCAGTTCAACGGCCGCGAGTACGCTAGTACCGACGACATGCCTGTCCGCGTCAGGGCTGCATATGACCGCGCCATGGCGGAGAAGCCCGAGCTTCATTCCGGGGCGCGCTTGGCGGCAAAACTGAACGCGAAGATCATAATGAACGACGCCGAGTTCAATCACGCCGGCGAAATGTCAGTGGACGATCGACATTTGTACCACGAAGCGCTCGAGGCCGTGTTCCCGCCAAACATTGCAGTATTCGTCAGTGAACCGCCGAAAATCAGGCGCAAGAACATGCTGCTGATGGCGGTCGGCGTCGGCGTCCTCGCCGGAACTCTGTATCTCTGGCTGCACGGCTTGTTCGGCTAAAACGCCCGAGCTTATAGAGGAGCGGTTTTCGTTCGGCGGTTGACCCGCCGTCGCCAGGCTTTGGCGTGGCGAGCACAACCGCCGCTACAACTTTCGTCGTTACGCCATCACTTCCTTGAACGCGCCCAGAAAAGTTTCCATTTCGGATTTCTTCCCAATGGTCCCGCCTTCGCCAAGCCGCCTTCGTTAAGACTTCGGCGTGCCATGGGCTACTCCGAAAGCGTTCGCTAGCAGGCGGCGTGGCAAGGAGGCGCTATTTCACGTAACAACTTGCCGGAAAGCCGCGAGGAAACTTTCCATCTCTGACTGCTTCCCAATCGTCAGACGCATGTGATTCGGCAACGCGGGAAATAAGCGGCCGACCTGTACGTTGCGTTGCTTCAACGCTTGGATCAGCGGCACGACGGGGCGTTTGCAGTCGAACATGATGAAGTTCGCCTGACAAGGAATTGTTTTGTAGCCCAATTTATCGAGCTCGCCGATCGTGAATGCTTTCGCTTCACTATTCAAACGCTGACCGTTTGGAACTTGATCGGGATCGTCGAGGCTCGCACTGGCCGCGGCCAACGCCATGATGTTGACGCTGTCCCACATTTGATGCGCACGCAGTTGCTCAAGCGTTTCCTTTTGCGCGACACAATAACCGCAGCGTAATCCTGCCATGCCATAAATTTTTGAAAACGTGCGCGACACAATCAGGTTCGGATGATCCTTTACCAGAGGGATCACACTGTCGTAATCGGGGCTGTCGGCGTAATGAAAGTAAGCTTCATCCACGAGAATCATCGTTTCGCGTGGCGTTTTTCCGATGAAATCGGCCAATTCATTTTTCGGCGTGATGCTGGCGGTGGGGTTGTTCGGGTTGCAAACGTAGATCAAACCTCGCTTCGCGGCGGCAAGCATCTTCGGCAGGTCATGCGCAAAGCTGGCAGTCAGCGGCACCTTTACGACTTCGGCGCCGTTGAGTCCCGCCTGTTGCAAGATCGGTTCAAAAGTGGGATCAGCGGCGACGAGTGTCCCGTGCGTTTTTCCCGTGAATGTCTCTGCGCAGAGCTTCAAAATCTCGCTGGAACCATCGCCCAGCAGGATTTGATCGTGATTCGCGCCGTTTAGTTTCGCCAGTTTCTCGATCAGCACATTGTTGTGTTCATCGGGATAACGGCAGGCGAGGCCGAAGGAATCCGTCATCGCCTGCAATGCTTTCGGCGAAGGTCCGTAAGGATTTTCATTCGCGCTTAATCGGACAACGTTGCCACCTGCGGTTGAAGACGTGGCGACAGCTTGAGTTGGCTTTGCAAAAGACAGGTGCGGCCTAACGACTGCGACTGCCGCGCCTGCGCCTAACAGCTGAGCAAATCTACGACGAGAAATAGACATGGTATTCATTGTGTGAACCTTCCTTAATATTGATTGTCACGCTGATCGATACCGAATGCCAGACCGAATTGCGCCAACTGTCTTTTTGCTGGCTGCCTTGGCCGCCTCCGCATTGCCGGGATGCGTCAAATCGCGCCAGGATGATGATGCGCGGCAGCTCGCTGCGCGTGTGCGAACTGAATTTCTGCACGCTTGGAACAATTACGAGCGTTATGCGTGGGGTCACGACGCGTTGCGACCTTTAAGTAAGACCGCGCACGACTGGTACGGACAGTCGCTCTTGATGACGCCAGTCGATGCACTCGACACGCTCATCCTGATGCATCTCGATGACGAGGCAGAAAGGGCACGATCGCTTATCGCCACTGATCTGTCGTTTGATCGCGATATCTATGTCAAAAATTTCGAGATAACGATACGCCTGCTCGGTGGGCTTCTCTCCAGCTATCAACTGACGGGCGATCAGCGCCTCTTGAGTTTGGCCGAAGATTTGGGCAACCGATTGCTTCCAGTTTTCAATTCACCGACGGGACTGCCTTATGTTTATGTTAACCTGCGCACTGGGCAGATACGCGACGCAGTGACGAATCCCGCGGAAACCGGCACGCTGCTATTGGAATTTGGCACCCTGAGTAAACTGACCGGCAAGCCCATTTTCTACGAGAAAGCAAAACGCGCGTTGGTCGAAACCTTCAAGCGGCGTTCGCCGCTCGGCCTCGTCGGGCAAAGCATTAACGTCGAAACAGGCGCCTGGACAAGCACGGACAGTCACATCAGCGGCGGCATTGACTCGTACTATGAATATCTTTGGAAGTGCTGGCTTCTGTTCGGCGATAAAGATTGCCGCGACATGTGGAACGCCAGCATTCCCGTCGTTCACAAATATCTTGCAGACGAAATCCGCGGCGAATTGTGGTACGGCCACGCCGATATGCAGACAGGCAGGCGCACCGAGACAACTTATGGCGCGCTCGATGCATTCTTCCCGGCATTACTCGCTCTGTCCGGCGATTTGAAGCGCGCGCGTCTCCTGCAAGCTTCATCGTTCAAGATGTGGAACCTGCACGGCATCGAGCCGGAAACTCTTGATTACAAAACGATGCGCGTGGTTGCCGGAAGTTATCACCTGCGCCCCGAGATCGTTGAGTCCACTTACTATCTTTATCATTACACAGGCGATCCGAAGTATCGGCAGATGGGCCAGAAAATGTTCGATGACTTTGTTAAATATTGCCGCACGGACTCCGGCTACGCTGCGCTTGCCGACGTGATCAGCAAACAACAGCGCGACGAAATGGAGAGCTTCGTAATGGCTGAGACTTTCAAATATTTTTATTTGCTCTTCGCGTCGCCTGAAACCTTGCAATTCGATAAAGTCATCTTTAATACCGAAGCGCATCCACTGAGGCGAACATGGTGAAACGTTCTACTAACATTTTGACATGATCTTTGAGTTCCTGAAGCAATGGAGGCGACGTCGCCTGCGAGCGCGGCCGTTGCAGAAAGAATGGCTGAAGTTGATTCAGCGTCACGTTCGTATTCTTCCCCAGACTGTCCACGAGCGACCGCGCGGAACTGCTTGGGCATGTTCAGGTATTTCTTGCCGAAAAACGTTTCGAAGGATGTGGCGGTTTCGCGATTACCGATGAGGTCCGGGTGACCATCGCGGCGCAAGCTTGTCTTCTGTTATTGCATCGCGAGACGGATTATTTCCCAGATCTGCTCACGATTCTTGTTTATCCGTTGACATACATGGTGGAAGAAAAACGGCAGGTCGGTGAGCATGTTTGGCAAGAGGGAACTGTGAGTCGTCTTGGCGAGACCGGTCACAGAATGGGTTCGTTGGTCCTCTCCTGGGGCGCCGTCAAACATGGCGCGGCTGATCCCTCCGACGGTAAGAACGTTGTCCTTCATGAATTTGCTCACCAACTCGACTTCGAAAATCATGCAGTCGATGGGGTGCCGGGATTGGCGACGCGCGAGCAGCAATCGGCCTGGAGCGAAGTCATGAGAACCGAGTTTGCGTCGCTGCGCGCTGCTGATGAGAGTGGGATCCCGACGCTGCTCAATACTTACGGAGCCACTGAATCCCAGCCGAGTTTTTCGCTGTATCGGTCGAGGCGTTCTTCGAGCGACCACGTGCGTTGCGCGCTTGTCACCCAAAGCTGTACGCGGAACTGCAAAACTATTTTCGACAGGACCCGGCCGAATATTCCGCTGAGCCAGCAGATTGGTAATGACGCCGCGCTGTCCGGAAGTTTCGGGAGACGGCGCAGCGCATCGTCCCTACCGGTTCAACGATACGATTATTGCGGTTGCGGCACGATCCGAAGATACGGTTTTGGCGCCTTCCAGCCTTGCGGATAACGCTTCTTCGCTTCCTCGTCCGATACGGAACCCGCAATGATGACATCTTCGCCCTGCTTCCAGTTCACGGGAGTAGCGACCTGGTGTTTCGCGGTCAATTGCAGAGAGTCAATCACCCGCAATACTTCATCGAAGTTGCGGCCCGTTGTCATTGGATAGACGAGGATTAGCTTAATCTTCTTGTCCGGGCCAACGACGTAAACGTTGCGCACGGTCGCATTATCGGCTGGCTTGCGCGTTTTGGCATCGCCCTCTACATCCGCGGGAAGCATTCCATATAGTTTGGAGATTTTGAAGTCAGCATCACCGACGATTGGATAGTTGGGCGCGTGGCCCTGAGTCTCTTCGATGTCCTTTGCCCAGCCTTTGTGATCGCCGGTCGAATCGACCGATAATCCCATGATCTTCACGTTTCTGCGCTCGAACTCCGGCTTTATTTTCGCCATGTAACCGAGTTCGGTCGTGCAGACTGGCGTGAAGTCTTTGGGGTGTGAAAACAGAATGGCCCAGGAGTCGCCGATCCAATCGTGAAATCGAATTCGGCCCTCTGTAGTTTCCGCTTCAAAATTTGGTGCTGTGTCTCCGATTTTCATTGTTCTTCCTCCTTTTTCTTCCGCAGTAGGTTATTTCAAATTCGGAAGCAAAGTCAACCACCTTGTGCGATCAACTCGCAAAACTTGTTCAGATCGATGTTGCCGCCTGAGACGATGGCGACAATCGGGCCTTTGCCGGCTTTTCCACTCAGCGCCGCAGCCAGCGGTAGTGCGCCCGCGCCCTCAGAGATAACTCGCGCTTTTTCCGCCATCAGCCGCATCGCGTTCTTTGTTTCCTCCAGGCTAACAACCAAGCAACCGTCCACGACCGGTTTCATCCGTTCCCACATGCGCGGAAACATACTTTGGCCACCGGCGCCATCGACGAACGACGCTTTCCAGTTTTTGAATATCTGTGGCGAACCTTTCTCGAATGAGAGCGCTGCGGGCGCCGCCGTCTCCGGCTCAACGCCGAACACCTTGGTCTCGGGTTTGAGCGCCTTGATTGCGCTGGCCACGCCGGTGATCAGTCCGCCGCCGCCAATGCTGGCGATCACAGCGGCTACGTCCGGCGCATCTTCGAGAATCTCCAACCCCATCGTGCCATGACCAGCGATGAAATTGTCATCATCGAAAGGATGAATGAATGTTCCCTCGGCTCCGGGAAACGCTCGTTCGTCCAGCGCCTTCCATGCGACGTCGTAGGGAACGGGAATGAGTTTCGCTCCCAGCGCTTTCATCCGTTCCAATTTTGATTTCGGCGCTGTTTCAACAACCACTACCGCGCACGGCACGCCTGCCGCTCTCGCCGCGTAGGCAACGCCCTGACCGGCGTTCCCCGCGCTGATTGTCCAGACGCCGTGCTTGCGTTCTTCTTCGGAGAGAAGTGCCACGGCGTTAGCTGCACCACGCAATTTATACGCGTTGATGGGCTGGAGATTCTCCAACTTGAGTCGGATATCCGGATATTCTGATCCGAGTTCGAGGCGAACAAGTGGTGTTCGCACGATCGTCTTTGCGATTCGCTCACGCGCTTCCTGGATCTCCTCCAGTTGAATTGGACGAATGGGTTGGAGGGGCGTCGACATGCAACATTGTAGAGGCTACTGCGTCCGCTGCAATTCCACTGTTCGTGGTGCCCTCTACACGATGGGCCCGGCGTGCACAACGACAACGGCCGGCCCGCGCCGCCGACGACCGCATG
>CAVUGV010000002.1:0-14995 GCA_963741065.1 uncultured Verrucomicrobiae bacterium | reverse complement strand
GTCGTCAAGCGCGACATGCTCCGATTTACGACTGAATAAACCAGACTGGTTACCAAAGTTCCTCAGGTATTTGACTGACTTCGGAGATAACCGGGTATTGAGTAAAGCAACCTACGCCACCGGTGAAGAATTGCGGTACCTCGACGAGGCCGTCTGGTTTCTTCGGAGAGTATGTCAGAACTTTGATTGGTCGCCACACGGACGGAATCTCCGATCCGACCTCATAGCCGCGGCGATGCGACCGGAGCATCGTAAAAATCCCGCTCTTTACCATCCGTTTGGTGCGATTGATGGCTTTATAGAAAAGAAGCTAAAAGCGGGAAGGAAAGACCCGGCTCGCGAGGCTCTCGTGTGGAATAACATGTTTTTTAGTCGACGGCAGCGTGAGGCTGTGAGCTACACGCAATACTCGTCCTCCGCGAACCCACCCCAAACCCGCGAGTGGTTTTCGGATCCGGCAATTACCAAAAAAATCGACTATTTCGTAAAACTTCCGACGAAGCGGAAGCGGAAAAAAGGCCGATAGCCAAACTTGCACTAGCTCAGTTTGACGGCAATGGCATCCGTTAGTTCAGCAACTTCACGCGAAGTGGTCCGATAGTCTTCGGAAATTTGCTCCTGACTTTTGTTCGCGAGGAAGAAGAGCTTTCCTGAAGCAATCTTGATCAGCTCCACGAGATCTGAATTAGAATCGATGGCGTTAACAGCCACCCATCGTTCAATTGCCTTACTTGAAAGACCAAACAGTTCCTCTCCGCGTTGTTTACGATTAACTAGCTCTAGAATTTGCCGTTGCGCGGCCATTCGATTTTTGAACTCGTTCATGATTTTGCGCTTTCGGGATCAGCATCTCCATCCATTGCTTCACAGTTTGTAGCTCTGCGACAACTTCATCAACTTCTTGTCCGTGATCGACGATCCTTTGCCGCGTGTGGACAGAATGCGCGCTCTTTCCAAAATCGCATATGCGGCGCTTGGTAGCGGCACGCTATCGCTCCCTAAATGTTGAGCAGAATTCCGCGAGAAATCAGGATCCTCCGTAACACCCAGCGAAAAACAGGTCGCGATGTTTCGGGATGCTTAAAAAAAGTGTCGATAATTCAAATACCTTGCTCGCCGGTCGTGACGCGATCGAATCATAAGCTTCACAGAATACACCGTAAAACTTCTCGCAATCTCGAAGACAAGCAGTGTAATCGCCGGGAGAATTTAAAGAGTTGAGAAAATCAGATCCGTCGGACGCAAAGATTAAGGTTGACTCGAGGAATAGATGCCAAGCGAATGGATTGCCTTCCCTCCAAAGATCGACGATCCGGCCATACGAATAGACAGAGAAAATGTCGGGATCAAAACGGCTGTCGTAACCGTCGACCAACGCAAGAAGGTCAACATCCGAACCTTGGCGAACCTCGCCGCGGCAAACCGAACCGAAAGCATAGATATGCATCAACGTCTCTTCGAGGTGTTTGATAACAATCGACATCATGAAGGCGAACGCGACTAGCCTACAAAAGATGATTGCCGATAAATATCCTGCCGAATAATAGGAAGGTGAAAGCGTGCCGAGAAATATCGGCGGCGCTTGCATTGCCGCTGCGAGATAACTATCGATTGCCGACGGGTCTCGGTGCGCAAAAATATCCTTAAACGCGATCAGCGCGAGCAATATCAAAACAGCGCGGAGTAACTTCCATGCACTTTCACCGTTGCCCCAAATCCAATCGAGAACTTGTAAATCCGACCCAGTTGAAGAACGCTTTAATCCGTTTCCCTTTGGCATACTTGTGACGGTATGATCCAATTATTTAGCGCCACGCTTTCCACAAATGTTCGCTCGTGGCTTCTAGCTCGACATGGATTGCCATGTTTGCAGCCTGCGCATCCCCAAGCTGTTGATAATTCACTCGCAGCGTGCGAGCAAACTTCATCTTGAGATTTTCGGGCGCCGGACAGCAGTCGCGCAACAGATCAGTAGCGACAATCGTGCGTTCGAATGTGGAGTAATCAAATCTGCAGCCTGAGAATCTCGAACCGTATAAGTTCGTGCCAACAAAACGACAACCGGTAAAATCGCATCTGTCGAAGACGCACTGGCGTAGATAGCACGTATCGAAAATGGAATACTTGAAATCGATTTTTGTAAGTTGCTTCTCTTTTGCGACAAGCCGAACGAACAAACGGTTGCTCAATTCAGCATCGGTCAAGTTGCCGTCGATCTTTTTATCTTCGACCTTGGTTCTGTTGCTATCGGAGAACACAACTTCGATTGTTTCTTCTGCGCTGTGATATCAGGCTTTTGTGTAAAGCTCGGTACCCTTGTCTGCAAACTCTTTTGCAAACGATTGCTCACACGAACTGTCCAAGTCGCGATCTACAATGTTCGCACGCCCCACCAATCAGCCACGTGAGGCGAAGCCTTCTCCGCAGACATTGACCCAAAATGATCGTTCACCTCGTCGACGGCACTTACGAACTCTTCCGTCACTTCTACGGCTTGCGCCGATTCAACAAAGGCAAGGACCGTCCCTACGGCGCCGTCGTCGGCGTGCTGCAGACCGTTCTCCAAATGATCGAGAAAGGCGACCGCGTAGAAGGCTCGCCTCACGCGGTCACGTACCTCGGCGTCGCCACCGACCACGTGATCGAGTCGTTTCGCAATCGGCTTTGGGCGGACTACAAGACCGGCGCCGGCATCGAGCCCGCGCTGCTCGCGCAATTCCATCCGCTCGAGGAGGCGCTCGCGGCGATGGGCGTTGTCGTCTGGCCGATGATCGAGCTCGAAGCCGATGATGCGCTCGCTTCGGCCGCGCATCTCGCGTCGAAGGACAAAAAGGTCGAGAAAGTCGCCATCTGGACGCCCGATAAGGATCTGGCGCAATGCGTGCGAGGTACGCGCGTGGTGCAGATCGACGGCCGGCGCAAAACGATTCGCGATGCGGCTGGGATACGCGAAAAGTTCGGCGTCGATCCGCCGCTCATTCCGGACCTGCTCGCGCTGGTGGGCGATGCGGCCGACGGCTACCCCGGCATCCCTGGGATCGGCGCCAGGACCGCCGCCCAGCTTTTGAACCGCTACGGTCAGATCGAAAACTTTCCGTCAAACGTTCTCGGCGAACAGCGCGATCTCGCGCTGCTCTTCAAGAATCTCGCGACCCTGCGCACCGATGCGCCGCTCTTTAAGAAGGTCGAGACGTTGCGCTGGCGCGGTGCGACGCCGGCATTCGCGGCCTGGGCGGATCGGATGGAAGCGCCGCGGCTGCTCGAGCGTTGCGAAAAGGCTGCGGGCCGATGACGACTGCGCTATTAGCTGCGCCACGCGGCCACCGTAGGCGGTGACGAGGAATGGCACGGAAGACGGGAATTACTTGCGCTGAACTTTGCCGTCTTTCCAGATGATTATCGGCAAACCGCGGCGGCGCATGCTCGGCGCGTTTTTTCCGCGTCGCGCGACGGTGCGCCTGGAGGGCAATCGCGGCCCATTCTGACATATCCTTTTCAGAGATGTATTTGAGAACTCGTGCGTTGTTTTCTCATGAGCGCTCAAAAGTTTGTTTCGGCGAGCCGCCGAAACCAACAGGCTGCGCAGCCCTGTGCTCCCCAGCTAACGAAACGCCTCGACACAGCGAGGCGGCTACAGGGTTACGTCTTCGCGTAAACTTCGGAACCGGACTTCGTGAATTGACTCAAGCGTTTCCCACGTTCTCGCCCTCTCGGGCCTTCCCGTCTATGTCGCCTCTTCCCAATCGGCTCCATTCCGTTGCCTTCTGTTTCAATCTTCTTCAATCGCCGCTTCTGCTGTGATTCCCGTGCGTGCCGCGAATTTGCGCACATCTTCGGTGATCTTCATGGAACAAAATGCGGGCCGCACTTGGAACAGCCGCCTACGCCAAGGCTACGGCGAGCCAGGGAAATGCGCGTCTTTTCGGCTTATCGTCTTTGCGTATATCTCCGCCCGCTTTCTTGAATTCTTTGCCTTCTCCTGCAGTCCTGCTTCGATCGCTTCGCTTCGTTAGGCCCTGTTCGGCTGCATACTTGCGCACGTCTTCCGTTATTCTCATGCGAACAGAAATGCGGGCCGCACATTGAGCAAAAATGCGCCGTTTTAGCGCCTTCCTGCGGGAAGGTTTCGTCGTGAAATTCGCGCGCGGTTTCGGGATCGAGCGAGAGATTGAATTGATCTTCCCAACGGAATTCGAAGCGCGCTTTGCTGATGGCATTGTCGCGGTATTGCGCGCCGGGATGGCCTTTGGCTAAATCGGCGGCGTGCGCGGCGATCTTGTAGGCGATGACGCCGTCTTTCACGTCTTTCTTGTTAGGCAAACCGAGATGTTCTTTCGGCGTGACGTAGCAAAGCATGGCGCAGCCGTACCAGCCGATCATCGCCGCGCCGATCGCGCTGGTGATGTGATCGTAGCCGGGCGCGATGTCGGTGGTGAGCGGGCCGAGCGTGTAGAACGGGGCTTCGTCGCACCACTCCAGTTGTTTCTCCATGTTCTCCTTGATCATGTGCATGGGGATGTGGCCCGGGCCTTCGTTCATCACCTGCACATGTTGCGCCCATGCGCGCTTGGTCAGCTCGCCTTGCGTGTAAAGTTCCGCGAACTGGGCCTCATCATTTGCGTCAGCAATACTGCCTGGCCGCAGGCCGTCGCCGATGGAAAAGCTGATGTCGTACGCGGCCATGATCTCGCAGATTTCGTCCCAATGCGTGTAGAGAAAACTTTCCTGGTGATGCGCAAGACACCACTTGGCCATGATCGAGCCGCCGCGCGAGACGATGCCCGTGGCGCGGTTAGCGGTAAGCGGAATGTAGCGCAAAAGCACTCCCGCGTGCACCGTAAAATAATCCACACCCTGCTCAGCCTGTTCGATTAATGTATCACGATAAATTTCCCAGGTCAGTTCCTCCGCGCGGCCGCCAACTTTTTCGAGCGCTTGATAAATCGGCACGGTGCCGATGGGCACAGGACTGTTGCGAATGATCCATTCGCGCGTGGCGTGAATGTTTTTTCCGGTGCTCAGATCCATCACCGTGTCGGCGCCCCATTTGGTGGCCCAACGCATTTTCTCCACTTCTTCCTCGATCGACGAAGCCACGGCGCTGTTGCCGATGTTGGCGTTGATCTTTACAAGGAAATTGCGGCCGATAATCATCGGTTCGCTTTCGGGGTGATTGATGTTCGCTGGGATAATGGCGCGGCCGCGAGCGACCTCAGCCCGCACGAACTCTGGTGTGATTTCGTCTGGGATGTTTGCACCGAACGAATCGCCACGATGCTGTTTCCTTAAATCGTTTGCAGCGAAGCTGGCAGCTTCGCTGGACAGGCTGGCAGCCTGTGCTCCCCAGAGTTCTCCGTTTTCGCGTAGCGCAATGAATTCCATCTCTGGAGTGATGATGCCGCGCCTTGCGTAAGCCAGTTGCGTAACAGGATGACCGACGGATGCGCGCAGCGGTCTTCGGCGCGAGGGCGCGCCGGCTCCATTGAACGTTGGACGTTGAGCGTTGAGCGTTGAGCGTTGCGCCGCGATAGCGGCGTGTTTCTCGGAAAGAAAACCGTCATCAATCGGCTGAACTACTCGTCCATTGATTTCTTCCACATCGCCGCGGTCGCGAATCCATTTCGCGCGCAATGGCGGAAGACCATGTGTGACGTCACCGTGAAAATCTGGATCGCCCCACGGCCCGCTGGTATCGTAAACGCGCACCGGCTCGTTCACTTCGATCTCGCCACTCATGGATTTCGTCGGCGCCAGCGAGATTTCGCGGAACGGCACACGAATGTCAGGATGCAATTTCCCCTTTACGTAAACCTTACGTGAATTCGGGAAGTTATAGTCCCGACCCGTCGGGATGATCCCGGTCTCTTCACCGTTGCGTTGAACGCCGGGGTCGCTCGACCCCGGCTACAGCTTCGTGTCGATTCGTGTCCATTGAAACTCCTTCAACTCCCGCTTCGCTCGCTGCTACCCTCGCAGCTTTACCTTCTATGTCGCTCATCCCGGTCGCTCCATTCGTGGTTAAAAATTGAAAGCCATGCGCTAAAGAACGCATGACTGAAATCGCCAGTCCGGCATCGGACCCTCGCTTCCTTCGGCGGCATTACCCGCATCAGGTTCAAAGGGTTCGTCTCAACGACGTCTCAGCCAAGCGGCTCCCCCGCATTTTCTTTCTCCGACAGAATAAGACTCAGCTATGGGAAATCAACAGCTACATCCGCTGCGCATTCCGGCACAACAGGGGAATCGAGCGAGCGCATATGCCTGCAGCCAAACTGCCAACGAGAAACTATCCCCCGGCTGGAGCCTGTTTCACGTTCGTGTGAAAGATCGCCTGCCACTCGCCGCGGGCGCGCTTGTGCCAGACCGAGCCCGCGTTGTAGGTGCCGGATTGATCTTTCCCGTCGTAGGTGCCTTCGATTTTTACCGTGTAGGTCGAGACAGCGAGGTTAGGGCCGTCGGAAACGACTTTGAAATCGCTAATCGCGAACGATTTCATGTCCCACTTTTGCATGTCCGCCAACTCCTTTTGCAGGTCGGAGACGCCTTCGACATAAACACCCATCATGTTTGCGGAAACGACCTTTTTGAAGTCGTCCGGCTTCTTGTCCTTAAACGCTTGCCAGGCTGCTTTCTCTTTTTCCTGCAGTGCGTCGTCGTTTGTCGCGGCGGTCGAAATGGCGCCCGTCACCAACAACGCGATCATTGTGGAAGCGATTATTCTTTTCATGGTGTCCTTTCGTTGAGGTTGAGTAATTCGATCATCCTGATGTATTCAAGCAAAGGGTCAAGGCCAAACAAAAGATCGGCATCAAGGCACGATCACGTCCGATTCGAGGGACATTTTGGGGGGAGGAGTTGAAGTCTGCTGCGGCGAAGGAAACGCGGATTTGCCAACCAGGTTGATTAGACTTGCATCTGCTTCCTTCACCTGCCCTTCCTGAATAACGGATTCGATTGGCACCGACTTAATCTGCTTGCGATAATCTGCGACAAGCATTGGCGGCTGTTTCTTCACGCCCAACGCACGATAATTCTCGATCCCGACGCCGATCGCCGCTGCCAGCTTGCCGCGCCAATCTTTGTTCGCAATCAATTTGCATTCGCCGCGCTCTGTCAGGAAACCTCCTTCAATCAGCACAGCCGGCACTTTTGTCAGACGAAGAACAGCAAAACGTGCGCGTTTGATTCCCCGGTCGTACTCGGGAATGTGACCGAGGACCGAATGATAAATGCAAGCCGAAAGCGCCATGCTTTGCGCGTCCACCCCGCTGCCGGGCTGCATGTTGAAAGAACTCGAGGTCAGCGCGGTGTCCGACGTGGATGGCGCTCCGCGCGGCGTGAACGAAAAAATTTCGAACCCGGTGGCGTTCGGATCGTCATTCGTCGCATTGAAATGAATGCTGACGAAAATCGAATTGCGCGCGGCATTAGCGATCTTGGCGCGCACTTCCAGCGGCACGAAATAATCGCCCTCGCGAGTCATGATCACGTGCAGACCCTTTGCCTGCAAACTGGGCGGAGCTTTCGCGCCACGTCGAGCGCAAAATCTTTTTCGTATCCATAACGGCTCACCTGTCCTTTATCGTACCCGCCGTGTCCCGGATCCAAAACGACCGTCTGGACGTTGCCAACGTTTGCAACACGATGCGGGCGAACAAGGGGCTCGATGGTTTTGGCCACGTCAGTGCGCGCGACCAAATATTTGCCATCCTGCTCGATTAACGGAAAACACAACCAACTGCGCGCGCCGTTAATCATCGCCTCCCGGCTGCCACTGACAAATTCCAACGGATTCTTGACTGTCTCGAATCGCATTTTCTCACCCCGTGCGACGACGCCCGCGGGCAAACCGTAAAACCTCGAAATATTTTCAACGGTCAGATAATCGTGACCGCTTAATTTGATGACCTCCCACTCGCCGCCGACTAATGTCGTTGTTTGCGCAAGGGCGATCCCGGCCGTGAGTAATGCTACATTGAACCAAGATCGCACCGTTCCGATCATCTCTGCGCTAGAGTATCGAAAATCGCGTTCATCTCAAGGAGTGACGGCTTCCCTAGCCGCGGATGTTTCAAGCTTTCGGCGGCTGCCCCCGCCTTCGCCGAGGCTACGGCGGGCAGGCAAGCCGTCGTTCCTTGCTCATGCAAAACTCGCAATTGACTTACTGATTTTTCGCGCTAAACACCGGAAATGTTTTTGCCTGCTCGACGTAGTTGCGGTGTCCGGATTGCATTAGTCCTGCTCGCTGTCGCGCCGTTATCGGCCCTCGCTGTTTCTCCTGCTCACAAATTTCCAAAGTCCTGCGTCTGGCGCGTGACTAATGCCAAAGCGCCGTTTTATCTGGTGGGCTCAATTCATGCGCTTAGCAAAAGTGATTACCCGCTTCCCTCGCCGTACGAAATCGCGCTAAGAAACAGCAAGCGCTTCGTTTTCGAATTCGATCCGAACCGGCACGCCGAATTCGAAAGGAAATTTGAAGCTGCCGCCAAATATCCAGCGGGACAGGATATCCGCTCGAAAATCGACCCGGAGCTTCTGGCCTGGCTGCGTCAAAATATTTTGAGCGTCAACGCCGAGTCTCGCCGCGGAAAGCACGGACAGGTTGCAGGTTTCGACAGCGAGCTCCGTTACAAACCATGGTGGATTGCACAGCACCTTGCCGCCCCGGCGAGCTACAGCAAGAGTTCCGCCTCGCACGGCTTGGACAATTATTTCGTGGACCATGCGAAAACGGCAGGCAAAGAGATAGGAGGCCTCGAATCGGTTGACGAACATGTGGCGGTTATGGGCGGATTGTCAGATCGCGACAGCGAATTCATGCTGCGGGACGCCATTACTCAGCCGACGGATGGCGCAAAGGAATTCAGCAGGATGTACAAGGCATGGCGCAAAGGCGATACTGCTGCGCTTTGGGCAGGTGACGCGCGGTTGCGCAGCGAGGCGCCCGGGATTGCGGCCCGGCTTGTTGAGAATCGCAACGTGAAATGGGTTTCGCGAATCGAGGCCGAACTGAAAACTGGCAAACCGACGGCGATTGTTGCCGGCGCGCTTCATTTCTCCGGTCCCCGCAGCGTCATTGCGCTATTGCAAAAACGCGGCTACGAAATCGAGCAACTGTAGGGCGACCGCTTCGGTTGCCCGCGTACGCGGCAAGCGACGCGCTTGCCCTACAACTGCGCTGCTTCAACGGAAGCGCGTCTGGAAGGTCTAATTCGCATTAAATGACAACTCACAGTAATCGTTTCGTTTTCAAACTCATGAAATCATTTCTCATCCTTATCCCACTCATTTGCGCAACCGGCCTACGCGCGGCAACGCAGCCGCAGGTCGATCAAAATCCGCCGCCGCTCGATCCAAAGAACATGGATACGTCGGTTAAGCCCGGCGATGATTTTTTCCGCTACGCCAACGGTGCGTGGATCAAGCGTACTGAAATCCCGCCGGAGTATTCCCGATGGGGGGCATTCAATGAGTTGATCGAGCACAACAACGACGCGCTGCACGCGATCGCCGAAAAGGCCTCGACAACGCAGGTGGATCCGAAGCTCGCGCCGGAAACACAGAAGGTGGGCGATTACTACGCCAGCGGCATGGACGAGAAAACGATCGAGGCCCAGCGAACAAAACCGCTCGAAGAAGAGTTCAAGCGCATCGACGCGATCAAAGACCGCGCTGATCTGCTGAAGGCAATCGCGCATCTGCACACAATCGGCGTAGGCGCATTTTTCGGATTTGGCGCAGGTCAGGATGCGAAGGACAGCTCGCGCGATATTGCGCAGGCGGCGCAGGGCGGGCTCGGCATGCCCGATCGCGACTATTACACCAAGCAGGATGCCGACATGAAAGAGAAGCGCCAGAAGTACGTCGCGCATGTGACGAAGATGCTGACGCTCTTAGGCGAGCCGGCGGAGAAAGCAGCCGAAGCTGCAAAAAAGATCCTGGCGCTGGAAACCAAACTGGCCGAAGCGTCGCGCACCCGCGTGCAATTACGCGACCCCATCAAGAACTACAACAAGATGGGCGTGCAACAGCTGCAGGACCTGACGCCAGACTGGAATTGGAGCGATTACTTCAAGACGATTGAACTGGTCGAGCCGGGCGATATCGACGTGCATCAGCCGGAGTTTTTCAAAGCGGCTAATGACTTGTTTAAATCGATGTCGATGGACGATTGGAAAGCGTACCTGCGGTGGCACTTGATCAATGCAACCGCGCCGGATCTTTCGAAGGATTTCGTGGACGAAGATTTCAATTTCAGGGAGCGGGTCCTGCGCGGCACAGAGCAGATCAAGCCGCGTTGGAAACGGGTGATCCTGTCCGAGGATGACGAGATAGGCGAAGCGCTCGGAAAGTTGTACGTCGGTTTTTACTTTCCACCTGAGGCAAAAGCGCGTGCGCTCGAACTCGTAAACAATCTGAAAGAGGCGCTGGCCGAACGAATCAAAACGCTTGAGTGGATGGACGAGGCGACCAAACAGGAAGCGCTCAAGAAACTCGCGGCGTTCACCGTAAAAATCGGTTACCCCGACAAATGGCTGGATTATTCATTGCTGCAGATCGACCGCGGCCCGTACGTCTTGAACGCGCTGCGGGCTGAACAATTCGAGGCTGATCGCGACATTAAGAAGATCGGCAAACCAGTGGATCGCACCGAGTGGGGAATGACGCCGCCGACCGTGAACGCATACTACAACTCGAACATGAATGAGATCGTCTTCCCCGCAGGCATTTTGCAGCCGCCATTCTTCTACGCGAACGCCGACGACGCGGTGAACTATGGCGGGATCGGCGCTGTCATCGGCCATGAAATGACGCATGGCTTTGATGATCAGGGACGGCAGTTCGATGCCGTGGGTAATTTGCGCGACTGGTGGACGTCGAAATCCGCCGAGGAATTTAAGAAGCGCTCGGGTGCGATTGTGCAGCAATACAACGAATACGAGCCGTTGCCGGGCTTGCACGTGAACGGCGAGCTGACCCAGGGCGAAAACATCGCGGACATTGGCGGAGTGAAACTCGCATACGCTGCGTTGCAAAAGGCGCTCGACAAACATCCCGAGGATCGGAACAAAAAGATCGACGGCTTCACGCCGGAGCAACGCTTCTTTCTGTCCTTCGCCGCAATCTGGCGGCAGAAAATCCGGGACGAAGACCAGAAAATGCGCCTAACCACCGATCCGCACTCGCCTGCGCAATTTCGGGTGAATGGGCCGCTCTCTGATCTGCCGGAGTTTCAGAAAGCGTTTAACGTTCCCGACGGCTCGCGGATGGTTCGCTCCGCCGATAAGCGCGTGAATATTTGGTGAGCTCCCATTAACACCGCGCTTCAGCGCGGTGTTGGAACGCTCGTCTCACAAAAAACCGTTTAAACGGTTTTTCCGTTGTCGCTGGCGCAGAACACCGGGCTGAAGCCGCGGTGTTACTTGATATCGTGAATCACTCATTCTTTCGCGAGCTTTAATTGCGCTCGTGCGCAATTTTGCCGCCCCGGTTTGTCATTCCGAGCACAGCGAGGAATCGCACAATCGAAGCGCGGATAACACAAATTACTTAGTGTAATCAATCATCTGTGCGAGGTCCTTCGCTCCGCTCAGGATGACGCGCGATTGGTTATTCGCGCGCGATCTTGCCGCCCCAGCTCAGGATCTTCGCCTTCGCGCCGGCGGCTTCGGCTTCCTTGATATTGCCCGCGCGATTGTAAAAGAGCGAAAGACTTGTCCAGCCGATCTGATCATTGGGTCGAAGCTCGACCGCCTTTTTACCCGCTTCGATCGCTTCGGCAAAGCGCCCGAGTTTCATCAGCGCCATGCCGAGCGCGTGCCAGCCGTCGAAAAAATCCGGCGCCATCTCGACACACCGCCGGTATTTTGCCACCGCACTTTCCAAATCGCCCACGGCGATATCGCCGCTGGCGTCGTCAAAAATTTCATCAATAGAATGCTCTGTCATGTCGAGCGAAGCGAGACATCTCTAATTATTCCCGCTGCCGTGGGGTTAAGAAATAAAAACTGAGATTCTTCGCTTCGCTCAGAATGACACAGAAACCGTAATTCGTGTCAATTCGTGGTTAGCCTTTGCTATATTGAAGGCCGGCTGCTTGCTGCCGGTCACGTAACCATTCGTAGAAAACGATGCGCTGTTTGTTGTCGAGAAGCCGTTTCTCAAACGCTGCTCTTTTCTCGCCAGCCGCAGACGGCTCACGCTTTTCCAAAACAGCAATAAATCCCGCATTACCCGAGGGAGAAAAATCGCTGATCTCGCCGGGATTCAGGAAGGCCACAGCCTCTTTGATAGCGGCAAGATCAGACGGCTCATTGGTCGGTTCCTTGCTTTGGGAGGGCGGCTCATTCTTTGGTTCCTTGCCCTGGGAAGCAGGTTCGCTCTTTGGTTCCTTGCCTTGGGAAGACGGCTCGTTCTTTGATTCCTTGCTCTTGCGAAGCAGACTCGTTCTTCGGTTCCTTGCGCCTTGGGGAGCCGGTTCATTCTGTGGTTCCTTCGCTCGGGAGAGCGGTTCGTTCTGTGGTTCCTTGGCTTGGGAGAGCGGCTCGTTCTTTGGTTCGTCGCCTTCAGATTTTGGTTTCTCCTCCTCCATCAGCGAAAATGGCGGAAGCTTCTCAGCTTTTGCGCCCGCCTTTTGAATGCTCGCCTCAAGCGGCTGACCAGATTTTGCTGCTTCGCGGAGTTGCTGAGCCAGCTCCGCGCCTTTCGTTGACATCAACTCGCGCTCCCGCACCTTCTTCAGCGCGTCCACGATTTTTGGTTTCGCTTCTTCGACTGTGAGAGGACGCGCCTCGGTGATCCCGACGAGATGCAAAATATAAAATCCGTCCGCCATCTGAATCGGATCGCTGTTCGGCTCCTGCGCCGTTAGTTTAAAAGCTGCGGCGCCGAGCGGCGCATCCACTTTCAACTGCGGATCGGGCGCCGCCGCTGTAAATTCGCCGGTTTCATGCACTGACAGCTGAGATTTCTCAGCGGCCTGCTTGAAATCTGCGCCTTTCTCTAACAGGGCCTGCGTGAAATCGGTTGCGCGATCAGAGAGCTTTTGCAAAACCTCGATTCGTTCTTTGCCCGTCAACTTTTTCTGGTCCTCAGTCAGGCCGAGACTGACAAACTGAACCTTGCGTTTTTCGTCGGTCTTGAGCTCGGTCTTGTGCGCGTCGTAATACTTCTGCACATCCTCATCCTTGATGGTAATTGCCTTATCGAAATCGGCGGACTGAAATCGAATGACGTTCACGTAGAATTTGTCGTAGCCGCGCTGAAAATTTTCGTCGAGCTCCGCTTTTGAAATTGAAATGCCCGCAGCCAGAAGCCGCTTGATTTCATTCAGGCAAACCTCGTCACGCACCAATCGTTCGATGTGCTCTTCGCCGAGGCCCATTGGGCCCAAGCCGCTCCGTACAAAATCGCTGAACTTGTTTATGTCGAAGCCCGATTCGCTCTGAAACGCCGGCAACTTACGTACCACATCGGCAATCTCTGAAGCGTCCGGACGAAGACCGAGCCGCTCCGCCTCGTGGCGTAGGACCAGCAAGTTGGTAATGAATTGGCCAGCAACCTGATTCTGGTTCTGGCCGGCCCCTGCCGTCAGTGTCTGCACAAACTCAGACATGCCCAGCGCCTGCGCCAGAGTCAGGAGCCGCACGATTTGCTGCGCTTCCAGCATCGAAACATTTCGGTCGTAGATGCGAGCGAACTGATCGGAGCCCATCCTGCCGTAATCCGGTGTCCTAACGAAATAGAAAATGAACGGAATCGTCAAGATGGCGATGACGATCATCAGCCAGTCCTTGTGCCTGCGCAGTGCCTTCATCATAACGGATGAAAATTGTAGCGGCGGCGAGTCCCCGCCGCAAATGCGGTGGGAACATAGACTTTCAGTCTGTGCGCCCAGCGGAGTTGCACTCCGTTGAAACTCACGGAAGCGGCCAAAATGGCCGCTAGGCACACAGGCAACATGCCTATGTTCCAACGTCATTCGCAGTTTGTCGGATAATCTCCCACGCCTTGTGCAGGTGTTCTTCGGTGGTGAGCACGTTACCCAAGCCAATGCGCATGACTGTTCGGCCGCGCAATTTGGTTTGTGTGAGGTAAGCGCGGCCTGAAGCATTGATTTGCTCCACGAGTTCGCTGTTCAAATTGTCGATGTTGTCCGTTGTAGCCGGGGTCGGTGATTCCGGGCCGGCATCATCCCGACGTGTCGGGACTACAAGTCCAACGAAACGAAAACAAACCACGCCCATGCTGACCGGAGCGGCGAGCTCGAATCGATTGTCGGTTGTGATCCAGTCCGCCAGCACGTGTGCAAGACGGATTTGTTCTCGCAGGCGCGAAACGATTCCGGCGCGGCCTAACGAGCGCCAGATCACCCACGCTTTGAGCGCGCGGAATCTTCGGCCCAGTTGGATCCCGTAATCCATGTAATTCTTCTCTCCTTCTATGGTGTCGCCTCGAAGAACTTCGGGCACGAGCGTGAACACGCGGCGCAAACGTTCGAGGTCGCGCACGTAAAGCACGCTGAAATCGAGCGGCACAAACAACGTTTTGTGCGGATTGATCACGATTGAGTCTGCCATCTCCCATCCGTTTCTTACCCATTCGTATTCCGGCAACATTGCGAACGCGCCGCCGTAAGCGCCGTCGATGTGCAGCCACATTTTTTCCTCCCGGCAAATCTTTGCAATCTCAGGAACAGGATCGACGCTCGATGTCGAAGTGGTGCCCACCGTGGTGACAACGGCCATCGGCTGAAAACCTTGCTGTCGATCTTGCGCGATCGTCTCGCCTAACAGCGCGACGTTCATGCGAAACTCGTCATCGCTCGAAACGCGGACCACATTTTCTTCCCCGATGCCGAGCGTGATCGCCGCTTTTTCTGCAGCGCTGTGCGCTTGATCGGAAGTGTAAATGCGAAAGCGCGGCAGATCGTCCGGCGGTCTCCGGATCAGGCCAAGTTTTCTGGTGGATGGCGCGGCTTGTTCGCGCGCCACCG
>CAVUGV010000001.1:0-19599 GCA_963741065.1 uncultured Verrucomicrobiae bacterium | reverse complement strand
GAAACTTTCGCGCCAGCTTGCGAAAGGCGCTGCGAATCTCCTCCTCACTGGCCGTTTTCGGTACACCCAGTGTCTCGTAATAATCTCGAAACTGTACCGGCATTTGCTCTCAAGCTTGTGCCTTCAAATCAATCAATTCGCGCAACTGCGGCGCGCATCTGAACGGCGATCTGGCCGCTTCGCCAAGGCGTCGCGGCCACCGCCGATAAGGGCATCGCCGCTCCTTGTGCTTCCGCTCAATTCGCGCAACTTTTTGAGGGATGCGTGAACTGGGAAAACTGGTCGCGATTATCGGTGTGATCACGACACTTGTGGGGTTGGTGATGTGCAGTGGGTTCGCGCCGAAATGGCTGGGCCGATTGCCGGGCGACATTCGGATCGAGCGCGAGCATTCCGCACTTTATTTTCCGATCATCACCTGCATCATCGTCAGCATTGTGCTGAGTTTGCTTCTGTCGATCTTCTCAATCTTCCGACGTTAAAGCGACGCGAGGACGCGTGCGCACTCCCAAAGCTTCGCGAAATGGATTTATCGGCTTGTTTGGTTTCGCACGAAGTGCTTTTGGAGTGCGGGGCGTTTTCGCACCGCTTTTGAATCGACGTATGTCCAGACCTGATAGGCAGGAATTGCTACAACGCCATGTCGCGCGTTTGCTTCTCTGCCGGCGCTGCCCGCGTATGAAATCTACGCCGGTCTCTGGCGGCGCAATCGTGAGCGACGTCATGGTCATTGGCCAGGCGCCTGGCCCGCGGGAACCGGTTTTGCAAAGACCGTTTGCACATACCGCTGGCAAAACGCTTTTTCGTTGGTTCGAAGAATTCTGCGCGATGAACGAGGCCGCCGTCCGCTCGAAGATTTATTTCGCGGCAGTCTGCCGGTGTTTTCCCGGAAAAAATTCCAGCGGCACGGATCGCGTTCCGGCCCCGGGCGAGATTCGGAACTGCTCGTCGTGGATGGACGATGAGATTCAAATCTTGCAGCCGCGTCTCATCATTCCCGTGGGGCGGCTGGCTATCATGCAATTTATCGACTGCGCAAAAGTTGTAGGGGAAGCTGTCAGCTTCCCCTACAGATTAGAGAAAGTGATCGGCCGTAAATTCAGGCTCGCACGCGCCGGGCATCGCTTTGACATCATTCCTTTGCCGCATCCGTCCGGTGCATCGCCCTGGCACAAAATTCCGCCTGGTCGCGAACTGACAGTGCGAGCGCTCAAACTCATCGCGCGCCATCCTGCTGTGGCGGCGCTCGGCCTGCCGCGCCGAAGCCGCGCGAAGGCGGGTGAGCGTCGACGGCGGACATAGACCGCCGCTACAGCAGCGCATTCTGAATTCGGTGTTGGACGTTGGGCGTTGGGCGTTGAACGTTTCGCAATGTCTTCCGCGGTGCCAACTCGCTCTGAAGTCCCCGAGTCAGACAAGTGGGACCTGACACAGCTTTTTGCTGACGTTAGCAAATGGCGAGAGGACTTCGCGTGGTTACAGAAGACTTATCCAAACCTTGAGCAGTGGAAGGGCAGGGTGGGGGAATCTGCGCGAACGCTGGCCGAGGTGCTTGAGTTTGAGAAGGCGCTCGAGGTGAAGATGGAGCACGTCTATCACTACGCGTCGCTGCAATTGGCGGAGGACGCCACGAACAACGAATACCTCGCGCGATTCGGACAAGTTCAGAATTTGTTTACGAAAATCGGCGAGACGGCGGCGTTCGTTGTTCCGGAAATCCTGGCGATCGACGACAAACAGTTCGCGCAATTCATCTGCAGATCCAGCGCTGGCCGACTGGCGAATCAAACTTCACAAAATTCGCCGGATGAAGCCGCATGTGCTCTCCGTGCCTGAGGAACGCCTTTTCGCGCTGGGCAGCGTCGCGCTCAGCGGTTACGACGACACGTTTTCGCAACTGACCGATGTGGACATGAAGTTCGGTGTCTTGATCGATGAGACGGGGCGCGAGAAACCGCTGACCCAAAGTTCGTTCAGTTCGTTTTTGGTGAAACGCGATCCTGAGCTGCGCAAATCGCGTTTTCCATCAATTCTACGCGGAATTTCGCGACCATCAGTTTACGCTTGCCGCGTCGCTTGCCTATTCAGTCAAGGCGGATGTGTTTCATGCCAGAGCAAGACATTATCCATCTGCGCTCGAGGCGGCGCTGTTTCCAGATGATGTTCCGGTGTCCGTTTACGACGGATTGATCAAATCGGTCCGCGCGAATTTGGAGCCGCTCTTTCGGTATTTTGATTTGCGTCGCCGCGCTCTTGGCTTGCGCGAGTTGCATCTTTACGACACGTACGTGCCGCTGGTACCGGAAATCGAGACGCGGTTCACATTTGATCAGGCGGCCGAAACAGTTCTGAGCGCGCTGGCTCCTCTCGGAAAGGAATTACGTCGATGTGCTGGCCGAAGGTTTGCGCTCGAGGCGCTGGTGCGATCGTTACGAAAACAAAGGCAAACGCAGCGGCGCGTTTTCATCCAGCAGTTACGGCGCGCCACCCTACATCCTGATGAATTACAAGGAGGACGTCTTCGCCGATATTTACACGCTCGCGCATGAGGCCGGCCACTCCATGCACAGTTGGTTCTCGCAAAATTCGCAGCTGTTTCAGGATTACGAGTATCCGATTTTTCTGGCTGAAGTGGCATCGACGTTCAACGAAGAGCTGCTGACGCATCATCTGCTCCAGACAACGAGCGATCCGAAGATGCGCGCTTATATCATCAACAGGCAAATCGATGACCTGCGCGGCACGCTATTCCGGCAAACCATGTTCGCTGAGTTCGAAAAGATCATTCATGCGATCGAGGAAAGCGGCGACGCGCTGACGCTCGACGTTTTCAAATCCGAATATCACAAACTCCTCGAAACCTATTTCGCCGAAAACTTCGTGCTCGATCCCGAGCTGGATCTGGAATGCCTGCGTATTCCGCATTTCTATCATGCGTTTTATGTCTATAAATATGCGACCGGAATCTCCGCCGCAGTGGCGCTTTCGCAGCGCGTGCTTTCCGGTGAATCGGGAAGCGTCGATGCATATCTTAATTTTCTGCGCTCGGGCGGTTCCAAGTTTCCACTGGAAACATTGAAAGCAGCAGGCGTGGACATGGCCACACCTGCTCCCATCGAGAGCACGTTGCGTTTGTTCGAACGGCGGCTCGCAGAATTGGAAGAACTGCTGCTGTAGGGCGTTCAAGGAGCGGCGGCTTTCTTGCCGCCGACGGTAAAGAAGCGGCGCTTAGGAGCCGACGGTTACTCAATATTTTTAGCGAACTCGCTTTCGTAAAGAGTGAATTCGCCGTTGCGCAAGCGTGCCTTTTCGGGATTGCGCCGAATGTGGCGAATACAATTTGCCAGGTGTTTGGTATCGCGAACGAGACGATCGAAATAATCGCGCTGCCAAAAAGTTCCAGTGCGTCCAAGCAATGCGTTAATCTTCCGGGCAGTAAAACCCTTCCAACTCAGGAGAATTTTTTCCAGCGGCCACACTGCGTTTTGCACAAACACGACGTGAACGTGATTCGGCATCACAACCCACGCGATCTGAGCGACCCGTTCGCCATCAAAATGACGCAGCGCTTCCACCACGAAGGCTGCGCAATTGTGTCGCCGCAGAGCACAGGAGCCGTGGCCGGCGTCAAGCCAGCGTTCAATCGCTCCCGAAAATCGGTCATGATATTCACGCTCCGTCTCGACTGTCCATGGTTGCGGGTGAAACCGCAGCCACGTCGCATGTTCAGACTCCCATCGCGTGCGCAGATGATGAGGCACAGCGTCGGCGAGTCGAAAGGTAACAAAATAAACCGCGCCTTTTTGCTGCCAGTGTGGGAGACGATTGGCCGTAAAACGGATATCTTCGTACGGATTGAAAAATTGGAGGTCATCCATAGAAGGAGCGGGAGCTTTTTTGGCGACTGAGAATACCGAAAGACGGCGCTTTAGAAAGACGCCGCTCCTTGTAAAAACGCGGCGCTTTGGAAAGACGCCGCTCCTTGGTAGCGTGCAGCGATGCAACTGGAAAGCGGCCAGCCTCTTCAGCCCCGAAAGCTTTCGGGGCTGTTCCAGGAGAACTTCGAAAAGTTCGGCGAGCTAGGCGCTGCGGTGTCAGTTTGGCAAAACGGCAAACCCATCATCGATCTTTGCGGTGGTTTTCGCGATGTGCATCGTGAAAAACCGTGGGCCGCTGACACGCTTGTTCTGGTCTGGTCGGCGACGAAGGGAATCGGCAGCGCTTGTGTGTTGCATGTGTTGCAAGAACACAAGATCGACATCAACCAACGCGTCGCTGAGTTCTGGCCCGAGTTCGGCCAGACAGACAAAGAAGAAATCACGCTCGCGCAGTTGCTCTCGCATCAAGCCGGGCTTTGCGCTTTGGATCGGCGAGTGGATGTGCTCGACTATGACGCGGTGATTCGCGCGCTCGAGGCGCAAAAGCCGCTGTGGCCACCCGGGACCGCACACGGTTATCACGCGCGCACGTTTGGATTTCTTCTCGACGAACTCGTACGCCGAATCGCCGGGAAGACGCTGTCCAATTATTGGCAGGAAAATTTTGCACGACCGCTTAATCTCGATTTCTGGATCGGCCTTCCGAAAAAGGAAAATTCCCGCGTGGCAACCATGTACGCCGCGAAAAGCGGTAAGTTCGCCACGGCGAATCCGTCCTGTGGCGGACCACCCGAGCCGAAAAACCGCCAGTCCGGCTCGGACTTTTATGCCGATCTTGTTACGCCCGGCACTCTGGCGCGCAAAACGTTTACGTCACCGTACGGCCTGCATGTAATCAGTAAAATGAATGAGCCTGCAATTCGCGCGTACCCGATTGTTTCCTTTGGCGGGATCGGAAGCGCGTCGGCGCTGGCGAAATTTTATTCCATGCTCGCCAATGGCGGAAAGCTTGATGGCCAGACTTTCTTTTCAGAAAAGGCAATCGCATGGATGACCACGACGCTCGCAGACGACATGGACCGCGTTTTTCAAATGCCGACAGCGTTTTCAGCCGGATTCATGAAAGATTCTGCAAAAGCAGCGCGAAAAATGTTCGGCCCTTCGGTAGCTTGCTTTGGACATCCCGGCGCCGGAGGCAGCCACGCCTTTGCCGACCCGGAAAACAAAATCGCGTTCGCTTACGTGATGAACCAAATGGAGCAATCGCTTTTGCCTACCGAAAAATCATTGCGCCTGGTGGACGCCATTTATGGTAGGGGCGATTGACCTCAATCGCCCGTGTGTTGACCGAATGCAGTCTTGATCTCGGCACGACTTTTTAGTTCGATTGCAGCGTGCCTGCTGATGATGAGGTGACTTCGCTGAGCGCGATTGGTCCGGCAGCTGCCGGACATCACGGCCCGGCCGCGTTTACGACGACGCACTGGAGCGTGGTGCTGGAGGCACAAGGCGAGTCGCCCGCGGCATTTGCTAAAGATTCCAAACGGGCTCACGATCCGACTGCTTAAGCTCGATCCAATCTGGGACCCTGTGCGCGCCGATCAGCGCTTCCAAAAACTCTGCGAGAAAAAGCAGACGCCTGCCACGCCGTAGCTCCGTTTAGCCGAAGGCGGGTGAAGACACGAATTACACCCGCCTACGGTCGCCGCGGCGACCTCCGGCGCGGCAGGCGAATTATCATGGATAGGCTGATCAACTCGCGAAAGCTTTCGGAGTCAATTGGTGTGAATTAGTGAAATTCGTGTCTGTAAACTACTAGCTGGTTCGCTTCCTGTCCTTCTGTTTAAAGCGATCCGAAACATCCACGCCTGCCGCGGCGAAGTGCGCGAAGCCGGGTCCGCGGTCGCCCGTAAGTTTTTTTGCCATGCCGGCAAAAATTTTCCGAAGGAAAGGGTAAAGGCCGGAAATGAGTTCTCAATAACGAGAGGTCACGGAAGGCCAAAAGAGAAGGAAGTAAGGATTATGAAAAATACGCCAACAAAAACAAGGTTTAACGCTGCTCTTGGTATAGTCTGTCATTTACTCGGCAGAGCAGCATCGTTGGGAGCAGTGGTTCTGGCATGCCACAGCGCCACGGCTCAAAATTTGTATGTCTCGGCCAGGGATGTCAGCGGTGGCAAGGTCTTGAGATTTAGCTGGGACGGACTGCGAAGCACCTTCGCCCAGGGGTTAAGTTACCCTCAAGGTCTGGCCATGGACAGTGCAGGCAATCTGTTTGTGGCGGATGTTGTCGGCGACGACCCTATCATCAGCTTCATCTACAAATTTAGTCCTGACGGAGTGCGAAGCACTTTCGCCACGCTGTTGGGTTTGCCATGGGACCTGGCCTTTAACGCCGCGGGTAATCTGTTTGTGGTGGATTACGGCAGGGGAGCATCTATGAATACAAGCCGGGCGGAAACCGAAGAACTTTTGCCTCCGGCTTGAATCGGCCTCAGGGGCTCGCCTTTGACAGAGCGGGGAATCTCTTTGTCGGGGAGACGATCTACGGCGGCCATATCTATAGATACAAGCCGGACGGAACACGGATTACCTTTGCTTCCGGCTTTTCCGGCCAAATGCACCTGGCCTGTGATAGCGCAGGCAACCTGTATGTATCGGGGACTTTCGGTGACCTTATGAGCGGCTACGTCTATAGAATTACTCCTAACGGAGTGCGAACCTTCTTCGCCTCCGGGATGTATGCGCCTGCAAGTTTGGCCTTTGACTACCGGGGCAATCTTTTTGTGGTGGATTTAGGCGCTCCTGAGGTCCCAAGCGTTATCTATGAATTTACTCCAGCCGCAAAGCGAAGCACCTTTGCGAGGGCGGCAGGTTCCCGTGATCCCGGGTTAGAGTTTAATTATCTCGCCTTCCAGCCAATACAGCAACTACCAAACAATCACCTGCACTGAGGATCTGATCAGGTGGAGCTACACATGGGAACGAGAGCCTCTTCGGTCGCTGTGAAGACGCACCGGAGGCTCCATTCCTTTACAGGAGGCAACGAAGAAAACGAAGAGTGCCTTTGCGCCAACACAGAGTTGCTGCAACTCAGTCGACGTCGAAGTTCTTTTCGTGTCTATTCGCGTGATTAGCGGGCCTCTTTATTGGCTCCAAAAATCTCGTTCTCTATCCGCGTTATCCGTGTAATCCGCGGTTCTTCCCACTTCTCCGCGTAACCTCGGACCGAAATGGATCTTCTAGACAGAAGCTAAGAAAGCAAAAGAAAAGGGATTCTATAACAAAAGGAAACGAAGATAACGAAAGTTTTCAGGCTGAATAGAACAGAATCTTTGTTTTCTTTGTTGTTTTTTGTAACAATCTTTGGTGTCGAAATCTAGAGTGAGATATCTTTGCTCCCGTCTTGTTCTGCTTGGTTTGCCCCAGGTAAAATCATTCGACGAATACCGTTTTTGAGAACCAGCTCACCGCCTACGCAGTGCTTCGGCGTGGCAAGAAAATTATCACGAATAGGCTGATCAACTCGCGAAAGCTTTCGGAGTCAATTGGTGTGAATTAGTGAACCGAGCTGATGGGATCAGCGAGATAGAAGGCAAAGCCGCGAGGGTAGCGGCGAGCGAGCAGGGCAGGGAGCGAGTTTCAAATTCGTGTCGGTAAGCTGATAGCCGGTTCGCTTCGTTTCCTTCTGTAAGACCCAAACGCTTCCGCAGAGGCCCTTCGCTGCCTTCTGTAAAAAATCCGACCTTTCCGCGTAACCTCAGGCCGGGTTTTACGCATTACCTCAGGTGAAAGGCCAGAAATGAGTTCTCAATAACGAGAGGTCAAAGAAGGCCAAAACAATGAAAGGATAGTTTAAATTATGGACCTCCGAAACATCCACGCCTGCCGCGGCGAAGTGCGCGAAGGCGGGTCCGCGGTCGCCCGTAAGTTTTTTGCCACGCCGGCAAAAATTTTCCGAAGGAAAGGGTAAAGGCCGGAAATGAGTTCTCAATGACGAGAGGTCAAAGAAGGCCAAAACAATGAAAGGACAATAAATAATGAAAAATCAAAACATCGTATTCATAGCCATAGCGTTTGCGCTTGCGGTTGCGCTTGCGCCAGTCACCAAGGCGGCGCCGAACCCAGGCGGTATCCCTAGCGGTAGCCCTCCCGCAGCTACTGCTAACGCTGCTAACGCGCCCGCAGCCACGGCCTCTTCAACAGGTCCTGATGCTGTGGAATTCCCGGTTATCACCATCCATAGCGCCGGAAATATCCTCCGGGGAAAAACCGGTTCATTCGTCCTGGACATGAAACCTGCACTAATGCTCGGTGGTGGAATGTACGTAAACTTCAAGGTCAGCGGCACCGCTGTCGCAGGAGTTGATTACCGTCCGCTTCTCTCTCCGGCTCGCGTCGGACAATCCGGCTACGGAGTGATCTCCCTCAACACCTTGCTTGGCCCGAGAGGATCGTTCAACCATCAAGCGTATAGCGTTGTGGTGACCCTGGAGCCTGGCGCGGGATATGCAGTGGGCGAACCGAAGTCAGCTCTAATCTGGATCTCTACGAGCTGCGTGTTGGAGGCTTGTTGGTGAGGTTGATGGCAGGTTCAGCCTTGACCTTGAGTCTTCGACAGGCGGTAAGGAATCGCGCGCCGCGCTGTCCCCGGGAAGGTTTCGGGGTGGCGCGGCGTTGTTATGTTGGATTCTCTGGCTTTCCGACTTGTGTGCGTCGTTGCGCCTGACTATTTGGCCAGATTCATACGATGTCCTGCCGGGCTCGTCGAGGCGATTTATTTGTAGCCGCGCCTCTGTGAGGCGCGCGCAACGCATTGTGGCGTTCGAATGCACCCGTAATGCTTCGCACCCGCCTTCGTCCGACTTCGGCGTGGCAGGCAGCGAAGCAGCTACAGTTCGCCCATAATTGTAACGAATATTTTCCGCGGATGTGGCGCTCGCCGATGTTCAAACAGGAAAATGCCTTGCCACGTTCCAAGCTGCATTTTTCCGTCGGCAATCGGAACTGTCTCGCTGGTGCGCGTCAGGACCATCCGGATGTGTGATGGCATGTCATCGCTGCCTTCGGAACCGTGTGTGAAATAATCGGCGTCCTCAGGCACTAGTCGATTGAAGAATTCTTCCAGATCGCGTCGTGCGGTCGGATCGGCATTCTCCATGATGACAACGCTGCAACTGGTGTGTTGGACAAAAGCGGTCAGTGTCCCATTGCGAACGCCGCACTTGTCGATCTTCGCCTGAACTTCATCGGTGATTTCGTACAATCCCTTGCCGTTGGTGCGAAGATCGAGCTGGTCGTGATGGACGCTCATTGTCTAACTTCAACATGCCATTTCTGTCATTCCGACCGAAGTGGAGGAATCTCTTATTTCATTTCGCCGCCGTTCGATCAATCAGAGATGTCTCCAGACCTTCGCATAAAGCTACGGCTTGGCAGGCGACTTCGCTCGACATGACAAGAACAAGTTCAGTGGGAAAAATAACATTGCTGGCAAAATACTCGCGCGTTTATTTCTGCGTCCGCTAGTGGCCTAATGAGTTGATGCAAACCGACATCGAGCGCGTGCTGTTTGATGAGCCGGCGATCAACCGGCGGCTTGATGAGCTTGCACAGCAAATTTCGAATGATTATCGCGACCGCGAATTGAGCGTAATCGCGGTCCTAACCGGCAGCCTGATGTTCATGGCAGATCTGCTTCGGCGAATTCCGCTCCCAGTTAGATTGGATTGCCTGAGCGTAGCGAGTTATCACGGAAAAGCGCAGACGAGCGGCGAGGTGATTTTCAAGCTCGCCACGGCGAGTCCGTCCGGCGGCGGACAGGTCGCCCTTCCCGATGTGGCTGGCCGGGATGTTTTGATTCTCGATGATATTCTGGATAGCGGCCACACGCTCGCTGCCATCCGCGACAAACTGGAGACGGCTAGCCCGCGAAGCAACCGCGTTTGTGTTTTACTAAGCAAAAGGAAACAACGGGCTCGGGCCGTCGAACCGGATTATGTTGGGTTTGAAATCGAAGATGAATTTGTCGTCGGTTACGGGCTCGATTTCATGGAGCGTTATCGCAATCTCCCTTACATTGGCGTGCTGAGGAAAGAATTGCTGCAGGAATGTTGAGAGCAGCCGAACGCCGGAGGCGCGACATGTTTATGGTGGAGGGAATCAAGAGGTTCCGAGCTCCGTCAGGAGTGGCATATGTTGCGACGAAGGACATGCCGGCTCTCCGGGGCTAGGGTCTGTGTATGCGGTTGTTCTTTAAACATGTCGCGCCTCTGGCGCTCGGGCGCGGACAACCATAAGATGAAAGTGCACGTGCAATTTTACGCGCAACTGCGGGATCTGATTGGAATCCGTGAGTTGGAGGTCGATCTTTCGGAAGGCGCGACTGTGCACGATCTGCTCGACCAAATCTATGCGAACCAACCTGCGCTTCGCTCCCACGACAAGAGCATTTTGATTGGCGCAGGCGTAGAATTTGTCGATCGCAGTCACAAACTGAAGCCGGGCGAGGAGATTGCCATCATGCCGCCAGTGCAAGGGGGATGAGAAAATTTCAAATTCCAACCTCCAAGCTCCAGAGAAGCGCCAGATCACAAGCATCAGCTAGCTCGCCGGCGGATTTCTTGTGATTTGAGTCTTGGAGCTTCTCTGGATGGTGGATGTTGGTGATTGGAATTTTGGCTTCTCAATCACGAAAGTTCTTGAAATTAGTCGCCACGCCAAAATCGCGGCGAACGCACGAATTGAATCACTGCCTGTAGTTCGTCTTTCTTTTTTCCGGTGACCCGAATTTGCTGGTCCTGCAATTGGCTTTGCACCTTAAAGCCTTGTGACTTGATCGCCTGAATGATCTCCTTCGCTTTATTTCCTTCCAGGCCCTGTCGAATTTTCAATTCCTGCCGGGCGTGACCGACGGATGAAACGGCGGGCTCGTCCTGTTCGATGTTACGCAGATCGACGCCGCGCTTGGAAAGTTTGCCGATGAGAATTTCGCGCAACCCATGGAGGTGAGCGGCGTCGTCGGCGGTGAGCGTGATTTTGTCTTTCTCCGGGAGAATTTCGGCGGCTACGCCTTTGAAATCGAAACGTGTAGCCAGCTCTTTGCGCGCCTGATTAATGGCATTGTCGAGCTCCTGCTTGTCCACTTCTGAGACGAGGTCGAATGAAGGCATTTTTGGATTGCAGATTTTAGATTGCGGATCCGCCTTCGCCAAGGCTACGGCGGACAAGTTGTGGATTGATCAAATCCCGAATCATAGCGTTACGGACTGGTTTTCACGATTCTTAAATCGCCATCCTTCGCGCGCATTGTAACCCCGGCCTCGCCTCCGCCGTGGATCAACATATCGATCTTTGTGATCTCTTTTGTTCCGCGCTGGGCTGGTTCCTCGAAATCATTTCCAATTTTTCCGTGCCCCGTTTCCGCAACCAGATGACAAACAACATCACCAGGGAAAAAGGCCCAGGCATTTCCGTGCGCGATATTTGTTTGAATTGAAAATTTTCCCGGCTCCCACCAATCGTAAACCAGGGTGAGCGTGCCGCGATCCAGCACGAGCCCGACATTGCCAAAGCAGTTGTGAGCAAACATCCGCCCGCTCCCCAGGCGCGCGTGCATTCTCTGGCTGCGCATTCCATCCACAAAAACTTCGCCATCGCCTAATTCCAGGCGCGCGAGATTGGCCGTTGCCGGGACGACGATGGTGTAATCAACCGTGCCGGAGCGATCGAACAGCGCCCATTTCGGTTTGGGAGGGAATTTCGTGTTGATTGAAACGGAACCTGGCTGGATGGAAACATCGACCGCGATCTGTTTCAGTCGCTCGCGAGTGTATGCTCGCTTGATGGCTTGCACCCGCATCTCGTTTGTGTTCGAACCGTAAACGAAGAGCGCGCCCTCGCCATTGATCACTGTGACGTTCGCGCTCGGTTCAATCGTGTAAATTTGCTCGAACGTTTCCTCCAAGGTGCGATCCGCTGCAGACCCGCAGCCGGCGAGCGCTGGCAACAATGCAGCTAACAAAAGCCTTGAACAAGCTGATCCGAACTGACCGCTTACGGTTGTCAACACACGGGGTTCGCGCTGCGTTCGAAGCGCCTTGTTTCGCCTCTCCGATCGGAGAAGGGGAGAGGACTAAGGTGAGGGGTAGGGCATTTAACCGCGCTTTGGAGTGGACCCTCACCCTCCCCCTCTCCCTCGGCAGGGAGAGGCGAGCCCAAACGTTCTGCCAATTAGTAGCTGCTGATCGCACGCACGAATTCCATCACTGCATGTGCGTGGCTGATCAAGGGGAGAAATGCCGTCAGTGCGAGAACCGCCCAAAGCGAGGCTTCACCCCAAAAATCCTGGCGTGCTTCGCTTTGGTAATAATCGCCTGTGATATTCCAAAACGATCGTGCACGGGTGTGCACATAACCTGCGCTCGCCCCCTCGAATGCGACAGAATGGTAATTGTAATCTGTGAGCGGCGAGCGGCGGCTTCTGCACTTGCCACCGTCAAATGATTCACCGCGGCGAGAACTGATAATTGTTGGGATTGTCGGTTTCATAATTGTTGTTTCCTATGAGATGCGCCGCGCATCTGAGTTGGATTCAAAAATTTCGCAGTCCATGAAGTCATCATCTGCTACGCCCTCATAAGGAAGGTTTGCCCACGCGTATCCGTTCTCATAATATCGGTCTTGGAAATTGTGCGGAAGCTGTCTCGATCCTGGTGGCAGGGCCTGCTTGTTATCGCAGCGGTAGCGGCCGCAAGCGTGCTTACCTTGATTTCGCTCCGCGATTTCCAGCGCGAAGCTGTCCACCGGAGAATCGTCCCATCCAATCGCAGATCGCCGGTTATGTGAGTTCGAATGCCTGCCGCGCGTGTCATCCCGGAAATTACGCGAGCTGGCACGCGTCCTTTCATCGCACCATGACGCAGGTGGCAGCGTCACAGAGTTTGCCGCCTGACATGGACAAGCTCGAGCTTGCGTTCAACGGTCGCGAATACAAAGCAGAGCGTCGTGGCGACAAGTTTTTTGTCCGCATGCGACCAGAAGGCGGCAGCTATGGTGAACCGCAGCAAGTCGTGCTCGTGACCGGTTCGCACAATCTACAAATCCTTTGGCTGGAGACCGGCGAGGGCCGGACCCTGCAACAATTTCCATTCGGCTACATCGTCGGCGAGAAAATGTGGGCGCCAGTGGGTGAGACATTCCTGATTCCGCCGAATGTGAAGGAATATTATTCTACGGGCGCATGGAATGGCGCGTGCATGGATTGCCACGTCACCCAGGGGCAGTCGCGGTTTGTCGCGGGCAACAAATGGGATTCACAGGTGGCCGAGTTCGGGATCGCGTGTGAAGCCTGCCATAGCGAGGGGCGCGAGCACATCGAGCGGAACCGCAATCCCTTTCGCCGTTTCAAAATTCATCTTACAACGAGGTCGGACTCGACCGTAACTAATCCTGCAAGTTTGAAAGGTCCGGAATCCGGTCTCGCCTGTGGGCAATGTCACAGTGTCTGGGCTTTCAACGACATGGCTGACAAGATCGATTTCAACCGGCACGGCGCGGCTTTTCGTCCCGGTGCTCGCGATCTCTCGCAACGCTTCGTGGTCCAACCCAACGCGCCAGATCACCCCGAACAAAAAGATTTCATTCGTCGGACCGAGCCGGATTTTTTTCACAATCGATTCTGGGGCGATGGGATGATTCGCGTGACCGGGCGCGAATTCAACGGCGTGCAGGCGTCGCCCTGTTTTCGGGGTGGCGAATTCTCCTGCATTTCATGCCACGAAATGCACCTCGACTCGCCCGGCCAGACCGATGCGAAAACGTGGGCGCGCACCGGGCAGTTAAAACCGAAAATGGATTCGGATGCTGCCTGTTTGCAATGTCACAAAGACATGAGCGCAAGACTCGTCGCGCACACGCACCATAGCCCGGAGTCATCCGGCAGCCGCTGTTACAACTGCCACATGCCGCGCACAACATTCGGATTGCTGCACGCGATGCGCAGCCATCAGGTCTCGTCGCCCAACGTGCAGGAGAGCATTGCCTATGGTCGGCCAAATGCATGCAATCTTTGCCATCTCGATCAAACGCTCGGATGGGCTGCACAGCACCTGCACGCATGGTATAACCAACCTGTGCCGGAACTTTCAGATGACGATCGCGCCATCGCTGCTGGCGTGCAGTGGATCTTGAAAGGCGATGCCGGGCAGCGCGCTCTCGTTGCCTGGGGAATGGGCTGGGAGAGCGCGCAAAAAATCGCCGGACGGGACTGGCTGTATCCTTACCTGATCTACACGTTGACCGATTCTTACGCCGCGGTGCGTTTCGATGCGTGGAAATCACTTCAAACGCTGCCCGGGTTCTCTGACTTTTCGTTTACCTATACCGCGCCCGATCAAGTGCTGGGCGAAGCGGCGACGCGGGCTTATGAAAAATGGCTGGGCGAAGTGCGCAACGTGAACGCAGTCTATCGGCGAGAAACGGCCATCGATTCGGACGGCCGCATCCGGAAGGATGTTTTTCAACGATTGCGGAGCGCGCGCGACGAGAAACCAATTTTTCTTGCAGAATGAGTCGTCCTTCAAAACATGCGCTGGCCGAGGTGCAGTTGGCTGACCGCAATTTGCGATTCGGTTGGTGGTCGCTTCTCGTCTTTTTGTCACTCGGGGCGGTTCTCGAAGCGTTGCACGGTTTCAAGATCGGGTGGTATGTCGATGTTGGAAACGAGACGCGGCGACTCATGTTCACGCTCGCCCACGCGCACGGAACCCTGCTCGCGCTGGTGAACATCGTCGCGGGTTTGACGGGCGAATAGTGGAGCGCTTCACGCTCAGGTCCTCGGTTTCTTTCGCATTAATTTGGGCTGCGATCCTTCTGCCGGCCGGCTTTTTTCTCGGCGGGATTGTCACCTACGACGGCGACCCGGGTCTGGGTGTCTGGCTGGTGCCGGTAGGCGCGGCATTATTGTTCTACAGCATCGCGCGAATCGCGCTCGACTTATCCAAACGTAGATAATTACACCGTAAGACGTGAAGATCACAGGAGATTGGAAACGCAGCGCGATGCGACCCGCTACGATTATCCTCTACCTCTTGGCGATCCTCGTCCTTTGCGCGACGGCGCAAACGAATTCCTCGATGCCTCAGACACAAAAGAAACGCATCGTTATCGGCGCGAGTATGCTGCTTGACGGGCGCGGTCATGTCTCGCGCGACACGCGGATCGTTGTCGAAGGCTCAAAGATCGTGGCACTCGATCCGAAGGCTGCGCCAGTTGATTACGACCTGCAGGGCTTCACAGTGCTGCCCGGTTGGACCGACTCGCACGTTCACATCACCTGGAGTTTCGGTGAGAACGGCAAGAACGCCGGCGCTGATGGGACAACGCAGTTCGCCGCGTACCAGTCCGCCTCGAACGCGTGGCTGACGCTAATGGCGGGATTCACGACTGTGCAGAGCGTCGGGTCGCCAATGGACGTCCCGTTGCGCGACGCGATCGCGAAAGGCGCGATTCCGGGTCCGCGCATCCTCACAGCCGTCGAGCCGCTCGAAGGCAAAGGCGAAAAAACGGGCACGCCTGATGAGATTCGCGCCTTTGTGCGGAAGCAGAAACAGGCTGGGGCAGACCTCATCAAAATCTTCGCCTCAGCATCCATACGCCAGGGTGGGGGCATGACGCTCTCACAAGATCAACTCAACGCCGCTTGCGACGAGGCGAACAAACAGGGGTTGCGCACGCTCGTTCATGCTTACAAGGACGCGGTGCGCGCCGCCGCGCTTGCCGGTTGCACTCAAGTCGAGCATGGCACGATGGCGACCGATGACGACCTCAAGATTTTAGCTGAGCACGGCACATATTTCGATCCGCAGGCCGGACTCGTGATCGAGAATTACCTCGCCAACAGGGAGCGATTCCTTGGCACGCAGGGTTACACCGAAGAAGGCTTCGCGGCGATGGAACGAGCTTTGTCGCTCGACCACGATATCGTCCGCCGCGCGGTCAAAATTCCCGGACTAAAAGTCGTCTTCGGCACGGACGCGCTCGCCGGCTCGCACGGTCGCAACGCCGAGGAGTTCATCGATCGCGTGCGCGACGCGGGCGTTGACCCGATGAGCGCGATGGTTTCCGCGAATTCGCTTGCCGCTGACGCCCTGCGCATGGGCGATCGTATCGGCTCCATCGCGCCCGGCTACGAAGCCGACATCATCGCGCTCGCCGGCGATCCTCTCAAAGACATCACTGCGGTGCGCCGCGTCGTTTTCGTGATGAAAGGCGGCGTCGTTTACAAGAACGCCGCGCGCGGGGCGATTCCGACCTATGCGAACGTCCAGCCCTGAGCATTGAATCGGAAACGTCCAACATCCAACATCCAACATCCAACGCTCAACGGTCAACTGTTCCGCGGCGGTTCCATGAACTCGATGGTGGTGCCGTCGGGATCGCGGACGTAAACAACGCGTTTTCCGGTATTGGGACCCGTTTTGAGAGTTTGCGGTTTGCCCGCCGCTTTCCAACCAGATCCTGCGATTTTGTGCAGGATCGCATCGAGATCATCAACGAGCAGAGCAACGTGAACATGACCGAGATCGCACGGTCGAAGATCGAGATGTTTCCGATCTGGCGGTGCAAGATACTCGAGCAGTTCGATCTTGTGGCCGCCGGGTGTTTTTAGCACAGCAAGCTTGATCTCAGCTCCTGCGACTCCAGTGATTTCTTTGGCCAGTTCGCCAGTTTGATGCGCCGTATGTGAAAGCTCGAAGTCAAGAACATCGCGCCAGAACGCCAGCGAGCGCTCAAGATTCTCGACCGTGATGCCAGTGTGATCCGCCGCAATGATGCGAAATTCGGTGCTCTTACTCGCTCGCCGCGCCGTAGCTTTATGCGAAGGCTGGGTGCTCATGCTCGTGATCGTAATCGAAAACGAAGCTCCATTGCCGCGCGCACAAGTCCAACGCGGAATTTGGAAGCGGTGTCATCCCGAGCCCCGAACACTTTCGGGGCGAGGGACCTCTCATCCGCGCTGTCGGTCACACTGTCTAACTTGCGTGCCTATCGCCCGCTGAGTGAGATCCTTCACCGTCTTCGCGGTTCAGGATGACAATTTTATCCTACCGCGGCGATCACCTTGAGCTCGATCGCGATTGGCGTCGGTAACGCGCCAACCTCAATTGTGGTGCGCGTTGGATTGGGCTTGCCAGGCCCGGCGAAATATTCTGCGTAAACGCGATTGTAGATTGGAAAATCCTTTTTCATATTCGTGAGAAATACCGTGACATCGACGATGTCCTGCCACGTTGCGCCGGCGTCTTCCAGCACAAGGCATACGTTTTCGAACGCCGCGCGGCACTGCGCTTCGATGTCATAACTGACGATGTTGCCGGCAGAATCGAGTGTGACTCCGGGAATTTCTTTGCTGCCGCGCTTGCGCGGCCCGATTCCCGAGAGAAACAAAAATTCCCCCACGCGCTTTGCGTGCGGAAACGCGCCCACAGGTTCGGGTGCTCGTTCGCTCTTGAAGGTTTCGCTCATAGCCTATTTACTGCCCGACTGGATGGATTAAGGCAACGCAGATTTTCAATTAGCAACAAGCGGAACCTACTGATCCGAATGTTCTCGCGGGGCGGTACCTTTGTCGAATGGACGGAAGCTTTTTACCGGCGGCAGAACTTCTTTGAAGGTGGCGCCGTAAATGTCCCACACAGTTAGAAACAATCCGCAGATGATCGGTCCGACGATGAATCCGATCGGACCGAAGAGGAACAATCCGCCGAGCGTGCCGATCAGAATGAGAAGGTCCGGCATTTTTGCGTCTCTCCCGACGAGGAGTGGTCGCAGGAAATTGTCGATCGTACCGACCACCGCGCCGCACCACACCAGCAGGAAGGTTGCCTTTAGATACTGCCCCGTGACAAATAGAATGATAACTGCCGGCACCCAGATCAGGGGCGCACCAATCCCGGGGATGATCGAAAGAATCGTCATGATTGTTCCCCACAGGGCAGCTCCATCAATTCCCGCTACCCAAAAGGCGACTCCGCCCAACGCGCCCTGGATTATGCCAATTACCAGAGTCCCCTTTACAGTCGCTCGCGTGATGGAGGTGAACCGGGCCAGCATGCGCGTCTCATCCTCATCACTCAGCGGTAAGTAATAAAAAATCCGTTCGAGAATCTTGTGGCCGTCTTTGAAGAAAAAAAACATCGCGTACAGCATCACAAACAAATTGAGGAGGAACACGGCTGTCATCGCGGTCATGCGCGACGCGAAATTGACAAGAAATGCACCGGCCGTTTTGGCGGCGGTGCCGACCTGTTGCAGCAGCTGCTCCTGGCTTGGCATGTACTCAGCCAATGCAGGAAATCTTTGCACCAGCCACTCGTGCACGTTGAACGTACTGGCCGCGCCCAGATGTTGGCTCAACCACGGAATAGCCTGATCGCTTACGGTCAGTGCCTGTTGCACAACGATCCCGAAAAATGCGCTGATTGGGCCAAGCCCAAGAACGAGCAACACCAACAAGGTGACTGCTGCGCCGAGTGATTGGCGGCCGCCCAGCAGCCGCGTGATCCAGCGATAGAGTGGGTGAAACAATCCAGCAAGTAACGCGCCGAGAAGGAGCGGTTTGAGGAAGGGCCACGCGACGCCCAGAAACAAGGCTGTTACGGCCGCGACCAGCAACAAGACAAACGCTGTGCGCAAATTCGTGCCGCTGGTTGGCGATTCCATGGGTCGGCTCCGATGTCTCTTACTGCTAACCGCAGGTTGGGCTGATTACAGCGTTTCCTTTAACTCTGCGTCAAGCTGGTTGCAGCGACGGGTTGGAGACAGGTGATAACTCGCCACGCGCTTCGCATGCGGAAACGCGCCGACCGGTTCAGGCGCACGTTCGCTTTCGAATGTGTCGCTCATTCCCGCGGCGCGTATTTCTCGAACTTCGGCAGTTTAGGATCCATCGCGTCCCATGGTTGCGCGTCGGACGTCCAAATTTCGTGCTGCGGTTTGTACAAACTCGGATCATCCAAAGTCCCAGCCGCGATGCCTTGTCCGAAATCGGTCTTGCCCCCAAACAATCGCGAACCGCATTCCGGACAAAAACCGCGCACATTGTCGCCCATCATTTCGCTGGTTGTGCCGAAGTATTTCGGCGTGCCCTTGGTAATCTTGAATGCGTTCGCCGGGACGTAAAAAACAGGAGTGTACGCTCCGCCGGTTGTTTTCTGGCAGTCGCGGCAGTGACAATTGAACGTCACAATCGGTTCCGCGGTAACTTCATAACGAATCGCGCCGCAGGCGCAGCCACCGGTAATCGTTTTCATTTTGTAACTCTCAAACTAATGAAAATATTTTTTGAGCAACGACCAGTAATTCTCCTCCCATCCCTCAGCAAGATGGTCGTGTAAGCCTTCGGGAAAACCGATGTGATCAAACACGAGGCGCGTTCCCGATCCTTGCGGCTTCAGCTCGAATCTCACGATGGAATACGCGCCTTCGGGCCATGTCACTACCCGCCAGGCTTGAACGATCCTTTCATTCGGGACCAGTTCCAGGTTGCGGCCGATGATGTGGCCTTTGAAGAGTGAAAACGCGCCGCCGACTTCACGATTGATCTCGGCTGGTCTACCAGAGAATTCGGTGAACTGCTTGCCGTCTAGCAGCGCTTCATACAGCTGCTGGGGGCTGGCGTTGAACTCGATTTCTTGATGAATCGTGATCGACTTGTCGG